>JAEWBQ010000021.1 GCA_023391075.1 Candidatus Parcubacteria bacterium
GCGTAACTTTTGGTATCCAATCGACGACATGATGCGGCTGACCAAAGTTTACAATACGTCAAAAGACAGTAACCCTGATATCAAGCAGAACGTCCAAGGGGTGCTCAATGCAATCTTCGCACAATCAGACGTTGCGCACATTGCATATAGGGAGCGAATTGTTAAGGTGGGCACGCCGGGCGCTCGCGAGCTGTTCGACGAATAACGTGTCGCATTGATAACGAATATATAATTTCTATGTACCATAAAAATTGGTACCCCGGGCTGGGCTTGAACCAGCGACCTTAGGCTTAGAAGTCCTCTGCTCTATCCAGCTGAGCTACCGGGGCATAGGGGTATTATAGCATTGTTGATAAGGGGCGGCGGGTTGTCGCGCTACAAGTGTTATTAGGCGATCGTACTGGCGATCGCCTCGATGTATGGGTCGCCCGTGACATCGTGCTTTGCGTGCGGGATGAAAATCTCTTGGGCACGGGGAATCTTTGCGACGACGGAGTGGCGATAGGTGATGTCGGTCCAATGCTTGAGCTCTGTCTCGCCGTAAAAAAAGAGCATATCGGAAGAAATCAGTTTGACGAGGCGTGCAAACTCGAGCTTCATAAATGATTCCTGGCGGTGGCGGCCGATGGCTTTGAGCCACGATGTAAAGTAGCCTAGCTGCGTTAGGTCTTCGCGAAAGAACGGTGACATCGAGAAGCACCAGACGGCCGCCGGGCTTCGCTTTGTCGCCGCCATAAACGCTGTCATGGCGCCATAGGAAAACCCAGCCAAAATAACGTCGGCCGGCTCGTATTGATCATAAACGGCATTAAGCTCATCTACCCATTGTTCGATCGTGGTGCGAAACCAGTTGATCGGCACAAACTTTACGTCGTAACCGGCACGTTCGATCACGTGGATCGTTTTGGCGTAGTCGCGTGAGGTGAGGTCTTCTTGGAAGCCGGGGATGAATAGGACGGTTTTCATTATGTAGATAGTATAGGGTATGCGTGGGTGTTTCGGAATTGCGAAGCGCGAGAAGGCGGTCACGCTGCTCCCTATTTCCACTCGTTCGTAAAAATATACGCGAGCTGATTTTTACTTCATTCGTTCCACGAACCCCCTGCTTCCCAAAAGCCGAGTTCAACTCTCGGCTGCGACCAAAGTAATAGCCCCTCAGCGAGGGGCTATTACTTTGGTGCGGGCGGCGAGAATCGAACTCGCATCGCTTGCTTGGAAGGCAGGCATATTAGCCATTATACGACGCCCGCAAAACTGTAACTTATTATACCATAGCATTGAGTGGTGTATAATCATGAGCATGATAACGCCGATGCGCTTTTCAGCGGACAACGACGATGTGACACCGTTTCATAGCAGTGCCTATGCAAATGCGGCAAACGGAGAGCGACTCGGAGCGGTGAGTACGCAGTCGTTCGTGCAGCGGCTCCATCTGGAGCGAAATCGCCAACACGTGCGACACTATGGTCATTCGCGACTCGGTCGCGGCATGGGGGAGGTGCGGCCGCTCAGCATGCCTATGCGGCCAGAGCAGGCGCCGCCACAGCGTATTGAACGACCTGCGGGTGGAGAACCATCGCAGCATACATTTCGCGAGCCGCCGACGCGGTATAACCCGTATCAATAGAAAATAGGCGGGGAGGCGTTCACTTTGTTCGCTATTTCCGCTCATTCATAAAAATAAGCCAGCTGATTTTTTTCATTCGCTGCACGAACCCTCTACGCGCCATGACTGGCGCCCGAGGATTCGGTCCTTTTGCCAAATAAAATTGACGACCTAGGGCCGTCACTTTTATTTGGGGCGAATGAAGGGGATCGAACCCTCTACCTTCGGAACCACAACCCGACGCTCTAACCAAGTGAGCTACATTCGCCATGGTGTGCCGGTACCGGCAAACTTTAGTTATTGTAGCACAATCCTCGGGGGTAGGCTAGAGGTCTTGCAGGGTTTCGATTTGCGCGCCCAGACTGTTGAGGCGGTTGGCGAAATCTTCGTAGCCGCGGTTGATCGAGTAAACATCGCGCAGAATTGAGGTGCCCGGAGCGGCTAGCATAGCGAGCAGAACGACGACCGATGGGCGCAGGGCAGGCGGCGCGACGACGTCGGCAGCCTTCCATTTAGTTGGACCGGTAATGTAGACACGGTGCGGGTCGACAAGCTCGATTTGGGCGTTAAGCTTGCTTAGCTCGGTAAAGTAGATCGCGCGGTTCTCGTATGACCAGTCGTGGACAAGCGTACGACCTTTGGCAACGGTGGCGATCAGACCGAGGAATGGCAGGTTATCCATGTTGACGCCAGGGAAGGGCATGCTATGGAGCTTGTCTTTGGCGGCGGTCAGTTTGGAGTGCTTGAGGTGAACGTCGACGAGGCGGGTACGCTTGTTGCGCGCCTTGTACTCATCTGACAGCTCATACTGAAGACCCATGTTCTCAAGAATGGCGAGTTCTAGTTCGATGAATTCGATCGGTGCGCGGAGGATGGAAATCTCAGAATCCGTTACGATGCCGGCGGCAATGAGGCTCATGGCTTCGATCGGGTCTTCGCTTGGATAGTATTCGACGTTTTGATTGATTGATTTCTTACCGGTGATCTTGAGGGTCGTCGTACCGATACCTTCGATCTTGACGCCGAGCTTTTCCAGGAAGAAACAGAGGTCCTGCACCATGTAGTTCGGGCTGGCGTTGCGGATCGTCGTCGTACCGTTATAGAGGGCAGCCGCCATAATGACGTTTTCGGTGACGGTGTCGCCGCGTTCGGTCAGCAGGATGGTGCGTGTGACCGGTGTCTCTTTGACGGTGGCGCGATAAAAATCGGTCGTCGCTTCGACGTGTAGGCCGAACGGCGCCAGACCGACCATGTGCGGCTCGACCGTACGGGTGCCGAGGCTGCAGCCGCCAGCAAACGGCAATTGGAAATCATCGTACTGATGGAGGAGCGGGCCGAGGAACATAATGACCGTACGGGTACGTTTGGCGGCTTGAATGTCCATGTTTTCGAGCGCCAGACGCTTGGGGGGGATGAGTTCCAGGGCGCCGTCATCGCCGATCCAGCGGACTTTGACGCCGATACTCTGCAGGACTTCGATGATGCGGTTGACTTCTTCGATGCGGGCGACGCGGCGTAGTGTCGTCTTGCCTTTGTTGAGGAGTGAGGCACAGAGTAGCGCGACAGCGGCATTCTTGCTGGTTTTAACCTCGATTTCGCCGTGCAGTTTATGGCCGCCGCGGACGCGGAAGTTGATCTTGCCAGATTGATTAAGGGTGACGATGTTGCTCGAGAGGACTTCGCTGATGCGCGCGATCATCTCTAAGCTGATGTTTTGGCCGCCCTTTTCGATGCGGTTAATGGCGGATTGGCTGGTGCCGAGCTTGTCGGCCAGTTCTGATTGGGTGAGGCCGCGGTGGCCGCGCGCTTCCTGAATTAAAGTACCGATTTTTTGCTTGTAATCGTCAGTCATGCTGTCTATGTTATATCATTTATGATATATAGTCAATGTTTCTCGTGGCCGGTGGTATACTGGGATAAAGAGGAGAAATGGCCGATGAAAGACCAACAAATTGCCGATTTTATCGCTGGCGAAGCACAGCGCGAACGTGACGGACTAGAGCTGATTCCGAGTGAAAATTACGTCAGCCGCGACGTACTGACGGCGCTGGGCAGTGTCCTGACGAACAAATATTCCGAAGGCTACCCGGGTAAGCGCTACTATGGTGGCCAGGAG
>JAEWBQ010000026.1 GCA_023391075.1 Candidatus Parcubacteria bacterium
ATACCAATCAGCAGGCCGCTAATCACTGACCAAGTGAGCGGGGTGACGGTAATGTAGCCCGGCTCGAACAGCAAGACGACGGTGGCGGTCAGCAGGACGGTCATGACGGCTGCACCGCTGACGAAACTGCCCATCAGGTGCATCAAGCGATGATGGGCGGTCTTTTTGCCGATGGCGTGCCCACTGAGGAGCGTGAGCATGCTGACGCTCAGCTGGAAGCTGGCGTGGATCAGAGCGGCGAAGGCGATGACTGCAAATGTTGCAAGCATAATGTTTGTGTTTTGTTACCTCTTGGACTTAGTTATAGCATAAGCGGCAGTGATATGGCAAAAATCAAGCAAAAAGGTATTGCTTTTTTATGCCTTTTATGCTTAAATAAATACATAACATAACAAAAACAAAAAGGAAGCAAACAACATGGATATTTCGACCGCCGACATCGAAGCCGTCACTTTTACGGACATTCTCGATCTGGCCACCTGGAACCGTCCACGCACCTCTGATGAGCTTCGCAGTTTTGTCGACGCCCACCATGCTGCCCTGCCGGACGATTTGGATATCGAATAATTGCCATTTGCGATACCACTGCGTGACCACGCCTTGCTAACGAGGCGTGGTTTTATGTCGTGCGCAAACAATAGCCGCAAATGAGTGAAGTAGATTACAGAATTACCAGACCTCGACTGCTACGCTAAGGGCATAACAGACTAGCAAAGGAGCTACTATGGCAGTAGAAAGCCGTGAAACGACCGAAGTTTACCAAACGAATGAGGCGCCCGCACCTCAAGCTACCCGTACCGTACGCACGAGCCGCGCAGGCGGTTCATTAATGCTGTACCGAATTATCTGGCTGATCGCAGGCATTATCATCGCCCTGCTAGCACTCCGGGTCATCCTGCTCCTCCTGGGGGCAAACGAAGCGGCACCGTTTGTTGGCTTCGTGTACGCGCTAAGCAGCGTGTTTGCCTGGCCGTTTTACGGCATCTTCGGCTACACGCCGCACTACGGCCAGTCGGTGCTGGAAATCAGCAGCATCGTGGCGATTATCGTCTACGCGCTAATCGCGTGGGGTCTTGGCAAGTTGGCGACGCTGACGACCAGCCGTACGGATATCTAACAGGCTGATGCTGGCGGTCAGGGCGCGGTGATCCGACAAATCATCGCCGGAGGTCGTGACCTGCTCGAGTGCATAGGACTTGGGGACAAGCGCGTAATCAATGCGCTTGTCTTCCCTCGGATAGGAGATGTAATCGAACGCCGTCGATGCGACGTAATGGTCGCGCCACAGTTCGGCGCTGGCGTCGAGATCGTTAAGATTGAAATCACCCATGATGATACGTTGCTCACCGCGTGCGGCCAAGATGTCGAACAGCTCCTGGAGCTGTGGGGTAGCAAAGTCGAAATCATCGGTAATCGAGAAGTGAATGTTGGCAATCGGCACCACTTGCTCGTCGATGTAGATGTCGAGCAACTGGACGATGCGCTGATGGTGGTCGTCTTCGGCTTGCTTGAGGACGATGGTGTCGCTGCTGACGATTGGGTGACGACTCAGTGCGGCGAGGCCCTCGCGGTAGACGGGATACTCCAGGCCGACCTGTAGACGGCTGATCACGCTTTGCTGATAGGGAAAGTGCAGGGTGCCGTTGAGGAGCTGCGCTTGGTTATATGGCGAGATGTCCGGCAGATAGACAGCTTCCTGGAAGAGGACGATGTCGGGCGCTTCCGCGGTCAGGTGAGTAATGATGGCGGCTTCCCGGGTGTCCCAGTGGTCAAAGCCTTGCAGATTGAGCGTCGTAATTTTCATAATGCTTGTGTCTAAGTATAGCGCTGATTGACCTGAATAACATGACAAAATTAAGGATAAGTGAGATAATAAGACTAATGAAGACAAAATTTAAGCTCGTTATTATGTCTTTCGGCGTGACCATGCTGGTGACGATCGGGCTTGCGGTGGTGTCTCTCTATACGTATCATCAGGGCGCTAACCTGCGTAAAACTACAGCGGCCGGTCCGGCGCCAACCACGCTTAATTCGCTGGCGACCCATAATCCTGGTATTGCTGAAACGACGACCGTCGCAGCTCCGTCTACCACTCAGCCTGATGCAGTGCAGCCGTCACAGGCGCCGCAGGCGAGCAGTGAACAGCACGACCAAGGCAAGTCGCCGTTTGATAACCCGACCAAAGTTATGACGAACATGGGTCCGAATAATCCGGCGCTCCTCAAGGGACTGCCGGCATTCCTGCGTAACAATCTCTAGCAAGCGGTATAGCATGGGAGTCCCCTGGGACATAAACCCGTTGATTTTTTTCGACTGATTACGCATACTGATAGATAATGAATCATGTCGAAACGCTTCGCCAGTTATTTACGGAGAGCCTTCCCCTCTTCAGTGCTTTGGGCGACCCCGTCCGGCAGCAGCTCGTGCTGCTGATGATGGATGGCAAGCGGCGGTCGGTGGCCGAACTGGCTCAAGAAACCGATCTGGCGCGGCCAACGATCTCGCATCACTTGAGGATTCTCAAGGATGCGCATATCATCGCCAGCCACAAGGTGGGGCGCAAGATTTATTACCAGCCGCAGATGGGGCAGTATTTTACTCCTGTCAAAGAATTAGTGAACACAGTAATCGAGCTTGAGGGCGGAAAAGGACGGTAGAGAGCATGGCGCAGTGGCTACATAAGATTGGACTAGGGGCGTTTACGCATCCTTGGCGCGTGGTGGCGGGTTGGCTGCTGCTGCTTGCGGTACTCGGCGGCTTGGCAGCACATTTTATCAAACCGACCAGTTCGGCCATTTCTATCCCCGGCACCCAGGCACAGCGGGCGATTGACCGGGCGAGCGAACTGTTTCCGAGTGGTGGCAAGGGCACGGGCCGAATTGTCTTTCATGCGACGCGTGGAACAGTGGCAGACCAGCGCGCATCAATCGAGGCGCTCGTGCAAAAGGTCAAGGCGATCGACGGCGTGACGCAGGTGGTCAGTCCGTTTGATGCCGCACAGTTCATCGCGCCTGATGGCACAATCGGGTATGCGCAGGTACAGCTCAAAGGACTGAACGGGTCGATTGACAAGACAGTCACCGAGCGCGTTGACGCGGCTGTCGCTGCGGCGCGGAGCGAGTCGCTGCAGGTCGAAGTGGGCGGCGATCTGATCAATAAGACACCAGGGGAAATCCTTGGAATCGGCGAAGTCGCAGGCGTCGTGGTTGCGCTTGCGGTCTTGATTATGACGCTTGGCTCGCTGATTGCCGCCGGCATGCCAATCGTGACGGCGCTTGTCGGCGTCGGCGTCAGTATGGCCGGCTTGTTTGCGATGAGTCAGTTGTTTACGATCAGTTCGACCACACCGGTGCTCGCAGTGATGCTGGGACTGGCGGTTGGAATCGACTATTCCCTCTTTATCATTAATAAATACCGTGGGTATGCGCTACAGGGGTACGGGTATCGGGAGGCGGCGGCGCGGGCGACCGGGACGGCCGGCAACGCGGTAGTGTTTGCGGCGATGACCGTGGTGATCGCGCTGGCATCACTGACGATCGTGAATATTCCATTCATGACGACGATGGGGCTGGTGGGTGCTGGCAGTGTGGCGGTGGCGGCGCTGGGGGCAATCAGTTTGGTGCCTGCCCTTCTGGGTCTGGCGGGGCAGCGTATCTTTGGCAAAAAGGCGCGGGCAACTGTCGCAACCGCCCAAGCACGAGGTGTTAATAGAACTGATTCCGTCGATGCCCACACTGTGTGGTACCGGTGGGGCGCCGCGCTGACACGCCGACCGATTGTCATCCTGATTGGTGCCGTGTTGTTACTTGGCGTCATCGCGTGGCCGGCGCGCAACTTGACACTCGGCTTGCCAACTGACCAGTATGCCGCTACGGATACGACGCAGCGTAAGGCCTATGATCTGTTAAGCCAAGGGTTTGGGGCTGGTTTCAACGGGCCGCTGACCGTTGTGACCGAAGGTTTGCCGGCGGTGAGCGACGCTGATCGAAGCGCTGTCCGTCAGGCTGCCATGGGAGAATTTAACAAGCGGGTTGCAGAGGCGACCGCTAAACAGCAGGCGGCATTTGCACAACAAGCTGCGCAGGCAGTGACGCCACAACAGCAGCTTGCCTTGCAGCAGCAAATTGCGCAGGCGCAGATGGCGGGCGAGCAACAAAAGCAGGCAGCGCTGGCACAAATTGATCAGCAAGTGGCCCAGTACGCCAAGCTCGTGCAGTTGCAAAAAGTCGCCGCCGCGATTGCCAAGGAGCCGAACGTTGACCAGGCACTGCCGGCGGTAGCAACCGCCGACGGCACGGCGGGTATCATCCAGGTGATTCCGAAATCAGCACCGGCCGCAGGCGCAACCACTGATTTGATTAAACATCTACGTGATCCGGCGGTCCAGCAGCGCCTAACGGGCAGTCGTCACGTGAGCCTGGCGGTCACTGGGTCGACCGCTCTGCAGGAAGATATCAGCGCCAAATTGGCCGCTGCCCTGCCGCAGTACTTGGCGATCGTCGTCGGACTATCACTGATATTGCTGATCGTGGCATTCCGTTCGATCATCGTGCCGCTCAAGGCAACACTCGGGTTTCTGCTGTCGGTCGCGGCCATGTTCGGTGCGCTGGTAGCGGTTTTTCAGTGGGGCTGGTTCGGCGTGGCCGCAGCGCCTGGTCCGATCGTCAGTTTCATTCCTATTATCGCCATCGGCATTCTCTTTGGTCTTGCGATGGACTACGAATTCTTCCTGGTATCGAGCATGCACGAAGCGTATACGCATGGCGCCAGTGCTAAGCAGGCCGTGGTGCGCGGCTTTGGGGCCGGCAGCAAGGTCGTAACGGCGGCTGGCGTGATCATGGTGAGCGTCTTTGCCGGCTTTATCTTTAACCACGACAGCACGATTCAGGCGATGGGCTTTGGGCTGGCGACCGGTATTTTGGTCGATGCCTTTATCGTTCGTATGACGATCATCCCTGCAGTGATGACGCTGCTCGGCCGTGCCGCCTGGTGGCTCCCTCGGTGGCTGGACCGTCTGCTGCCGCACGTCTCGATCGAAGGCGAGGAATAATTACTAGATTGTCGTGCGCGTATCCGTCTGCTGTTCGAGACGGTGATTGACCTCGGCACCTAGCAGGAAGATAAAAGCCGACAGATGGAGCCACGTCATTAGGATGACGATACCGGCGAAGATGCCATATGACCGGCTGAAGTTGCCGTAATTTTGTGCGTACAAAAAGAACAGGGCTGTGCCGATCAGCCAGATGATCGTCGCTGCAGCGGCACCCCAACTCACCCACTGCCACTTGGGCTCGGTGCGGTTTGGGCCATACCGGTAGAAGGTCGCCAGGATGATAGTAAGGACGACGACAATCATTGGCCAGCGCAGCCAGAGAAGTGGTGCGGCGACCGCGCCCGGCAACCCAATGCCCTGCAGGATGGTAGGACTGACGAGCAGAAGTGCGAGCAGGGCGAAGCCGAGCACCAGTCCGCCCAGTGTCAGTGCTAAGCTAATCAGCCGCACCTTGATAAAACTGCGGGTTTCGGTGACGTCATAACTGTAATTTGTGGCTTTGATGAGGTTTTGAGTGGCGGCCGAAGCACTGTAGAGCGACAGTAGGATGGCGATGATCGCCACGAAAATATTGCTGGCTTGTTTGTGAGACAGAGTTTGCAGCTGGGTGCTGATGAGTCCGGCTAAATCTTTAGGCAAGTGGGTATTGAGTAAGCCGACGACATCGGCCATTTGGTGCTGGCCGATAACCAGGGCGGCAATGGCCGCGGCTGCGGCGAGCAGTGGAAAGAACGACAAGGTCGTAAAGAACGCGATACCGGCTGATGACATGGGCAGACTCTTGTCGCGGAGGGCGGCCTTCGTTTCCTTTAGCGCTCGCTTCCAGGCACGTTCTGATAGTTGTGGCGGACTATCGGCGCCGTGCGAGGCGGCAGGGGCTGCTGCGCGGCGACTATTTTTGGCGACGTACCTACTAATCACAAGAGTAATCAGACTGAGATAGGCAATAAGCGCAAACTTTGGTTTTTTCATCGTCCCCCTTCGCGGCGTGAAGTATGGTTACCATCTTATTATAAGCCATGCGGACGAACCGATCGGCCTGGCGCCGTGACTGTCAAGAAGTGGCAGGTTTACGTAGCGCCTTCAGTGGCGTACGGCTATCGGAGCTCGCTGTATAACCAATCTATATTACCAGCGAGGTCATCGGTTAGGTTGACCAAATCCTCAATGTCTCTCCGTCGTACGGAATTACCAGAATTGAAGTAGTCATATAATTCTTGAGCACCAGTGTGAGACGGAAGAAACGCAGCGGACCATTCTTGCAGTACATCACGAGAGCTCTCCAGCGAGAGCCGTAGCTTTATGTCGTCAGGTATGCAATCAAAACCTTCCACTGAAGCGCCGGATGCAATGCTGCGCAGCGCAGCGATTTGAGCGAACACACCTTGGTAACTAGCTACGGCAAAGTCTGCGTATCTTAGCGGGCTTACTTCAGAGCGTGAGCGCCGAGGGCCTGGTGTCTCTGGGTATAGGGTATCCTTGGGGTCAGAAGACTGCCCCAGTAGCCATCTCGCAAACTTCGAGGCCCTGTTTGGTGATGATTCTGGTGACGAATCAAAATCGGGTCGATCGGACGAATAACTTGAGTTGTCTTGTTCCATTGTTGGGCTCATTTTGAATTTATTCTCAAAGTCTGTCAAGCTGCAACGACAAAGCTGCCTGCCTTCCTATATTCACCTTGATTGCTACGCTTCTGATTAGCACCATGTCGCTAAGCGCAGTCGTCTATTGTCGACCGGCTGCATAAAGTGTCAAAAGTCATGCTGTGACGCGAAAACTAAGTGGCCATGCACATGTTAGTAGCAGTTTGTGTAATTATAGCTTCCAATTGCTGTGCTTGTGCAGCTGGTTGAACCGCTACCACCGTAGCAGTTGGTATACGCGGTGCTGCCGATGTTATTTGTCGAACAGCTGGTGGATCCACTGCTACTGCCATAGCAATTTGAGTAGGCACTGCTGCCGACTGTATTGGTTGAGCAGGTCGTTGAGCCACCATCGCCGTAGCAGTTCGTGTATACCGAGCTACTAATATTATTGGTGGTACAGCTCGTTGAGCCGCCGCCACCATAACAATTGGTATAGGTCGAGGAACCTACGTTGTTGCTTGAACAGTTCGTGGGACCCGCAGTGTTCGACGAGTATGAGTGCGAGGCGGGTTGATAGGAGCTAGGTGGGGTGTATGTGTTATTTTCTGAGCTGTAATCCGTACTACCTACGGCCGGTACTGTTGAAGATGCGGGAGCAGGTGTGCTGGATGGGCGCGGTTGAGTTATGCTTTGTGTTTGGACTGCGGAGGCCGAAGGGATCTGCGACTCACTTGGGGTGGTGCGGTTCGCTGCGCCTGCGGCAATTACGAGAAGGATAAACGCCCCACCTGTCGCAATTACGAAGTCGCGTTTAAATCCATGCTTCTTTGAAGGATGGCTCTTATTAGATTTAGTCGGTTTTATTGCTAAGCTCATAACTTAAGATCAGATTATCATGAGTTGTATCGTTATGGAATATAACTATAGGCGTACTTGTGCAAACCCTACCGGCAGGGTTGTGGACTGACTTTGGCTGACAATACGAGGTATAGTGGTCAGTATAGTGACATCAAAAAATCGCCTCTATAAGAGAAGCGATTTAGTGGAATTGAATTCTAATTTGGTAGCAGCGACAGGGATCGAACCTGTGACCTTAGGCTTATGAGTCCTACGCTCTAACCAACTGAGCTACGCTGCCAAATGTGATGTATGTCGTAAGGTTCGATAGCAGGGCGGACGGTTGGTCAGAGCGTCCTACGCGAATCATTACGCCGAAGGCTCTCCAACTGAGCTGTACTGCCACAATTACTCTGGTGATTGTAGCAGATTGAAATTGATTTTTCCAGAGGGGTGGGAGCGGGATTGCAAAACAAACCGCAAGTGGTATGATATGAGCATCATTTAACGGTGGGTATGGGGCGCAATGAGTGAGATTCCAGATTGGCCAGGGTATGACGAAAGTAAATACGAACTGCGAAATGGAATACCGGTGCCGTTTAGCCGGTCGGATCGTTTGTTTCGCGAGGGGTACCTCGACTATGTCAAAGCTACGCAGCTAGGTGGTTCTATCGGGCACCGGGCGCTGTGGGCCTGCTTGTACGACGATATTCATCATGTTTACATGCAGCAGGCGCATGTACTGGATCCCGGGCGTCCTGGCGGCCTTACGGCAGACCACCCTTTTACCGGACACCGCTTACCTATCGACATCCGCCACGTTACGGAGACACGGGTTGACGAGCAGGGACAGGAGCACCGCCTGAAGCGCGTCGAGTATCTCAGGCGACGACTTGGTGAATTGTCGGCCGAGGCGGCGAAGAGTGATACTGAAGTGACGGACCGCGAGAAGGCTGACGTGCTGTTCGATCTCATCAATCCACATAAGTGGGCGGTTGGTATAGTTTCAATTCGTGAGCACCACCAGCAACTGCTGTATCCGCCAAAAGGTGAATTTGCCGTTGGCGAATTTGGTGAAGCGGAGAATAGTTTCCTTGAGAGCGTCGTGCTGTATAGTCCGGTGGCCAACGCGCCTGCTGCTGAGTCCCATGGACTTATTATCGATCCGGCACTGCCTGATCGTCTGGCGGCCTAGCGCTAGGCACTGCGACGCGCTATACTAAAATTATCCACGCGATACACACTGGCCAACCAGGCAAAGCGTCCCTCGCGAATGGTCATTCATTTATTGTCTTCGGGGGCTCGCTAGAAACGGGCAAGCCAACGGGCAAACAATTCAAGAATCGTTTCTCTAACTAACTTTTAGAGGATACTTGAGATGGATGACGAAACTTTTTTGAACGAGCGCGTTGAGGTGCTGGCAAGCTTTGGGACGGGGCTGCATGTTTGCCGGCCGATTAAGTTCCGGCGGGCGAGCGGCCGAGAAATTATCATCAGTGAACTAGGCCTGCGCCACCCGACGGCGCATGGCCAGCGCATGGTCCATGTGTTTGACGTGACTGATGGCGGCGCGGACTACCGGTTGGAGTTTGATAGCGAGCGGCTGACCTGGACGTTGACGCGGGAGGCGGACCACTATGAGTAGGAAGCTGCCATACATTCCACTGACGACCCCGCTCTGGCGAGGGCCGAAGCGGGCACTGCAGAACATGCTGATTAAATTGTACGACCTATACGGCGCGGAGGCGGGCGATGAATAGTCACTACAATCCGGCACGTCCACTCATCATGCACATCGACCTGAATAGTTGTTTTGCGACCGTCGAGCAACAGTCGCGTCCCCTGCTCCGTGGCCGGCCGGTAGCAGTCGTTAATCGCCGCACGATGCACACGGCTGTCGTGACGGCCAGCTACGAAGCGAAAGCGCGTGGCGTCAAGGTCGGTATGGCGCTCCAGGAGGCGGCCAAGCTGGCGCCCGGTCTGATAGCGCTCGAAACCGATCCGGCAAAGTACCGCTTCGTCTACCACAAGCTGCTTAATATCATGAACGATTACAGTGCGCAGGTGACGATGAAAAGTATCGACGAGGGGGTGATCGACTTTACCCAGGCGACGCCTGATATGCAGGCGCGGTCGCTTGAGGAGATCGGTCATGAGATTAAGCGGCGACTACGCGACGAAGTGGGGAATTATATGCGTTGTAACGTTGGGATTGGGCCAAATCGGTTTTTGGCTAAGATGGCGGCAAGTTTGCATAAGCCGGACGGCTTGGACGTGATAACGGCCGAAAATCTGCGTGAGGTCTACGCGGGGCTGAAGCTGATGGATTTGACAGGTATTGCCTCGCATTATGCTAAGCGCTTGAACGGTGTGGGGATTTATACGCCACTTGAGTTTTTGGATGCCGACGAAGTGACGCTACGGCGCGTGGTGTTTAAGAGTATTGTCGGCACGCAGTGGTACGAGCGGTTGCGCGGCTGGGAAGTCGACGACGTGACGCATGAGCTCAAGACGATCGGGCGCCAGTATGTGCTCGATGAACGAAACCTGCCGTTTCAGGCTATTGCTGAGCGGCTGCACGTGCTGTGCGAATCGGTCGGGACGCGGCTGCGAGCCCAGGGGCTGGCGGCCCGAGGCGTGTCGGTGTACGTCAAGACGAACGAGCGGCAGTACTGGCAGTCGCGGCATATGGCGATGTTGCCGTTTTCGCAGGATCAGGCGATTTATGCCCAAGCTTGCCACCTGTTGACGCAGGCGCCGACAGGTATTCGTGAGCTCGGTGTCACCTGCTACGAACTGCAGCCTGATGATGATCCGCAGCTGACGATCTTTGGCAACGAAGTCGCCAGGGAGCGGGCCGTGACGCAAGCGGTCGATACGATCAATCAGCGGTATGGTGAACGGACGATCCACTCCGGCCACACGCTGAATACGCCGCGGTCACTGACGCCGAAGATTCCGTTTGGAAGCACGCGATTCTTGTAGAAACCTTGCGGGCGGGAAGATGCTAATGGTATAAATAGAAGCACTATGAATCGGTGGGGACGGACACGAAAAGGGTTTACGATTGTCGAGCTACTCATTGTCATTATCGTGATCGCGATCTTGGCGGCGATTGTTATCGTGGCTTATAACGGAATCACAACGCGTGCTTTTAATGCTCGCGTGCAAGCTGACATTCGAAACGTACAGAACCTCGTCGAGGCGTATAACGCGCAGAACGGTTCATATCCTTCAACGGGCGGGTTAAGTACGGTGTTGACTGACGCGAACTGTCCTGGCGGCACACATCAGGCAAACTGGGTGCCAGGGGTCACAAGCACATTACCACAATCGCAACCCAATAGCGGTCTATCTGGTCAGCGTGGCTGCTATATGTATTCGAGTGACGGCACGAGTTACGTGATTAGCGCCTGGAATGCTATCAACGGGGGGCCGCAAAATACGACGATGTACCATCGCTTAGGGTATCGCGAGATGACGTATGTTAATTCAAACGCGTATTACTGCAACCACGTCAACATTGGCGGCAGCTCGACGGGTACCTACGTCGCGACGTCGGACTATTACAAGTATTCGTACACGGTTACAAATATCACGACCTGTAACGAGACACCACCAGCCGGGGCGTAATATACTAGGAACATGAAAGTACTTATTTTTATCTTCACCACCATCGGCGGAATTGCCGGCGCATACCTGCCGGCCACCTGGGGTGACACTGATATGTTTAGCGCGGCAAGCATTCTGTTCGGCATGATCGGCGGCCTAGTCGGGATTTGGTTGGCGGTGGTCGTCGCGAAGCGATGGGGGTAGGGGTGAAGCGTGGCTTTACGATCGTCGAGCTCCTTATCGTCATTGTCGTGATTGCGATTTTGGCAGCGATCACGATCGTGGCATATAACAGCATCCAGCAGCGCGCCAACAACAGCGCGCGTATCGCAAACGCTCAACAGGCAATCAAAGAAGTGACGGCGTACATCAACACCTATGGCAAATATCCGTTCACTGGGGTGAGTTGTATTGGCAACGGCTTTGCGGCTGGTAACACGAAGTGTTGGGGGATTGACAGTGCAACGCCAGCGGGACGTTCGAGCGTATTCAATGACACCGAACTGGTGAAGATTGGTTCTTTACCCAACAACACTACGCCACCCGTGCAAGCTGCATCATGGCAGGCGCTGGGACCTGTCTATATATATAGCTCCAGCTATACGGTAGACGGCGCCGCGAACCCCCTCATCGTGCTGTACTTTTTGGATGGCAGGGATCAGGAGTGTGCCGGTGGCCGCATCGTCACTTCGACGGCGACAAATACGTTTACGACCGTGACGAGCTCACCGCGTAATTCGGGTAACTCCGGCAGCGGGACCATGTGCTATGTGGCGATGGATGGGCCGTGATAGCGTCACCTGAACGATATATTGTCGCGGTGAGCGGCGGGATTGATTCGATGGTGTTGCTCCATCAGCTCCATCAGCAAGCTCAACATGAGCTCATCGTGGCGCATTTTGATCACGGGATTCGTGAGGATTCAGCGGCCGACGCACGGTTTGTCGCGGCGGCCGCCCGGGGCTACGGACTGCCTTTTGTGAGTGAGCGAGTGGAACTGGGGCCTGGCGCAAGTGAAGATGCGGCCCGACGTGCCCGCTATGATTTTTTGCAGCGTGTGGCTGCCGAGTACGCGGCGGTCATCGTGACGGCGCATCATGCTGATGATGTGATTGAGACGATCGCCCTCAATATTCTGCGTGGCACCGGCTGGCGGGGGCTGGCGGTTATGGAGCGCACAGGAGTCATGCGTCCGCTGCTACGAACGACAAAGCAGCAGCTGCGCGACTACGCGCTGGCGCACCGGCTGGAATGGGTCGAAGACAGCACGAACGCGGACGATACCTATACCCGAAACCGGCTCCGCCGACAATTGGGACGACACGTCCAGTTTGAGCAGCGCCAGGCGCTCCTGATGATGTGGAGCCGGCAACGGGAGCTTCGGCGAGCGATCGACCGCGAGTTGGAACGATTCTTGTCGCCGCATCACGACTACGACCGCTACCTGATGACGATGGTCGACGACGTCGCAGCGCACGAACTTCTACGGGCTATGGTAATGCATGCTGGTGGCCCGAGTCCGCTGCGGCCTCAAGCGGAGCGCGCCCTTATCGCCATCAAGGTGGCTCGACCGGGGAGTATTCATGATGTCGGTGATGGCACGCGCCTACGATTTACACGTCAGACCTTTGTTGTCGAACACTCATCGACAGTGCTATGATAATAAGAGTGGGAATTCTCTAGTAGCAAGCATTTTGAAAGGAAACAAATTCATATATGGCAAGCAAGCAACAACCTCCGAAAAGAAAGCTGAGCAACGCGTTACGATTGACGCTTTTTTGGGCGATCTTGGTGTTTGTAGTGTTGGCGGTGATCGCAATTACTTCACCGCAGAGTAATTTGAAAGACGTTCCAATTTCGGATGTTATCGATCGTGCCAATCACGGCGACATTACAAAGATCGAAGGCGTAGGCGGTGACCTCAAAATCACGCCAAAGGGTCAGGACCATCCGACTGAGAAATCATACATTCAGGGTGGCGTAAGCACGCTTCTCAAGGAAAACGTCCTGACCAAGGATGCCAAATCAGTCGTGTCGGACAATCCGCCATCAGAAACGGGTGCAACGCTGTGGAATATCGCGATTATCGTGGTGCCAGTGCTGCTGATCGCCGGTTTCTTTATGTTCATGATGCGTCAGGCCCAAGGCCAGAACAACCAGGCGATGGGCTTCGGTAAGAGCAAGGCGAAGCTGTATGGTGTCGACAAGGAAAAGGTGGTGTTTGATGATATCGCCGGTAACGACTCTGCAAAACAAGACCTCGAAGAAGTCGTCGACTTTTTGAAGCATCCGAAGAAGTACGAGAACCTCGGTGCGAAGATTCCAAAGGGTGTTCTGCTGGTCGGTAACCCAGGTACCGGTAAGACGATGCTGGCTCGTGCGGTCGCCGGCGAGGCGAACGTGCCGTTCTTTAGTATCTCTGGTTCAGAATTCGTCGAGATGTTCGTCGGTGTCGGCGCGAGCCGTGTCCGTGACCTATTCGCGAAAGCCAAGAAGAACGCGCCAGCGATTATCTTTATCGATGAGATCGATGCCGTCGGCCGCAAGCGCGGTAGCGGTATGGGCGGCGGTCACGACGAGCGCGAACAAACACTGAACCAGATCCTTGTCGAAATGGACGGGTTTGAAACAGGTACGAACGTCATTGTGCTCGCGGCGACTAACCGTGCCGACGTACTCGACCCAGCGCTGCTGCGTCCGGGCCGTTTCGATCGCCGCACCAACATCTTGCTGCCTGAACGTAAGGACCGCGAAGCAATTTTGGCTGTTCACTTCAAGAATAAGCCGGTTGATGATTCGGTCAATCTGGGTGCGCTGGCAGCCAAGACGGCCGGCTCGAGCGGTGCCGATCTAGCGAACATCGCCAATGAAGCCGCCATCATTGCTGCCCGCCGTAACTCAAAGAAGATCAGCAATGCTGACCTGACCGAAGCCTTTGAAAAGGTAGCAATTGGGCCTGAGCGCAAGACCAAGGTCATGAACGACAAGGAAAAGGAACTGACCGCATACCACGAAGCCGGCCATGCTATCGTCGGTCACGTATTGCCGGACAGCGACCCTGTGCACAAGGTGACGATTATCCCTCGTGGTGGTACGGGAGGTGTGACGTGGTTCTTGCCACCAGAGGACAAGAGCTACACAAGCGTCGTCGAATTCAAGGATATCCTGGCCCGCGCCCTTGGTGGCCGTGTTGCCGAGAAGATGATTTACGGCGCCGATCATATTACAACCGGTGCGGGTTCTGACCTGCGCAAGGCGACAGAAATCGCCCGCGATATGATTATCGAGCAAGGTATGGGCACGAAACTGCGCGACCAAGTCTTCCACGAAGATAACGGCGGCATGGTCTTTGACAAGATCACACACGAACGCCCATACAGTGACTCAACGGCCAAAGAAATCGACATCGAGGTGGAACAGCTGATCAAGGAAGCGGCGAAGCGTGCTGAAGAAGTCCTGACGCATAACCGTAAGCACCTTGACGCACTGGCAAATGCGCTACTCGAAGAAGAAACGCTCGAAGAGGATGCTGTCAGTAAAATCCTGGCTGGTACGACAATGCCGGCGGAGGCGAAGCTCTACTAATCGGGCGCGTATACCTCAATGGTTCGAGTACGAAGCGTCGTCGCGCTTGCTAACAAGAAGCTGACGGTCCAGCTGGCCGCATGGCTGCTCGCTGGATCGTCCGGCTTGTCGATGTTGTTCGGCTTCTGGCGCATGCGCCTATTAAATGCAACGTACCTCGACAGTTATCCGACTGGCTACGACGCTTACATCGCTGCCTTTACAGTGCCGGACTTCATGTTCTTTATCTTGGTTTCCGGCGCATTGTCGGTGACGTTCATTCCCGTATTCAATCAGCGGCTCGGTACTGGTAACAAGAAGTCTGCGTGGCAGCTGTCAACCAGCATGATCAATTTCATGGCCCTGCTGACCCTGGTGGCGAGCATCCTGATTATGATTTTTGCCGAGCCACTGGTGCGCTATGTTATCGCCCCAGGGCTAAGCGAGTCGGGGACGGCGCTAGCTATCAGTATGACGCGCGTCATCGCGGTGAATCCACTGCTGTTTGCGGTCGCCACGGTGCTCGCCAGTATTCAGCAGGCGGTCGGGCGCTTCACGTTCTATGCCATGGCACCGATTCTTTATAACATTGGTATTATCTTTGGCATCAAGGTCTTGACTGGCGGCATCAACTTATTCGGCTGGCAGGTGTTCGACGGCGGGATCATGGGCGTGGCGCTCGGCGTAGTCGTGGGAGCGATTCTGCAGCTGATCGTGAGTTCGATCGGACTGATCGGGCTAGGCTTTGACTATCAATTTAAGATTTTTTGGAAAAACAAGGGCTTTCGCAAGGTCCTGTTGCTCTTACCGATTCGGTCCCTGGATCAGGGTATGGACTACATCGTCGGAATCGCCGAAACCAACATCGCCTCACGTTTCGGGGCCGGAACGCTTGCGGCCTATAACCAGGCGACGACACTCCATATGGCGCCCATCAACTTGATTGGCGTCGCGATCAGTAACGCTGCGTTTCCGCAGATGACCGAGGAACTTGGCAAAGGCCAGACCGAGCTATTTAAAAAGAACCTTCAAAAAATCCTCCGTGTCATCATTTGGCTGGTCCTGCCGGTTAGTGTGATGACGTTCTTTATGCGCGGCTACTTGGTGACACTGATTAAACCAGGTGGTAATGCGCTGATTGCCGGCCTGCTCGGCGCTTTAGTGCTGGCGATTTTGTTCCGCTCGATCTATCACATCGCAGCGCGCAGTTTTTATGCCCAGCAGGACACGAAAACGCCGCTGTATATCTCGATTTTCACGATTGCACTGAACATCGCGCTGGCGATTTGGTTTGCGATCGGACTGCATCTTGGTGGGTATGGGCTGGCGTGGGCGCAGTCGCTCGTCGCGATGATCGAGGTCATCATCCTGTTTATCGTCATGGCGCAGCGCATCCCGGGGCTCTTTGACCGAGTAATGGTCCATGCTGTCGCGCGCATGGTGAGCGCGACCGGTTTCATGTCGATGGTGACCTACATTACAGTGCAGCTCTTCCAGCTGCAAAACAGCGACCAGTCGCTCCTGTCGACGCTGCCGAAGCTTTTCGTGATTGGCATCGTAAGTGTCGTTGCTTACATGACCTTTTGTTGGCTGCTAAAGATCGAAGAAGTGATGCCGATATTGGCGCGGCTACGCCGTTTTATGCTGGTTCGCGTTGGTCGTCCTACTGTTGGATGATATACTAGGACATAATTACATGAACCAACAAGAGATTCGAAATTTTTGCATCATTGCTCACATTGATCACGGCAAATCAACGCTGGCCGATCGGATGATGGAGCTGACAGGGACCGTCCAAAAGCGCGACATGAAATCGCAGCTGCTTGATAGCATGGAGCTGGAACGTGAAAAAGGTATCACGATTAAGCTCGCCCCGGTGCGTATGCAGTACAAGGGCCACGACCTGAACCTGATCGACACCCCCGGGCACGTGGACTTTAGTTATGAAGTGAGCCGCTCGCTTGAGGCCTGTGAAGGGGCGGTGCTTGTGGTGGATGCCAGCCAGGGTATCCAGGCCCAGACACTGGCAAATGTCTATTTGGCGCTGGCGGCCGATCTGACGATCATCCCGGTCCTAAACAAGATCGACTTGCCGGCGGCCGACGTCCCGCGGGTTTCGGCGGAAATTATCAATCTGCTTGGCTGTAGCGAGGATGACATCCTAAAGATCAGCGCCAAGACCGGAGAGGGCGTGCCGGAGGTGCTCGATGCCATCGTAGAGCGGATCGCGCCGCCGCAAGGCCAGACCGACAGCCCGACCCGGGCCCTGATTTTCGACAGCTATTACGACGATTACCGCGGGGTTATTCTCTACACCCGAGTGGTCGACGGTGCGATCAAAAAGGGCGATACGATCGAAATGCTGGCAACTGGCGCGCACGGTCTGGCGCTCGAAGTCGGTGCGCTGAGCCCGACCATGAAGCCGGAGGCGGATATCGCGACGGGCGAAATCGGCTACATCGTGACTAACCTCAAAACCACCCGTGACGCCCGCGTGGGTGATACGGTGACAGTTCGCCGCGCTCATGCAGATCAGGCACTGCCTGGCTACCAGCACGTCAAGCCGTTCGTCTACGCCGGCTTTTTCCCGGTATCAAACGAAGATTACAACGAGCTCAAAGAAGCGGTCGAGAAACTCAGCCTCAGCGACAGCGCGCTGCAGTTTGAACCCGAAAACTCCCCAGTGCTTGGATTTGGCGTGCGCATCGGGTTCCTTGGTTTGCTTCACATGGACATCATCCGCGAACGCTTGGAGCGTGAGTATAATCTGGATCTCGTCGTCACGAACCCGTCGACCGACTATCATATTTTCCTGAGCAGTGGCGAGGAGCTCGATATCAAATCTGCCAGTGACTTGCCGGATCCGTCGAAAATCAAGGAAATCCGCGAACCGTGGATCAAGGGTGAGATCGTCGTGCCGCAGGAATATATTGGCGCTGTCATCCAACTGATTGTCAGCAAGCGCGGCCTGCAGAAGAACCTGAGCTATATCGACGAGCGAGCGCTTGTTAGTTTCGAAGCGCCGCTTGCTAATCTGCTAACTGATTTTTACGACCAGCTTAAATCCGTTACCAGTGGCTACGGCAGCTTTAACTACGAACTTGATGATTACCGGCACGAAGACTTGGTCAAGGTCGACTTTTATGTTGGGGGGGAGATCGTCGACGCGCTGAGCGTGATGGCGCACCGCTCGGAAAGCCAACGCCTGGGCCGCGAAACGGTCGACAAACTTAAAGAAGTGATCCCACGGCAGAGTTTCCAGGTGAGCCTGCAGGCAGCCATCGGCGGCAAGTTTATCGCTCGCGCTGATCTGTCGGCCTATCGCAAGGACGTGACTGGCTACTTGTATGGCGGCGACGTCAGCCGCAAAAAGAAGCTGCTTGCCAAACAGGCGCGTGGCAAAAAGCGCATGAAACGCTTCGGTAAAGTTGATATTCCGTCCGAAGCATTTACTGTGATGCTGAAGCGTGATTAAAAGGAGGGCACTATGAACGAACTCGAACAGCAAATTGCCGATTATGAGCCGAGCGAGGCCGCGATTGAACTGGTGCAAACCACGCCCATTACTCTGCTGGTCGGCATCTCTGGAGCGGGCAAAGACACCATGAAACGCCAGCTCCTGGCGACCGGTGATTACCACGATATCGTCTCACATACGACGCGGTCCCCTCGGGCTAATAATGGTGTGATGGAAACGCCCGACGTCGACTATCATTTCATCGATGCGAACGAGGCGGCGCGTATGGTGACGGCACGCGAATTTATTGAAGCGAAGTTCGTGCATGGCACTGTCTATGGGACGAGCGTCGAGGAGCTGCGCCGCTCGCATAGTGAAGGAAAGATTGCCATTACGGACATCGATGTCCAGGGTGTGGCGGAATATAAAGCGCTGACGCAGAACGTCGTGGCGCTCTTTATCTTGCCGCCTAATTACAGTACGTGGCGCACTCGACTAGCCGCGCGGTATGAATCGGCTGAAGCGTTCGAGGCTGAGTGGCCGAAGCGCCGCGACAGTGCGATCGATGAGTTGACCCATGCGCTTGAAGTGCCGTACTACCATTTCATTGTCAATGACGACCTCGATGAGGCAGTTCGGGTGGCTGATGAAATCACCAAGCGCGGCGATGTATTTTACCGCAAAGACGACGAGCTGCGACTGCGGGCGCGTGACCTGCTCGAGGCAATTAAATTAAGTAAATAGGACTATTACATGATGCAAGAATCAGACGCGAATACGACACAACAAGTAGCAGGGGCACTCGTCTATTGGCGAAAAGGCCCTCGCTATGTACCAACGATTATGACCCTCGACAGCAACGGCATATTGTCGTTGACAGCAGCCGACCAGACTCAGCTACTGCACGAGCCGCTGTCACAAGTCAGTATTCGGTTTAGCGCATGGGGGACGCTTCACCTGGAGGCGAAAGGTGTGGCGTATGCGATCCGCTCGAGTGGCGGCCTGGCTGCACCGAGTATTCCGCGCTGGCAAGCCGATGCCGCTCGTCAGATTGGCCAAGCCGGTATCTTCACGAGTACTATGCGTGGGTGGCAAGATGTCTTCATTCGTGCCGGTGCGCCATTGAAGCGCCGCCAGATGCGCGCGATGACTCTCTACGTGTTGGCACTCGTCATCATCGTGGTGGGTGCTGCATTACTCGCCAAGCATCGTTAGCCCCAGCGAACTATACGGATAACCCAATCGACACAACCAGTCGATAACGACAGAAAAGGAAGACACACTATGAATCCACAACAGACTACTATCACGCCCGCTATCTCTTTATTATATTGGCGTAAGAATCTTTGGAACGCTGCGCAGTGTGTACCTGTCGTACTCCAGCTGGACGCCGACGGCCAATTCTCGATGCGTACGGCTGATGAAGCGACGGTTTTTTCTGTGCAAATCAAAGAGGTTCAACCGCGGTTTACTGGCTGGGGAACGATGATCCTGCGCATCGACGGCAAAACGTACGACCTGGTAGGAACTGGTGGGACATTGTCGCCGAGCCCGGCGCAGTGGCAGCTGAATGTGCTCAAGAGCCCGGCTGATGCTGCTAGTTCTGGCGGGGCAATTGCCGGAAGCGCTGGTGTCGGCCTATCTGAGCTGGGTTCGGCGACTGGCCTGGGCGCTGCCGGAACCGTTGCAGCTGTTGGTGGTGCGGCCGCCTCGCAGGTGGCATTTCACCGCGGACTGAGCCGTATGCGCGATTGGCAAAACATCTTTAGTGAGGCCGGCCTGTCTTTCCGTCGCAGCTCGATGCGCTACATGGCAATTTATGTGGGTGCTGTCGTAGGCATCTTGGTCGTACTGGCCGTCATCGGACTTATCCGCCAGGCAATGGGTCTCGATTCGTAGTTGGCACTCGCATTGAAAGAGTGCTAGGGTTGCGCTATACTAAGGGTATGACCGATCGTCAACTAGCTATTCTTGCCGCCATCATTGAACAATACGCCGAGGTCGCTTCGCCTGTCGGCAGTGTGACGCTGGCGAAGCTGTTCAACGTATCGAGCGCGACGATTCGCAGCGAAATGGCTCGACTAGAGGAGATGGGGCTTATCATGCAACCCCACACCAGTGCTGGCCGCGTGCCGACCGACCAAGGTTATCGTCTGTATGTCAACAATCTGACGGCCGCCGCCGAAGCGGATGACGGACCCCGGCAACTCGATCGCGGTGCGAGGGCGATCGAAGCGCGTGTTGCGACGCACGGTGACCGTGCTGACCGGGCGATTCGCAGTGCCGTCGATAGTCTGGTGGAGTTGACGCAGAATCTTGGTATCGCCACCATCGGTGACGAACTGTACATGAACGGCATCGGCCACCTCTTTAGTCAGCCGGAATTCTTTGACGGCAAGCACGTCCAGGCCGTAGCGCGCCTGCTTGATAATCTGGAGCCGTGGCTGCGCGAAGCCGCGCCAAACGAACCGCTTAATGTGTACATCGGTAGCGAGAACCCCATCGGGAAGACGAGCGGTGCGACGCTCATTATCAGTCGGTTCCGCTCGCCGTATAGCGACCGCAGCTATATCGGCGTGCTTGGTCCGACGCGTCAGAGCTATGGAAAAGTAATGCGTCTCGTGCGGCATGCCGGCGCGATGCTCGAGGAGGTGCTCTAGGATGGACAACGTATTTCAAGTAATTATTAACGGCTTAGTGACCATCATCCAGGCGA
>JAEWBQ010000016.1 GCA_023391075.1 Candidatus Parcubacteria bacterium
CCTGATGGCGATCGCACCAACCGCCAACATCGCCCATATTGCCGGTACGACGCCGGGCATCGACCCACAGTTCTCACAGATCTTTAGCCGCTCGACTTTGAACGGCAAGTTCCTCGAAGTCAACGCCAACCTGACCCGCGACCTCAAAGACCTGGGTATCTGGGAACAGGTCAAGGACGAGCTGCTGATCCGCCAAGGCGACATTTCGGAAATCGAAGCGATCCCAGAAAATCTGAAGCGCATCTACAAGACGAGCTTCCAGCTGAGCCCATACGCCTTCATCGAAGTCGCCGCCCGTGCCCAGAAGTGGGTCGACCAAGCGATCAGCCGCAACATGTACCTGGAAACCCGCGACATCGACGAGTACGAAAAGATCTACCTCGAAGCATGGCGTCGCGGCCTCAAGACGACCTACTACCTGCACGTCAAGCCGCGTCACCAATCAGAACAGACGACCGTGTCGAGCAATACCAACAAGGTCCGCGTCGGCAGTGCCAGTGGCGGCCGCACCGGCTTTGGGTTTGCTAAGCGATCATAAGGAGGGAAGGGCAATGAACGATACGTACGTCAAAGACCCGACGACCGAAGACATGGCACGCACCATTCGTGCGCAGTACCAAGCGCAGCTGCAAGCGGCCCTGAGCCGCTACGCCGCCATCGAGCGTCAGATGACCCGGGCTGCTCACGAAGTAAAGCGGATCGAACACCACCTCGCGAAGATCGACGCATTTTGTACCGACAATAATATCGCCACCAAGGCATAGAAAGGAGCATACTATGGCAGATACGCAACTCACAGATAACGAGGCAAAAGGCATCCTGGGCTCCGGCCTGCGCGATGGCCTGCACCTCAAACCGGTCCGCTACCAGTGGGCTATGGACCTCTATAACCAAGCGGTCGCCAACACCTGGTTCCCGAACGAAGTCCAGCTGGTCCAGGACCTGGCCGACTTTGAAAAGCTGACCGACGACGAGAAGCACGCCTTTAAAACCGTCATCAGCTACCTTAACCCGAACGAACTGTTGATCAACAAGTCACTGGCTTTCGGCATCTACCCGTACGTCAACGCCGCCGAAGCGCAGCTGTACCTCAGCAAGCAGATGTGGGAAGAAGCCAATCACTTCATGACGTTCGAATACATCATTGAGACCTTCCCGTTCAAGCGCGAAGAAATCTATGCCGCCGGCTTCGGTAAGAAGTCGCTAGCCGACAAAGCCGACTTCCAAAACAAGCACCTCGAGATCATGCTGTCACCAAACCTCGACATCCATACGCTCGAAGGCAAAAAAGACTTTGTCCGCAGCCTGGTCGCCTACAACATCGTGCTCGAAGGTATCTGGTTCTACTCCGGCTTCATGGTCGGCATGAGCTTCCGTCAGCGCAACCTGCTCCGCAACGTCGGCAGCCTGCTCGATTGGGTTACTAAGGACGAGAACCTGCACCTGACGTTCGGCATCAACCTGCTGCTCACCATTCTCGACGAGAACCCAGAGCTGCAGACCGAAGAGTTCGCCAATGAAATTCGTGAGCTGATTCTCGAGGCGGTCCGCCTGGAAATCGCCTACAACAACGACATGCTGCCGCACGGCATCCTAGGTCTGAACGCCGACTACGTCAACCAGTACGTCCAGTTCATGACCGACCGCCGTCTGGAAGAGCTTGGCTTCGAAAAGGAATACAACGTGTCGAATCCTGCCAAATGGATGGCGGCTGCTAACGACACGCTCGAGCTGGTCAACTTCTTTGAAAGCACCAACACCAATTACGAGGTCAATGCCGGCAACTAACGGTACGAAGGGGAGGGGTGGTGATGACAATTCACGATCAATCACGGCGCATCTTTCGCGAGAATTACATCGGCAGTCTCGCCACGGTGAACGAAGACGGGTCGCCGTGGTCGAGCCCGGTGCATCTGGTGGCGGACGACGTCTACGTCTACTGGTTGTCGACGCCGGATAAGCAGCACTCCCGGAACGTCGCCCGCCAGGCCGACGTCCATGTGACACTGTTTTCGCCCGACGTCGCTCGCGGACTACAGGGTGTCTACATTAGCGGCCGGGCAGAGCGCTTGTCGGCGCACCATCAGCCGCATGTTTTTCAGTTGATGTGCGACCGGGTGGGTGTGGAAAACATGCCGCGCGGTATGGAAAAATCCGACGCTTACAGGGTGCCGATCGGCGCTCCGGATGTGGAAAAATCCACTGGCAACTGTTGGTATTTTTACAGCCAAAAATGACTAGCAAAACGCTATAGGTAGCGTATAATTAACCTTAAGCGACGCTAATACACATACAAACACATCGCAGCATAAGTAGTTATAGAGGGGACTTACTATGAACGCATCACAAATCATCAACGACGACATGACACTCGAAGAAAAGTTAGAAGCAATCGATAAAGCTATGGCAGCTGCACAGCAGCAAGCGCAAGAAGACGCACAGAACAAAGGCCTGCAGGTAACTGCACCGCTCGATCCTGCTGACCTCACGATGTGCCTGGGGTGCCAGTAGGATGGAGCGCGGTATTTACGAACAGCCGGCACTTCCTCACGAGGAGCTTGAGGAGTTGGTTGGCTTTCATGAAGCGCGCAGTCGTGCGTACGACCAGCTGAACAAGGCGGAACTGGAGCTGCAGCAATATGGCGACGTCGAGGACTTAGTGGGCGAATCTATCGTTGAGCGTTACAACGCGAACCGCCTAGCGGTACGAGCGCTGACGGCGGTTGGCATTGAGCGCAACTGGTTGAGTCGGGAACTAGTCGAAAACTAAGAACGTACTTATACGAAACGGGCGGGCAAAGGCACGCCCGTTTTTATGCCGAAGAGGCCGAAAGGATACAGGGAATGAAAATCACGATTTGCGGCTCGATGTTTCACGAGCCGAGCATGGCAGCGGCTGCCGCGACCCTGCGCGAGCTGGGCTACGAGGTCGACAAGCCGAATGTCGTCGAAGGCCATGTCTATGCTGACAATCTCGATGCCAACGCTGAACTGAAGCGCGGCTTCATCGACGAGCACTTCCGCAAGATCGACACGTCCGACGCTATCTTGGTGATCAACGAAGCCAAAAACGGCATCGACAATTATATCGGCGGCAACACCCTGATCGAGATTGCCTACGCCTATGCCCACGGTCTCGACATTTTTTTGCTTAATCCTGTACCCGAGGTCAGCTATGCCGATGAAATCCGCGGCATGAACCCGGTGATTTTGGACGGTGACGTGGCAAAGGTGGCAGCTTACTTTGCTGGCCTACCAAAGGCATACATATCGAGTGAAAGCCCCGTCAAACATCTGGCGGTCAGTCGGGCATTTCGCAGGGCGGGCGTGTCGGTTCAGACCGTGGCAGTACCGATGCCATCGGGTGTGAACGAGCAGCCACGTTCAATTGACGAGACGTATGAAGGCGCAATTAACCGCCATACGCAGCTAGTGGAAACCTGTAACCCAACAGCGGAGGATTACATGGTAACGATCGAAAGCGGCATCTTTACGCCGCGTAGCGAGCACAATTACTTTGGTACGACCACGCTAGTGGCCGAGAAAAACGGTGAACGTCATGTCGGCATCGACACGGACATTGAGTTCCCGAAGCATATGACCGACCGTGTGCCGAGTGAATTTAAAGATTTGGGCGAGCTTGTCAAAACCGAGTACGGTGCCGCGACCAGCGACCCGTTCCCGTACTTTACGGGCGGCAAGCTGACGCGTACGAAGGTTCTGGAGAGCGCATTGTATAACGTATTGATTCAATTTGCGGCCGGTGAGGAACTTACTGCCCACGAGGTAGATCACCCCACGGCGCGCCTGGCGCAGTAACTTTAGTAGAGCATGCTTGCCTGGAGCGCACGTTCACCGAGTGTACGGTTGGTGCGCTTGTGCAGGGTGTATTCCCCATTATTACAGCGAAGTTCATATTCCTTGCCAAACTGTTCAGGTGGGCAGGTAAGTAGCTGTATTGCTTTCTTGGTGTAGGCTTCGTACATGTCTTGGTCGGCAACCGACGTAAATTTGAGAGGCCTTGCACCGTTGGCGCGGGCATCTGCTTTAGGGAGGGATAACGTCGCGCGCCAGGAAGTGTGGGCACTGTAGGCCTGACGGAACAGATACCCGGCGTGCTTCTTGGCAATCGGACTGATTGCGACGGCATCTTCGCCGGTTACGCGGCCGTCGGTATCGTGGTTCTGAATCACCAGCCCAATGTAATCGGGGCGGATAGCGACACCGTTTTCGTCGGTCACGGCATTGCCGATTTGGCGACCATGAACGTAGTAGCAGCGCTCAGTGCCGAGCGCGGAACGAAGGGTTTCCAGGACGCCGACGCGCTTCAGGTCGACCATCTCGCGGTCCTGGCTACCCAAGGACTCGTACAGACGCTCGGTGTACTCACGGATGTCGGTGCCGGGCGGTAAGATTGAGAAGTCGACTTCTTGACCACCGAAATTCGTCTCGAGGGTCGCGGAAGCTTCATCTTCCTCGCTCCATGCTAGCCAGTCGGTATTGTATGTTTCAATCTCCTGTTCAATAAAGGCGCGCAGCTCTGGATTGCGAAGTTCGCCGAAAACCCGGCTGATATCTTGTCGGGCACGCTGTGGGTTGTCGCCGACGATACGGAAGTAGTCGCGCATCTTTTCGCTGATGTAAACAGCGTGCTGATCGATCTGTTCAGGGGTCATGAGGCCGGCAGCCAGAGGCGAGTCATTCATCAGGGTGTTATAGGTGCCACTAGTGTAGTGTTGGACGATTTGTGGCATTTTGCCGCTCCGGGCAAAGGCGGTAATCAGAATGGGGCTGCTGGCTGCACTCGTCATAAACATGTCCATATTTGGCTCGTGCGTCTCCGGGTCGAAGATTTCCTCGGCAATGTTCATGTGATCCAGGAAGACCTGTTCCTGTTCGAATTTATTAAGTGATTTTGCGGCAGATGGATCGCTTGCCAGGTCGAGCCCGTGAGCCTGCATCCATTCGTCTGCCAGTATCAATGAGTTTGCGGTCATCAGCTGAGTCGATTTAAAGTCCTCAGGGGTTGGATCTTCCAGGGTCGTAAAGAGATACCGTGCTGCGACGAGATCGGCAATGGTGTGTGGGGAGGCTTCCCTGGCATTTTCAAAGAGAGCAGGCGACAGATTCAATACCTTCGTTAGTCGTTCGTAGCCGACAGGGTCGGGAGATGAAGCGATTTCGGCGGGAGCTGGGGTCTCAGCGGTTCGACGTGGCTTGCGTACCTGGGGCGTATAGGTTTTCGACTTTTTCATAGGTATAAATTATACCAACTTTTTAGCAAAAAGTCAATGCCGTACAGAGGTTAGACTAATAGCAACCTTGGTGGTGGGTGAGGCCGGCATTGAGGCCCTCATTGGGGTCGTTGTGGCAGATGGGAGCTGGACGGTTGATATATGCCACAATCTTATAGGTGACGCCGGCGCACAGTCCAATAATCGCGAGGATAATGACGGTTCGTATAACGATAGACCGCGGCCAAAGCATTCGACGAATGCGGGACGAGCGAGGAGTTTTCATACTAGTTCTATCATAGCAGAAGCTTTCGGGCATGCTGACGGCTAGTGGATGAAAAGATACACGAACTGTCTTTCTGCTATTTTGTCATCAGCTTTCGCGGCACCTGAGGTTATTGCTCAAACTTATGACCAAGAACCTCTTGGCAAGCGTATTTGATATTATCCGGGAATTGGTGTAACTTTGCTGCCAAGATTAATGCTAAAGGTAGCAATAATAAGAACGACCACTCGGTTTGGTTTTAGCTGTATAAGTTCTGAGTTTGCTGGTATGATTGAAGTAATTTATTAAATATTCATAATAGCTACAATACTTATGAGGTTAATTATATGAAGAAGAAGATTATTCTCGGCACACTTGTAGGAGGACTTCTCCTTCTTGGGGTAGCCACTAGTGGAAACGGCGACCCTTCAAAGCAAAGTAACCTTCAAACCTCAAGTGCATTAAAGCCCGATAAAACCTCAAGCTTAAAGGCGCCGACCTGCGATGGCTCTATCGTAACCACCAGCTGCACTGTAGATGGTATAAGCTACAAAACATATATTCATCATCCTGCTGTTGCGGAGAAGTCTCATACAGAGACGGTAACTACATATCGTCAAGAAACCAGTGGCTATTGCACACTATGTAGTGACGGAACTTATTCTCCGTCTTGCGCAACCGGTAGAGGTGCCTGCTCACATCACGGCGGGGTGGCACAATGGAATGCGCCGGTCACAAGAAATGTGCCTGTGACTAGCACAAAAACTGTTATTGATCAGGCGGCGCAAGACTCCTATGATGAGAAAGTCCAAGAGTGAGCATCCCTATTTTAATGAATTGTGGCGTCGCCGAATAATAAACGGACCTGCAAAGGTAGTTGCAGTACGCCCGGACCGCAGCTATCAGTTTGAAATTTTATGTGCCGATGCTGCACTGACGCTAATCGGTGTTGGGCTACTTATTAATGCCATTCAGTCGCAACCGACTGTGCTATACGCGAGTGACGTACTGCAACGAGGCGGCCTTAACGGGCTGCATGCGACCGTACTATATTTGACGGGTGCCGGAATGGCGTCGGTCATCGTCGCACTTCGCTATCACTGGAAAGCGCATGCGCTACCCATCATAATCATGCTCGTAAATTTGACGCTCGTCATCATCGCATTGGCGTACTATGACGATGCGATCGGATCAATTCAGCAAGATATGTTACTTACTTTTTAGACGTAGGGCGCGGCGGTGCCTACTGCCCAAAGTGAGTAGGGTGACCAACGCGCAGCCTCCAACGATATAGCAAACGACAACTGCAGTGACGAGTCCAGGAGCGAGAGTCGTATGCTCGACGATACAACCGGACGGGCAGTCCATGCCAGGGGAGGTGTATTGACTCAGCGGTATAAAGTACAGGGTACTGCACGCGGTGCCGATCGCCAATACTGTTGACGCAATGCCGGCTGGTCGCTTAGCGGTGATGCGGGAGAGGCCGAGTAGGGCAGCGAATATGCCGGCAAGCGCCGTTAGCCATGACAGCCAAAATACCCAAGGGTCGGGTAGCGGACGAAGTGGCGCAACCATTAAGAACGTTGCCGGGTAGAGCCCGATAAGCCCGATGGTGGCGAATAGAGCGGTTGCGAGAATTCGATAGGACAAAAAGGTTTTCATGGATATTCTTACTGTGCGAGAATGAGCAGGATTTTATTAGTTCGTGTCATGATTACTCTTATGGTAACAGAATGAATAAAAAATAAGATGCAAAAATATATTCACTATATAATGTATAGCAAATTGAACACACGGGGTGTATACTAAAAAGAGTATGAAAACCAAACTCCTGATTTACGGTATTACTGGCGACCTGTCGACGCGCAAGCTCCTGCCGGCCCTGAAAGAAATTTATGCGACGGGCGAATTCGACGACTTGTCGATTATCGGTGTGTCGCGCCGCGAGGTCGACGTGCCTCAGCTCCTCGAGCACTCGCTCGGCAGCAGTGAACTGGCCGACAAGATTACCGTGTTTACGATGGACCTGGCGAACGAAGCTGACTACCTGCGCCTAAAAGACTACGTAAACCTCCAAGACGACGAACAGCTACTGGCTTACCTGTCGGTTCCGCCGCAAGCCTCGGCATCGATCGTCGACTTTATGGGTGCGGCCGGGCTCAATACGTCGAACGTAAAAATCTTGTTCGAAAAGCCGTTTGGCGTCGACCTGGTGTCGGCGGCCGAAACCATCGAAGGGTCCGCCCGCTACTATAGTGAAGACCAGCTGTATCGGATCGATCACTACCTGGCTAAGGACATGGCCCAGAATATCGTGGCGGTCCGCGGTGGCAACGCACTGTTTAGTAATATTTGGAACAATAATTTTGTGCAGGCAATCGAAGTGGTGGCGAGTGAACAAATCGGTATCGAAGGTCGCGTGCAGTTCTACGAGCAGACCGGCGCGCTGCGTGACTTCGTGCAGGGGCACTTGCTGCAACTGCTGGCGCTGACCCTGATGGACATCCCGCACAACTTCGAGTGGAGCGAACTGCCGCAACTGCGCCTGCATGCGCTCGAGCAACTGAAGCCTGCCGATCCCGCCAAGGCAATTCGTGCGCAGTACGATACCTATCAGCAAGAAGTCGACAACCCGGGTAGCCTGACCGAAACGTTCGTCTCGGTCGAACTGGAATCGACCCAGCCGTGCTGGCAGGGAGTACCGATGCGCCTGACGACCGGCAAGGCGCTCGATGCCAAGACGACCGAAATCCGCATCCATCTCAAAAAAATGCACGAAGCGCAGAGTAACTGCATCGTCTTCCGGATCCAGCCGAACGAAGGCATCGACGTCGAGTTGTTTACCAAGAAGCCGGGCTATGAACGTGACTTTGAGACGCGCCACCTGACCTCGACGTATCCGCCAGATGTGAAGCTGCCTGACGCCTACGAGCAGGTGCTGGTAGATGCGATCCGCTCGCGTAAGAGCCTGTTTACCAGCAGCGACGAAGTGCTGCGCTCGTGGGAAATCGTGGCGCCACTTCAGCAGGCCTGGCAGATGCATAACGAATCACTGCCGACTTATACGAGCGGGGAATCGATCGACGAGATCCTGAGCCGGCTCGGTTAATTGCTCCGAGTAGGGCTACAGTCCGCTGCCGCCGCTTGACCAAATACCCCAGCTTCGTCCTGGACGCGTCGGATCCATGCCAAGGCTTGGGTCTTTGGCGACTTGGTCCTGTTCGGCCTGCGGAACTGTGACACCGCCGGGAACGAGCCGAATCAGCTTGTAATCGGTATAGTTGGTCGACCAGCAATAGGCGTAGTAGTTTTTACCGTTTGACCAGTTAGGAACGGCGGGGATTTGGTTGATGTAGCTCGGGACGATATTGGGAATGAACACATCGTTGCCATTGGTAATATCCGTCCAGCAGGACCCTGTCGACCCCGTGCCAGGATAGGTGCCATGTTCGGTGTAGTACATCAAGATGGCTTTATTGAGATTCTCGAGGTCGGTACGGTAGCTGGTGAAGTAAGCCCGCTGCGTAATGCCGGTATACGCTACAACGACAATCGCCGCCAAAATCGCGATGACGATAATAACGATCAACAGTTCGACGATGGTAAAGCCGCGCTGGCGGCGATGTGGAGTCTGACGATGCCCAATCATGCTTATCCTTAAATATAAATGATAAGAGGTAATTGCACAATCTGTAGGCTCAAAACTGAAACCATAAACATTATATATAGCGTAGTGTAACAACTACAACATACTATATCTAGCGTAGATACCGGAGCAGATGCTACAATGAAATTCCATGGAGGTAGTAGACTAACATGGGGAAAACACAGAAATACATATTCGTAACTGGGGGTGTGCTCTCGGGGGTAGGTAAGGGTATTACCGCAGCCAGCATGGGTGCCGTTTTGCAGGCCAGCGGGCTATCCGTATCAATTCAAAAGTGTGACCCGTATCTCAACGTAGATGCGGGCCTTTTGAATCCTGCGGAACATGGCGAATGCTTCGTGACGCGTGACGGGGCCGAAACCGACCTGGACCTTGGGCACTACGAGCGGTTTTTAGACATTGAGCTGACGCAAAAGAACGCCACCCTGGCTGGTCGGCTGCTGACGAATCTTATCGCCGACGAACGGGCGGGGAAATTCGGCGGCAAAACCGTGCAGCTGGTACCGCATCTGACGCAGGTCATTCAGGACGCCATCGATACGGCGGCTAATGGGAGCGATATTCACATTGTCGAAATCGGCGGCACAGTGGGGGACTACGAAGGCCTTAGTTTCGTCGAGGCAATCCGTGAGTTCGCCCAAAAAGTCGGCCGCGACCGCTGTTTGTTCGTCCATGTCGTCTATGTGCCGTTCATTGGCACGAGCAAAGAATTTAAGACCAAGCCGGCCCAAAATGCACTGAACGACCTACGCGGCTTCGGCATCGTGCCGGACGCCGTAGTGGTGCGCACCGACGAGCCAGCCCCAGAGGGCGTCGCCAAGAAACTGAGCCTGTTTGGGGGTGTGCCGGAAGACCACGTGCTGCTGATGCCGAATGCTGACACCGTGTTCCGTGTGCCGCTCATCGTGGCCGAAAGCGGTCTAGGCAACCTGCTGGCGGACTTTTCGGGCAAAGCCGCCAAGCCCGATCTGACCAAATGGCATGAACTCGTGCAGGCGCAGGCCGCCGACCACGCCCGCCACGTCAAGGTCGGACTGGTCGCCAAATATATGGACAACGAAGACACCTATTTGTCTGTCCTCGAGGCGCTCAAGGCTGCCGCCTGGGCCGAAGACGTAAGACTCGATATCACCTGGATTAACGCCGAGACGGCGAGCGATAAGGATTTCGACAAGGTCGACGCCCTGCTGGTGCCAGGCGGCTTCGGGGAGCGCGGCGTGCCCGGCAAAATCGCCGCCGCAACCTACGCGCTTGATCATAAAAAGCCATACCTCGGCATCTGCCTGGGGCTGCAAGTAGCAGTCATCGCGGCCGCACGCCGGGCGGGGCTGGCCGGGGCAAACAGTACCGAGTTTGATGCTGCTACGGCCTACCCGGTCGTCTACATCATGGATGGGCAGGCGGGCAAGGAATCGACCGGTGGCACACTGCGCCTGGGCGATTACCCGGCAGAACTGCGTGCCGATTCGCTGGCGGAAAAACTCTACGGTCAGCCTGAGGTTGTGGAGCGTCACCGTCACCGTTACGAGGTGAACCAAGCCTTTGCTCCGGAAATCGAGAAGGGCGGGCTGGTCATCAGCGGTACCTCGCCCAATGGCAAGCTGGTCGAGTACGTCGAAGCAGCCGATCATCCGTATTTCATCGCCACGCAAGCGCATCCGGAATTTCGTTCACGGCCATCCCGTACCCATCCGCTGTTCGCCGGCTTGATCCAGGCTGCCTTGACAAAACATAAGTAGTATGCTAATGTTTCTTTATGGAAATAAATAAAACAAACACTTTTGAAAATCAGCCGACTACTGAGGTCATTGATACGGTACCTGGGTTTGAACCACAGCGCACTCTCGAAGCTGGTGAAGTAACACCACTGCTCATCACCGAGGGAATGGTCCCAAGTGTTGAATCTAATCCGCAGGAGCTAGTTGAGACGGATCAGCCAAGTCAAACTGAGCTGGTTGAGCATGTTCCTGAAGGAATGAGGGCGAACTTAACGGAACTTAAGATGGGGCATCGGGTAGTTCACGCCGCTATCGAACAGATACGTACCGAAGAGGGGACTGGCTCTGTTGACGTACATAGTACAGCGAATCCTGCCGCGGGTCGTTTCGGTAACGGCAAGGCGCCTGTTGAAAACCCTGGCCCTACTTCGTTTATTCAGGCTCATGCCAACGGATCATTGGATAATAGCCAGTACAGTATCCCTGGACGACGATAAGGAACCATCATGGCTGAAGAAAAACAACCCGAACAAAAAATTGATACAGGCCTCGGTATGGACGACATGTCCGTTCTACGAACGCTGCTTCATAACATCAAGGGCCTGAGCCCAGTGTCGAGCGCGGTAACCTATACCGAAATCGACGACGAAGACGCCGCCTAACCCAATAAAAATCACCCCAGATACCGGGGGTGATTTTTATATGGCGCGGGTTACTGTTGGCCGTTGATGTTGTGGCCGCCGAACTTGTTGCGCATGGCGGCGAGCAGCTTGGTGGCATAGGTGATCTCGCCGTCCTGCGAGGCCAGGCGGACGTCGAACGAAGCCTGGATGGCTGGCAGGGGGATGCCGAGTTCCTGGGCGGTCTCGAGCGTCCAGCGGGCTTCGCCGGATTCGGCCACGACACCGCTGATGTCATCCATGTTCGGGTTTTCGTGCAGGGCTTGGCGGGTCAGGTCGTTGAGCCAGCTGGTGACGACGCTGCTTTGCTGCCAGACGTCGCCGGCACGCGCCAGGTCGATGTCTTTATAGGGGCCTTCGCGCAGCATACGGTAGCCTTCGGCGAGGGATTCCATCATGCCGTATTCGATGGCGTTATGGACCATCTTGACGTAGTGACCGCTGCCCGGCTGGCCAAAGAAAGCGTGGCCGCCGCGTGGCTGGGCGAGCGTGTCGAGGACGGGGACGAGGGACTGATACGCTGCGTCGTTGCCGCCGACCATCATCGAGAAGCCATTGGTGATACCCCAGACGCCGCCGCTGGTGCCGATGTCGAGTAGAATGCTGCCAGCTGCAGCGACGCGTTCGGCACGAGCAGCATCGCCACGGTAGTCGCTGTTGCCGCCGTCGATAATCACTGAGCCTTGGGGCAGGATTGTCAGCCAGTCGTCGAGCTCAGCTTCGATGGCACTGGCTGGAATCATGATCCAGAGGATAACCGGCTGGCCGTTAAAGGCGGCAACGACATCTTGCTTAGTGTAGGCCGGCGTGGCACCGTAGGCAGCGGCTTCGTCGACTGATTCAGGGCTGCGGTTGTGAGCAACGACGTGGTGACCGCCCTCATGAAGTTTTTTAGCGATCTGACCGCCCATGCGGCCGAGTCCGGAAATAGCAATCTGCACTAGTTGTCTCCTAAATTATTCGTTGTATACAGTGTAGCATTGGCGACGCTTTTGAGCGCTTGGGCTGGCTGTTCGCCAAAGGGCATATCGGTGGTGAGCCACTGACGGAGGACGGATTCTTTGTCGTCACCCGAGGCTTGGATGATGACTTCGTCGCACTCCATGATGAGGTGTGGCGTGATAGTTATGCGGGTGAAGTCTTCGGCCTGGTAGGCCTCGGCCATGTGCTGGCTGAGGATGGCGGGGGAGTGCGGCTTGATGCCGGCGGTATGGCCATCGGGGCCGATGCCGAAGATGCCGAGGGTGTAATCGATATGTGCATGGGTCTCATCGAGCCAGTGGTTGAAATGCGCGACGGTATCTTCGAGCGAGTCGCCGGTCAGTGGGCGATACAGCTGGGCACCGGGCAGCTCGAAACCGCTGTCGAGCAGTTGCTGCCAGTTTTCGTCGGCATGTCCCATGTCGCCATAGCGCTCGTCGGTCATGGTGACGTAGACCCGCTCGAGATTGAGGTCGCGGAGTCCGGCAGCGGCCAGGGTGGCGATGGTCAGGCTCGAACCGCCTGAAAGAAGCCAAAGGACCGAGCGGCCTGCTAATACCTCGCGGCGGATGCTAGCGGCGGTTTGCTCGGCGGCAGCGACAAGCGGTTCCGCAGTAGTGATAATATTCATAGTGCCTCCTTGCTATACTTAGTATAGCATAACGATCGCATCAAAGTGCGTTCTTAGGTAGTTCTCTTATTATTATAATCCTCTTGTGACCGATCTTCTGCGGGACACCCGGAGAGCGCTACGATCTTCAGGGGAGGCATCTGTTATAATAGGCAGTAATGGATACATTTACGACAATTATCGCCGGAGCGGTGCAGCGCCGTTTCGGCCTCGACCAGACCGTGCAGCTGAGCCGGCCGGATGCACAGTTTGGTGATTATGCGACGAATGTGGCGATGCAGCTGGCACGCCCGCTGGGTCGTAATCCGCGCGAGATCGCTGAGGAACTGGCTGATGAGCTGCGGATGACCGGGAGCTTTAGCGAGGTAACAATCGCGGGGCCGGGCTTTATTAACGTACGTTTAGGTGATGCGGCACTTCTGGAGCTGATTCGCCGCGAGCCGCAACGGATCTATGACGCGCAGCGAATCGTTTTTGAATACAGCTGCCCGAATGCCTTTAAGGAGCTGCATACTGGCCACCTGTACCAAACGGTGTTTGGTGATATCGCGTCGCGGCTGATGCTGCTTGGCGGAGCGAACCTGCAGCGGACGAGTTTTGGTGGTGACGTCGGCCTCCACGTCGCGAAATGTCTATGGGGTATGGTTGATACGCTGGGCGGGGAAGACCCGGAGAAGCTCGACACTGCAGTCGAAGCCGATCCCTTTAAGCGTTCACGCTGGATCAGCGGCTGTTACGTTCGCGGCGCCAAGGTCTACGAAGAAGATGCGGCCGTCAAAGCCGACATCGACGAACTGAATAAGACGATTTACGGCTTCCATAGCAAAAACGACCATGATTCAAACCTGGCGAAACTCTACTGGACGACGCGCCAATGGAGCTTCGATTATTTCGATGCATTTTACAAGCTGATCGATGTCGCACCGCTGCGCTACTACCCAGAGAGCGAAACGGCGGTTGTCGGCATGGAAGTCGTGAGGGAACAACTTGCCCGGGGCGTGCTCAAGGAATCGGACGGCGCGGTTGTGTTTGAGGGTGATGAATCGAAACACCTGCATACGCGTGTGTTCGTGACGAGCAAGGGCCTGCCGACCTATGAGACGAAAGATATCGGCGTGATTTGGATGGAGAAGCAGGAATATGATTTTGATCACCGCTACCTCCTGACGGGTAACGACCAGAAGGAATATATGCGGGTGGTCTTTGCGGCTGCCGAGGCGTTTCGCCCCGATATTGCCGGCCTCATGACCCATCTGACGAACGGCACCGTGAAGTTTGCCGACGGCAAAAAGATGAGCTCACGGCTCGGGAACGTTACCCGGGCGCTAGATGTTGTGGATATCGTGCGCGAAAAGGTGAGTGAGCTGATTGAGGATAAAAGTCTGATTGATACGGTCACGCTAGGTGCGATCAAGTATGCGTTTGCGCGCTATAAACTAGGCGGTGATATCGCCTTTGACGTCGAGGAGACGGTCAGTCTGCAGGGTAATTCCGGCCCGTACTTGCAGTACGCCCACGCCCGTGCCCGCCGTATTCTCGAAAAGACCGGCGTAGCGGCGATGCCAAGCGAGGTGCGTGATGAGGACCGCGCGTTGATCCGTAAGCTAGGCGAATATAGTGAAGCAGTTGAGCTGGCGATTCGAACGCTCGAGCCGCATCATATCTGTAACTATTTGTTTGAACTGGCCCAGGAATTCAACCGTTACTACGAGACGAACCAGGTGGCGGGCAGTGAATACGAAGTGCACCGCGCCGGAATCGTGGCACTGTATGCCGATACGTTAGCGGCGGGCCTGGCGATTCTGGGTATCGAGGCGCCAGACAAGCTCTAATCTACGGCGCATTGAAATTACTACAAAATGTAGTATAATATAGATAAGTGGAAGACGCTGCTGGCCAGCGTTTTTTACGTCCCGAGGAGTACCCTTGGTGCCTACAATAAGGAGAAGAGATGGCGGGCAGCAGTCCAGAGCTGAAGAAGGCGATTTCCGATCGCATGACGGAAATCAATGGCGGGGATGTAGAGGTGCAGAATGTCAACGAGTTCGTGCGCATCCTGGCGTTCAACGAAGCGCAGTTCTCGCGGACGCAAGTGAAGCAGGCGATTGCCAGCATGATCTATCGCACCGGCCACATCACGCGCTACCACGACAAGCAAGGAAGGCGCCATTTTCTGTTGCGACAAAAATACGTCGCTGCAAAGGCGTAACCCTGCAGACGGCCCGCG
>JAEWBQ010000014.1 GCA_023391075.1 Candidatus Parcubacteria bacterium
CCTCTTCTCCTTAAATTTAATTTGAGCAAAGTGATATAATCTCCTCATAAACCGTGAGGAGATTTTGTATGGCAACGACCAAGAAGACCGCAACAACCAAAAAAGCTTCTACGAAGACACCGACCAAGCAGCACGCACCAACCCGGGCGCAGCGCGTGGGGGCGGAAGTCAGCTCTGTCGGTAAGCATAGCGTCGGCTTTTTTATGAATTTCGTAAACTTTGTCCGTGAGCAGGGTGTCGTTGGTCTGGCCGTCGGCCTGGCAATCGGTACGGCCGCCGGTGCGTCGGTCAAGGTGATCGTCGACCAACTGATCGCGCCACTAGTAGGACTGTTGACGCGCGGCGTCGATCTGAACTCACTCAAGTGGGTGCTGATTTCGGCTAATCCTGCGCAGCACACCAAAGAGGTGGCAATCGGCTGGGGACTGATTCTTTCGTCGATCATTACGCTGATTGCAACGGCCTTCGTCGTCTACGGCATCGTCCACTGGGCGCGGCTGGACCGGATGGACCGTAAGAAGGAAGAAGCGTAGTACCGCTCATCTGTGCACCTTGCTTGTAGGCGGTATAATAGAAGTATGACGGCAGATGCATGGAAAGATAAGCTGACTCCTGAACAGTACCGCGTCCTACGCGAAAAGGGGACGGAGGCGCCGTTTAGTGGCGAGTACGACAGCGTGTTTGACCCAGGCACCTACAGCTGCGCGGCGTGTGGAGCAAAATTATTCGATAGCGACACGAAATTCGATGCGCACTGCGGCTGGCCTAGCTTTTATGATGCTAAGCCAGGAAGTGTCGTGCTGACGCCGGACGATTCACTCGGCATGGCACGGACAGAAGTGACCTGCGCGAACTGCGGCGGCCACTTAGGGCATGTGTTCGAAGGCGAAGGTTTCGGGACGCCGACCGACCAGCGCTATTGTATTAACTCGCTGAGTCTGAAGTTCGATCCCGCTCAAGCTTGATATACCTAGCTAATGTGATTCAATAGGTACATCGATTGCGAAATCCGTAATTGTGCAACTGAAATGAGGTGAGTATGGGACATTCCCGTACCCGTAGTGCCGTGGAGTACAGGTGCTTTGCCGATAGGCGGCCGGTCATCATCCCGCCCAGGGCAGACGTCGCGCCTGACTTTCGGCAGAACGGCCGGTACGCCAGACTGGTGGCGGAGGTCCTGCGGTTGATCCCACAGTTCTCGGGTCCCGATTTCACGGATACCGTGACAGAGTTCGATACGCTGATGCCACTGCGTGCAGTGCAGATCAGCGCCGCGAACCGCGTCGTCTGGGGGCAGCGCGTTGACCACCAAGCCGCGCGGCCGGGCTTGTCGCCGTTCGTCATGCTGGACCCGATGCCGCTGACTACCGCGCTGACGGTTCAGCTGGTCATGAACGGCCGGTCGCCGTTTCTGGTACGCGCCTACGCGGGCGAAGTCGAAGCGCCGCTGCCGTGGATGAAGTCGGCGCATGACTACGATCAGGGCGGCAAGAAGGGCTGCGAACACTACTGGCGCCGTCATGCCTACGTCCTGCGGCGTGGAGTGATGCGCCCCGGTACGCAGACGCAGGTGCCGCCCGACTGGGCCCGCCGCTGACACCTCGATTTCACCTGACGTATCAGGAAAGCCTCCGCCGCACGGCTTCAAATAGTGCGGCATTTCGTTTTGTAAACTCCTGTATACTTATAGATATGGATAAAAAACTTGCCAACGCGCATACCGACCGTATTCTCTGGGTCGACCTAGAGATGACGGGGCTTGATCCGGACAAAGACCGGATTTTAGAGGTAGCCGCAATCGTGACCGATTGGGACTTCAACGAGATCGCGACGTACGAAGGTATCGTCAAAGTGAGCGAGCGGCTCATCAAGCGCCGTATGAAGGTCGGTAAGGACTTTTGGGACAAGAATCCGGAAGCGCGCGACGGGCTGCTGCAGCAAAATCGGTTCGGCTTCAGTGCGAAAAAGATCGAAAAGGAGCTGCTCGGCTTCCTGAAAGAACACTTCGATCCGAAGCTGCCCGTGCTGCTCGCTGGCAACTCGATTCATCAGGATCGCCGCTTTATCGTGAATGAATGGCCAAAACTTAATGCACGCCTTCATTACCGCATGCTCGATGTCAGCGCCTGGAAAGTAGTGATGGAAGGCAAGTTCAAGAAGAAATTCATGAAGCCCGAAGAGCACCGCGCGCTCGGTGATATCCGCGGCAGCATCATGGAGCTGCAGTACTACTTAGGAAAGATGAAAGCATGACCCACAAAGACCTCGAAGAATATTTACTGAGTTTTCCCAACACCTGGCTGGATTTTCCATTCGGCGAGGGGACAAGCGTCTATAAGGTTGGCCACAAGGAAACCGGCGAGGGGAAACTGTTCGCGATCATTCAAGATGGCAGCAAGCCGCTCCGGGTCAGTTTGAAGTGCGACCCGCTGCTCGCCAAGACGCTGCGCGAGAAATACGAATCAGTGTTGCCGGGCTACCACCTGAACAAGAATCACTGGAATACGATTATTTGTAGCGGGCAACTTAGCGACGACGAAGTCAAAGATTTGGCACGCCTCAGCTACCGTCTCGTGACCGAAGGCTAGTTCGTACTGTCGCTATAGCTCGCCAGCTGCTTTTGGATGGTGCTTAAATTGGCGCTCGTCGTATCGATGAAGCTGCGCGTGCTGGCGCTGCCCGACGACTTTTTGAGTTGTGCCATTTGCAGGAGCAGGGTCGTCAGCTGATAGTCCATGTTGCGGGCGTAGACGCGGTCGTAGATGGCGTTGAGGCGAGCATCTTCGAGGGTGCTGGTGAGCTTGTCGGTGTCGGCTTGAATCGCGGCGGTCGGTTTGATTTTGGTCGGGTCGCTGCCGGTATTTTTAAGCGGGGTAGCGATGTCACGGTTGGCGTTGGTTAGGTAGAGCGACAGATTGCTGTTGGTGACGCGCAGCTGGTTGCTTTTGATTTTGGGCTGGGCGCCGTCAGCAACTGTCTGCAGGGCCTGCAGGTGCATGGCAACGGTCGGTAAGTTCGACGAACTACCGCCGCGTAGCGCGCCGAATAGCGCCATGATCAGAAAAAGTACCACGGCGCCGATCAGCAGTGGGATGACCACGCGTGGCAGTGGGCCTTTAGGCTTGTGCTGCTGGGGGGCGATTTGGTTGAGATAATCGATCGAATACTGCGGCTGCTGAAACTGCTGTGGCTGCGGCGCGTAGGGCTGCGCCGGTTGTTGCGGCGGATACGGTTGCTGGGGCGGCTGAGGCTGGTAGGGCTGCTGCGGTTGCATAGTGCCCTCATTTAACCATAAACGCTAACAGAGGTAAAGAGTGCTATACTAGGAGTATATGCAAGACGCCAAAGAAGAAGTGCGCGCGCGCCTCAATATCGAGGATGTGATTGGCGAGTACGTCCAGCTCAAACGGGCGGGGCGTAACTTCAAGGGCCTCAGTCCGTTCAGCGGCGAGCGGACGCCAAGCTTCTTCGTTAGTCCTGACAAACACATCTGGCATGACTTCTCGTCCAACAAGGGCGGCGATGTCTTTAGCTTCGTCATGGAAGTTGAAGGGTTGGACTTCCGTCAAGCGCTGGAACTGCTGGCGCGCAAGGCAGGCGTCGACATGACGCAGTACGAGTCGAAGGGCAACCAGGACTTGGCGCGCCGCAAAAAGCGTCTGCTCGAAGCGCATGACCTGGCGGCGACGTATTATCAGCACAGCCTGCTGAAGAACCAGCACGCGCTAGAGTACGTCTTTAAGAAGCGGGCGCTCAGTAAGGAGATCGTGACGGCCTTTCGGATCGGCTACGCGCCGGATAATGGTGACGCACTGGTGCAATTTTTGACACGCAAGGGTTTTAGCAAGCGCGAGCTGGCCGATGCTGGGCTGACCAACCGCTTTGGCGGCGATATGTTCCGCGGCCGCATGACGGTGCCGCTGATGGACGGCAGTGGGCAGGTGATCGGCTTTACAGCCCGCATTATCGGCGATGTGCCCAATGCGCCGAAGTACCTCAATACGCCGCAGACCTTGCTCTACGACAAGGGACGGCATGTCTTTGGGCTTTCGCAGGCCAAAGAAGCGATTCGGACCGGTGACTATGCGGTGGTCGTCGAAGGAAATCTGGATGTCGTCAGTAGTTACCAGGCCGGCGTGCGCCAAGTCGTCGCGACGGCAGGGACGGCTATGACGGAATTTCATCTGCGGGCGCTCCGGCGTCTGACGGGCAATGTTCGCCTGGCATTCGACGGCGACAAAGCCGGCATCGCGGCAACCGAGCGGGCGATTCCGATTGCTAGCGAAGTGGGGGTGGAACTGACGATTATCAGTCTGCCTGATAGTGCCAAGGACCCGGACGAACTGATCCAGCAAGACGTCGCGCTCTGGCAGCGGGCGATTGATACAGCTGTACCGGCAGTGGACTGGATTTTAGCGCAGTACCAAAAGCGCGAAGATATCAGTACGGCAGCCGGTAAGCGTGCCTTTACGACGGCCGGACTGAATGTCGTGGCGACGCTGCATGATCCGGTGGAGCGCGAGCACTATGAGCGCAAGATTGCCGACATGGTCGGCTCGTCGCTTGAAGCGGTGCGGGCCAAACTCGCGGCGGTACCGGTCGAGGCTGACACGCCGAAAAAGACGGTCAAGGCGAGTGGCCAGTCGCCGCACGACGACCATGCCTATCAGGACAATCTGCTGGCGGCACTGCTGATCGACGCCCCGAGCCAGGAGCTGTTGCGTGAGTTTGACACGACGATGTTCGTGGGTGATGAGCGCCAGGCAGTGGCGAAATATTTGGCCGCCCACAGCGGTCAGGTAGTCAGCGAGACGCCAAAAGCCTTGCAAACTGTCGACACCTATGTGAAAATATTATTATTGAAGGCCGACGCTCGATACGCTGACTGGAGTGACCAAGATCGCTACTTTGAATCAGCTCGACTGCTCCGCCAAGTGCAAACTGAACATAAGCAACACCAAAAAGATCAATTAACCGCTGCCCTGCGCGACGCGGAAGCCTCAGGTGACGACGCCAAGGCGACCGCCATTCGCGCTGAGCTTAATACGCTGATAAAGGAGATTACTCGTGGCAAACGATGACACCCTACCGGTAACCGAAGATGAACAAGTAATTGATGCGAGCGGTGGCCCGCTCGGCGACCTGGACGAACCGGCGCTCGATGAGCTGATCGACGAAGAAGAAGATGATATTGACGCCATCAATAGCGGCCAATATTTTGACGATGTATCGGACGACAGTGTTCGCTTGTACCTGCGCGAAATCGGCAAGATTCCACTGCTGAACGCCGAAGAAGAGCTGGAACTGGCGCAAAAAGTTGTCGCTGGTGACAAGCGTGCCAAGGACAAGATGGCAGAGGCGAATATGCGTCTGGTGGTATCGATTGCCAAGCGCTACTCGGGCCGCGGCCTTGATTTCCTCGACCTGATTCAGGAAGGTAACACCGGTCTGCTGCGCGCCGTTGAGAAGTTTGACCCGGACAAGGGCTTTAAGTTCTCGACCTACGCGACGTGGTGGATCCGCCAGGCGATTACCCGCGCCATCGCCGACCAGGCCCGCACCATCCGTATCCCTGTCCACATGGTGGAAACGATTAACAAGCTGCTGCGCACCCAGCGCCGCATGACGCAGGAGCTCAACCGCGAACCGACCATCGAAGAGCTCGCCAAAGAACTCGACATGGAACCGGACAAGGTCGAGTACGTCATCAAGATCAAGCAGGACATTACCAGTCTTGACGCTGGTGTCGGACGTGACGGTGAAGACGAAGATTCAGTCCTCGGTGATTTCATCGAAGACGAAGACAGCGCCACACCAGAAGAGTCAGCCGCCAACCAGCTGCTCAAGGAGCAGGTCCAGGCGGTGCTCTCGACCCTGAGCGAGCGTGAACAAAAGATCATCAAGATGCGCTTTGGCCTGGAAAATGGCAAGAGCCACACGCTTGAGGAAGTCGGTCAGGAATTTGCCGTCACCCGCGAACGTATCCGTCAGATCGAGGCTAAGGCCCTGGCGAAGCTGCGTAAGCACAAGGACGCTAAGAAACTGCACGAATACCTCGGCTAAACCGCTATGTGCACGAAATACCCCGCTGCTTGGAGCGGGGTATTTTTAGTCGACGCGGAGCATGTAGTTGTAACTGTAGTTGGTCGCCCAGGTGTTGGAGCCGCAGAGGGGGCT
>JAEWBQ010000023.1 GCA_023391075.1 Candidatus Parcubacteria bacterium
CATCAAGAGGTCGATCAGGTTGCGGACGGCGGTAACGAATCGTATTCGTAATACCTTTTACCAGTTCACCGGCGATACCGATGACGACGCGCTTCGCCTGGAGGCCCGCCTGGTCTTCGGCGGTTGCGAGCGCTTCTTCGCAGTTACGGACCACACCGGCGATATCAGCGATCGCGCCGGAATGCATGTCGCTAATTTCTTGCCGCGTGCGGCCCATGCCGACGATCTTGAGCGCTTCTCCGTCGATTTTGGCGATCAGCGCCTTGACGAATTCCGTCCCGATATCGAGCGCGACAACGTAGTCGTCATTAGGCTGCTCTTTTGCTTTGAGTCGTAATTTTTCAAAAACCATAAGTAGATTTATTATAGCACGAGAAGTCGAGCGAAAGGGCCGGCTCACGGTCTTTTCCGAGACCCCGAAGTGCTATTTTCTGCGTATGCAGAAATACAGTACGAGAGCTACAGGAAAATACCCCGGAATCATCCGAGGTATTTTACGTAAGTTAGACAATAATCTACGTTAGAATCGCTTTCACCCGGCGAATACCTGCCGAGCTCGCCTCTTCCTTGGTAATTTTGAACACCTTACCGCCTTCGGCCAACTGGCCGGTGTGATCGACATGGGGGCCACCGCAGATTTCGAAACTGACGCGGCGCGGCTCATCGCCCATCTTGTAGACCTTGACCGTGTCACCGTAACGGTCGCCAAAAGCACCGATCGCGCCCATTTCAAAGGCCTGGGCAGTGGGGTACTCCCGGAATGACACCGGCAGGTCCCATGAGATCCACTCGTTGACGAGCTTTTCGACTTCGTCGAGCTGTTCACGGGTGACTTTTTCGTCGTTATTGAAGTCGAAGCGCAGACGTTCTTCGGTGATGTTGCTGCCGTGTTGGGTGACATGATCGCCAACGACCTGCTTAAGTGCTGCATACATCAGATGGGTAGCGGTGTGGTACTTCTTGTGCTGGAGTGTCTGACCGCCCAGGCCGCCTTTGAACGTACCCTTGGCTGCCGTCTGGCTACGCGCGCGCTGCTCGGCCATCTTCGCTTCGAACTGGACACGCCAATCCTCTGGCAGGTCGATCCCTTGCTTGAATGCCTCTTCGGTCGACAGCTCGACTGGGAAGCCATAGGTATCGTAAAGCGTAAAGAGTTCATTACCGGTAATGCCGGTTGCCGCGAACTTCTCCAGTTCCTTCAGGCCCTTACGCAGGGTCTGGCGGAAGACTTTTTCTTCCTTAACGAGCACCGCGATCACCTCGTCGCGGCCGGCTTTGACTTCAGGAAAGTCTGCTTCGTACATATCAGCGATGACCGGCACGACTTCTTGGAGGAAGTTCTGCTCGATACCCAGGTCGAAGCTGTAACGGATGGCACGGCGCAGCAGACGGCGCATCACATACCCCTGCTCTTTGTTGCTTGGCGTACAGCCGTCGACCGCCAGGAAGGTGGCGGCGCGCAGGTGGTCAGCGATGACGCGCATACTCTCGGTATGGCTGTCGTACTTTTTGCCACTGAGAGCCTGTAGTTTTTCGATAACTGGCCACATCAGGCTGATCTTAAAGACATCCGGGTCGCCGAGCTTGGCGGCAGCAATGCGCTCGAGGCCAGAACCGTGGTCGACATTCTTTTGCTCGAGCTCTTCGAACTGTCCGTCGGCGACCTTTTTGTAGGCCATAAAGACATTGTTGCCGATTTCCATGAAACGGCCGCAGTCGCAGTTCGGGTGGCAGAATTCGCCGTAGCTTGGGTCGTGCGGCGTGCCAAAATCGTAGAACATTTCGCTGTCTGGACCGCATGGATCACCGATCGGCGTCGTTTCCGGCGAGCCGTTACGACTCCACCAGTTCTTACTGCCGTCGTAATAGAAAATCCGCTCACCATCACGCATGCCGCGAGCATAGCCGTCTTCCTCTGAGCCCATGTCTGCTTCACCGCTGCTCAGACCAATGCCATCAAATAAGCGCTTCCAGACGGCCGCAGCATCGATATCCTTTGGAATTCCATAGCGTTCATCGCCAATGTAGCAGGTGACGTAGAGGCGGCTCATGTCGAGCTTCACGATCTGCGAGTGGAATTCGAACATCCATTCGATTTGCTGCTCTTTGAAGTAGTCACCCATGCTCCAGTTGCCGAGCATCTCAAAGAACGTCGTGTGGCGATTGTCACCGATATCATCGATATCCTGGGCGCGCAGACAAGTCTGGCTGTCAGCAATACGCTGGCCTTCGGGGTGTGGTTCACCGAGCAGGTACGGAATCATCGGTTGCATACCGCTGCCGGTAAAAAGGGTAGTTGGGTCGCCGGTCAGCACCAGCGGAGCACGCTTGACGACCGCATGGCCGCGATCAGCGTAAAATTTCAAATAAGCATTGCGGATTTCTTGAGCATTCATCTCTGTTAGTATAACAGATTGCGACCTAGACGACGATACCGCCACCGAGACAGACCTCGCCGTCATAGATCACGACCGACTGGCCGCTGGCGATCGCGCGCTGGTCATCATGCAGTTGGAGCGCCACGCCGTCGTCCGTCGTCATCAGGTCGGCACTGATCAGTGGGGCGCGGTGGCGCACACGGATCTGGTACGTGCCTGCGGTCGGCACATCGTTGATCCAGTGGACCGCACCGAGTTGGACGTCTTTTTTCCAGAGTGCCTGGTCATTGAGATCCGTCGTGACGTAGACTTCATTCTTATCCATGTCCTTGCCGACGACATAATACGGCAGGCCGCCGCCCAAATCGAGCCCATGGCGCTGCCCGAGCGTATAGAAGATCGCCCCATCATGATGACCCAGTACCCTACCCGACTGCTTGTCGATAATCTCGCCTGGCTTCTGCTCGACATACTGACTCAGAAACTCACGAATGCCGATCTTACCGACAAAACAAATCCCCTGGCTGTCTTTTTTGGCTGCAGTAAAAAGCCCGCGCGCTTTGGCCATTTCGCGAACCACCGGCTTGGTATAAGCCCCGAGCGGAAACAGTGTCTTAGACAGCGCTTCGCCCGTCACGCGGTACAGAAAGTACGTCTGGTCCTTATTAGTGTCGGCCGCCTGCTTAAGCACGCCGTTTTCCACCTGGGCGTAATGTCCGGTGGCGATCATGTCGGCACCATCTTCGAGCGCGGCATCGAGAAACAGCTTGAACTTCACCTCTTGATTGCACATGATATCGGGGTTCGGCGTCCGACCGGCTTTATATTCTTCGATCATATAATCGACGACTTTGTGCCGATATTCGTTCTCAAAATCAAACACCTTGAAATCAATACCGAGCTGCACGGCAACGCGTTTTGCATCCGCTAGATCATCCGCCCATGGGCAGCGCATGCCAGGTAAGTCCTGGGTCCAATTTTTCATATACACGCCCGTGACGTCGTAGCCGGCTTCCACCAGCAGTGCTGCCGTCAAACTGCTGTCCACGCCACCGCTCATGCCGACGTAGACCTTGGTCATGCGTGCGACCCCCCTATGTAAAATATGGCGATCTTGACGAGTTCAGAGAGGGCCAAGTACCAGCCCTGCGGAGTCAGCCACCACCACCCCGACCATTGTCCATCAGCGGCAACCGGATGACGCCGAACGAGGACGTGCTGCGAGCGTGCGGCAAATTCAAGGCTCGCGCGACGTTCGTGATACGCCGAGGTGACCAGAATCACTGAATTGATATCATTCTCCTCGAAAATCGTTTGGGTCTTTTCGGCGTTTTGCTGGGTTGTCTCGCTTTGGTCCTCGAGAATAATCGCATCGGACGGTACGCCAGCCGCTTCCGCTTGACGGCCCATTGCCGCAGCGTTACTCGGACCTGACTTGTCCTGTGCCGCGCCCGATAAAATCAACTTTGGCGCCCAGCCATTTTGGTAGAGTTTGATCGCTTCGGCGGTGCGCGCCGTGGTATCACCGCCACTCACTGCCACGATCGCATCAACCGTCCCGCACATCTTGCCGCCACTGGGCTTGTCTGCGCAGTCCGAAAGGTCGTTTGGCGACAAATACGCCCCGATCGCGATCGTCATCAAGGCAATGATGAAGATACTGACAGCAAAGGCTTTCATGCGGTCCTCGCTTTTTCGCGACGTATGACATTAATGATAATCGTTCCCGCTTTGGCGATAGCCTCTTCGGTTGAAAGATGTCCCAGCGTGAGCCGCAAGCTGCCGTCGGCTACTTCCGGAGCTAGGCCGATCGCAGTCAGGATATGCGACCGCGTCCCTTTGTTGGCAGCGCACGCACTGCCGGTTGCGACCAGAACGCCCTGCATTTCAAGTGCAAATACCAATCGTTCGGCATCAATACCTGGGAATGATATGTGCAAATGGCCGGCCAGACGCTTCTTGAGATTACCTGACAGCACTGCATCCGGAAACGCTTCCATTAACCGCGCCTGTAGCTGGTCACGCAGTGCAGCCAAACGCTCCGTTTCCTGCCCGCGACCCTTTTCGGCCAACTCCATCGCCTTCGCAAACCCAATCGTACCGGCGACGTTTTCCGTGCCGCTGCGAAGACCCCGCTCTTGCCCGCCACCAACAATCAACGGCTGAAGCTGCACATGTCGTGCCGCCCAAAGAAGTCCGACCTGCTTAGGCCCATAGACCTTCCCGGCGTTCAGCGTCAGTAAATCAACACCAAGCCGCGCGACGTGAACGTCGAGCTGTCCGACACCTTGCGACGCGTCGCTATGCAGGTAAATCGGCGTGGTCTCGCCGCGAGCCAGACGCGCCTCACGCTCCCGCTTGATCACCGCTGCGATATCACGAAGCGGCTGAATCGTGCCGAGCTCGTTGTTAGCAAGCGCGATACTTACCAGCTGCGTATCGGAGCGAATCGCCCGGGCAATTGCCTGGGCACTAACCATTCCGCGCTCGTCGGCTGCCACCAGCGTATGGTCATGCAGTTTCGCCGCCGCAAGCACAGCGTGGTGCTCGATATTTGCCGTCACGACGTGACCCGAAACGGCACCGAACGCCAGGTTAATCGACTCTGTCGCCCCGGCCGTCATAATCAATTCGTCACCTTTGCCACCAAAGGTCTGTGCCAGACGCGCCTTGGCATCCTCGTAATCACGGCGTACCTGCAGCGCCGGAGCATATGGGCTCGACGGATTGTAAAATTGCTCCGTAAAATACGGCGTCATAGCAGCAAAGACCCGCGGGTCAAGCGGGGTGGCGGCGGCATGGTCGAGATAGATCACCGAATCGGTCATTACTTATACAAGTATAGCAAACTACGCCAGCTTCTGGCCGGTTTGCGGGTCGCGGTGGTAGACTTCACGCATCACCCGTTCGAAGTACATCTGAACGGCAAGTGCCAGGTTTTCTAGCTCCTTGCCTTCGAGGTATGAATAGCGCGCACCTTCCTGAACTTTCAAAATGTGCCCGTTTTGTATCTCGTAACGGGTTGTCGCTTGCTGCAGGTTGTTTTTGTCATCGAGCCACTCCTCGTGCCAAATCCATGTCGACTGATCCAAATTGAAAAACGACCGACGATGGCCCTTCGGTATCGGACCGAACAACTGTGAGCCGATTTCGCTTTCGAGCTGCAGCAGCTCGCGTTCCGTCAGCTGGCCAAGCTGGCGGTTAGATTTCTTGAACTTTAGATCCACTGTCTGATCGCTGCCGATGAGCAGCTGCAGTGCTTTTTGAAAGACATGCGACATAAGAATCCCCTTAGGCGGCGAGGTCAACGTCGGCCTGAGTTAGTTGCTGCAGTTCGGCTGCGCGCTGCTCTAGGATACGACGTGCTTCTTCATTGCCACTTTCGGCAAGCGTCAGCAAACGGTAATGCCCCAACCGGGCCGTCGCTTCTTCGAGATAGCGCTGCTCCCATGAGCCGGGTGCAACTTGCTGTTCTGGGGTGGTATTAATTTCGTGTGGCATAGTATGGCGTGCAGTCGCTTCGTACAGTAGCGCATCATCAGGATGCACCGCTGTCGCGGCCTCGTGGTATGTAAATTTAGCTTGCTCTGACATAATAAAACTCCTACCCTTATACGTTTCTACGTTGGTAAGTGTTCGTCTGTCTATTTTAGAGTGCAAAGAGTGCACGGGCATTTGCGGTCGTAGCGGCCGCGATTTCCTCGAGAGATATCCCTCGTATTGTCGCATGATGCTCGGCTATCGTCCGAACAAATGCTGGCTCATTTACAGTACCACGAAACGGCTTGGGCGTCAAGAATGGCGCATCGGTCTCGAATACGATGTGATCCAGCGGCAAGTTGGCAAACATCGCCTGTTGAACCGGGTCTTTCGTGAACGTACTGATGCCATTAAGACCGATCATCAGGCCGCGCGCCATGGCTAGTTCCGCATTCGCCTGACTATCAGTGAAACTATGCAGCACCCCATGAAGTCCTGGAAAATTATTAAAAATTGGCCAAAAATCTTCAAATGCCTCACGTACATGGAAAATCACCGGCAGTGCTCGGTCCTGTGCAACTTGTAGCTGAGCTTCAAGCGCAGCGGTCTGAAGCTCGCGCGGGGTATGGGTATAAAAGTAATCAAGCCCAACTTCCCCGATCGCCACTACATTGTTTTCGGCCGCGAGCGCGGCGATTTCGTCATACCCGTCCTTGGTATCATGGGGATGTACGCCGATCGCCGCGTAGACCTGTTCGTGATTCCGCGCGAACGCCACCGCTTCACGAGAGCTTTGCTCGCTTGTTCCCACCACGATCATTTGCTTCACACCGGCAGCGTGGGCACGCGTAATAACATCACCTGCATCAAGCGGGTAGTTTGCGTCATGAATATGACAATGCGTATCGATCAGCATTACGCAACCTTAGGAGCGCGTGGGTCGGTCGTGTGCTGGTAAATCTTCGGGAAGAGGCCGCCTGGGGCTTCGATCGGTACGACGACGCCGCTGCCGAAAGTACGAATGATTGCGTCAGCCGTATCTGGCAAGAATGGTTTCAATTGCTCGGCAAGCTGCAGCAATGTTCCCGCTGCCTGCGTCAGGACGTCAGCCAGATGCCCGGCGGCATCAGGGTCGGTATCACGTTGTTTGGCGATTTCCCACGGTTTGACCACTTCGATGAAACGGTTCAGAGCGCGAACCGATTCCCAGACTTCATCCATCGCGTTATTAAACCGCAGCTCACTCATGGCGTCGTAGTACAATTTCGAATCATGATCGCCCTGCTCAATTTCGCCAATGACACCGTCCTGGTAGCGGGTGATCATACTGGCGACACGAGAAATGACGTTGCCCAGGTCGTTACCGAGCTCGGTATTATAGGCCGTTTCGAATTTCTCCCAGGTAAAGTCGCCATCATCAAGCGTTGGAATGTGACGAGAGAAGAAATAGCGGAATGCGTCGAGACCGTATTCGTCGATTACCTGATTGGGATCAACGACGTTACCGATCGTCTTGCTCATTTTGGTGCCCGCCACGTTGACGTGCCCATGAACCATCAGTTTCTTCGGCAGCGGTAACTCGAGCCCAAGCAGCATCGCCGGCCAAATCCCGGCGTGGAAGCGTAGAATGTCTTTGCCGATCACTTGCACGTCGGCTGGCCAATAGTCCTTCCAGCCTTCCTGGTCAGGATAGCCGAGCACGGTAATGTAATTCGCCAGCGCGTCAATCCAGACGTACATGATTTGCTCAGGATCGCCGGGCACTGGTACGCCCCATGTCAGATTCTTTTTTGGCCGCGAAATACTCACATCCTGCAGGCCATCCTTGATCAATTCAAGGAATTCTTTTTTGCGGAACTCGGGCACGATCTGCATGCGGTTCGTTTCGATAGCGTCGCGAATCTTATCCGTAAAGGCGCTGGCTTTAAGGTAGTAGTTCTCTTCGCTCACCCGCTGCAGCGGCTGCTGGTGATCCGGGCAGATGCCATTCATCTCGGCTGCTTCTTTGTCGGTAAAGAAGGCTTCGTGCCCAACACAGTACCAACCCTCGTAGGTATTCTTGTAGATATAAGGCTGGAGCTTTTGCCAGATATACTGCACGGCGGCTTCATGGTGAATATCGGTCGTGCGGATGAAGTCGGTATAGCTCGCACCGACCTTTTTCATAAGTTCTTCGAAATTACCGTACATTGAGTCGGTGTAGGCTTTTGGAGTGATGCCGAGTTCTGCCGCCTTGGCGGCGATCTTGTTGCCGTGCTCGTCAGTACCGACCTGGAAACGCACATCGCGGCCGTGCTGCTTCTGGTAACGGGTCCAAATGTCAGCTAACAAATAATCCAGCGCGTTGCCGATGTGCGGCTTGCCGTTGACGTAAGGAATTGCAGTCGTAATGTAGAGTTTTTTAGCCATTGCTGACCATTATAACAGAGATACGTCAATCACGCATCATGGCGACAATCGCGAAGCGGCCGTCAAAATCACGATAGCCAGCCTTGAATTCGCTATGCGAAAAGTAGTCGTCGCTTTCCGTCGTATCGATCTCGCTGACTTCGATCCGCTCAAATGGCACGCCAAGCTTCAGAAATTCGCCTGTAATCACTTGGTGCATACTGCGATTAGCAAACGCATGCAGCGGATAATTCTCACCGCCCGCGGCCGGACTCAACCAGATCAGTACATCGGCAGGATTGGTATCGAAGTTATCTATGAGGTACTGGATGCTTTTGGTCGCGCCGCCTTGCTCAATGCTATGGCGGCCAAGGTGCGATACCATCAAAATCTGATTAATCGGATCAAAGATAATCGCCCCGACGCAGTCGGCAAGCGGCAATAGCACCGCATGATCAGGCCGCGTCACGACGACCGCATCGGCCTGTGCGCTAGGTGTCGGTTCATGAATCCCGTCGCCCTGGTGTTCTTCGTCGATTACTCGGTAGCGGCAAAAATCCGTCGTATCATAGGTCACCTGCAGCAACGTGGCGTGCGTCGGATCGATATCATTGGTCTGTAAAAATACCGCACGGCTTAAGCCGACCTCGCTATTGTCGAGCCGGCCAAAGCCCATATCATTGTCGTCAGCCGACGACACAGCCACGACGATCGAATCACTAAAGATAGTCGGTTGGTCGCGCTCGATCATGCAGCTACCTTCGCCAGCGTATGCCACTGTGCAAGCGTCAAATCCTCGGCGCGCAGGTCTGGGGCAATTCCCGCCTTGCTGAGCAGTGCTTCAGCGTCAGGCTTACTGATACCCAGACCACCCGACAGTGACGAGCGAAGCTTTTTACGTTTCGCCGAAAAACCCGCTTTCACCATACGGAAGTACTGTTTCTCGGTCACGTCCGTAAAAAGTGGCTCGTGACGGGTCGTCAGCACGACGACTTGCGAGTCAACCTTAGGTGGCGGCGTGAAGAGCTCGGCAGGCACGACGGCACCAAGTGTCACGTCCGCATAAAGCTGCGCGCTAACCGCTAGGATGCTCATGTCGCCCGGCTGCGCCGCTAGGCGTTCGGCGACTTCTTTTTGCACCAGCAGCACCGCGATCGACGGCTTATTATCGGCGGTCATCAATAGTTGGACGATCTTACTTGTAATATAGTAGGGCACGTTCGCCGCTACCTTGTAGCCAGCCGGCAGCTGTGAAAGATCGAACGTCAAAATGTCGTGATTGATAACCTGCAGGTTTTTACCCGGGAATTGCCCCGGAAGTTTGCGCGCCAGCTCGGCGTCAAATTCAACAGCGAGCACCTTAGCAGCCCGGCGCAGCAACTCGCTCGTTAGTGTACCTAGGCCTGGGCCGATTTCAAGCACCGTATCGCTTGCGTCCACTTCGGCGAGGTCGGCGATATGTGCCAATACGTCGCGGTCACGGAGCCAATGCTGTCCAAGTGACTTATTGGGAGCGACCAACTAGTACCAGCCCTTCGACTGCCATGAGCTCCAGGCGCCACACGGCGTACTATAACGACCCTTGATGTAGCCAAGTCCCCACTGGATTTGCGTGGCAGCATCATTCTGCCAATTTCCGCCCATCTTGCTACCTGGGAGCGCCTGCGGAATACCGTAGGCACCCGATGGGTTGCTGGCATTCACGCGCCAGCCAGATTCATGGTTCCAGAGCGTCAGCAGACATGACCATTGGTCCTCGCCGAAGCCGTAGGCGAGCATCATCTGGTGGCCCAGCGCCTGCGCCTCGGTCGGGTTCGTCGGTGTTGGCAACTTAGCGCCAACTACTTCCACCTGCTTGACCATTTCTTTGGTGGTGATGGCAGCGATTTTCGTACGTGAAACTTCTTTGCCGTCTTGAATCATGATTTCATACGTCACACTTTGACTGCCGTCTACGCCAGGAGTTTGAACCTGCTTATAGCCGAGTGGCTGGTCAGCATCCTTGACCTGATCAGTCGTAAATGGTACCGCTTCGTCGACCGTAATCGTCTGCTTGCCTTCGCGCCAGACACGTACCGTCAAGTCACTCGTGATCGGCGTGTTATTCGGGACGGAGACACGGTCGTCGCTTGCAAGATTAATACCCTTTTCCTTGAGCATGTCGCCTACCGTCGTCGCCTGCGTGCGAGCAGTGATGGTCTTGCCGTAGAGCGTAAAAGTAAACGGCGTGGCACGCTTGACGGTCATCTGAAGCCCACTATCCGCGCCAGCGGTCACATCTACTGATGTTTTGTCTTCGGGATACAGCGTGATGTTGGCCGCCTTGGCGATTTGCGGTGCCGTACGAGCCGATGACAATACTTTTTCGCGGACGCCCCCATCGACGACGGTAACTGGCCGGGCACGGTAAATGTTCACTTCATAATTGGCTGCGACTAATTTACTATCGAGCCCTGGTTCGACGGAATCTTGTGGATCGAGCTGGAAATTCGCCTGCTTAAGCGCATCGCCAAGCGTGGCAGCATGCGTCATGAACGCACGCTCAACGCCATTATCATGGACGGTAATCAAACGATCGCCGCTTTCAGGTCCAGTGCTTTCAGCACGTGCCGGTGGAGTAACGGCAAAGAATGCAATCATAGCGACGACAACGCAGCCGATTGTGGTTAGAATCCCGTAAAACGTCTTCTGTTTTTTGACTAAACTTCTCATACGTAGGGTGTCACCTCACAGGTGCACTGAAACCGATTATAGCAGACTGCGCGACATAACGCTATGTTTAGAGCTTCTCGAGCCGGGCGTATTCGACGTTTAACTTCTTGGTCACCCCCGATGAAAACTGCACGGTCACTGCCAGTCCATCGATATCGATTACTTCACCGACGCCAAACTGCGTCGAGCGGACGCCATCGCCAATATCCAGCCCCGGCCCATCGTTCCATTCGTCATGTTCATTGTGCTGCGAGAAGCTTGGCTGCATCGCCCGCTCCGGCTCATACCCCATGTCACTTAAGAATCGTGACGGCGGGTTGTAGCTGCGCTGACCAAACAGCAATCGACTGCCCGCGTAGCTTAGGTGCAGCTCCTGGCGAGCACGCGTCATCCCGACATAGCAAAGGCGGCGTTCTTCCTCAAGCTCGCTCGGACCAGCATCATAGACGCGCGAGTGCGGAAAGATACCCTCTTCCATGCCGACCATGAACACTACCGGGAATTCCAGTCCCTTTGCGGCATGGATCGTCATCAACGTGACTTTCTTGCCATCTTCCTGCGTATCGGCACTTGACATCAAGGCGACCTCTTCGAGGTAGTCAGGCAATGACAAAAAAGCTTTGGCGTCGGAAATCAACGACCCCAAGTTAGCCTCGCGCTCTTCGGCTTGCGGCGTGCCGTCCATAATGAAGTCACGATACCCTGTCCGGTTGATCAGCAGCTCGATCAAGTCGCTTGGCGGCAGCTGTTCCTCGACTTTTATCTGCATGCTGCGCAGCAAATTGCCCAACTTCTCCAGCGCCAGCTTCGCCCGTGGCGTCAGGCGGCTGGTCTGCTGGACGTTTACCAAGCTAGTAATGATATCCATGCCGTTTTCAGACTGCCACTGGAGGAATTTCTCGAGGCTTGTCGCCCCGATGCCGCGTGTCGGCACGTTTGCGATACGGGTAAAACTCATACGATCATTCGGCTGATAGATCAAGCGCAGGTAGGCGACGATGTCCTTGATTTCCTTGCGGTCATAGAACCGTACGCCGCCAATAATTTGGTACGGCACGCGGACCTGTAGCAAGGCACGCTCGAGTGTGTAGCTTTGTGCGTTCGTGCGGTAAAGAATGGCGAAGTCGCCGTAATTGCGGGCACCGATCATCGCCTGGGCGGCAATCCGGCTGGCGACCCCGTAGGCCTCCTCGGCCTCGTCGTAGCTGCCCTGCACTTGCACCGGCGAGCCGGCTGGTTCTGCAGTCCACAGCTTCTTATCGCTGCGCTGCACATTCTTACTAATCACGTTATGCGCGGCTTCCAGAATCGCGCCGGTGCTACGGTAGTTTTGCTCAAGCTTGATAATGAGCGCTCCTGGGAAGTCTCGTTCGAAGTTCAAGATATTCGTAAAGTCCGCCCCGCGCCAGCTGTAAATCGACTGCCAGTCGTCACCGACCACGCAGATATTGCGCTCTTCCCCCACCAGCTGCTTGACGATAGCATACTGCGCGGCGTTTGTGTCCTGATACTCGTCAATCAAAATATGCTTGAACTGGGCGCGCCACTTGGCGCGAACTTCAGGGTAATTCGTCAAAAGGCGAACGGTCTCACCGAGCAGATCATCAAAGTCCAGGGCGCCTGCTTCTTTTCGAAGCTTCTCGTAGAGCTCATAAATTTTTGCCACGTCTTTTTCGAACGGATACCGGGCCGTAGCGGCCAGATCGTCCGGGCCTAGCAGGTCGTTTTTGGCATTGGAGATTTTGCCCGATACTGCCTGCGGCTTGATCTGCTTGTCAGCGATCGACAGTTGCTTCATCGCCTGCTTGATCAGACCTTGGCGGTCATCTTCGTCGTAAATCACGAAGTTGTTGCCGATGCCCAGGGCATGGCCGTCGTGACGCAGTAGACGGACACAAATCCCATGAAATGTCCCCATCCACGGCATAAAGCTGCGTGACGAACTATCCTGTCCGAGCAAATGACCGAGCCGTTCGCGCATTTCCCGGGCCGCCTTATTCGTAAAGGTTACCGCCAGAATTTGATTTGGATACAGTCCTTCTTCGGCAATCAGATAGGCAATCCGATGAGTCAGTGTCTTGGTCTTGCCACTACCAGCACCCGCCAAAATCAGCAGCGGGCCGCTTGTGCACTGCACGGCCTTCGCCTGTTCGTCATTTAACCCCGAGAGTAACGTCATTACACTCTATTTTAGCAGAAACAGGTAGGCGAGTGCACCGCCGCCAGCGCCAACAACCAACAGTCCTACGATCCAGACGATCCATAACCAGCTCGGCTTCTTCTGGACGGGATGCTGGAGGGGCTGATGATAGGCGTCCGTATCATATATGGCGCCGTTTGTCGTATCGCCGGTACTTGGTGATTCTTTATATTGTTGCGGAATTGACGAGGGACCGGTTTGCTGTGGCCGCAGTGCAGCCACAGGCCGCTGTGGTCCCAGGACGGGCTGTGCTGCCTCTCGCGGCTGGCTCTGCAGAGCGGGGGCAGCCGTATCTGCCTGGCTTGATTCAATCGCCATCAGATCACCCTGCAACTCTTCAGGGAGAATAACAGCTTCAACAGGTGCACTCGTCGGAGTGCTTTGTGGCTCAGCAGGTGCTTCAGGGGCAGACTCTGTCGCCGATAGGTCAAGCGGGTCGGCGGCAAATCCACCAAGCGGACGCTTCTCCACTTTTGCATCAGGCAAAAACGGGGATGTCAGCGGCTCTATCTGCTCTTCGAGCGCCGACTCGGTCGTGACGACAGGAGACTCCCTCTCGGTAGCATCAGCGACTGGCGATTGCGCCTGTGCCTGTGGCAAGTCGAGCGGATCCGGCCACTCCGACGCGGTTTCGGTAAGAGTTTCGGCAGGCAGCACATCAGCGATGTGAGCCGGCTCGGCCACAGGATGAACTTCTGGCGTAACGCTCGGATTCAGCGGTTCAATGGCGCCTGCATTCCGCGACACCGATGACGGTGAAGTTTTTGCCATGTCCGACGAAGGATGCATCACATCCATAAAGCGTCCGCCACGGCGCGTCGCCAGCGACGGCGCAGGCCGGCTCGACATTGGTGCAGCGCGCTTAGGAATCTCGATGGCAGGCGCAACTTCTGGCTCAACCGCTGGGGCGGCAGGGGCCGCCGGCGTAGTTGACACTGTCGCTGCTGGCGATTCAGAAACAATCGACTGGCTCGTCTTTATTACCAACGTTTTTACGCCGTCATCTGGCCGAGGCGTGTCATCGTTCGTTGGGATGCCACCCATCAGCGAGGTCACGGCTTTGTCGAGTTCATCAAAATCTATATCTTTCATATCCTACCTTATTTTGCTGCGTGCGCCTTTGCGACGATCTCGGTAAATTGATGCGCATCGAGGCTTGCGCCACCGACCAACAGGCCGTCGACGCCGTCAATCGCCAGATAGTCCGCTGCGCTCGACGCCGTGACACTACCCCCATAGAGGACGCGGATTGCTTTCGCAGCCTCTGCGCCATAGAGGTGCTTAACGTGTGAGCGGATAGCCGCTACCGCCTGCTTGACATCGCCAGGCAGCGCATTGTTACCCGTCCCAATCGCCCAAACCGGTTCATAAGCAATCACGACGTTTTCCAGCTCATCGCTCGTGACATTGACAAGCCCGCCCGTCAGCTGATCGTGGATCACATCGTTGGTTTCGCCCATGGTGCGCTCGCTGGTCGTTTCACCGATACACAGAATCGGAACGATCCGATTACGAAGGGCTGCTGCCACCTTGTTACGCGTGTCCTTGTCAGTCTCAAGGAAGATGTGTCGGCGCTCAGAGTGGCCAACCAACGCATAATTGACGATACCGTGCAGCTGCGCCGCCGATACCTCACCGGTAAATGCGCCGTGATCTCGCCAGTAGAGATTTTGCACCGCCAGCTTGAATTGCCGGCGATCCACCTGCAGACTAAGCGACTGTAGAGCAAGGAGGGTTGGCGCGAGCACCACTTCGACATTGCGGCGTACTTTGATCATGCCCGCCAGTTTGTGGACATACAAGCTTGCCTCCTGCGTTGTGAGGTTCATTTTCCAGTTACCGACAATGAGCTTTTTATCTGTTGCCATAGTGCTTATGTTTCTTGTCTTTCAGTGTATACCAATTCTATTTAAGCGTCTAGCAAACTTTCGATGCCAGGCAATTTGTCACCGGCCATCAGTTCGAGACTGGCACCGCCGCCGGTCGAGACGTGGCTGAAACTGCCGCCGCCGCGCGCATCCCAGTGCAGCGCGAAATCAGCCGTATCGCCGCCGCCAATGATCGATGTGACGTGCGGATGCGTCGCAAGGGCCAATGCCAAGCGGGCCGACCCGTACGAGAAGTTCTCGAGTTCCGCCATGCCTAGCGTACCGTTCCAAATCACCGTCTTAGCGTGGTCGATAATCTTTGCCACCTGCTCGCTCGTACCCGAGCCGACATCCAGGGCAATATCGTGCGCACCGATAGCGGTTACTGCAACCTCCCGGCGTGGTTCGACCGTATCGATCTTGGTCGCCACCGCTAGGTCGCTTGGCAGCACCAGACGCTCGTCAACCGCGTCGCCGTACTTTGCTCGTGCCGCCGCGTACAGTTCGTCAATGACCGCACCTTGGTCCGGTTCCACTTTGCTGGCACCTACATTGATGCCGCGATGTGCCAGAATCGTATTCGCCATGGCACCGCCGATGACGACAGTGTCGGCCACTTCTATAAATCGTTTAATAAGAGCAATTTTGTCACTGACCTTTGCGCCGCCCATCACGGCAACCAGTGGACGCTTCGGGTGCTCCATAGCGCCCGTAATCGAGGTGTACTCACGCGCAAGCAGCAGTCCTGCCACACTCGGCAGCCACTGCGTAATCGCCGCTGTACTGGCGTGTGCACGGTGCACCACTCCAAAGCCATCCTGCACGAAATAGCGCGCACCACTTGACTGAGCAAGGGCACGCGCAAAATCGGCATCGTTGGCTTCTTCACGGGGGTCGAATCGGAGGTTCTCAAGGACAATCACGCTGCGTTTCGGAGCACGTTTGACGGCCATCGCCACTTTGTCACCGATCGTCTGATCGACGAACCGCACCGAGTGTCCAAGCAGCTGCGCCAAGCGTGCTGCGACCGGCTCAAGACTTAGCTGCATATCGCGGCCTTCTGGGCGCCCGAGGTGACTAATGATTACTACCTTGCAGCCATCCGCCAGCAGTTTCTTGACCGTCGGCAGGCTCGCCTTGATTCGAAAGTCATCAGCGATCGTCCCGTCGGCCGCCAGCGGCACGTTGTAATCGGCGCGTAGCAATACGGTCTCTCCATGAAGAGGCACCGTGTTAATTGTCTTTTTGAAAAACGTCATCCCACCCCCTGAACGTTATTTAGTTGTCATGCGTTAGCATTATTCTAGCACGCGAACACGAATTGTGTCAGTCGCACCAACCAAACCTGGTTGACGACCACTCACGATCGCAACGGTCACAGGACCATCGCTTCCGAAGTACCCCTCGGCCTTCAGCTCCTTGGCCAGTTCATAGCCGGCACGTTCACCATCTGGGCGTACATAGCTGCGGTTAGCATAGCTCAGTGCCAGCTGCTGCGCAGCACGCGGCGTACTGGTCACGCTGATGATTGGCAGGTTCGGGCGGTGTGCAGCGATGTTGGCAGCAGTCGCACCCGACTTGGTCTCACAGATGATCGCGTCAACGGTGAGCTGCTCAGCCAAGCTGACGGCAGCCGTACTGATCGCATCCTGCTGGATGTTCTTGACCTCGATGTCGTTGATCGGGTTCACCGGTGCGTTGTCCTGGGTGTACAGGATCACCTTTTTCATTGCCGCAACCGTCTGAAGCGGGTACTGGCCGTTGGCCGTCTCATCAGAAAGCATCACCGTGTCGGCGCCCTGGATCACGGCGTTCGCAACGTCGCTCACCTCGGCACGGGTTGGCTCAGGATTGTCGACCATACTTGCCATCATCTGCGTCGCGACGATACTCAGCTTGCCGTACTTACGGCACAGCGCGATGATACGGCGTTGGACGATCGGTACAACTTCGGCGCCGGCTTCGACGGCCAGGTCACCACGAGCGACCATGATGCCGTCGCTAACCTTGACGATCTCTTCGAGAACGTCGGTCTTAATCGCCGCCTTAGTCTCGATCTTGGCGATAATCTGCGCGGTCGAGCCGAGGCCCACGAGAATTTGGCGCAGGTTATTGATGTCTTCTGGGCTCTGTACGAAACTCAGTGCAACGTAGTCGATATCTTTGGTAGCGCCATATTCGACGTCCTTGAGATCTTTCGGCGTCAGGATATCACCGCCAAAGTCGGTGTCTGGCAAGTTGATACCCTTGCGGCTCATCAGCGTGCCGGCATTTTCGACACGGACCTTGATTGCGGTTTCCGACGTAATTTCCAGCACTGTGGTACGGATCTTGCCATCAAAGATGTAGATCGGCTCGCCCGGCTTGACCTTTTCGGCCAAGTTGTACTGGATTGGCAGCGTCAGGCTGCCGTCGTGTTCAGCGGCATGATCAAGGATCAGCTCGTCGCCGGCTTCGACGTGGATGTTTTCGAGCAGGTTGCCGAGGCGGATCTTTGGCCCCTGCAGGTCCTGTAGGATCGCCACTGGCTTACCCAGCTCAGCACTTGCCTGCCGAATCCAAGCTAGCTGTTCGTCACGCTCTTCGTAACTGCCGTGGCTGAAATTGAGGCGGAATCCATTGACACCGGCCTGTGCCAGCGCCTTGATTGATTCGTAGTTGCTCGTTGGAGGCCCGAGCGTAGCCAAAATTTTGGTACGTTTAAAAATAACACTCATAATTACTATTTTAGCACCTTTTTACAGATTGATGACACCGTCTTCGACCTGCGAACGAAAATGCCAGATGCCGCGGTTTTCGGTTTTATACGTCCAATAAAACCAGCCAGCCGCCTGGGCATAGATGCCAAGCTGCAGCTGCGCATGACGTCGGACCGCCTGGGCCTCGCTCAGCCCGCCCGCCCGGTGCAGCACCTGACCTGACAGCACCACGCTCCATTCGCCGACGATAACTGGCTGCTGCGTCTCGAGCCGCTGAAGCAGGCCCACACGAGCCGCTACCCGCCGAAAATACCACGTCAGCGTTTCTACGCGCGACCATATACTGCCGAACTGATACCAATGCACGTCCATCATGATCGGATATTCCTTACTCCCGCCCAGTGCGCCGCTCATCAGTCGAGGCGTAAACCCATCATGAAAGATAATATGCGTGCCGGGACGCACAATCCGCGTCAGTTGACGGTACGCAGGCCGATAAAACCGCCTCAGCTTGACCTGAAACAAGCCGACCTTTGGCTCGTTCAACAGCTCGATACCCCACAGCGCCGTCTCGTCCCGGTAGCGCTGTGCGATGCGCTCCAAAAACGCAACGGTACGATTACGATTAGCAGCGTCCCGAAACCACGCAGCCTGACCTCGCCGGCCGCTATGATCCTTGCCATTTTGCGAACCCGGTGCCCCATGCAGACACAGCAGGACCTTGAGCTTATATTTGGCCGCCATACTCATCGCCCAGTCGAGCCGTTCAACGCTACCGATATACGGCGGCTCGTCACCAAACAGCCAGTAGCCAATAGGAATCCGTACCGCATTAATGCGATGTAGTGCCAGCCAGCGAAAATCATCTTCGGTAATGAATGTCCGATGGTGGCGCGCGATGCGCCAGGGGCCGTCCGGGTTTTGCGACAGCTCATACTCATCATGCGCGTCAGTTCCCGCATAGAGACCTTCGGTCATCCAGCGCTCACTCACCAGCCAACCACCGAGATTCACGCCACGTATCGCTTCGCTATCCATAAATCTATTATAGGCGTCGCCCAAAAACGCAGTAACCCCTAGTCAAAGGTGAAGTTTTCTGCTATGATTGGTGAGTTGTTGACGTAGGTTAGCGGCACCTTATATAGAAGAACAAGAACCTCATATCATCCTTCGGATCATATGAGCATTAAATTCTTCAGAAATGGCCAAAAATAAGCGAGCTAATTTTTGTCTCATTTCACTCTCAATTTGGTCTCATCGTCTAACGGTTAGGACACCAGGTTTTCATCCTGGCAATCGGAGTTCGATTCTCCGTGAGATCACCAAGAAAAATACCCATCCCAGCGATGGGTATTTTTCTTGGTAGCTTTCGCAGAAAGCCGAACTCCGAAGGAGTGCGAATTCTGTCATAATCTCCGATTTGACAGAATTTAGCAGATGGCAGAATAAGAAGCGGAGCGAATTAGTATGTCATCGTGCGTTCTTCTCCGCAAGCCATGCAAGTATTTGTTCTTCAAATACAAATAAAAAACACCCTCTCAGGGTGTTGCGTGTGCAGGCAGTGGAGCTGGCAGCCCCACTGCCTGCACGATGTCGCCTAGGCGACCACGAGATCGAAGGGCAATCCCTCCTCGCTGAACACCTGGACGGTGTCGCTGAGGCGCGGTGCCGGTTGAAACCGGAGGTCCTCGTTCAGCGTCTTGCAGACGTCTTCCTCGGCGTGGGCCGTGGTCGGGACTGCGTCGCGGTGGGAGAAGAGCTTCGAGGATTCGATCGTTGCGTTCTGACTCATGACAGTCCTTCTTTCGATAGGATCGGATAAGTACGTCCTAGGTGGACATGCTCTTTTATACCACTTTTGCTTATAAAAGTCAATACTCCGCCTCTGTAATAAATACAATTATACCGCTTGTGCTTTAACTATATTTATGACATAGGTATTGACATTTTAAGCATTTTGTGATAGATTAATAACATCATTCACGGGTGAGGTGTGAGGACCCCGCCAGGGTGAGGAGGTCGTTAACAAGTCAGATCATTACAGTGCATGTCAAATGCACTGAATTTGCTATTGAAACAATCCGCAGCAATCCTCCTTTCACGAAGGAACAGTACACGCAGGCAATAATATATGGCCCTCGTGTACTGTTCCCTCACCCGTGGGACAGGAGGGGGTAGCCCCCGATTCATCTGGGGCTAATCCCCTACGTCACTCCCCACAGGGGAAAGGAAGGTATGTCATGCACAAGAACAACGCGAACATCGAGCAGGAGAAGTGGAACGCAACCGTCGAGAACGCGCTCAGCGCAGCACTCGACGCCATCGCCGACACCCAGGAAGACTGGATGACCGGTTTCAACGCCTTCTACCCTCCCCGGAACGAGAACGAGATGCTCGAGGAGCAGCTTGACCGCGGGCTGAACGCCATCTGCAAGGACGGCGAGCAGTACCAGCGGGCTTGGAGGATCTTTCACGACAACCTCCCGGCCGTTTCCAGCAAGGAGGAGCACCACCGCTCCACGTTCATGGAGACGATCAAGTCCATCCCGAGCTTGTTCCGCAAGAACTAGTCCACCACCACGAAAGGAACGACACGATGATGACCCTGATTGGTCTCATCGGGCTCGCAGTCACTCTGGTGCTGTGGGCTCGTACTCGCCGGCCGGCATGGATCTTTGTGCTGGCCATCTGCGCAGTCGTCGCCGCCAGCGACGTACTGCACCTCCTGCTCGTCACCACCCTTGTGCTGATCGGCGGCATCATCGTCCTTGCGGCGATCCTGCTGTTTGTGGCACGAGGCGTCATCCGTGCCGCACTCGTCGCCCCCCTCGCGGTGGCGGTGATTGCGGCCGGGGCGCTCTTTCAGGGAGTGATGAGCTCCCCCGCCGCGCTGGCCGACAACTCCGGAGCGCCCAACGCCGACACGATCAAGGCCCTCACTGTCACGACAGCAAGTTACACTTGCCAGAAGGACAGCAACGGCCTGGTCGCGTTCGACATCGGTGCACTGAAGCCAGTTGGCGACAGTGGTCGCAAGTGGTCCGATGCGGTCTCGACTCCCTTCAAGGAGACGGCGCCTGCAAAGATCAATGACGAACTGGCTCAGGCCATTTGCCACGACCCGCTGATGGGCTCGATGGTGGCGAACTACTTCGCCAACCTCAAGCTCGGCGACTTCGAGGTCGCGTCGGTCAACCCCTGGCTCAACGAGTTCAAGGGAGACGCAGCCAAGGTGATCAACGTCAAGGCAGCCAGCTACATCGGCCTCCTGAACGTACAGAATCCCTCTGCCGATCAGGTGACCAAGGCGGCGGCTCGCAACAACGACTACCAGCAGCTGGCCGCCAAGGCGGTCACGCTGCTCACGAAGTACGCGGGTGGCGATGTCAACGCAGACATGTCGGAGACGAACTACCACCTCATGGGTGGTGGCCTCGCCGCCGACAATCTGCCTGCCGTCGGGCTCAACGACAAGCAGGAGAACCTCCCGGCACTCCAGCTGGTCCTGACACAGAAGGGACAGGACGTCTGCCTCGACAAGATCGGCTTCAACACCGGCGACAAGCGCCTTGAGTCCTTCAAGTGCGCACCCACGCCCAAGTGTGCAGCCGGTACTGACAAGGCCGGACAGATGATCCCCGAGGGTCAGACCGCAGAATGGTGCACCACCCCGAAGCCTGCGCCCAAGCAGACGGCACCGTCGACTTCGACGACTCCGTCCAGCCCCACGACGCCGGCACCGAGTTGTGCCAACTGCGGCCCGACCCACACCACGCCGTGCACAACGTGCACATGTCTGGGCAACTGCGTCCAGAAGTGCACGACCTGCGAATGCTCGAATACCTGCGCCAAGTGCACGACCTGCACTTGCCTGGGAACGTGCCCGCAGCCGTGCATCATTGAATGCCTGACCCACAAGGGCGGTTATACCTACAACCAGGGGGTATCACCCCTGCAGTCGGGGCCGCTGACCAACGGAAAGCTGTCGCAACAGCAGCAGCAATCCGGCGCCGTCAGCGGGAACACCACTGACAACAAGGCACCCGCGGGCGCTACGTCCGGAAGCACCACCACGGACATCAGTTCGGGAACCACGACTGCCGTCGGCGCGAAACCCGCCCCGACGCCAGCCCCCGGCTCCTCTCCCGCC
>JAEWBQ010000025.1 GCA_023391075.1 Candidatus Parcubacteria bacterium
AGCAAATCTTCAACTTCTTAACGTCCACGCCATTTTGAACCAACAACGGCAAGCCATTCAATGCCATGCAGGCGGCGGCAATTACTGGGAACCTCATGCAAGAAGGCGGCGCCACGCCCGGCCAAACCTCACCGAGCCCAATGGCAGTGAATCCTACGTCCGGTGCACTCGGTATCGGTCAGTGGCTTGGTGGACGACAAACGGCACTCAAGGATCTTGCTACTAAGCAAGGGCTTCAGCCGACAGATATGAAAGCCCAGCTAGCGTATTTAAAGCAAGAGTTCGAAGGCCCCGAAAGCACGGCGATTGTCGATCCGACATTCCAGGCTGGTACTGATTTAAAAGCCATGACAATTGTCGTGCGCACAAAATATGAACGTCCCGGCGAAGCGGAAGCAAACGACGCCAAGCGCATCGAGAACGCCAATTCAGTCCTCAGTTCGTTCGGAAAGAACGTTACATCAAACACAAGCACCGGTGACTCGACAACGGCCAGCGGCTGCTCGAGTGCGCAGGCGAACACTGGCGACTTGATCAAGACCGCCCTAGGACTCGCCTGGGACCATCCCGTTCCCGAAGGCAAGGATATGAAGGCCGACGCAACCAAGGCATACGTCGACGCAATCGCGCAGTACGGCAATATCCATAGCGACAGTGATGGCCTCACGCCGTATAGCGACTGCGGCCGGTTCGTCTCAACGGTCATGCGTATGTCAGGTATCGACAAAGATTACCCGCTTGCCGGCACCTACTCAAGCCAGCTCCCATACATTCGTTCACATCTTGATAAGTATATCGTCGTCGACAACCCGAGCATGAGCAACTTCCAGCCAGGTGACATCTTTATCTCGCAGACCCACACCGCTATTTATGTCGGCAATAACGGCAAGTATGACACTGTCGACGCCTCCCTGGGCGGCCGCGTCCCTGGTGTCAGCAACAACCTGAGCTCGTACCTGGTTACTCAAACAAACCCGACACTTGTCCGCCTTAAATAACATATGAAGAGGGAACAATGAATCAAGCACCACTTACACTCAACCCAAAACAACTGACCATTATCGGCGGCGTCCTGCTTGTTGGCATTGTCGTGATGCTAGTGATCGCGTTTCTGCCCAAGACTCAGATTCTGCTCCAGATCGCCCCAAACTCCGCCTCGCTTAATCTAGACGGCAAAGACATAGGGACAGTACAGTACAACCAAAAACTAACTGTCACGCCCGGTAGTCATACCTTGAAGCTCTCGCGCAGTGAATTTTCGACCGAAACCGTTCAGGTGAGCGCCACAAAAGACCAGACCGTCAATGCCATGATTGCCCTGACACCGCAGACCGATGCCGCCTGGACAATCCTCCGCAGCGATCCTACCTCGGTATCAATCTTTGAAGGCTATGGTGCGAAAAAATCACTTGCCAACCAAAATGCCCTTAACGATGCGCACCCGGCCTACAAGAACCTACCGATTAATACCAATGAGTACTACGCCTATCTCTGCCCATCATTAAAACACTACACCGACAAACTCCAGCGAGCGATCTGTGTCGATCTCGCCAATGATACCCCGACGATCCGTCAAGACGCCGCGAACGCACTCGCAAAGGCCGGTATCGACGCTGCCAAGGAAGAAGTGTATGTTTCTTCGGACTCAAAAGTGCGTCCGATCATCACTAACGATCATTACACGATCAGCTATCACCGCGACCTCGACGGGCATAATAAGCCGACGTTCGCCGTACTCGTGATGTCGACCGTCACGGGCGCAGGACGTACCGCCGAACTGACAAAGTGGCGCACACAGGCACTCGCTGACCTCCAGGCAGCTGGCTATTCGATCCCCGACGTCAATCTTGTCTACGTCAACCCAGAACTGGCTCAGTACAACACGTCGCCCGATATCGCATACCCTGGCATCTCTGAATAGTTAGTCGAGCGCAATAAATTGAGCATCTATATCGCGTGTCGTTGGGTGGCCATTGGTACTCGCAATCACCATCTGACAATCGGTCGCATACTGCATAAGTGCCGCCTGGCGGGTTTCGTCGAGCTCGCTAAAGACATCGTCGAGCAAAACCAGCGGTTTTAGCTGCGTCAGACGTTCGATAAGCTCGATTTCGAGAAATTTGAGTGCTAGTACCACTGAACGTACTTCGCCGCGCGAGGCGACCGATAAAGCGGGTGAGTGATTGAATTCAAACAGGACGTCATGCCGGTGTGGGCCGATACTCGTAAAGCCAAGCAAGCGGTCACGCTCGCTGTGCGCGTGCAGCTCGGCTAATAATTTCTGCTTAATGGCGCCGATACGGGTATAAGAATAGTGCATGGTCACGACATCATCGGTACCGGCAATGTGTCGGTAGACGTCACCAAGTGAGGCGTTGAGCTCCTCGATAAATCGGATACGTTCTTCGATCAGGTACGCGCCGTGCTCGGCCAGCGAAACGTTCCAGACGAACAGCTCGTCCGTCGTCGTACTATCGCGCTTTAAGAGATTATTGCGCTGCTTGAGGGCACGTTCATACTTGCGGAGCGCGATGCCGTAGAGCGGATCAAGCTGACTAATAAACCGGTCGATAAACTGCCGCCTACGCGCCGGTGAGCCGTGCAGGAGCCGCAAATCGTCCGGCTCAAACAAGACGACCGGGTACTTGTACTTCGGCAGCAGCCGGTACATCGTCCGTCCATCAGTGACGAACGCTTTACGGCCGGTGGATTTGCTGCTGTCGAATTTGACCGTGCGGACAGTCTCGTCGGCGTAGCCGAGATCGATTCGCCACCACTGTTCGCCGCTACGCAGCATGTCACTGTCGCTGCCTTTAAATGAGCCACCCTGGAGCGCCACGTACAGCGCCTCGAGCAGCGACGTCTTACCACTGCCATTCAGTCCCGTAATCAGCGTCACACGCGACGACAAGTCTACCGCCAATTGGTCATGGCGGCGGATGTGCTGAACGGCGAGGCGGGTGATCGCACTCACGGCTTAGCTCTTGAGCGGCATGATGATATGCAGGTAATTGCTGTCGGCACTGCCATTAGTCAGCATGCACGGCGCAAGTTTGCCGCTGAACTGAAACTGTACGGTGTTGCCGTCAATCACGCTGAGTGCGTCGCTTAGGTACCGTGAATTCAAGGTGATCTGCCCGTCACCTTCGACTTGCGCCGGCGCTTTCGAAGTGTTCTCGCCCAGCTCCGAGGCGATGGAGTGGATTGCCAGGTCACTCGTCTCGCTACTGGCGGTGAGTGTCACGCTGCCGCCTGATTGGCGGGCAAATAGGCCGGCGATTTTGACGGTGCGGACGAATTCCGATGCGTCGATCGTGACGTTGGTTTCGGCGCTGCTCGGAATCAGCTGACGATAATCGGGGTAATTCCCGTCGATCAAGCGGCTGGTGATTTCCGATTCGCCCAGGCGGAACCGCACCTGGGTTTCATCGAACAGGACGTCGACTTCCGTCACATCTTCAGCTAAGCTGCGCAGCACTTCCTGTAGGGTAGAAGCGGGGATAATCGCGGCCACGTCACTCGTTGTCTCGACCAAACGGCGCTCAGCCAATCGATAACCGTCGGTTGCCGCGAGATAAAGGTACCCTTCGTGCGAGTGCCAATAGACTCCGGTCAGAATCGGCCGGGTAGCGTCATTACTGCAGGTAATGATCGTCTGAGAGACGGCTTGCTTGAAATCGGCAACCGTCAGGCTGAACTGGATCGATGAGGTTTCATCAATCGTCGGCAGCTCAGGAAACTCATCAGCCACCACGCCGTTAATCGTCGAGCTATAGCTGCCTGATTTGATTTTCAGGTGGGCGTCGGTAACTTTTAGTTCGACGGTGCCTTTTGGCAGGCTGCTAACGAATTCACTCACCAGACGGGCAGGGATGGTAATCGAACCTGGCGTAATGATCTTGGCGCCAATTAATTGGGTTGAGGCAATTTCCAGGTTGGTCGCCGCCACTAGTAAGCGGTTGCCGTCGGTACGGAGCAGGATGTTACTGAGAATCGGCAGTTGGGTTTTACTACTTGCGACTCGACCGACATTGGAGAGGGCTCGAGCCAGATTTTCTTGGGTGACAGTGAGTTCCATTATTATTAGTACCTTTCTTATTTTTTACCTTTGTCGTTGTAATAGTAGGGGCTGTGGAAACTGGGTAAAAATTGTGTTCACACAGAGGTGAAAGCGCGATTTGAGATGGGGAGAACTATTGTGGATAGGTGCGGATAAATCGGTGGAAAGTTGGGGCTTATCCACGTTGATTGTGGGGGAATACCCATATCCACAATCGGCTGTGGATAGCTGTGCACGGGTTTTCCTCGTTGTTTTCCGCCTGTCGTGCACAGCTTTTCCACATCCCTTAGGCATAGAGTTTCTCCCGGATTTCGGCGACCTGTTCGCGGATCATCAGGTCGAGTTTGACGGCTTTTTCAATCTTTTCGACGGAATGGATGGCGGTGGTGTGATCTTTGCGGCCGAGCTCACTGGCAATCCGTGGGAAGCTGAGGTGCAGCTCGCTTCTCAGCAGGTACATCGCAACCTGGCGCGGTACAACGATATGTTTGTCACGCTTGGCACTGGTGATTTCTTTGGCATCGATCTGGAAATGCCGGGCAGTTTTGTCGATAATCTGCTTTGGTGTCAGATGTTGTGGTCGAGAGTGGCGGGCGCTGCCAATCAACCCTTCGGCGGTGGCAATGTCCGGGGCGACGCCGCGCATCTCGGCATAAGCTAGCAGCTGATTAAGGGCGCCTTCGAGCTCACGGACGTTAGTCTTGATAGAATTCGCCAGGTATTCGACGGTGTCACGTTCCAGCTCAACACCTGAGAGCGATGCTTTCGTCTGGACGATGGCGCAGCGCGTCTCGAAGTCCGGCATCTGAATGTCGATCGCCATACCCCATTCAAAGCGACTGCGGAGACGTTCGGTCAGGGTCGGGATGCTCTTGGGCGGTTTATCGGAGCTAATGATAATCTGCTTGTTGTTCTGGTGGAGGTGATTAAACGTATGGAAGAATTCTTCCTGCGTTTTTTCCTTGTTGGCGATAAACTGCATGTCGTCGACGATTAAGACGTCAACGTTGCGGTACTTATCGGCGAAGCCCTTTTTCTTGAAGCGGATGCTTTCGAGGAATTCTTTGACGAACGTCTCCGATGTAATGTAAAGGACCCGTGCGTCAGGCTGTGACTTGGTGATCTCATTGCCAACCGCCTGCATGAGGTGGGTTTTACCCAGACCGACACCGCCGTAGAGGAAGAGCGGGTTGTACTTGGTGCCGGGATTGGCGGCGACTGCCTGGCAGGCGGTGTAGGCCAGGTCGTTACTGGAGCCGACAATGAAGTTGTCAAACGTATAGCGCGGGTTCAGGCTGGCAGCTTGAGTCGTCGATGACGAAGCTGGGTTATGGCGCGGAATATGGCCAGATAATAATTCATCGGCCGTCGAGACTGCCGCGGTGGTATGGGCCGCCGGCGTGATTTCGCGGGTGACGGTTTTTTTACCACCAGAGGTTTTGACGACATAGACGATTTTTGAAGGAGTCGCACCGTTTTTCTCAAGCACCGATTTGATCTGATTATTAAACTTTACTTCAAATTGCCGCTTGGCGAAGATATTGGGGACGGCAATCGTGACCGCGTCATCGGTCTGGTCGACGAGCTCAGTATTCTTAAACCAGGTCGTAAACGCAGCGTGAGAAACCGATAGTTCGATCTCACCTAAAACACTTTGCCATAGCGCGTGCTGCATAGTTAATAACCCTTTCCCCGTGTGGACGAATCCCTCATTTGCGTTACGCATTACTATAGCGCCAAACGAAGTTTTCCACAACCTTTGACCATAAAATCGCTCAGAGGGAAATAGGGGTGGCAGTTATCCACAGTTAGGATTAACAGGTAGGGACTTGTGGATAACAGTCCACGAGCTGTGGATAAAGATGAAGCGAAGAGGGGAGAAGGTGACGATAAAATTTATCGGCAAACTTGTCAAAAAGGGGAGGGTTTAGTAGAATAGAACAGATATGCCAAAACGTACCCATCAACCACATACGCGTCACCGCGCCCGCACACACGGCTTTCGTGCGCGCATTGCCACCAAGGCTGGCCGCGCTGTAATCAAGCGCCGCCGCATCAAGGGCCGCGCTCGCCTGACTGTCTAGGACACGAAATCACCTCCATTATTACGGGGGTGATTTTTGTTTGCTATACTAAAAGTCATACTATGTTATCTGTTCTGCATCGATTCCACGGTCACGGCAGCCTGCGCTACGTTTACAAGAACGGCCAGGCGATCCGTTCGCATCTTATTACGATCAAGTATGTGAACAATCCGCGCCGCAAGCACTCGCGCTTTGCCGTCGTGGTCAGTAAAAAGGTGCATAAAGCCGCCGTCGGCCGCAATCGGATGCGCCGCCGCATCTACGAAGTGGTGCGCCAGGAGCTTCCCCATCTGACGCCGGCGCACGACGTGGTGATCATGTTGTTTTCCAGCGAGCTCATCTCTCTTCCGCACGACGAGTTGGTCGAGCTAATCCGCCATCTGTTCACGCAGGCCGGCCTCTACAAAACTACCGACTAAACTGATATACTAATCATACGAATTAGTTTTTTCTGGAGTATTTTGACGCGTGAATATTTTTGACCTTGTGGTGGTGCAACCAATCTTTAACCTGTTGATTGGGCTCTACAGTATCATCCCTGGCGGCGACTTCGGCGTCAGCCTGATTATTTTTACGGTACTAGTGCGGTTTGCGCTCTTCCCACTCGTCAAGCGCCAGCTCCACCAGAGCCAGGCGATGAAAAAGATGCAGCCGGAGCTCGCTAAAATCAAGAAACAGGCCAAGGGCAACAAGCAGCTCGAAGGCATGATGATGATGGAGCTCTACAAAAAGAACGGCGTCAACCCGTTCCGCTCGATCGGCATCCTGCTGATCCAGCTGCCGATTTTTATCGCCCTTTATCACGTGATCCAGATCTTTACCTTGCACCGCGACCAGATCGCGAAGTACACCTATGGCTTCATGGAAAACATCGGGCCGATCAAGCACCTGATCGAGCACCCTGATCAGTTCAATGAAAAGCTGCTGGGCTTCCTCGATCTGACCAAAGTGGCCGTCTCGTCGCACGGGATCGATATCTTCCTCCTCGTCCTGGCGGTGATTGCTGCCGGAACGCAGTACATCATGAGCAAGCAGACGATGCCGCATACCGAAAGCAAGAAGCGTCTGCGCGACATCATGGCTGAGGCAGCCGAAGGCAAGCAAGCTGATCAGGCGGAAATGAACGCCGTTGTCATGGGCAAAATGATGAAGTTCCTGCCGATTATGATGTTCTTTATTATGATCGGTCTGCCAGGTGCGCTGGCACTGTACTACACGGTCTCCAACCTGGTGGCGGTTGCCCAGCAGGCCCACCTCTTGAGGCAGGACGAAGAAGAGCTCGAAGAACTAGCCGATGAGCCAGCGGCGCCACACAAAAAAGCCACCGCCAAAGCACGCGCCAAAGTCGCCAAGGAAGCTGATGTCAGCGCGCCGAAAGTGACGCGTATCAAGGCTAAGGAGGACTCGTAATGAACCGTGACGATGCTATCGCATTCGCTAAAAAATACCTTGAAGACACCCTATCGTTTTTTGGGGCTAATCTTGCCGTGACCGCAACCTGCGACGAAGACGTCATTGAACTATCCGTCGCGTCGTCGGATCTCAATAGTATCCTCATCGGCCGCAACGCCGAGACACTGCGGGCGATTCAGTACTTGATCTCGACCACCCTGCGTAACCAAAACGCTGTCATCAGCCGCGTGAATGTCGACATCGCTGACTACAAGCGCCAGCGTGCGGACAAGATCGCCGAGCAGGCTCGCCAGTGGATCGCAGGTGTCCGAGAAACAGGCGATTCGTATATCGCCCATCTCAACGCCGCCGATCGCCGTATCGTGCACCGGGTTGCTGACGAATACGATGATATCCGCACCTTCTCAGAGGGCGAAGGCAAAGACCGCCAGATTATCATCGCTCAAAAGAGTTCGTAACTTAGCGCTGCAACGCGCGCTCATAGGCAGCCACGGTCTCTTCGGCCATCCGCCGCCACGAATACTTGGCCACCTGCGCGTGGCCTTTTTCGATGAGCGACTGACGGAGGGCGTCATCACTGATGACCGCGTCAATGGCACGGGCCATCGCGACGGTATCGGTCGGGTCGAAGTACTCGGCGGCGTCGCCGTAGACTTCAGGTAAGCACGTCGCATTACTGCTGACGACCGGCGCGCCGTAGCCCATCGCCTCCAGGCCGGGCAGGCCAAAGCCTTCCATGAGTGAGGGGAAGATATAGGCGCGGGCGTTGGTGTAGAGCCAGTCACGCTGACTGTCATTAATGAAGCCGGTGAAGAGGATATTCTTGTATCCTTTCGACTCGAAATAGGATTTATTCTGCTCGATCGCTTTGTTGAGTCTGCCGACGAGAATCAAGCCCAGATCGGGGTGAGTCTCGAGTAGGCGCTGATGCGCGTCGCCCAGGCGCTTGATATTCTTGTAGTCGCTCTGCTGACCGACGTAGAGAATGAACTCCGTAAAGGGATGCTCGTAGGGCTCGAGCTGGTCGGTTGTGATATCAGCTGCTTCATAGGTGACGGCGATTTTCTCTGGATTAATGCCGAGCGTAGTAGTGACGTCCTGTTTGGTAAACTCGGTCGGCGCGATGATAACCCGGCTACTTCGGGCGGCGACACGGAAAACGATCTGGCCGATTAGCTGTTTAACATGAAACACCAACCAGTTTTTGTCCGAATTATAGGTCCGGAGCAGGGTGAGATCATGGAACGTCGTAACATGGGCTTTACGGTAGAGAATCGGCTGTTGCGGCATGCAAAAGTGCACTAAGTCGGCCTGGAGGTTGTCGAGTAGACGTTTCATTCCCCACTGCTCGCCGAATGAATAGTTTGCGTAGTCGCAGGCCTTGAGACTGAAGTTCGGATTGGTTGGCAGCCAAAAGGTTAGGTCCTTGGTAGGAACGAGCACCGTGTAAGTGTTGGTCGTATCGATCAGCTCCAGGTAATGCAGGAGCCGCTCGACGTAACGGCCGGTCGAACTGTTAATGATACGGGCATCAATGACAATATGCATACTTACACTTCCTGCTTATGATGAAAAACGAACTTTGAATACGTGACGTAATTCCAAACCATCGAGACACCGGTCGCCACCAGCTTGCTCGCCAGCACGCCATAGGCATTGTGGCCGCCGAGCAAGTGAGTGAGTGATGGCAGCGTGAGCCAAATCACGAGGCTCTGCAGCCCCCAGATACCGATGAGCGTGAGGAGGACATAGAGTGTAATTTCGCGGACGATATTGGTGTCGGTCGTCTTAAACGTATACTTTTTGTTGGCCGAGAAGCTAAAGATAAAGGCGACGGCACTCGAGGTGATATTGGCGGGGATGATCGGCCAGCCGAGTGTCTTGAGGGTCAGGAGGATGCTGAAGTCGATCGCCGTACTCGCAAATCCGACCAGGGCGAAGCGGCTGAATCTATTTTTGTGTTTTTTGATCAGCTCGTGCATGATACTCCTCGACTAAATACAGGGGGCGTTGTTTGGTTTCGTTAAAAATACGGGCAATGTACTCGCCGATAATCCCGAGAGACAATAGCTGCACACCGCCGAGAAACAGAATGACAGCCATCAGTGACGAGTAGCCGGCGCCAGTGGAGACACCGAAGAACGGTCGAATGAGCAGATATAGGA
>JAEWBQ010000011.1 GCA_023391075.1 Candidatus Parcubacteria bacterium
ATCTTCATACGGATCTGGTTGATGAACACGACAGTTGCCTTGCTCTTGTTGATAATACCAGTCAGCTTACGAAGCGCCTGACTCATCAAACGAGCCTGCAGACCCATGTGGCTGTCGCCCATGTCGCCGTCAATTTCAGCTTGCGGTACGAGGGCTGCGACGGAGTCGACAACAATCAAGTCGACCGCGTTCGAGCGAACCAATGTCTCGGCGATTTCGAGTGCCTGCTCACCGTTATCTGGCTGGCTGACGAGCAGATTCTCGACGTCCACGCCGAGGCGCTTAGCATAGGCTGGGTCGAGGGCGTGCTCGGCATCGATGAATGCCGCGGTGCCACCGTTTTTCTGTACTTCAGCGATCGCATGCAGGGTCAGCGTGGTCTTACCTGAGCTTTCTGGGCCATAAATCTCAATGATACGGCCCTTTGGATAGCCGCCACCGAGCGCCAGGTCAAGGCTGAGCGCGCCGGAGCTGATCAGCTCGACATCTACTTTGTGAGCATCGCCCAGTTTCATGATTGAACCATCACCAAACTGTTTGGTGATTTGGTCCATCGCTAGACCAAGTGCCTTTAGTTTGGCATCGTTAGTCGTCGCCTTTTCTGTCGTTTCTGCCGTGTCAGCTGTTTTCTTCGCCATGACGCTCCCTCGCTTAATTCTATTATCTATTATACGATTGAAAGCTGTTTTTGACCATAACCACCGTACGCATGCTGAGAATTGTCGGAAAGCCGTACAAGCTTTTGCTTGCTGTGGCACACCGGTGGTATACTAATGGCAATGAAACGTACAGCCGGCTTTACCGTTATTGAGATCATTGTCGCTATCCTGTTCCTGGCAAGCGCAACGGTTATTTTATTTACCCAGCGTCAGAATCTCCTCGCCACCCAGGGCGACGCGACCCGTAAGACGGCGATTAACGCCATGTACTACAGCCTCGAGGAAGTCTATTACAAAGCCCATAACGCCTACCCGAGCAAGATTGATAGTGCGACGCTTCCAAGTGTCGACCCGGCACTCTTTACCGACCCGCACGGCAATGCCCTCGGCAGCAGCAACAGCAGCTACCGCTACGAGCCAACCAACTGCACGACGGATGGCACCTGCAAGTCCTACACGCTCAGGGCCCTGATGGAAAAAGAAGCCGATTACGTTAAAACAAGCCGTCACCAATAGGTGACGACTTGCGTATCGCTAATACTCAGCGAGCCGTCGACCGTTTTTGAATGACTCGACCGCGTTATTGATCGTGGCGACCTGTTGCTTGGGGTGAGCCACGTAACTGAACCGATAGGTCGTCTCATCACCGACAGTCGCCAGACGGATTGATCCGTAGTTAAATATCATCTGCAATATACCTGTCTGATCAAAACTGACATCTTCGATACTGCCGAGGCTCGTCGTCTGTTCGTTATGCGCGAACAGCCCGAATTGCTGCTCCTGGATGACCGACTCGTTAGTGACAATCAACTGGTTCGCCCGAAACACCCATACGGCAATCGCGCCACCCGCCAAGATAATAGCCGCGACCAGCAGGCCTCCAATCCAAAACGGTGCGTAGTCAACCGTAGTCGTCACGGTCGGTACCAGTGCGACAAGCGCCGGCAAGTTAAACAGTAGTGAAAAAATAATCATAACGAGCAGTGCAGTGATAATAATCGGCAGTGCGATACCGATAGAATGACGCGGCACATCTGCCACGATATACTCTGACTCACTTAAATTAAGGCCTGGGTAGCTCGCCACCGATTCGTCGTGTCGCGCTTTGAGTTCGGGCGAAAGCTGCTGCGGGACGGGTTCTGCACTGCGGCTGACGTGCACGACTGAGGGCTGCGGGGTGACCGGCGCCGCATAGAGTGGCCGCCCGTTTGCATCATAGGCGACAGGCTGCTGGAAATCAGTAGAGGATGGTTGCTCGGAATTCATAGACCTATTATACCAACTTCTCCGTCCCCGGATGGATGCGGCCCAAGTGCTGATATCCGCGCGCTGTCACGCGGCGGCCTCGTGGCGTCCGCTCAATGAATCCAATCTGTAATAAGTATGGCTCATAAAAGTCTTCGATGGTCGTCGCCTCGTCACCCGTAAGCGCAGCGATGGTGTTGAGTCCCACCGGATTCTCACCGTACGTGTCAATCATGCTCGTCAACATATGGCGATCGGCTGGATCAAGCCCCATTTCGTCGATCTCGAGCAGGTCGAGCGCCTGACGCGTGATTACCGTATCGATAATGCCATCACCATTTACGTCAGCATAGTCGCGCACGCGCTTGAGAAGACGGTTGGCAATACGTGGCGTCAGGCGAGCACGGGTAGACAACAGCGCCGCTGACTCCGGATGAATGCGGCTTTCGAGGATGTTGGCGGCACGAGTGATGATTTGGCTGATTTCGTCATGCGTATAGAACTCCAGACGATGAATGTGGCCGAACCGATCTCGCAGTGGTGCGGCCAGGCTGCCGGTCCGTGTCGTTGCACCGATGACCGTAAACTTCGGCAAGTCCAGGCGCACGCTCCGAGCCGCCGGTCCTTTGCCGATGACGATATCGAGCTTGAAGTCTTCCATGGCGCTATAGAGCACTTCTTCGACAGCGCGGCTCAGGCGGTGGATTTCGTCGATAAAGAGAATGTCACCGTCCTGCAAATTCGTCAAAATACTCGCAAGATCACCCGCCCGCTCAATCGCTGGCCCGGCGGTAACGCGAATATTCGTGCCCATTTCGTTAGCAATCACCGATGCCATCGTCGTCTTGCCGAGGCCCGGAGGGCCATAGAGCAACACGTGGTCAATTGGATCGCCGCGCTTCTTGGCCGCTTCGATCGCAAGCCCCAGATTTTTCTTCAGTCGTTCCTGCCCGACATAATCAGCGAATCGCTGCGGACGTAACGTCACCTCAATCTGTTGCTCATCGACGTCTTCATCGTGCAGCTTCGTGTCAATAATTCGCTCAATAGCCATATGCATCTTATTATACCAGGCAGTGGAAAAGTTTTAAAAAACATGGCACTATAGAAGAGAAATCATGAAAAAACAAACACCGTCAGTTCTTGTCATGCTCGCCGCGCTGGGTGTCGTCTTCGGCGACATCGGCACGAGTCCGCTCTATGCACTCCAAGCAGCCTTTGGACTGTCGGGACTCGATCTGACGCCCGGCGCCATCTATGGGGTGATTTCGCTCATCCTCTGGTCAATCACCCTGGTCGTCACAGTCAAATACGTCCTGCTCATGACCCGCGCCGACAACCGCGGGGAAGGCGGCATCATGGCGCTCATCGCCAAGGTGCGGAGCTTGCCCGTCCATCACCCATGGCGCACGCTGCTGGTACTCCTTGGTATCGTCGGCGTATCGCTTTTTTACGGCGACAGCGTCATTACGCCCGCCATCTCGGTCCTCTCTGCCGTCGAAGGCACGAAGCTGTTTGCCCCAAGTCTCACGCCCTACATCGTCCCCTTGGCGCTGCTTATCCTCCTTGGCCTCTTTCTGTTGCAGACGCGTGGTACGGGTACGACCGGACGAATCTTCGGACCGATCATGGCACTCTGGTTCATTGCTTCAGCCCTGGGCGGCCTCCATCAAATCATCCGTCACCCCGAAGCACTACAGGCGCTGCTGCCGACAACCGCTCTGCAATTTGCCCAGGTTCATCCACTGGGCGCGTTTATCGCTATGGGTGCCGTCATACTTGCTGTCACTGGGGCCGAGGCACTCTACGCCGACATGGGGCATTTCGGCAGGCGCCCGATTTCCCTCGCCTGGCTACTGCTCGTTTTTCCCGCCCTGGTGTTCATCTATCTCGGCCAAGGCGCGCTCGTCACCCACAACCCCCAGGCGATCACGAGTGCATACTTTCTGATGTTCCCTGACTGGCTGCAACTACCCATGACGATTCTTGCCACACTTGCCACCGTTATCGCGTCCCAGGCTGTCATCGCTGGAGCGTTTTCGATCACTCGTCAGGCTATTCACCTTGGCCTCCTGCCCCGTATGACCATCATCCATACCTCGAGCGAAGAAGCGGGGCAGGTGTTTCTGCCGTTCCTTAACTGGCTGATCGCCGCGCTCGTCGCCTTAATTGTCATCGGTTTTCGCAGCTCGGAGCATCTGTCGTCTGCTTTTGGCTTTGCCATCAGCGGCGTACTGGCCATCGACACTGTCCTATTTCTGGTCGTCGTCCGCCACGCCTGGCGGCAGTCATGGCTCATCGTCCTGTTACTTGCGGTACTACTTGTGCCGCTTGATATCGTTTTCGTGACATCCTCGAGCTTTAAGTTCCTGCACGGCGCCTGGCTGCCGCTCCTGCTCTGCTCGATTAGCCTCGCAATCATTACCACCTGGCATGCCGGCCACAAAATTATCATGCGCGAACGAGAAACCGCCGAAGGAACTCTCGATGACTTCGCTACTTCCCTTGCCGTGACGCCAGATACCGTACGCGTGCCCGGCAGTGCCGTCTACCTCGGCAGTCACACCCAGCATGCCCCGCTTGCCCTGCACGCATCCGTGAATCAGCTGCACGAGCTCCATGAGCACGTCATCGTTGTTACCGTCACCACTCTCGACACGCCGCACGTGCCAGTGGCTCAGCGGGCGTCTTTTGACAATCCGGCAGCGCGACGCGACGGCATTACCCACGCGACCTTACAGTTCGGATTTAAGGACACGCATAACATCCCGGCAGCACTCGCACACCTTCGCCTACCTGCCGAAGAAGCTGGGTTCTCGGCGAGTGAAGCAATTTACTTCGTCTCCGAAACCAAGCCGATCATCACGCACCGCGCGCACCGTCTGGCTCTCTGGCGTAAATATCTTTACGCCTCGCTTTCGCGTAACAGCGCCAATCCAAGCGACTACTATCACCTGCCGCCAGAGCGCACAATCACGATGACGGCGCAGCTGCCGCTCTAGCCCTTCAGTGCCAACGTCACACGCTGAGCCGTCGGCAGGTCCGTCGGTACATGTTCGAGTGCAACCGTGGCGTCACTGAGGCTATAGCCAAGCGCCATCAGCGCCTCAAGAGCTTCGTCACTCTGTGAAACACGGGTCACGCCGACCTGTGTATTGCTATAGTGGAGCGGCATACCAACTTTATCTGAGAGATCGACGACGACACGTTCGGCCGTCTTCTTGCCGACGCCGCTGGCTTTGGTGATGAAACCGGCATCGCTGTTGGCGATGGCGTTACGGACCGTTTCGCTGTCACCCAGGCTCAAAATTGCGAGGCCTGCCTTTGGGCCGACACCCTGGACGGTGATCAGCAGCTCAAACAGTTTTTTGGCAGCAAGACTCGAAAAGCCGAACAGCTCCTGCGACTGCTCGCGGATATGATGATAGGTGAACAGCTTAATCGGTTCGTTCAGCAGCGCGGCGTCATAGTCAAGCGCGGCCACAGCCACTTCGTAGCCGACGCCGTGGACATCGACAATCAATGAAGAGTTGAATTTTTCGGCGACAACGCCAGAGACATGTGCAATCATATCTCTGATTATGACACACTGCCGTCTATTTTGCTTATGGGCTCGTCGTACTCTTCGTACAGTTCGGTGGAGTGCCGGTGGAACCGGTCGGACATTGCTGGGTGGTCGTTTGCGGCGGCGTACAGTTCGGATAGGTGCCGGTATAGCCGGTCGGACACTGCTGCTGCGTACAGTTCGGATAGGTGCCAGCGCTGCCGGTTGGACACTGCTGAGTCTGCGTGCCGGGACCGGTATTATCCCCGTTTACCGTGCCCGTGGACTGATCGGTTTTTTTTTGCGTATCGCTATTGTTCTGATCTTGCTGGGTTTGGTCTTGCTGTGGAGCGGGCGTCGCCGCATTACAGGTGTTCGTCGGCAAAGCGGTGGTCAGGAAATACTCGTCGTAGGTATTGCTGCCGCTTGTCGCTGCCAGGCCGCCATTGCCATAACAGACGGCACGCTTGACGATATCGCTCGGCTCGCTAAAGCTGACGTTCGGCGACCCTTGCAGTGATTGCTGCATCGACTTGATCCAAATCGGGCCTGCCATACCAGAACCGCCGTTAAGCATGATGTCGTTATTGTTATTGCCGACCCACACGCCGATCGCAAGCTGCGGCGTATACCCGATCGTCCAGGCGTCGCGCGAGTCGTCGGTAGTACCCGTCTTCACCGCTGCCGTGCGACCTGGGACCGTTAAGGACGAGCCGAATATTGGCGCACGGGCCTTATTATCAGACAGGATGTTCGAGATCAGGAACGAGCCCTGCGGGGTCTGCACCTGCTTGCTGGTTTCCTTAGCGGTAAACACCTTACTGCCATACTTGTCATTAATCTGCTTGATAATTGTCGTCGGGTACTGTTGGCCGCTGTTCGCCAGTGCTGCATAGGCGTTCGTCATCTTGATGAGTGGCACCTCGGCAACACCCAGAGCCAATGATAAGCCATAGTCCTTGTCGCTGCTGATCGTATCAAGTCCCATGCGGTTCGCTGCTTCGACAGCGCTCTTGATACCGAGCTTTTGCATGACTTCAACGCTCGGGATATTAAGTGATTCGTTAATGGCAGTACGCACCGTCACATCGCCGCGATATTTGCGGTCGGCGTCCTGCGGTGAGTAGCCACCCCCAAAGTCGGTTGGTACGTCGTGCAAGATCGTCGCTGGGGTAATCACGCCATCAGCCAGCGCCTGGCTATAGTAAATCGTCTTAAAACTCGAGCCTGGCTGACGCGCGGTCGTTGCCATGTTGACTTTGCCCCACTGCGCGTTGTTCCAGTCGGCACTTCCGACCAGACCACGCACCTCACCGTTGGTCGGATCAATCGCGACCGCACCAGCGTTAGTGCCACCATTGGCCTGGATGTAACCCATGTGATTTGCGATATTCGCCTGCAAAATCGATTGGATGTTCGGATCAAGCGTCGTCGTCACCTGATAGCCAGAGCGCTCAACCGTCTCCTGGCCATACTGCTGATAGAGTTGGTCGAGTACCATTTGCGCAAAGTGCGGCGCGTTCGACTGGTTGATTTGCGACTGGGCCGGCTGGTACGTGAGTTGTTCGGCAAGCGCAGCCTTGCGCTGTTCGTCGGTAATCTTGTGCTGCTGCACCATGAGGTCTAACACAGTGGCCTGGCGTTTTTGTGCGAGTGAAGGGTCACCACTGATCGGTGAATAGAGGTTTGGTGCCGGCAACAACCCGACGAGCATTGCGCTCTGCGCTAAGTCGAGCTTATCTGGCGTCGTCCCGAAGTAATATTTAGCCGCGTCTTGGATGCCGAACGCACTCTCACCGAAATAGACGGAATTGAGGTACATGTCAAGGATCTGATCCTTGCTGTATTTGTTCTCGATCGCCACCGAAACGGAGAATGCCTGGTAGGTGCGCAGGAAGCTTCGATTGCTCGAAAGCAGCGTAATTTTGGCCAACTGCTGCGTCAACGTCGAGCCGCCGAATGTCTTACCGCCGGTAATAAAGAAGCTATAGACTGCCCGCAAGGTCGAGCCTACCGAGAAGCCGCCATGGTTATAGAAATCCTTGTCCTCGCTGGCGACAACCGCTTGCTGCATCTCTTTAGAAATAGAAGTCAGAGGCACCAGGTCATGATGCTCGGCTCGGCCAGTGCTATAAATCACCGTTTTACTGTCCTTGGCATACACCACCACACCGGTGTTGTTCCGGTTCATCAAGTGATCAATATCGGCGATGTCTTTGGAGAAATACAGGTAGGTTAACAGCGGGATTACCAGCACGACGAGGATAATCGGGGCTGCTATGACGAGCGCCTTCTTCCACAAACTGAGCGCCATAAACCATGCAGGCAGTTTGATTGCTTTACGTACTTGCCATTTGGTACGCCGCGCCAATGATGTGCGGCGGCGGGGGTGCGGGCTTGTCGGACGAAGGTGAGGTGTCGGCGTCATATGATCATTATACTCCCTACTGCAGTGCGCGTCCTGAAAGGAACGAACCGTACGTACTTTGTTCTTGAGTGCTTCTTATTATAATCGATTTGCTAGCCACGGTACATGAACGCGCACATTATAGC
>JAEWBQ010000010.1 GCA_023391075.1 Candidatus Parcubacteria bacterium
GGCGGCAACCGGGTGGAGCGGTGTGGTCACGGCTGGAACGGGGGTAGGCTGGAGTGTCGGTGCGGCAACTGCGGCAGCTGGCTTTTTGATGTCAGCCGGGTGTGGGGCGAATTTTTTAATGTCGTGACTGCGCAAGGTGTTCGCAGGTGCGGCGACGACGCGCTTTTTGATGACTTGATGTGGTACGACGTCCATCTTTTTGACGACGCGGCGATTCAGGGTGTGCGACTTTTGTGTGGCGCTATGAACTGAGTGAGACGGCTTTGGGGCTGTCGGCGCACGACGAGCCGGAGCGGGAGTAACTGCTGGTGCGACAGTGGCGGTAACCGGTAGCCCGGTGTGTACGTCATAGACCACGCCATTGATGGTAATCGTTTGTTGCTTCATTATTTCCCTATGTTTGTTCCGCCCTGACACTACCCTGTCGGAGTGGATGACCCTTATGTATATCTCCAGTATGCCACAGTCGAGGGATGATGCAAGTGGTTTTTGATAGGAAATATTGCTATACTAACGGATAGAAATTATGTACCACCAACCTTCTAAACGTACTCAGATCATCAGGCGCACTATTAGCTACAGTGTCATGATTCTCGCTATTCTCACTCTCGTGACGATTCTCGGGTTCGTCATCATGGGGTATCAGTTCAACCGTAAGGACGGCAAGATCGAGCAAGGCGGCCTCGTGCAGTTCGCTTCTCAACCTGGTGGAGCGACGATTTCAATCGACAAGGTCGCATTTGGGTCACAAACCAATACGAAAGCAACGCTGACGTCGGGAAATCACTACATTACGATGAACCGTGACGGCTATCAGGAGTGGTCAAAAGCGGTTTCGGTGCAGCCTGGTTCAATTTTGTGGCTTAATTATGCGCGGCTGATCCCGAAGAATTTGCCAGTCGAAAAGGTGGCGACATTCGCTAGCCTGGGCACGAGTGCCGCATCGCCTGATCAGAAATGGATGATTGCTGCTACCGACCCCGCCCTTCCCGAGTTTGACTTGGTTGATATCAGCCAGCAACAGGTGGCAGCTCCTGTTAAGCTGACGCTCCCTGCGACGCTGTATACTGCGCCGGCGGCCGGCAAGGCGCAGGAATTCAGTATTGTCGAGTGGGACAAGGATAGCCGGTATGTGCTCGTCAAGCACACGGTCGATGGGCTGGATCACACGGAATGGCTGGTCGTTGATACGCAGTCGCTGGTGTCGTCGAAGAATATCACCAGTCTGGTGAACCTGCCAATGACTCAGGTCCACTTTACTCCCGCTTCCAGTCAGTCGGTGTACGCGCAGATTGATGCGGACGTGCGCAAAATAGACCTGGGCGACGGAACGATCTCGCGGCCGCTCGCTGGAAACGTCGAAGATTTTCGGATGTACCGCGACAAAGGCATTATCTTTACGACACGGCCTGATGCCACGACGCATCAGCGTTCGGTCGGCTATTCGCTCGACAGTGAGCAGGCGCCGCATGTCCTCGCGACGGTTACCGATGATGGTACGGCGCCCTATCGGCTGGCCATCGGCGAATATTTCGGCGATACGTATGTCGCACTTTTGAACGGTAAGACGCTCACGGTCCGCGTCGGCAATCTGCCAAAGACTGCGGCAGACTACGAGGCGATGCAGCCGGTCACGACTCAGCATTTGGCTGTGCCGGCCACGCGGCTATCCATCGTGAATGGCGGCCGCTTTGTGCTGGCCGAGGCACCTGATCGCTATACGGTCTATGATCTCGAGCTGAAGAAAGCGACCACGACCGAGCTAAAAGGCACCGCACCGGCAGCAGTCGTACCGCTCGACTGGATCGATGGCTATATGCCGTGGAGCGACCGCGACGGGATGCTGCGCCTGTACGAATTTGATGGTACCAACCAACACGACATCATGAATGTGACTCCTGGACAGGCTGTTACACTCGCTCGTAACGGTGCTTATATATACGCCTTTGGCAAAGACGCCGATGGCCACTACGCACTGCAGCGGGTGCGCATGATCCTGCCGTAATAGATACGGAACTCCCTACTGTTGGCCGAAGAGGCGTTGGATGAATGTCGGTGAATTGCCTGGCATCGTCGTCGCACTGGCATTGCTGGACGGCGTAGGGGCAGCGGCGGCTGCTGACGGGTCGGGGCTTACCTGCTCCGCGGTAACAAGCAGACGATTGAGTGAGGTCCCGAGCGGCGTACAGGTAATGAGCGTCAAGACGGGCTTGGTGGTCGGATAGACGAGTGCCTGGACGTCGGTCGGTGCGACGACGTCTTTTTTTGTAACGGTATAGGTGTAACGCTTTCCCTGATAGTTGACGTAGATCGAGTCGCCTTTGTCGATCTGGTCGAGGCGCGCGAAAATGAACTTGTAGTCGCCCTTGTCGATGATGTCGTTGCTGGAGTGGCCCGAAAGGACGGTGTTGCCTACCTGCCCTGGTTTGCTATTGGCGCCAGGTATGCCAAAGTACGCGACGCCGTTTTGCATCGCTGCCATCTGCGAATCATAATCAGGCGTCGTGTCGTAAATGACCGGCACGTCTACATTGATCTTCGGGATAATCAGTTTGGGGTCGGGGCCGACACTGAGGCTGGTGTTCGGGTCGACGATGAAGTTTGCCGGATTAACGTTGCCAGGGCTGATGTAGGCTTGGACGTTGGCAAAAATCACGCGGTTATACTGCAGGAACAAAAAAACGAGCATGACCGACAGTGCCGCGACGATGGGCACGAAGTGCTTGGATCGACGGACGGTGCCGGCGTGGTGGCGCAGCTTGTCGAGGAGCTGGCCTTTGAGGTCGTTGACAGCTTCACGTTTTGTTAGGGCGCGCTCTGAGTCACTTGGAGACTGGTCCTCAGGAGCGGTGCGTGTGGCAGCGATGGCCTGTTGCACTTGGCTGACGTAATAGCGCTCGTAGTATTTCTGGTAATACTCCTGCCATGCACTATGGTAACGACTCCACTGATCGGGCTGAATCGTGGTGACGGTGGCTGCATGGGTGCGCTCATAAGGATTAGACGCTTCTGGCTCTGCTGTGGCAGGAGCGGTCGTTGTGTCGGCTTGGGCTGCGGGCTGGATCCGTGCTTCCGCTTCGGCTGTCTTTTGGTAAATCGTATCGATGTGGGAGCGCGTCAAGTCTGCAGCGGCCGCTCGCGTCGCGTCGGTATTGCGCTCGGGGCGGTCGGTATTATGAAGATATGGACGCTGAGGGATCAGCGGCGTGCCCACTCGCCTGTTCTGATTGTCATCTGGTGTCATCTATAGATTCCTGTATGCTTCTATTGTACAATATATCGGTGACGTCACCTACAGAATGTAGGCGAAACGTTTTTGACAATTTGTGCCGTAGCAGAGTTGGTGAATAGCAAATCATTGATTTGCCAAACGGTATGGCTGGGCGAGTGGCGGAATCGGTAGACGCGCTAGACTCAAAATCTGGTTCTCGTAAGAGAGTGGGGGTTCAAGTCCCCCCTCGCCCACCAATACTATTTGCACTTGGATTCAGTTGAAGAGGCTGATAACTGCACGATGGACAACCTACGATGCCTTAGGGGGCATAATTGTGTATTCAGGCGGACGGCGAGCCTACGCGTGCCTGATTTTTCGTGTGGCGACGTATGACGAGAGCGCTAGTCTCCTCAGTGGTAGTTGGTGTAAAAGATACATAGACTGCACTCGTCATTTAGTCACAAAGTTTTCATTCTCATTTATATTTCAGAATCTTATGCTTTTGGTGTATGATATTGCTCATGAAGCATATGTTTTCTATGAGACGCGTGCGCGAGGGCTTTGCTCTTCCGACTGTCCTCATCGCATCGGTTATTATGCTCTCTATCTTAACCACGGCAATTTCATCCATTGGGTCGATGACTGCGGCTATCGACAGCCAGTACTATAATCAGCTGGCCCGCGAAGCTGCCGAATCTGGCATGGCCAGAGCAAGTGAATGCCTCAAGCAAACCGTCAACTACACCCCGCAGTGGTCTGACGCTTCCCCGCTCATGCCAAATACGAACTGCGACGGCTCGATCATTCCCGGTGCCAGTCAGTGGCTTTTTAATAGCGGCAATACCCGCACAACCTTTCGCATCGGGTCGCCAGTCAGCGGCGCTTCCAACTCGTTGCGCATCGCCGCGAGTGGCACGGTCAATATGGTGCGCGCTTCAAAGCAAGATGCGGCATGGCGAACCTACTCCCAATCGTTGACGCAGGATAACCGTTATCAGGGGCGCCCGAAAATTGCCGGAGGTGCGGGATGGAAGGAAAACGGACATATCGCAGCTATCGCGACCGTCGACAATCAGCTGTACGGCATCGGCTCGAATGATCAAGGGCAACTCACCGATTCCAAGAGTCCGACGGCCGCTGTCTTGCCACTGCGCTATAGCCTTCCGGCTGGCGTTACCTCAGTCATCAAAGTGAAGACGTCGGGCCAAGGCGCCTCGTCCGTCTGTATACTCGGCAATAATTCCCAGCTGTATTGTCGCGGTTCTGGCCTGAACGGAAATGTCACAGGCCAATGGACGCAATTTGTACTGCCCGGCAACCAAACCGTGATGGACTTCTGGCCCGACGGCTATGGCCTGGATACGATTTGTGTGATCACCAATCAAAAAGCGGGCTACTGCGCAGGTGAAAGCCGTGAAGGAAGTTATGGTAATGGTGATATTTCGGGCACGACCAATTATCCGCTCAATAATCCCCAGCGCTTCCAAGCGCCGCTGCCGGCTGGAGTTGGCTTGCGCAAAATCGTACCAGGCACCGCTCAGGTGTGTGCAATTAGCGACCAAACAGATGCGAATGGTCCCGCCAATAAGCTCTACTGCTCGGGCAGGAACGGGTTTGGCCAGATCGGTGGCGCCTCGACCGCATCGACGGCGACGCCAATCGCGTGGCCGATTCCGGGTTCGCGCAGCGTGCAGGACGTGTCGCTTAGCTATCACTCGATGCACGACGTCCCGGTCATACACGTCCTGATGACGGATGGTACGATCTGGAGTACTGGTAACTATGCGTGGGGCGAGCTGTCGACGACCACGACTTCTGGTTCGACGGGCACGAGCCAGTCCCCGACGCCGTTTACCGTGACGGATGCCGGCTGGGCGGCGGGCAGCATTTTGTGGAATCAGAACGCCAACAAATGTCTCGACAACTACCAGGGTAAGGCCGCCAACAACAACAAGATACAAATTTGGGATTGCGGCGGCACCAATAATGGCCCGCAGACCTGGTATTATGGTGCGTCGACTAATCCGTACCAAATCACTAATTTCGGCACGGGAATGTGCCTCGACATCCCAAATAACAACCGAGCCGTTAATCAGCTACTCCAGCTCTATACCTGTAATGGCTCGCCGGCGCAACAGTTCGTGCTCGTCGGCGGCCTAGGCGGTCGGTATGTCCAGGTCAAGGATACGAATCTTTGTCTGGATATTCCGGGTGCCGCTACTGCCAACGGGACCGCTGTGCAGCTCTACACTTGTAATTCGTCCGCCGCGCAAAGCTTCACGCGCTGGGGCGGTATGAACGGCTGGAAGGATATGATTACGGGCATGGACTCATTCTGCGGCGTACGGGATGATTTTTGGTCGGGCGTTTGGTGTGCTGGCAAAGGAACTTACGGTCAGTTGATGAACTACGTCGGCTCATCCAGCTCGACGAACATCGCTGGCAAGTGCGCCAGTACTCCCTACTACGATTCCGTATCGGGCAACACCTACGGCTACCTGAACGTCAACATGGGCTACATGTCAGGATCGACGTATGTGGCCGACGCGATCGACGCAGACAAACTATCTGACGAGTGGCGCCAGCAGTTCAACTCGCTTATGCTCATTGGCAAGTCCGGGCGCGTTTACGGAGCTGGCTATAATGAATTTGGGAAACTCGGCAACGGATCGCTCGGTGACTCGACACAGGGCTATCGCACATGCACCACCTCGATCATGCAGTTGCCGGCGGGTGTCACTGCGATGGATATGTCTGTCCGCGACGAATATACGAGCTACGTCGTCGGGAGCGATGGACGGATTTATGCGAGCGGCCGCAATAATATGGGTCAGGTCGGTGACGGGACGACGACCGACCGGACGATGCCATCGGAGGTTAAGCTGCCGCGCGTCGGCACGAACTACTAGTCGCCCGGGTGTGATTGGCGGGCCCAATATGTACGGCCTCTCAGCTTGATTTTGGCCCAACAATGCTATAATGGGTCGCGATGAAGCATAAGTATCAACAGTCGAGGTTAAAGGGAGGGTTTGCCCTGCCGACGGTCTTGATTGCGTCGGTGATTATGCTTTCTATTCTTGTGACGGCAGTCTCATCGATCGGTTCGGCGTCGGCGGCGATCGATTCTCAGTACTATAATCAGCTAGCCCGCGAGGCTGCCGAATCCGGCATGGCACGGGCCAGTGACTGTCTCAAGCAGACTCCGAACTACACCGCGCAGTGGTCTGACGCTTCCCCGCTCATGCCAAATACGAACTGTGACGGCTCGATCATCCCCGGCGCTAGCCAGTGGCTGGTTAACAATGGCAACACCCGCACGACGTTCCGCATTGGCACGCCGACAACCGGGTCGGCGAACACGATGCGTATTGCGGCTGGTGGCGTAGTCGATTTGGTCCGCGCATCGAACCAGAACACTGCCTGGCGCACCTATTCGCAGTCTCTCACCCAGGATAATCGCTACCGTGGTCAGCCAAAGATCGCCGGTGGTGCTGGCTGGCAAAGCAATGGGCATATCGCCGTGATTACGTCGGTAGACAACCAGTTGTATGGATTTGGTTCGAATTATGCCGGACAAGTCACGACGGAAAACTCACCGACCAACGTTCTCTATCCGGAGCAGTATCCGCTGCCGACAGGCGTGACGTCAGCGACCAAAGTCCGTACGTCAGGCCAGGGTGCATCGTGGCTATGTTTCCTCGGAAACAATAACCAGGTGTACTGTCGAGGCGAAGGGCTTGGTAATACCAATCCGTCAGATCCAAACGGCTACTGGAGCACGTGGACGCAGTTCGCGCTTCCATCAGGCGTGACGGCGTCCGACTTTACGACGGATGGCTACGGCAAGGATGCGGTGTGTGTTCTTGGCAGTGACGGCCAGGTGTACTGTGCTGGCGAAAACCAGAACGGAAGCCTTGGCAACGGCTCGGCGACTTATGGGATCGTGCAGCTAACCGCACCAACTAAATTCATCTTGCCTGCCGGTGTCAAGGCGAGCAAGGTTATCGTCGGGACGCACATCGTGTGTGCGATTACGACTGAAACGCCGTATAATCGCCTCTTCTGTGCTGGCTCGATTAATTACGGCCAGATCGGCCAGTCAACTACGGGGGCGTACGCAACCCCGGTGCAATGGCCTGTTCCTGGGTATCGTAATGTCAAGAGTGCCATCGTAAGTTACCACACGATGAATGACGATCCCGTGCTGCACGTGCTCATGACAGACGGCACCATTTGGAGTACTGGTATATACAACTACGGCGATCTCGGCAATGGCCAGAACACCGGTTCAACCGGTACGTCACGGACACCGTCGATGTTTGATCCGACCGGCAACGGTGGTGCGTGGCAAACTGGCATCAGCTTCACTAACCCGCAGTCAGGCCGCTGTATTGACAACACGGGCGGTGCTAATTATATGAATAATGGCAACGTGATTGAGATTTATGACTGTAATGGCACCGGTAATCAGCGACTTGTCATGCAATCAAACGGCAGCCTCGTCTTCACTGCCACCGGAAAATGTCTGGATGACCCATCAAATAGTACTAGCCCGGGCATTGGGCTGCAGCTCTACGATTGCAACGGTTCGGCTGCGCAGCAATTTACATTTTCAACTGACAGCAACGGCAAGAATATTATCAAGCACGTCTCGTCTGGCATGTGCGTCGACGTCAAGAGTGGCGGCACAACAAACGGCACCGTCGTAGATCTCTACACGTGTAACAATACCGGCTCCCAGATCTTTAACCGTACTGGCGTGCAAAACGGTTGGACGGACATGCTTGTGGGTGCTGATACGTTTTGCGCCTTCCGCAGCGACTCGTGGTCGGGTATGTGGTGTGCTGGTCAGAACAACTGGGGGCAGCTCATGAACTACTCGCAGCCGGGCTCGTTCTATAACTCCTGCCAGGGAACGAACTCGACCTATAGTGTGATGAATGTGAATCTGCCCAACGGCGTCAAGCCTGACCCGAGCAAGCTTTCCGACGAATGGCGTCAGCAGTTCCAGTCACTCCAGGTCATTGCGACTGACGGAAACGTGTACAGTACGGGTCGCGACCAGTACGGCAAGTTTGGCACAGGCGTGATTGGTGATACGAACAATGATTATGAGGTGTGTCAGACGTATAGCAGCCTGGCGAATATGCAGGCAAACCAGCCAGGGGGCGGTAGTGCGGTGTCAATATCGTTCGCTCTTCCGAGCGGCGTGACGGCCCTTGATATGTCTACGCGTGACCAATTCACTACCTATGTGCTCGGTAGCGACCTCCGTGTATATGCGGCGGGACTCAATAGCAATGGTCAAATCGGTGACGGTACGACAACCAACCGCCTCACGCCGGTGATGGTCAAGCTGCCACGTGTCGGCACGAACTATTAACCGACGAGTGATGGACTGACAAGGCTGGCGGTGACGGCTTCAAGTGGCTTGCTGTGGTGCCAGAGCCAGTAACACGCTGCTGTCGCAGCGACGCTGCCGCGCCAGATTGCCATGGCATTGCCCCAGGGTGTGGTGGTGACTTCCCCACCGTGCGCGACGACCAGATGATCTTTGTGGAGGACGGTGATCGTTACCGGATAGGTTACGGTGAATTTATGCAGCGAATCCACGAGCTGAGCGAGCTGCATGCTGAAGGTGAGCATTTTAGGGTAATAGACCGACTGGAATAATTTCTGCAGCTGCGCGAATGAGACGATCAGTAACGTCTGCGGGCGGTCGACCAGGGCATGTGAACTATTTTTGACCAGGTCAACGGCGTCACGTGTCAGGATAATCGGACCGCTGTAGGTACGCAGGAAATCTTCGTAGAGAATTGCCGTTTCGCTATTGCGGCCAGCGTCGCCGATGCAGAGTACGCCCGTCGCCCAGTGACTGAGTGTACCGAGCTCGCCGCTGGCATCTTTGCTGAGGCCGCCGGAAGGGTTGCTCGGCGCAAAGATGGTATCGGTAATGACGGGCGGGATGGCCTTTTTGAGGATGTCAGGCAGCAGGACGCGCGCTTCGCCGATACCGGTCGATAGTGCCTGACTGTACGCTTCGGCGACGCCTGCAAAGCCGAGTTTGTTGCCACCCAGAATGCCGAGTCGGCCGGCGGCACTGCGCTGCTCAGGTTTGGCCCATTCGATATCCGGAAAGAGCGGTTTGGCCGGATTTTGGGTACGCCAGTATGAGGTGTCCATCGCTCCCCTTCTATGCCCGTGTTCTTAATTGTCGGTCGCAAGCTTTAATAATAGTATGATTATACAATTATTCATATCTGTTAGCAACTGACGGTATGCTGCTTATGGTGCGCCGACAAAGGTGCTATGATGATGTTATGAAAAAGCGGACAAAAGTCTTCGTGGCCATACTGGGGGTAGGTACCGTCATTGCGGCCTCACAGTGGTATAGTATTCAATTGGCAGAAGCGTATAAGCCTCCACGGGGTATTATGTCGTGTCTTGGGAGCGGCCGATTAGCAATAAACATCTATACGGGCGCGCTTTATAAATTCCCCGGTTGTGTGCCGCCCGGGTGGCATCCGCTAACCGATGGTGCGCAGTGACGACAAAGAAATATACCCTGATTATCAAACGTCACCTTAGCAGTCTCGTTATGGTGTGAGGGTGATGCTTACCGGGCAGTGATCCGAACCCGTGACATCCGGGTGGATGTTGGCAGCGGTGATGCGGTCTTGAAGTGATTTGGATGCCACGAAGTAATCGATGCGCCAGCCGACATTGCGGGCGCGGGCGTTGGCCCAGTGGGTCCACCAGGTATAGGCGTCCGTGATATCGGGGTGAAGCGTGCGGTAGGTGTCGATCATGCCGGCACTCAGGAAGTTGTCAAACCCCTTACGCTCCTCATGAGTAAAGCCGTGCTTGCCGACGTTTGCCTTCGGATTTGCCAGGTCGATCTCGGCATGTGCAACGTTCAGGTCCCCGCAGAAGATGACGGGTTTGCTCGCTTCGAGCGTTTTGACGTGCTCCAGGAATGCTGGGTCCCACTGACTATCGCGCAGGCTAAGGCGCGATAGGTCGCCCTTGCTGTTCGGCGTGTAGACGGTCACGAGCCAGAAGTCGTCGAACTCGGCACTGATCACCCTGCCCTCTTTCGTCGGGTCGCCGTAGTCGTCGTCGACCAGATTGTATTTCTCGGCGATGCCATCAACGAAACCATTGATGACGCTCAGCGGCTTGATCTTGGTAAAGATCGCCGTGCCGCTGTAGCCAGCTTTGTCGGCGCTGTTCCAGTACTCCTCGTAGCCTGGCAGGTCGATCTCGGCTTGACCTTGCTTGGCCTTGGTTTCCTGAAGGCATACGATATCAGGCTG
>JAEWBQ010000006.1 GCA_023391075.1 Candidatus Parcubacteria bacterium
GCTGTAGCCCCGTCATAGTGCGCCCCGTCACTAAGGCCGTCAACGTCCTTTTCGGGTGCGATCAGCCCGACAATTTCATCCATCTCCGCCGGGTCGTCAAGCGGAAGTTGCACAATGATGCCGTGCACCGCCTCATCCGCATTAGCCTCGCGAATTGCCTGCGCCAAGGCTGCCTGCTCGACAATCCGCACGTCGGTATCGATCAAAATATCTTCGCCATATGCTTGTTTCATACGGACATAGGCCCGGCTCGCAGCAGTCGCACCGGGTGTCATCAGAATCACGAGCTTTGGAAATGTTTTCCATGCCTGACGAAGCGCCCTGACTTGTCGCGCCTGCCGTTCTTTAACATAATCGGCGAGCTCGGCGCCGTTGAGTAGTTTTGCCATCTACATTTAATGATAGCATCGTGCTACCATAGCACCAAGATAACCAAGGAGAACTTAATGCACTTCACATCACTACTAGCCCAGGCGGCAGACTCGTCTCAGCTCTTTAATGACCCAACTCCTGCGACACAAGCCACCAACGCAGCCGCCTTCGCAGGCATGGCCTTTGGCGTTGTTGTCTTTATGGTTCTCTGCTATGTTGTGGGTGCGCTTCTTCTGGGACGTATCTTCAAGAAAGCGGGCGTCGAAGCATGGAAAGCCTGGGTGCCAGTATATAACGTCTGGGTCATGCTCGAACTCGGCGGCCAAGCTGGCTGGTGGGCGATTCTCGCTTTCGTGCCGTTCGTTGGCATCGCAGCTGCGGTCTTCCAGTACATCGCTATGTATCGCATCGGCCTGCGCCTTGGCAAAGAAGGCTGGTTCGTACTTCTCGCCATTTTCCTGCCGGTTGTCTGGCTGGCATGGCTGGCACTCGACAACTCAACTTGGCGCAGTGACGCAGCTCCAGTCGCCCCGACGCAGACACCAGAATGGACGCCCCCTACGGCATAGGATTTGCGCTCATAAAAATAGCCGGCATATGACCGGCTATTTTTATGCTATCTGGCGATTTAGAATGACAGATTACTATTGAGCGCCGCGTCGTCAGCAGATGACGTCACGTCGGTCGAATCAAGCGTAGAAGCCGCCTTGTCCAGGTCAGCCGTCTTCGTGATGGTCGGCGTGGCTGTCGTCGTCTGCACTGTCGGCGTGCTGGTTTTGCTTGCCTGAGTCTGATGGCTTGCCTGCCACTTGTTATAGAACACGACTCCCAGACCACCGATGATTGCGATAATAGCAATCACCAAGCCGACTTCAACGATGGAAAATCCCTTAACATGTGTGCGCTTCATTACTGATTGCTCCCTGTCGTTTGCGTAGTCGTGCTGGTAGTGTTGGACGAATCAGTCGTGGTCGACGTCGTCGCGTTCGCTTGGGCTGAACGTACGGCAACGATCAGATTCTTGATTGCCGTGCGGTAATCTTGCAGTGCCTTGATGACAGCAGCGTGTGCGTCTTTGAACTGCTGCCCGGCTAGCTGCGGGTTGGCATCCGCACATGAGAACGATGTACTGCTGGCTTTTGCCGTCGCAATGGCGGTTTCGGCTGCAGTCTTCTTGGCATTCACGTCAGCCACGAGCGTGTCGTAGTTGGCGACCGTCTTACCCTTGCTGGCGTAAAACGCTTCGACTCGCGAGGCGATGTCGCTAAAGACATTCAAGTGATTCGTCGATGTCGTTACCATCGAGCTCATGTGCTGCGTAATGCCCTGTTGGCGTGCTTCGCAGACCTTAAGTCGCGCTGCTTCGAGCCGGCTCTTCGCTTGGTCGCGCTTTGCTTTCAGCTCTTGTTGCGCCTTTTCGATACGGCTATTGATCGCCGACTCGGTCTGCGTTTCAGTCTCAGGGCTCGCCTGGACTTCATTGTCCGTCGTCTTGGCTTCTACTTGAGTTGTTGAGTTTCCGGTCTGGCCGGTAGTAGTGGTCGACTGCTCAGCATTGACTTGTCCGTCACGCGCGTAGGCCTGTCCACCATACGTTACAAAGACGAGTGCACCTGCGGCGAGTACGATCAGCCCAGTCTTCGCCAGGCTCTTGGATCGAAATTGCTTCACGTTGCATTGTTCCTTTTTTAGTAATAACGATTCTATCGTACGGCCGAGCAGCCCAAAACACAAGCGCTTTTAGGTGACCCTCCCGGCACTCTCAGCCCCGTATCATATGCGTTTTGCGACGACTATCAGGCGGCTGTCATAGGCATAGCGCTGAGCGTCAAATTGGCCAATACAGGTCATCAATACCAGGCTCTGCGCATTACCGTTATGCGGCCCGAGTAAGGCCGTCATATCAACCTGACCTAGCTGCTTTGCCTCGACGCTTTGCACTGCGTAGTGAAGCAGCTCGCCGCTGCCGCGTTCGATCGTCATCATGTCACCTGGCGCCAGCTCGTGCAGCCGCACGAACACCGCCGGCAGCGTCGGTCCGCTGATATGGCCATCAATAAAAGCCGTACCTGATTCACTCGGCTTGGCGCTACCCTCGTACCAGCCCACATCCCAAATGCCCTCAGGGGCAGCGATCGCACCGCTGTCATTCAACCCCAGTCTCAGAACGCGTGCATGCACGCCGATCTTGTCAATCGTGAGATAGCGTGGCAAATCTGGCGCCACGACATACTGTGTCTTTTGCTCAGTCGTCACCTCGTGCTCGTCGGTACCTTCGCGTGCAGACGCCCTGCCGGATTCTGCCGACTGCAAAAACGCCGTCGTCGCCCGATGATCCTGCCAATTGACCCACGCAATATACCCGGCGCCTGCCACTAGACAGAGCGCCAACAGCGCCACGCTTACGCCCAGAAAAGTTTTACGCCGATATGCCATGCAGTCAGTATACCAGCTAGCCTCCCGCGCACCCTGCGCGATACCTTCACTAAAGCCCCGGCAAGCTCGCGTTGCACTGCGTGCCGCCGCCCTGTACGTTCGTGGCGATTATCGTTACGCCACCCGGAGACCCACAGCCCGGCGCGCCAGCCAGAAAATACAAGATGTTTGCCGCCATGCCGTCAGCGGACGAGTGATAATATGCACCAGCATAACTATCAACACCGCAGCCGATTTGTTGGGTACTCGGCGCGGGAACGGAAGATGCCACCGTATGCACCGCCGTATCAAATGACGCCACGTATCCCGCGCCGCCTGCTCCATAGCACGTGGCAGCCGAACTGGTCACATTGGCACACCTCGTACCAGAGGGGCCGAGACATGGATAGCCGGTGTTGATAGGGTAAGTACCATTTTGCACTGCATAGGCATGCAGCACCCGGGCATAGCCTGCGATTGATTCGACCGTCTGCGTATTATTCGCCTTTTGCTGGATGCCGTTATACGTCACGATGACGATTGCCGCCAAAATCGCGATAACGATAATGACGATCAGTAGCTCGACGATAGTGAAGCCACGCGTGCGGTGAAGTATGTGATGCCCTTTCATAACTACTGTCATTATAATACACGAGCGAAAGCGGGTTGCTCCACTCAAACTTCTGGGCGTTTGCCTGTCCTAAAGAAAAAATCACCCCGTAGGATGATCTTTTCATGGAGGGCCAGGTGGGGCTTGAACCCACGACACCCTGCTTAAGAGGCAGGTGCTCTAACCAGCTGAGCTACTGGCCCGTAACTCTGTTCATACTAGCAAATCGAGGCCATTTTGTCAATACTGCTCATCTGTAATCTAGATTACAGACTCGACTCGCCCTAGCCCGTATAGTATCCTCATGCCTAACCCAATAAAGGAGGATATATGGCTGATAAAGAAACTGTTGTCGTCGACAACCACGAAGTACGCGAACCGCGTTCCACCCGTATGGGCGTCGGCACGGGCATTATCGTTGCCCTGCTGGTCATCGTCGTGCTTTTCCTGCTGCTTGGTGGTCTGCGCCCCCTCATGAACAGCAACTCGACGAGCAACTCAACTACTACCCCTACGAGCTCCACAACTCAAACCCCTAGCACTACCCGCTAATTCTCTGCCCTTACCCTCGCTAAATCCCGGCCGTCTGCCGGGATTTTTTATGACGTCATCAACACTCGGGTACGAAAAAATCCCACCATGCGGTCGGATCTTTTCGTGGTACACCCGGCAAGATTCGAACTTGCGACACCTGGTTCCGAAGACCAGTGCTCTAATCCACTGAGCTACGGGTGCGTAACCTAGCTATTATAACAGATTGAAATCGTTTTCCACATCTGTTCAGTCATAGTGCAACTTGTTACACTAACAATACATCATAAGCGTAATCACATAAGGATGGGTATGGATCGCAGTACACTCGACAAACTAATTTCTTCAACCGGCCTAATCATCGGTATCGTTCTCCTGGCGGCAGCTGGCATTCTCGTATATGCATCGAATTTCATTCACGGCCAAGTCCACGATAACCTCGTTTCAGAAAAAATCATGTTCCCGGCCGCAAACGACGCCAGCTACACCAGTCTGCCCGCTACAGACAAAACCGCCATCGCACCGTATGTCGGCCAGCAACTCCTCACCGGCAAACAAGCCGAAGTCTTTGCGAATCATTACATCGCCATACACCTGCGAAAAATCGGCAGCGGCAAGACCTATTCCGAGTTAAGCGCCGAGTCAGTCGCAAACCCCAATGACACAGCACTTGCCAGCAAGGTAAATACTGTCTTCCGCGGCGAAACCCTGCGCGGCATCCTACTAAATGCCTATGCTTTCGACACCATGGCAACAGTTGCCCGCCTGGCCGCCCTGGGGGCTCTCATCGCCGGCGGCATCCTGGCTATCCTGGCACTGCTCGGCTTCAAGCACGCGAGCAAAGTCGCCAGCAAGCCGGCAGCCAAAAAACGTCGCTAAGTGCCTCTTATTCCTCGAGCGAGCGGTGCCGTTTCAGGTACCGCTTTTCGATTGTCCGCAGGCGCGTCAAACGATCGATCCACATATCAGGACCGTGCGGATCCACCATCACCGTCACTAAGCCAGCTCGGTTCCCGCCCAACACGTCGGTAAATAATCGGTCACCAATCATCGCGATCTCATGCGGCGCGCACTTCGCCTGGCTTAGCAGGCGTTTATAATATTGCCGCCCCGGCTTACGAATGAACCTTGTCGCCAGAACCCGCCCGGCATTGATATGTTTGGCGATTTCATCGAGATTGCGCCGGCTATTGCTGGCGATAAATATCCCTTCGATCACACCCTCGCGTACCTTGCCGTTCAGCAGCTCCGCTAAGCCCGCGTCCAGCACGAGGGCGCGGTTATGCGTCAACGTCTGGTCAACATCGAGCGCAATATAGCGCACACCCTGGCGCCGCAGTTCGTCGTAATCAATCGTTTGAACGCTCGTCGCAAAATAATCTGGCACGAAACCGTGCGACTTACTGTGCCGGCGTCGACGACGTGATGGTTGCATACTCTTAGTATAATGAATATAGTCAAGTCATGAAACCGACGAATTCAGACGGCCAACCGCTCCGCGTTGCGCTCCTCGTCAACACACACTCGCGCAAAGGCCGCCTGCTCTACAAACACGCCAAAGCATTGTTTGAAGCGCGCGGCTATCATTTTGTCCGCGCTATCGCCCTTGCCGATCCGACGGCCCTGCCCGATGCGATGGCAAACATCATGAAACTAGCGCCGGAGCTGGTGATAATCGGTGGTGGCGACGGCACGATCAGTACCGCCAGCAATTACCTCGCCTACACCTCGACGATACTCGGGTATCTGCCACTAGGTACAACGAATAACTTCGGCCGCGGCCTGGGCCTTAAGCCGCGCCTGCGCGAGGCGGTCGATGCTATATGCTACGGCAGCGTCACTGCAGTCGATCTCGGCAAAATCGGTGCCACATATTTCACGAACATGGCAAGCTTCGGCGTGTCGGTCAGTGTCGCCACCGACACGCCGCGTCATCTCAAGCGCCTCTTCGGGCGAATTATTTACGCCTGGTACGCCGCTCTCTGCACGCTGCGCCATAAAGTCATGACCGTCAAAATCATGACCGACACAGGCGGACGCCACACCTTTGAAACGCACCAGTTCTGTGTAGCAAATGGCATCACTCACTCGGGTATTCCGATCGCTGCCGATGCAAGCGTCGCCGACCATAAGCTCATCGCCTATGCACTGGGTGGTCGCAATCAGCTCTCGACACTTTTTGCCACATTGCGCCACGGCGTTACCTATCGGCGCAAGATGGCCGACAAAGATTTGCTTGTCAGTTCGGAATTCTCCGTCACGTTCACTCCTCCGCAGCAAGTCGATATCGACGGCGAGGTGCGCGGCGAAGCCGTCCCGACCCATGTGGTCACTATCGCGCCAAGCGCGCTCAAAGTCATCGTCCCAAAGAAATAGCTTAATATGTAAGAAATCACTATTGACTCTTCTGGAACATTCGTTACAATAAAAATGTAACGATCGTTACAGTATCACTAGCTAACCCTGCAGGAAGCCTATGACACAATCGGGAACATATACCCTTATTCTAACGACGGCCAAGCATCTGTTTGCGAAGCACGGATACGATGGTGTTTCAATGCGAATCCTTGCGAAGGAAAGTGGCGTCGGACTCTCGAGCATTTATCACTTCTTTAAGGATAAAGACATCTTGCTCGAATCGGTCTATATCGCCACCAACCGACAACTTGGGCTCGATCGCGCCGCCCTCCCGGCCTGCGATACCGCAAAAGACATGCTCGCGCAGTTGATAGAATTTCAGTTCAAGCATATCGAAGACGTCGTGTACGTACTGAAATACTACCTTCGTTTTCGCGATACGTTCGCAGCGCTCCCGACTCGAACCCTTCCGGAAAAATCTGTCCTTCATATTGAAGAAGTTATCAATAAGGCGATTGAAACCGGAGAAATACGTGTCGACGAGCCAAGCATCGCATCGAAAGCCCGCGTCGTTTCCCACACGATTAACGGCTACTTGCTAGAGTATTATCCTGATACACCCAACGAATACGAACGGCGCCAGATTATCGATGACATTGTCACGTTTTCTATGGCAGGATTACATAATCAATAAGGAGATCATATATGAAGGTAAATAGTATTGATTGGATCGCACTGGTACTGACGATCATCGGCGGCCTCAACTGGGGGCTGGTCGGCGCGTTCCAATTTAACCTCGTCGACGCACTGTTCGGTACTGGCAGCGCACTGTCACGCATCGTCTATATCCTGGTCGGCCTGTCGGCACTCTACTTGATCGTCACTGCGACCAAGCTGCGCCGCATCTAATCACGGCCTGTTACATAGTAAAATCCCCAGCACAGACTGGGGATTTTACTATGGTACGCCCGGAGGGATTTGAACCCCCGGCCTTTGGTACCGGAAACCAACGCTCTATCCAGCTGAGCTACGGGCGCGCACCTCCTCTATCATAGCCGATTACCAGCGACTACGCTATAATCGGCTTTAGATATGGATGTACATACCAATATTCCACTCAAAAACTACACGACCATGCGCCTCGGCGGTCCGGCCCGTTTCATGACGGACGTTCGAACCCCGAACGACGTCGCCGAAATCTGCGCCAGTGCCGCCGCACAGAATCTGCCAATCTTCGTCCTAGGCGGCGGCAGTAACGTCATCGCCCGTGACGAAGGCTTCGATGGCATCGTCGTCCGTAACCGCATACCAGGTTTTGAAGTTATTGCCGACACACCAAGTGACACGACCCTCAAAATCGGCGCCGGCGAAAACTGGGACAGCATCGTGAAGCGCACGGTCGACATGAACCTGACCGGCATCGAGGCCATGTCAGCCATTCCCGGGACCGCGGGGGCTGCTCCTGTTCAGAACGTCGGCGCCTATGGACAGGAAATTTCCGACACCTTGATCTCACTGGAGGCGTACGACACGCAGATGAGCCAGTTCGTCACCCTCGAGGCGGCCGACTGCAACTTCTCGTATCGCAACAGTATCTTCCGTAGCACCCAGGCAGGCCGCTACATCATTACGTCGATCACGATCCGCCTCTACAAAGCCGCTCCACAGCCGCCGTTTTATGCCGCCGTCGAAACCTACCTTGCCGCGCACAACATAACGATTTTTACCCCCCAGGTCATCCGGGACGCCGTCATCGCTATCCGGGCCGACAAACTGCCCGACCCTGCCGAACGACCTAACACCGGTTCGTTCTTCAAAAACGCTATCGTCGAGGATTGGCAACTCGAAAGCCTGCGTCAGACCTACCCTGACATTCCCAGCTATGACATGCCAGACGGCCACTACAAAATACCTACCGGGTGGCTGATCGAACATGCCGGACTCAAAGGACAGTTACTGCACGGCATGCGCGTCCATGACAAAAATGCCCTGGTCCTTATAAATGAGTCTGCCACCAGCTACGCCGACCTGGCCGCTGCCCGTGAAGAAATCATCGGTACGGTACGCGACACCTTCCGTATCATGATCAGCCAAGAGCCGCTCGAAATCTAAGACTTGCACTCGCCACCTAAAGCCCTTATGCTAGAGCTATATGCGACGCAGCGGGTTCACTCTGATCGAAGTATTAATCACGATTACGATCATGGCTGTCTTATTGATTATTGCCGTGTTTGTTATTCGTGGTGGCGAGGCGAATGCCCGCGACAACGAACGCAAGACCGATGTCGCCACTATTGCTCAGCAGCTCGAAACCTACTACACGTCTGGCTCTAACACCGCGACAACTCTCGGCCAATACCCAGGTCTCGACCAAGTTCCCGGCAACAGCGGTGTCGCTGCAACAGACGAATCGACCACCAAAGCGACGCTCCGTGACCTAGACTGGAACACACTACGCGCCCCAGGCGTTCCCACTTCGTCGCCCATGAGCCTCATTGCCGCCAGCACCAACGCCGCCCAGACACCAACCATCAGCCAATATATTTACCAGCCCCTGACCAGCACTGGTGCACTTTGCACGACGACCGCGAGCGGCTGCCGCAAGTTTGTCATCTACTACACGCTCGAAACCGGCGGCACGCAAAGCGTGATGAGTAAAAACCAATGAGCCACGGCTATGAATCCGGCTTTTCGGCCATCGAGCTACTGATTACGATTTTTGTTGCGGTCGCATTTCTCGCCTCCGGCTATCAGCTCTACTCTGCCGTCGTTCGCAACGGCGCCGACACCCGCAACCAGACTACCGCCAGCAATATTGCGTACGACTACTTGCGACGCGTCTCCCCACAAGCGACCAATCCGTGTACCGTCATCCCGAATAGCACCCTTGCTCCGACGATTCCGAGCGGCACTACTTTGCCCGCAGCCACGATCACCGCGAATATCACGTGTCCATTTGGCGCCACCAGCGGCACCAGCCTAGTAACCGTGGTCGTCGGCTATGGCAACACTAATCCAAAGCAGGTCCAACATGCGATTTTTGTCACCAACTAAATCACGCCGCACAGCCGGCTTTACCTTGGTTGAAATCCTGGTCATTTCGCCAATCCTCATCCTGACGATCGGCGGCTTCGTTTACACCCTTACTACCATCGTCAGCGACGCCCTCGCGATTCGCGACACCAACACCATGGTCTACGAGACCCAAACCGCACTCGACCGGATCGAGCAGGATGCCCGCCTGAGTATCCAGTTCCCGTCCTCGACTGGGCCGCTGCCCTCTCCTCAGGGGAGCGACAACGGCTTTGCCGGCACTGCCGGATTCACCGCCGGTCAGAACGTGCTGATTATGTCGACGCTTTCGACCACCATCAATCCGCTCGATCCTACCCGCCAAGTCGTCTACTACTCCGCACCGAACGTATGTGGATCTACCCAAGTTTACAATCCGCCGCTCATTACTACCGTCATCTACTACGTCAATAACGGCTCGCTCTATCGCCGCACATACCTGCCTACCCCAGGAGCCGGCCAATTATGCGGCAGTCCCTGGCAACAAAACAGCTGCAGCCCAGGCTACACCAACACCACGCAGTGTCAAACGAGCGATGCCAAGCTGATGGACAACGTCCAATCACTCAGTACCGCGTATTATGGCAATGCCGCCAGCACCACGGACCTAGGCTACGCTAACGCAGCCACGGCGACGACGATCGGGGCTACAATCGTCGGCAACAAGACCACCGCCGGGCAGGCCGTAAGCAATACAGCGACCATGCGTGTCAGTAAGATTAATAACAACTGATAACGGGGGTCATGTTGCAGAAAAAACGCTTGCGCTTACATTTTCGGCATAGTATAGTACTAACGTAACTAAAAACAAATTAGGGGGCAAAATGACTCTTAACAATATTAAACAATTGCGCAAGGACCGCGGTTTCACTATCGTCGAGCTCTTGATCGTGATCATCGTGATCGCTATCTTGGCGGCAATCGTGATCGTCGCCTACCAGGGTATCACTGCGAAAGCAAATGCCAGCAAGGCACAGACGAACGCTGTCAGCGTCCAAAAGAAGGTCGAAGCGTACGCTGCCGACTCCGGCAACGGTAACGGCCAGTACCCAACCGGTGCAGCCGGCTACAACGGTGGTAGTGGTGTCGCCGCGCCTGTCACAGGTGTGACCGTTCAGTCGACTGATCCAACAAGTACTAACGGCACGACAACCGTCCGTTACATCTCATGTACGGTTAGCGGTAACGTCACCGGCTACTACATCGACTACTACGACTTCTCACAGTCGAAGCTCGTTTACATTGTTGGTGGCACTGGCATCACCGCAGGCGCCAACAACACCACGCCGCCAACAACGACTGGTTGTACATCAACAAACTAACCAGTTTGACGCTCATACTATACACCACTCCCAGCGAGTGGTGTATTTATATATATTTTTTTAATGTAAATCACAGCTTGATTTGCTATATACACTTCGTTATACTGTAAAGCGTAAGTTCAATCACTTTCTAGGGGGCAGCATAGAATGAAACAAAACACTCAATATAAACCAGGCTTTACTATCGTCGAGCTCTTGATCGTGATCATCGTGATCGCTATCCTCGCAGCGATCGTGATCGTTGCCTACCAAGGTATCACCAACAAGGCGAACGCCTCAAAATACCAGACAGACGCCGTCACCATCGCCAAAAAAGCCGAAGCTTATGGCGCCGTCAATAGCACATATGCTTTGACCGCAGCCGGCACGGATGCCGCGACGATCACCGCGCAGAGCACCGCTGGCTCAAACCTCACTACTAAGTTCAATGGCGTCAACGAAAGCAAGTTGCCTTCGAGCATCGCTATCTTTGGAGTAGTGGCATGGACAACCGTCCCAACGTTCGCCCAGGCGACAACCGCTATCAACGCCTCGGCAGCCGTCAATTCATACTTCGTCGCCTACTGTGCGACCGGCGGCGGTATGCGTATCTACTACCCAGACCCAACGAACTCGAGTGTCAAGAATCAGGATGTCGGCGTTTGCCCATAGTAGGCGTATAGCATAATAAAACCACCTCGCTCGAGGTGGTTTTATTATGCTACGTTATCGTTAGCGATCGCTTGGCAGTGGGTACTGGGCGACGAATTGCCGTACCTGATCCCGGAGCGCTGCCAGTTGTGCCGTATCGTCACGGGCATCGATCGCCTGTTTCATCCATTCAGCCACCTGTGCCATATGCTCTTCGCGGAGGCCGCGGGTCGTCAGCGCTGGCGTACCAAGTCGAATACCGCTCGGACGAAACGGCGGCAATGGATCATCAGCAATCGAATTCTTATTCAGCGTCAGACCAATGGCATCGAGTGCCACTTCTGCGGCGGCGCCGTCTATACCAAAGCTCCCGTGCACGTCGGCGAGTATCAAATGGTTGCTTGTCCCACCGGTTACCAGCTTGAAACCACGCACCGTCAGCTCATCAGCCAGTACGGCAGCATTTCTGACGACCTGGGCAGCGTAATCACGGAACTCCGGCTGGAGCGCTTCGTAAAATGCCACTGCCTTGGCGGCAATCACGTGCATATGTGGACCACCCTGAGTACCCGGAAATACCGCGCGGTCGATGAGGGTAGGAATGTTTTCGATCGTCTTCTCCGGTGCCTTGAGCGGACTGCTCACAGTCCCCCGACTCAGGATCATTCCCCCGCGCGGACCACGCAGTGTCTTATGGGTCGTCGTGGTCATAACATGGAAGCCGGCGTCGAGCGGGTTCTTGGCGGCGCCACCGGCAATCAGCCCGGCAATATGCGCCATGTCAGCCACCAGCAGCGCACCGACCTCGTTGCCGATTTCGACGAATTTTGCGTAATCCTGCTCGCGCGGATAGGCACTAAAGCCCGCCATGATCAGCTTCGGCTTGTGCTCGCGCGCCAGTCGGCGCAGCTCATCGTAGTCGATCTCACCCGTTGCTGGGTCTTTCATCTTGTAACGGACAAAGTTATATAGGTGAGCACTACGCGTCACTGGCGCCCCGTGCGTCAAATGGCCGCCGTGCGACAGATCCATCGCTAGCACCGTATCTCCTGGTTCTAACCAGGCGTAATAAACCGCTTCGTTGGCGCCCGCGCCCGAATGCGGCTGCACGTTGGCATGGTCAGCATGAAACAGTTGTTTGGCGCGGTCGATTGCCAGCTGCTCCACCTTGTCAGTAAACTCCTGGCCACCATAGTAG
>JAEWBQ010000001.1 GCA_023391075.1 Candidatus Parcubacteria bacterium
GAGCCGCAGAGGGGGCTTGAGGTCAAGTTGCTTGTGCTGCCACTAACCTCCAGCTTGGCAAGGAGCACCGTGACGGTCTGGTTGGCGTTGCTCGGGTCGGGGCAGGTCAGTTTGACATAGCCGATGCCGTAGCGGCTGCCTTTACAGGTGTAGCCGGGTGCCGAAGCACCCGAGGCGTTCGAACAGCCCGAGGGATCGACGAACGTGCTATTTAAGTAGCCTTTGGCCGTGAGACACGACAGAACGGTCGTGCCGCTGTAGCCGCTCCCCGTGTCGGTGCTATCGTTAAACCAGCCGGTTCCTGGACTGCTGGTCAGGCCGCCGCCACACGAGGTGGTGACAGGGTCGCCGTATTTGAGACGATACGACGTAATCGCATCCGAGATGGAGGCGAGCTGCGACATGCGCTGCGTGTCGCGCCCCTTTGCTTGGACAGCGTTATAGTTGACGACGACAATGGTCGCAAGGATGCCGATGACCACAATCGCGATAATTAGTTCGACTATTGTAAAACCCGCCCGTCGTTTCATGGCTGTATTATAGGCCTGGTTGCAGGTGAAAATCAATCTCATCCAGCACGGCGTCGACACGGTCGTGGAACTCGGTGAGGTTGCCGTCGTTGATGACGTAGTGATCAGCGATGGCGATGGGGCCGCCTTTTTCGAGATTTTCGATTTCGGTCCAGTCACGTTCGGTGGCTTCACGCTGAGTGAATGGCCGGTCAGGGCGGTTCGCCAGGCGGCGGTGGCGCAGCTGCTTCGGAGCGACGATCGCGACGACATCGATCATGCCGGGGAATTCATGCAGGAGTAATTTGTATTCCGTCCAGGTATAAAGACCGTCGAGCAGAATGCGGCGCTGGCCAGCTTGAATCAGCTTGTTGACCTGGGCGATGGCGCGTTTGACGATGAAGTCTTTGCCTTCGCGGGCGCGGATTTCTTCGCGGAACTTCTGCTGGCTCTCGGGGGTGATTTCGATGCCTTCCGCGCGCATTTCCTCGTAGAGGATACCGCCGAAGTAAATTTTGGGGAAGTTTTTGGCGGTCAGGTATTCGACGGCAGAGCTTTTGCCGCTGCCGGCCAGACCGACGAACGCCAGGATCTTTACGTTATCATGGTGTGTCATTGTTATTAGTATAGCAGACGCATGCCCCCGAGAGGTGCTACACTGAGTCTATGACGAAGCGACTGGTTGTGATCGATGGCAAATCCGTATTTTACCGCGGCTACTATGCGATGCCGGGTCTTAGCACCAAAGACGGCACGCCGACAGGCGGGGTGTTTGGGTTTGCGACGCTGGCCCTGGAACTGATCAAAAAGCTTGATCCGGATTACGTGGCCGTCGCCTGGGACAAGAAGGGGACGAGCATCCGCCGTCGTCGGGAACTGTACCCTGAATACAAAGCAGGCCGTAAAACACCACCAGATGACTTTTTTGCCCAGATTCCGCTGCTGCACGAACTGCTGGAGGGTTTTAGCTGGCCGTTGTATGAGTGTGATGATTATGAGGCTGATGATATTATGGGAGCCCTGGCGGGACAGGCCGAAGCGCAGGGTATCGAAACATGCCTGATTACTAGTGACCTCGACATGCTGCAGCTGGTCGGACCACTGACGCATGTCTACGCGCTCAAGAGCGGTCTCGCCAACATCGAGCAGTTTGACGTCGGGTACTTCGAAAACAAGTACGGGCTGAAGGTCGCGCAGTTTTTGGATCTTAAGGCCCTCAAAGGTGATTCATCGGATAACATTCCAGGGGTGCCAGGCGTAGGCGAGAAGACCGCTACGGCACTGCTCCAAGAATACGACACGCTGGAAAACATTTACGAGCACCTCGACGACATCAAGCCGACGGTCGCCAAAAAACTGCGTGACGGCGAAAAATTGGCATTTCTGTCGAAGGAAATCGCCGAAATCTGGCTCGATGCGCCGGTGACGCTCGATCTCGAGGCGACCGACGCCCATCAGCTCGATGTCGATCATTTGGCGAATCTACTCAAGCGTCTGGAGTTCACGTCGCTGCTACGCCGGCTGCCGACGCATATGCAGCAGAATCATACCGTCGCCGCGACGCCAACGAATGTGACGGCGCTGAGTGAAATGGCTTGGCCGGCGACGCTCGACTTGACGGCCGACCAGCCGGTCCTGGTGTATGTCACGAACGGCACCTTATGTATCGCGACGGACCGTAAACACTACATGCAGACACCGCTCAGCGGGGTAGGGGCTGCTACGTGGCGGGCGCTGGAATACGCCCACGTGGTGACCTTTGGCGCCAAAGCGCTGCTGCACCTGATTGATGCGACCGGGACAACCCTGCAATTCGAGCGGCTCCACGACATCGAGGTGGCAACGTTCCTGATTGATCCGCTGACGCGCGACCGCAGCCTGTATGGTCTGACTGGCTGTGAGGAGTCGTCGCCTGTCGGCCTGCTACTGGCGGAATTATGGCGCCTCTACGATGAGCAGTGGGCTCGCCTGGCGGAATTGCCGAAACTGGAGACAATCGCCCGGGAACTCGATTTTCCGGTTGTAAACACGCTATTCCTGATGGAAAAGCGGGGGATTAAACTCGACAAATCAGTCCTGGCAAAGATGAGCCAGGAACTCGGCGAGGAGCACGCCCGGCTTGAACAAGAAATGTATACGATGGCCGGCCGCGAGTTTAATATCGGCAGTCCGTCGCAACTCTCAGAAGTGTTATTTACGACATTGCAACTGCCGACGACCGGCATCAAAAAGGGCAAAACCGGGTACAGCACGGGGCAAAAAGAGCTCGACAAGCTGCGCGGGCAGCACCCGATCGTGGAGCTGATTGAGCGCACGCGTGAACTGGCCAAGCTCAAGAATACCTATGTCGACACCTTGCCGCTGCTGGCGGACGCACACGACCGGATTCACACCACCTTTAACCAAGACGGCACCAGTACCGGCCGTATGTCGAGCACTAATCCGAACTTACAGAACATCCCGGTCCGAACCGACTTAGGCCGGCGCATCCGCAGCGCGTTCGTTCCGGAAGGCGACCATGTCTTTGTCAGCGCCGACTACTCGCAGTTCGAGCTACGCCTGGCGGCTGTCCTAGCGGGCGATGACAAGCTGATTAACGATTTCAACGGCGACGTCGATATCCACACCAAGACCGCTAGTGAAGTCTATGGCATTCCGATGGATGACGTGACGAAGTTGCAGCGCCGCGCTGCCAAAGTGATTAACTTCGGCGTGCTCTACGGTATGAGTCCGCATGGCCTGGCCGCCGCCGCCAACATGACCTTCGGCGAGGCCAAGAAGTTTATCGAGCACTACTTCGAACTGCGCGCGCCGATCCGTGACTTCATCGATGCGACCCTCGAGAAAGCCAAAACCGACGGCTACGTCGAAACCTACTATGGCCGCCGCCGCCCGACGCCGGACGTGAACAGTTCGAATTTCATGGTCCGCGAAGGAGCTAAGCGTGCCGCCGCCAATATGCCGATCCAGGGCACCGAAGCCGACCTGATGAAACGCGCCCTGCTCCAGGTTGAGAAGAAGCTGGCCGGCAAGGGCGAGCAGCTGCTGCAGATTCACGACAGTATCCTAGTGGAGTGTCCGCGTGAGTATGCCCAGGACGTGGCAGAAATCTTAAAGACCACCATGGAAGCCGTCGCGCCGGAACTGGCCGTTCGCCTGAGAGTCGATGTAAGCATAGGCGATAATTGGGGCGAATTATAGCTGAATTTTTGCATTATTCAAGATATATTGTAAAAAATTTTAAAGTGGTATACTGAGAGTAACAGATGTTACAGGTGAGGTGTGACAGACTGCAGAACATTGTAACGTACCCCTGTTAACGAGGCGTGGAGTTCTCGGCAGGAGTGCAGATGGGAGTAGCCACATGACAGCACAAGAACACGCGCGGCACCTGCTGCGCCACATCAGTTTTTATTGGAATCGGTTGCGCCGCGAACGGTTGACCCGCGCCCTCGGCGTTAGTGTCCTCGTCTTTGCGATGGTCGCACAGGCCGCTTCGGTTTTCGTACCGGCACCCGCCGCGCACGCGACCTCGACCGACCGTAACGATAATATTATCTACCAAGGTGCCAAGAACAAAGCGGAGCTGCTCGGTATTTACGACCAGAACCGCGACGCCGCAGGTCACACCGACATCCAGGCGATCTATAACCGTATCGGTATTAGTCGCGCTGACTTGGCGAACGCCACCGAAGGCACCTATTACACCGATGATTTCGGAGGTAAACTGAACAGCCTGGGTCGGTTGAACTGGAACGTCAGCAACCGCCAGCAACTGAGCGTGCCGGGCGCTAACACCACGATCTATACCGGTGGCTATCTGCAGAACTACAACCATATTCACTACGCGATGACACCAGCCCTGGTGGGCCACCGCGCGGTTGACGGCCAGTGGTTCGCGATAACGCTCGACTGCGGTAATGCCGTCTACGTCACGTTGCCACCAGCACCGGTCAAGAACATCAGCGTCTGCCGAGGCGGCCAGGTGATTACGATCAAAGAGACCGACAAGCAGAGCGGCGACCTCCCGGCAGACTCTCCGCAGTGTCAGCCAGCTGCTGTCGCCTGTAAGGCTCTGACAGTCAGCCCGGTTACCCGTGATACGAACGGACAGGTTACGACCGCTAACTTCACAACCAGCACGACGGCTACCAATGCGACGCTCACCAAGGTTGAGTACGTTATCAAGGACGCCCAGGGGAAGGAAATCAGCCGCTCGACTGACAGCAGCTACAAGCCAACCCAGCCAGGCACCTATACCGTCCAGGCGGTCGCGACCTTTAACGTCAAGGGCGAGACCAAAACGGTGACCGACCAGCACTGCCAGGCACAACTGGTTGTTCCCGCCGAAAATCAGATCGTCGTCTGCCGTAACGGCCAGGTGATTACCATCAAGCAATCAGAGCGCCAATCAGGTGACCTCGATCAGAACGACGTATCATGTCATCCACTGCCACCTGCGACGACCACGACGACACCGCCCGTTGAACTGCCACACACCGGCCCTGCTGACACCTTCGTCGGTGCGCTTGGTCTGGCGTTGATGGCCGGGGCAGGGTACTACTACTGGGATAGCCGCCGTATGTTGGCTGGCCAGACCGCCTAAGCGATTGACTTTTTACAGTAAAAGTGATAAAATACACACATGTATAAAGGCCGCAACACTCGTATCGTTCCCATTATCCTGGTGATCCTCATCGTCGCTATCGTCATTGCAGCACTGGTATCGATTGGCCGCGCCATCTTCTTTGGCGGTGGCAGTCAGCAGCCGGCGGTTGACCCTGCGGTCACAGCGCTGCATGATACTTCAGGGGCGGCGAGTGTGGAGATGTTGGTGCGCGGGCCAATCGTTGCCAACGAAAACTTCCGCTCGTATCGTATTGCCGTCAGTCCAAGCAGTCGTACGTTGACGACCTATAAGGGCTACGTCGGACAGGTGACGGCCAATCAAACTTACGACAACAACCAGCAGGCTTACGAACAGTTCGTCTACGCGCTTGACAAGGCCAATATGGTCAAGGGCACGGCGCTGACCGGCGACAAAGACGATACTCGGGGTGTCTGTGCGACCGGCAAGGTCTATGAGTTCACCGTTCTGCAGGGTGATAGCGCCGTGAAGCACCTCTGGACCTCGACCTGTAGCGGCTCTCAGGGGTCGTTCAAGGCAAGTGTCAGCCAGGTAGGTAATCTTTTCCTAAAGCAGTTGCCTGACGGCGGTCAATCGCTCGACAGCTTCAATCTGACGTTCTAGTCATTCTCTGTAATACCGCGTATACTTACCTATAGTGATACGCGGTATTATTTTTGATTGTTTTGGCGTGCTCTACCGGGGCAGCCTTACGCATTTGGCGGAACTCGCGGCGCCCGAGGACCAGCAGGCTGTGCGGGATCTTTCACATGCCTCTGACCATGGCTTTTTGTCATACGACGAGTATTTTACCCAGCTCGCCGAGCTGGTGCATTTGCCGGTCGAAGAGGTCAAGGCGATCGTTCGGGAGCGCCACGTGCGCAACACTCACTTAGTCGAACTGGTCCGCCAGCTACACGCAGAGGGCCGTTATAAGATCGGACTGCTCAGTAATGTCGGCCGCGGTGTGATGGACGGGTTGTTTGCGCCCGACGAGCAGCGCGAATTGTTTGACGCGGTGATCCTCTCAAGCGACGTCGCCGTCACCAAGCCGGAACCCGTCATTTATGAGCTGATGGCCGACAAGCTGGGCTGTCACACCGAAGACTGTGTCATGATTGACGATTTGCCGGTAAATATCGACGGCGCGAATCGGGCCGGTATGGAGGGCATCATCTTTACCTCACTCAACCAGCTGCGCCATGACTTAGAAACATTGCTGGTCGAGGTGTAATGCCAGAGCTGCCTGAAGTCGAAACGGTCCGCCGCGGCCTGCACGAGCTGATCGTCGGCCGGGTGGTAGCGAGCGAGGCGCACGACACGGCCAAAGGCTTTCCAAATGCGCCGGCGGATGTCGCCGAATTCTTGATCGGGGCGACCGTGACGGATGTCCGCCGTCGGGCTAAGGTGCTGCTGATTGATTTGTCGTCGGCGTATACGCTGGTGATTCACCTTAAAATGACAGGCCAGATGGTCTACCGGGGCGAGGCGGTCTTTGGCGCCGGCCACCCAAATGAGAGCTTGGTGGGTGAGTTGCCTGACCGCAGTACGCGGGTGACGCTGACGTTTGCCGACGGGTCACACCTGTATTTCAATGATCAGCGCAAGTTTGGCTGGATGCGCCTGATGCCGACGGTCGAAGTACCGAACATTGATTTTATGCAAAAGGTTGGCCCCGAACCGCTCGAAGCGGACTTTACCTGGCAGCAGTTCGCCGACCGGTTCGCGCGGCGCGGCGGCACGTCGATCAAAGCCGCACTGCTTGATCAATCCGTCGTTGCCGGCGTCGGCAATATCTACGCCGACGAAAGCCTCTGGGGCGCCAAGGTGCATCCGCAGCGGCTGGTGAAAACGATTACCGATGATGAGTTCCGCCGCATCCACCAGGACCTACGCGAGGTGATGCAGCTGGCCATCGAAAAGGGCGGGTCGACTGATAAGAATTACGTCAGCGCCGAGGGTAAGCGCGGCAGCTACCTCGACTTCGCCCGGGCGTTTCGCCGCGAAGGTCAACCGTGTCCGCGCCACCCGGATGTCATGATCGAGAAGCTGCGCGTTGCCGGCCGGGGCACGCATATTTGTCCGGTCTGCCAGGTGCTCTAGTATCCGGTTCAATGGAACTGTGTGAGGCTGCGTCGCCTCGGGAATGTGTGCACGCACGTCATTTCACTCGGCTCCTTGCGTTATACTAAGAGTATGATTACGGTTCTCACGGGGGAAAACAGCTACGATGTCGCCCAGGCGCTTGAGGCGCTAGCGGCAGGCTTTGACGGCACGCCCGAACGTATCGACGGCGAGGCGCTGCAACTCGCTGATTTACCCGACCTTCTGATGGGTGCGACGCTCTTTAGTTCGCGCCGTTTGGTGATTATCAAAGATTTGGCGAGCAATACGGCCGTGTGGAACGAGCTGCCAGACTGGCTGGGGCGGGTGAATGACGACAGCCACATCGTCCTGGTGGAAGCAAAACCCGATAAACGCACACGCACCTACAAGCAGCTCAAAGCCGAGGCTGATCTGCGCGAGTTCGCGCCGTGGAAAGAAGGCGATCTGCGCACAGCCGATCAGTGGGTGAAAGTCGAGGCTGTTCGCCGCGGGATGACGCTCGACGCATCGTCGGTTACGGCCCTCGTAGGCCAGACGGGAGCGGAGCAGTGGCAGCTGCACTACGCACTGGAAAAACTAGCCGTGCTCGACGCAGTCACGCCGGAGGTCATTCGTCAGGTCATCGACCGGACGCCGCATGACAATGTCTTTACGCTGCTCGATCTAGCCCTGAAGGGTAAGCGCGCCGAGGTACGCGAGATGCTCGGGAACCTCGAAAAAAGCGAGGAGGCCTACCGGCTATTCGGCCTGCTTGCCACCCAGGTGACGCAGCTGGCTGCCGTGGCGGTGAGCGACCGACCACCAAGTGAACTCGCGGCGGCGCTCGGCGTGCATCCGTATGCGCTTTCCAAGGTGCAGGCGACTGCCAGCCGACTGGGGCGAAGCGGCGCCCGTCGCCTGGTCCGGGCTTTCGCGGCGGCCGACCATCAGCTCAAGACGGGCAGCAGCGATCCGTGGCTGTTGATCGAGATCGCGCTGATGCAGTGCGCGGCAAGCAGTTAATTATCCGATCCACATACGAAAATCCCCCGCGTCGTGCGGGGGATTGTAAGAGGTGAGGCTGAATTATTCAGCTTTTTTTGCAGCAGGCTTCTTCGCAGCTGGCTTTTTTGCGGCTGCTGGCTTGGTTGCAGCTGGCTTCTTCGCAGCAGCTGGCTTTGCAGCAGCTTTTGTTGCAGGCTTGGCAGCTGGAGTGGCTTTCTTGGTGGTTGCCAGCTTGACGCCAGCTTCTTTAGCGACCTTGCTCAGGTTGGCCTTGCGGCGGGCAACGGTGTTCTTCTTGAGCAGGTTCTTTTTGACTGCGGTGTCGAGCTCAGAGTGAGCCTTTGAGAGACCTTCGGCAGTTGGGTTTGCCAGGAAAGCCTTGACGGCGCCCTTGATATCGCGCTTGATGCCGACGTTGCGCTCGCGGCGCTTCGCGGTCTGCTTCATTCGTTTGATGGCTGATTTGATGATTGGCATGGTGTTCCTTTACCTCTTAGAAATTTTGAATACAATCAGAGGCAATTATAGCGAAAAAAACGCTGGATGTAAAGGGTAGGGATGAGTTGACGTTATGAAAACTCTTATGGTATAGTGTGGTCAAACTCCAAAAATATAAACACCCTAGGAAAAAACATGAACGATACGAATGCCAAGCAGCAAATCGTTGAGCGCATCAAGAAGAGCAGCAATATCTTGGTCGCCGTCAGTAACGACCCATCAGTCGATGAGCTGAGCGCGGCGCTCGGCCTGACGGTCCTGCTCAATAAAATGGACAAGCACGCCACGGCTGTCTTTAGCGGCGCGATTCCGCCAGCCATCACCTTCCTTGATCCGGAAAAAACGTTCGAAAACACGGTCGACAGTCTGCGTGACTTTATCATCGCGCTTGATAAGGAGAAGGCCGACCATCTGCGCTACAAGGTGGATGGCGACGTCGTCAAGATTTTCATCACGCCGTACCGTACGACAATTACCAGCGACGACCTCGATTTCAGCCAGGGTGACTATAATGTCGAGCTCGTGTTGGCACTGGGCGTCAAGAATAAAGACCACCTCGACGAGGCGCTGGCCGCTCATGGCCGTATCTTGCACGACGCAACCGTTGCGACACTGACGGCCGGTGCTGATGCAAGCGACCTAGGAAGTATCGACTGGACGGATGCTGGCGCCAGCAGCCTGAGCGAGATGCTCGTCAGCTTGATTGACGCGCTGAAGCTCGAAAAAAGCATCCTCGATGAGCAAGTGGCAACGGCGCTGTTAACGGGTATCGTGGCAGCAACCGACCGCTTCAGTAACAACAAGACCAGTTCCAAGGTCATGACCGTGGCCGCTCAGCTGATGGCGGCTGGGGCCAACCAGCAGCTCATCGCGTTGAAGCTGAGTGAAAACCACGCGATTAGCGGCGACAATGACAGTGCCGATGACGACACGTCTGGTAATTCCGATGGGACTACTGATCTGGACGAAGGTTCGTCAACCAAACTGCAGAAGGGCAAAAAAGCCAAGGAATCAAAGACTGCTGAGGAGCCAGAGGCAGCGCCAGTGCCGTCGAATAACGGCGACCTGACCATCCATCATGATACCGAAGCTGAGCTGGCCGAAGCCGCTCGTGAAGCCGAAGCTGCCCGCCAGGCCGAAGCGGCCGAAGAGGCCAAGGCTGAACTCGCGCGCGAAACCGCCGACAAGGCCAAGCTCAGCGCCGAAGACGCGTTGGCTGCAGAGCTGGCGGATGTCGCACCGATCGCTCCGCCCGCCACGCCTCTCGACCTGAGCGACGCCGAGCCGCTGCTCGGCGGTACGCTCAATGCGACCACCGAAGAGGCAGCCGAAGAAAGCCGCAAAGCACAATTCGATAGCCGCAACCACACGATTCTCAGCCACGGCGGGGAATATATTGGCGACCAGACACCGACGACCTTCCAGTCGCCGATCAATGCCGCGACTGATAACGAAGAACCTAGCGACGAGGCATTATTCCAGGAATCAGTAGCGCCAGCAGGCGGGGCGACGCTGCGCGCTGCGCCAGTCACGCCACCGGAACCTACGCCAGTGCCGGTCGACGAGCCTGCCGTCGTGCCGATGCCGACGTTTGAGCCGACTGCCGTTCCTGAACCGGTCGCCCAACCTTCCGAACCAGCTCCTGAGCAACACGAGCCAACACTTGCCGAGATTGACGCCCAGAATCGCACGCCACACGACGATGCACGCGCTGCGGTCGAAGCGGCCTTTGGAGCCGTTCCCTACGAGCCGGCGCCGATCCCAGCGCCAAGTGAGCCTGTGGTGCCCGAGCCCGTCCAGCCGGCCGCACCTGTGGTACCTGGCTTCCCGCCGCTGCCACCGTTGCCGCCGCTGCCTGATTTTTCAACGCTGCCCCCCGCACCAGGTGAGTTGCCACCAGCTCCAACCGACCTGCCGCCGGCACCACAATTCGGCGAAGAACTGCCGCCGCAGCCGCCAGCGCCTGCTGACCCAGGCCAGTTCCGGATTCCCGGCCAATAAAAAATCGCCCCGCTCTCGGGGCGATTTTATTTAGGTGAGGACAATGAACGGATTGATACCGAGCTGATCGCCGCGGCGCTCGAAGTGTGTTTGGGCGTCGCTGTGCTGCGTGTGGTGTGCACGCATGACGGCGATGATGCGCTCGCGGTAGGCGGTGGCGTCGACGATTTCGCCGACTTCGTCATCGCGGCGGCCCGGCTCCATGTATAACCATTCAGTATTCGCTACCGGGAGCTGGTCGACAGTGGCGCAGGCCAGGCGCAGGCGGGTGAACCGCGTATCCTCGGCCTTGCGGCGATAAAAGACCAGGCAGCTGGCTCGCCCGGCGACGATGTGGTCAATGTGGCCGGAGATGCCATTGATGTCAATCGACATCATCTCGATTTCGACCGGCTCGTCGTAGCGGGTGAGGGTCTGGTCGATAATGGCATTGATCCGGTCGACGGCCTCTAGCATGGCGATGTTATCCAGATGGCCATCATCAAAGCCCAGGACATGCAGGCTACTGACGCCCATGAGTTCACCAGCCCGGCGCCATTCCTGTTCGCGCACGGCGCCGAGGTCGTCATGGTTGTCGGGGTTCATGCCGGCCTGTCCGGTCGTTAACGTCATGAGGTGGACGTCAGCGCCTTCATCGATTTCTTTCATCAGCGTGCCACTAGGGCCGAACGCCTCGTCGTCGGGATGGGCAAAGATGCCGAAAATGATCTTTTTCATGAGTCTAGTATACTAGAGCAGATGGATATGGATCGTACAATTCTAATCGACAAGCCCGACGGCATGACCAGTTTCGGCGTGGTGGCGCGCGTCCGCCGCGTGCTGAGCCGCCAGGCGAGCAAAAAGGTGAAAGTGGGGCATACCGGCACGCTTGATCCATTCGCGACCGGGTTGATGATTCTCGTCACCGGCAAAATGACCAAGCACGCCATGGAGTACACTAAGCTCGATAAGGTGTACGAAGCGACGATTCGTCTGGGACAGACCAGCACCACCGGTGATCCGGAAGGGGAGCTGGCTGACATTTCTGATCGACAGCCGACACGCGACGAGATTGAGGTCGTACTACAGCGCTTCGTGGGTGATATTGAGCAGCGCCCCCCGATTTTTAGCGCCATTAAGATCGACGGCCAGCGCGCCTACAAGTTAGCCCGCGACGGCAAGGAAGTCGAGATTCCGCTGCGCACCGTGCAGGTGTTTAGCCTGGAGTGCCTGAACTACACCTATCCGGAGCTGAAAATCCGCACTCATGTCAGTAGCGGCACCTATATTCGTAGCTTGGCGAGCGACATCGGTGAAGCGCTTGGCACCGGTGCCTACACGACGCAGCTGCGCCGCACGGCAATACGTGACTGGGTGGTTGAAGAGGCGCAGACGCTCGAACAGTTTGGTGTCACCAGTTAGCCCCTTGAAAAAAGCCCGAATTACTGGTATTATCGGTGAGATGATTACTAAAGAGAACAAATCACAGGCAATTGCTTTGACTCAGGTTGCGAAGAACGACGTCGGGAGCCCACAGGCTCAGGTGTCAGTCTTGACGGCTCGTATCAAAGAGGTGACCGAACACCTTAAGGCCAACAAGCACGACCACATGGCTCGTCGCGGCCTCATTCAGATGGTTGGTAAGCGAAAGCGCCTCTTGAAATACCTTGAGAACAAAGACTTCGAAGCATACAAAGCTGTTGTCGCCAAACTAGGACTCCGCAAATAGCGGAGTTCTTTTTTTGTCGCCGCACTACTATGCTACAGTAAAGAACGATGAGCACTACCGAGCGAAAATTATCAGTCCGTGAGCGGATCGCCGGCATTGGCCAAGTGGCTAAAATCACTTATCGGGCCTCACCGTTTGCGGTGTACGTCAAGATTATCGACGCGATTATTAACTCTGTCTTACCACTCTTGACGGCGTTTTACGCTGCCCAAACGACCACCGCGCTGGCGGCGGCCTACCTAGGGGACCATGCGGCCGGCACGCACGCGGTGCAGCTGGTTATCATCACGGCAGTGCTCGGTGTCGTCCAGACGGCCTGGTCGAGTTTCTCTCAGTACGTTAATCAAATGATGCGCTACCGGGTGGGCGCCGCCGTGAGCGACCGACTGCTTGAGCATTTTTTGGCGCTGGAGTTTTGGCAATACGACGACAAAAAGACCGCCGACGTCTATGACAAGGCCAAGCAGTTCGCGAATTTTTTCCCGTTCGTGTTTGATAATCTCGCGCGCATCGGATCAGCGTTCATTACCTTGGCAGTCGGGCTGGTTGCGCTATTCGTCGTGTCATGGTGGCTGGGATTAATCTTGATCGCTGCCGTCGTGCCGGGAATTTACTTCCAGTTCAAGCTGTCGCGGGCGCAGGCAAAGTACTGGAACGAGAATACCGATGCCCGCCGGGTCAAAAGTTGGGTGGAGTGGCTGATGATGCGCCTGCAGTCGATTTCTGAGCTGCGACTGTACGGCCTGGTGGAGCATTTGATGGCGATCCGTAATCAAGCCCGTGATAAAGATGAGCGTCAGCGCATCGAGTTTGAACGTAAATTTATGGGTAAGCAGTTTTTTGCCAGTGCGCTCGAGGCAGTCGCGGAAGTGGTGGCGCTCGTCTATACGGCCCTGCAGATCATGGCACGTGCCCAGCCAATCGGGCAATTTCTCTATGTGCAGCAAGTGGTGTCACGGGCGTTGGGCGGCGCCCGCAGTTTCGTCGGCGAGGTGAGCTCGATCGACAGCGATATCGTCAACATGTTCGACTACAATGAATTCATGGCCATGCCGGTAGCAAAGGCGCGCACCAAGCACCTCGAGCAGGCGCCGCAGCGCATCGAAGTGCGCGACGTGTCGTTTCGCTACCCCGGCAGCAAGCAGCTGGTGCTCGATGATGTGTCACTGACGATTACGGCGGGGCAGCGCATTGCGATCGTCGGAGAAAACGGGGCAGGCAAATCGACCTTGATCAAGCTGTTGCTTGGCTTGTATCATCCGACCAAAGGCAGTATCTTACTCGATGATCAGCCGCTCCGCGACATCGTGCCCGCCAGTTGGCATGCCTACATCGGCATCTTGCAGCAGGAATTTGTGAAGTATGATTTCGCGACGGCCCGCGAGAATGTCTACTACGGCGACGCCAGTCAGCCGTTTGACGAAGAGCGTTTCACGGCTGCCCTCACTAAGGCCGAAGCACGTGACTTCCTCGAAAAATTACCAAAGGGCGTCGATACCTACATTGATCCCTGGATGCAGCATGAAGACAAGACGTCGGGGGTCGATTTGTCAGGCGGCCAGTGGCAGCGCGTGGCTCTTGCGCGTAACTTCTACCGTGACAGCCCGATCGTGGTTCTCGATGAACCGACCAGCGCGATTGACGCCCTAGCTGAGACGCGGATTTTCAAGCGTCTGTTTGCCGAGCGCGACCGCACATTGATTATGATCAGCCACCGCCTCACGACCGTCGAAAAAGCCGATGTGATTTACGTTATGCACGAAGGAAAGCTGGTCGAGCAGGGGACGCATGCCGAACTGGTGCGAAAACACGGCCGCTACTACGAGATGTTCGAGAGTCAGCTGCGCCCTTAATCAAAGCTTGTCACACCTTGATGAAGCTCATGCTTCTCGGGTACACTGGAGACAATGGGCTACAGCAAACAAGCACGTGCGTTTACCATTGTCGAACTGCTGATCGTCATCGTAGTTATTGCGATTCTGGCGGCTATCGTGACGGTGACCTATAGCGGCATCAGCCGTCGGGCAAACAACGCGCAGACGATTGATGCCGCAAAGGAATGGGCGAAAATCGTCCAGCAGTATATCGTCGCCAACGGTTTGCCGACCTACGATACTTCGACTGGTAATGGCAGCTACGAACAGTTTCCATGCCTGGGTACCGGCTATCCTGGCGGTGTCTGTGCTAGTACGACTAATACGAACGTTATCGGGGCAGGGGTCAGCTACCCAAGCACTGCATTCCTGACCAAGATGAAAACCATCACCGCCAGCGTTCCTGTTCCGTCGTTTCAAACCGTCTACTTCAACAGCCAGCCGCACGTCGGCGGCTTCATCAACCTTGGCGTCTCTGGCGCCGGTCCGGTCAGTCTTTCCTTTTTTCTCAAGGGCGGCTCGGATGTGACCTGTCCGGATCTGGGTATCGGTTCGATTACCGAAAAGAGCCGATCAAGCGACGGGGTCTACTGCGGGGTTAACAACATCCAGTAGCGACCCGGCCGCAGGCAGCTCGTTCCAGATATAGACCGGTTTGTCAGCCGTCAGATACCCATCAAGATCAAGCGTTTGTAAAAAGGCCGGCAGGACATTGCTGGTTTTTGGATCGATCCAGGTAATGTCGGCCAATTCTTGAACACCATGTGTGGTAGTGGTTAGGTCGACGGTTGCGTAATCATTCGGATTTTCCAGGTGGAAGAAAAACTCTAGTTGCTCTCGCAGCTCGCCGGTTCGTGTCGGGAAGAGAAACTGCTGGACGAACAGCAGCCGCCCGACTTTCGGTGCGATGCCCGTCTCCTCGATCATCTCACGCTGCACGCAGGCCTCGATTGATTCTCCTGAGTCGAGGCCGCCGCCTGGAATGGCCCAAAAATCGACAGGGTTTCCATCGTGATCTTTATGTAATACGCTGAGTAGCTTGCCGTTTTGGTACGCAATGCCGCGTACGCCAATTCGTCGTTCCATATGATTCTCCTTAAATAGTTGATTCAAGGCGTCAGCGGTGCGGCTCGTCCGAACGTTCACGCAGAGCGGAACCTGGCGGTTCATCGTGAGCATAGTATATCATAAGTCGTGTGGAGAAGCTGATCATCAACTATATATAGTCGACAGACGAACCAGTTGCTATGATGACAGGACACATAAAGGAGACGCCATGACGGAAGTAACGTTTATTACCGGTAATCAACACAAGGCCGATTATCTGGCGAAGTTGCTGGGGGTTGAGCTTGCACATCAAAAAGTCGCGCTTGATGAACTGCAGTCGACTGATCTGCATGAGATTGTGGAGCACAAAGTCCGTCAGGCATACGGGGTGGTGCAGGGGCCGGTGTTGGTCGAAGATGTCAGCCTAGAATTTACGGCGCTCGGCGCATTGCCGGGTCCGTTCATCAAGTTTTTCGTCGAAGCTGACGACGGACTCGAACACCTATGTCGTATGCTTGATGGCTTTACTGATCGCCGAGCGGTGGCGCGCTGTAGCTTTGGCTATTTCGACGGTGAATCCGTGCGGTTTTTTGACGGCCAGCTAGAGGGTACGATCACCGATCATCCGCGCGGCGATGGTGGCTACGGCTGGGACAAGATATTTTGCCCCGACGGCTACGACGGCAAGACCCGCGCCGAACTTTCTACTCAGGACGACGAAGTGACCTATCGAATCCTTAAGCCGTTTGCCGCACTGCGCGATTTTCTCGCCTAGTGCGGTATAATAGGGGTATACTCGCAGCGTATAGGTGCTGGATAGAGCAATGTGTCATTTGAACACATTTCTGTACCCGTTACTTATTCGCGAATTTTATAGGATGCGAGTGAACAAAAAGGAGGACAGCATATGTCTACTATCAACCCAAACGGTAAAGAGATCATCTCGGTTACCGCTGATTTTTGCGGCCGCCCGCTTACCCTCGAGGTCAACCGTGTCGGTTTCCGCACGACCGGGAGCGTCCTGGTGCGTTACGGCGATACTGTCGTACTCGGCACCGCAATGGTCGGCAGCAAGCCACTGAGCGGCATGGATTATTTTCCACTCAGTATCGACTATGAAGAAAAGTTTTATGCAGCCGGCAAGATTAGCGGAAGCCGCTTCATTAAGCGCGAAGGCCGCCCGAGTGACGAAGCGATTCTAATCGGCCGCTTGATCGACCGCCCAATTCGCCCACTGTTTCCTAAAGGCTACCGCCAGGAAGTCCAGGTGGTGGCAAGCGTTCTATCGATGGACCCATCGTTCCGCCCAGATATGCCTGCCATGGTTGCCGCAAGTAGCGCTCTGACGATTACCGGCGTGCCATTTGATGGCCCGGTTGCCGGCGTGCGCGTCGGCCGTGTCAACGGTGAATTCAAGGCTTTCCTGACAGCCGAAGAGCGCGAGCAAAGCGACCTCGACCTCGTTGTCGCTGGTACGGCCAGTGGTATCACCATGGTCGAAGCCGGCGCGAACGAAGTCGACGAAGATATGGTTGCCGACGCGATGGCGTGGGCATTCGACCAGTTCCAGGTTGCCATCAGTCTGCAACGGCAGCTGGCCGAGAAGCTGGCTGTCCAGCCGCTTGAATACGAGCTCGTCCTACCAAACGCCGACATCCAAGCCGAAGTCGATGCTTGGGTTGACGGCAAACTGGGCGAAGACCTGCACCGCCCATACCCAGAGCGCAATGAACTGATTGCCGTCCTGCGCGGTGCCTTCCATGACGCTATGCTTGAGGCCCACGGCGACGACTATGCTGACCAGCGCGGCGAATATGATGAGGCCTTTACGAGCGCCCTGCATAAAGACGTCCGTAAGCACATTGTCGCTAGCGGCACGCGTCCAGACGGGCGCAAGCTCGACGAAATCCGTCCGCTTTCATCGGAAACCGGCATCCTGCCACGTGCTCACGGCTCAAGCCTGTTTACGCGCGGCGTCACTCAGGGTATGAATATCGTCACCCTGGCACCCCTCAGCTACGCCCAGATGGTCGACACCATGGAGCAAAACGATTACGAGCGCCGCTACATGCACCACTACAACGCACCGGGCTACACCGTCGGTGAAGTCCGCCGCCTCGGTTCGCCGGGACGACGCGAAATCGGCCACGGTTACCTGGCTGAACGCGCTCTGATTCCAGTCCTGCCGTCAGAGGAAGAATTCCCATATGCAATTCGTTCCGTCACCGAAATCATGAGCCAGAATGGCTCGACCAGCATGGCGGCGACCTGTAGCTCATGTCTCGCTCTGATGGACGCCGGCGTGCCAATCAAGCGCCCGGTCAGTGGTATCGCGATGGGTCTCATGATGGACGGCGACACGCCATACGTCATGAGCGACATTGCCGACGCGGAAGACTTTGCGGGTGATATGGACTTCAAGGTCACCGGCACTGAACAGGGTATCACGGCTATCCAGATGGACATGAAGGTCCATGGCCTGCCAGTGGAAGTCCTTCGTGAAGCGCTTCATAAGTCGAAGCCAGGCCGCGCCCACATCTTGGCACACATGCTGACCACGCTGGCCGCGCCAAAGACCAGCCTCAGCCCGTACGCCCCACGTATCGAAAAGATCAAGATCAACCCAGACAAGATCGGTGCGGTCATCGGCAAGGGCGGAGAGGTGATCAATAAAATCACTGCTGAGACGGGTGCCCAGATCGACATCAAGGACGACGGTCTGATTACCGTGGCCGCCAGCGATACCGCCAACATTGAAAAGGCGATCAACTGGATCAAGAGCCTGACCGAAGAGCCAGAAGTCGGTAAGATCTACGAAGGCAAGGTTGTCAGCATCAAGGACTTCGGCGCCTTCATCAATATCATGCCGGGGATTGACGGTATGGTGCACATTAGCCAGCTGGCCGACCACCGTGTGGAAAAAGTTGAGGATATCCTCCACGACGGCCAGATCGTCAAGGTCAAGCTGACCGGCATCGACGAACGCGGTCGCCTCAGCCTCAGCATCAAAGACGCTGAGCAGTAATAGCGCCCAACCAAGAACAGCCCACAATACGGGCTGTTTTTGGTTGGTAAGCAGGAAAATAGCCCGCAAGAACGAGCTCGGCCAGAACGAAAGGTTCCGGGGCTATGTTCCCGCGGGCTTGTGCCGCCAGTGTTCCTCCTTTTGATAGTACTGCGGGTCACCGTAGGGGGTGTACGGAGCAGGACTGCCGACTTCCCGCACGATGAGCGGTATGCCAGGTACGTCGCCCTGCAGTTGTCGATTGAGGTTGACGGCTTCAGAGAGAGGGCGTGCCACGGTGGCCGTTGATCTGGAGTCGGCGAGCGCCCTTTCAATTATCGCTTCCAATTCCGGAAAGCTGCCATGCGGAGATGACACCTCCATTGCTTCGATGATGATGTCGCAATCCTCCACGCGAAGCGCTTTAGGAGGCCGTGAAGCGCGCTGTCGCAGGAAACGCCGACAGGAGCGTGTGATCGAAAGTACACATATACCCACAAGCAGCACGAAGGGCGCGATGCCAAACGACGCGAGGACGATGACACCAAAGAGCTGCAAGATTTGTATAACGTTCATGAGACACCTCTCGGTGGAAGGGGCGAGTTCGTTCTGGCCGAGCTATTTACTGTATATTACAACTTTAATTTCAAATGTCAATCGCGATGCGACTAAGCGGCGATACCACTGGGCTGACGCTGCTCGGACGCGGATGGGGCATCGGTATGCTCATCTGAAGTAAGCATTGTCTCGGTCGGCTCGCTGCCATCCTGGTAGATGGCCTGGATGAACGGCGCTTCAATTTCGGCGCGCTTCTGCTTGTTGGTCATCGTGTGGTCGTACGGGTCGTCATTATATGGTGGCCGCCAAATCTGCGTATTGCTATAGGCCATACCTCTGATCAGGTCAGCTTGCTTCTGGCGAAGCTTCGCAATTTTTGTGGCGAGCGCCTGATGCTCCTCGAACATTACCTCGCGAGTATGGAACTCGCCGGTTTGGCTGAGGGCAATCAGCCCGAGGGTAAGCTTGTAGTGGCGAGTTTCTAACTCGTGAAGTATCTGACTGATCGGGGTCGTCTCGTGATGAAGTTGAATCCGCGGATTATCTACGCTTTCTTCGATACTCTCGAAATCTTTAGTGGTAGAAGCGACTATTTCAACTGTCATATGAGACCTCTTTTAACTCTGGTGGCCGTAGTATAGCACTAGCAGAAAGGCGCTGATAGGGTAATTTGTACATCATTTAGGAGTGGGTATTTGAGAGGTTCTGCCGGGCCGGTGTATACTGACGACATGAAGCGTACGACCAGTAGCCACATCACCACCGAACAGCAGCTCGATGCACACCTCGCGAACCTGCGACGCACCAAGCAGCGCTACGCTCAGCATCAGCGCCGCCTGGAATATATTCAGGACTGGTCGGTAGTCGCGATGGTCGTCGCGCTGGCACTCGTAACGCTATACTGGCAGCAGCTGACGCATGGTCAGCCGCAGTCGGTCGTCTATGCGCTCGATAGTGCCCGCCGTACTCTCATGTATGTCGTCGCACTCAGCGCGGTCAGCTATGCGCTGCGCCGCATCTATCGGCATCATGCCTCATCTGCCGCTGCAGGGGAATAGCTCGCTGGCCTGCGTAGCAGCGTATAATAGAACCATGGCACGAATAGGCAGAGTATTACGATCGACGGTGGTTTTGGAAATCGCCTGGTGGTTGGCGCCCAAGGTGTGGCGCGCCGTGCAGCGCCGCTTGGCGGAGAAAAAGCGACCCTAATGGATAAACAGGTCCAGCTCGAGGCGCTCGCGACGGAAATTATCACACATAATGTCTGCCCAGAGCTGGCAGCTCAAGCGACCCAGCTTGTCATGGGCGACGGTAACCCAAGTGCCGACATCGTGATTATCGGCGAGGCGCCTGGCAAAAAAGAAGATGAGCAGGGCAAGCCCTTTATCGGGGCGGCAGGCAAGTTCCTCGACGCAATGCTGGCGCAGGCCGGCATGGAGCGGGGAGACGTGTACATTACCAATATCGTCAAATACCGCCCGCCTAATAACCGCGACCCCAAACCTGCCGAAAAGGAAGCCTTCTGGCCGTATCTGCTACGCCAGCTCGAAATTATCAATCCCAAGGTCATCATCACTCTCGGCCGGCACAGTATGGGGTATTTTTTGCCCGACGCGGTCATTGGCGACGTGCATGGACAGGCGTTTCGGGAAAAAGTGAAGTATCACGACGGCCGCGAACACGAGTGGCTGATCGTGCCGCTCTACCATCCGGCTGCCGCGCTGTATAACGGCAGTCTCCGCCAAACGCTGATCGACGATTTTCTGCGTGTCCCCGCAATGATTGCTCAGGGGTAATTTGCATTATCGTAGGCTTTTTGCTATAATGGAATTACTTACAAAGAGGGGACTACTACTGTTATATGCCGTACCATCCCCGCACTCGTATTTTATTTTGCAAATATCATTTTATTTCATAGCTAAAAGGAGAAATAAACTATATGGGTCAACGACGACTCGTTAACGCTACCCCGGACGATCAGAATAAGCGTCCACAGGGGCAGCAGCGACAGAAATCAAACAACAGCGTCCTGAATGCCACCACTACCCGCAAGGGCGAGGTATTCCGGGCGCAGCGCCGGGTGAGCGAAAACGTCAACGCCCGCGCCTCACAGCACGTCATCAACGTGCCAGTGAATAAATCACTCTATAACGGCTACGGTGGCCGCCAGTTCTCTATGGCTGACCAGCCAAAGAAGCCCCGCGCTCCACGTCCGACGCTTCGGATCATGCCAATCGGCGGCCTGGGCGAAATGGGTATCGGCAAGAACATGATGGCTATCGAGTACGACAATGACATCATCGTGATTGACTGTGGCTTCCTGTTCCCAGGTAGCGACTACCCAGGTATCAACTACATCACGCCTGACATCACCTACCTCGAAGAAAACAAGCACAAAATCCGCGGCCAGGTCTTTACGCACGGTCACCTTGACCACATTGGGGCCTATCGCCACGTCGCGCACAAAATTCCTGCGCCAGTGTACGGTTCGAAGTTTACGCTTGGCATGATCCAGCGCACCATGGAAGAAGCCACCAGTGGCTACGAGCCTGACTACCACGTCATGGATCCAGAAGCACACGAGCGCGTTCAACTGGGTGATAGCTTCAGCATTGAATTGGTCCGTGTGAACCACTCGATCCCAGACGCTACCGCTGTCGTTATCCGTACCCCGATGGGTGTGCTGGTCGACACCGGTGACTGGCGCTTCGAAGACGCACCGGTCGACGGCAAGAAGTTCGACCTCGAGCGCCTGACCGAAATCGCCACCACCGAAGGCATCTTGATGCTGATGAACGAATCGACCAACTGTGAGTCAGAAGGCACCCACACGCACGGCGAGTTCGACATCCAGCAGTCGATGGGGCAGGTGATGGAGAAGTATCCGAACTCACGTCTTATCTTGAGCTGTTTCTCGTCACAGATCCACCGTATGCAGGTCATCCTTGAAGAAGCCAAGAAGCATGACCGCAAGGTTGCGTTCGCTGGTTACTCGATGATCCAGAACCTCGAAGTAGCCCTGCGCGCTGGCACGATCAAGATTCCAAAAGACGTCGTCGTCAAGATGGAAGACGTCGTCAAGATGCCTGACGGCAAGGTAACGATCGTCTGTACCGGTTCCCAGGGTGAGTTCAACGCCGTCCTGAACCGCATGGCGTCAGGCGCGCACAAGTTCATCAAGATCAAGAACAGCGACGTCGTGGTCTTCAGCTCGAACCCGATTCCTGGTAACGAAAAGTACGTCGTCCGCACCGTCGACGGCCTGATGCGCGAAGGTAGCGATGTTATCCAAAACGGCAAGACGCACCTGACCGGCATCGGCCCACTCCACCTTTCAGGCCACGGCTACTACGACGACCACGTCAAGCTGATCAATGCCCTGAACCCAACCTACTACATGCCAATCCACGGTGAATTCCACATGCTCGTCCACAACGCCGAGCTGGCCGAAAAAGAAGCCGGCATCAAGCGCGACAACATCTTTGTCTGCGACAGCGGTGACGTCATCGAAATCGACCACGACGGCGCCAAAAAAGCCGGTCGTATCCCAGTCGGCGGCATCATGTATGACGACAGCGGTGCGATCGTTTCCGAAGTCGTCCTCAAGGACCGCATCCACATGGCAGCCGAAGGTATGTTCGTGGTCGTGCTGACGGTCCAGCGCGGCAGCGGCCGCCTCATGACCAGCCCGGACATCATCAGCCGTGGTTTCATCTATCTGCGCGACAGCGAGGAATTGATGGGTATGATCCGCCAGTACCTCAAGCAAAAGGTCGCCCGCAGCTTCAGCGGCAAAAAGATCGACCTCGACCAGATCAAGAAGGAACTGAAGGACGAAATCACGCACATCCTGTACGACCAGACCCGTCGCACCCCGATCGTGATCCCTGTGATCAACGAAATCGGTGGCGGTGGCAAGCCGCAGCGCGAGGGCAATCGTCAGCAAGGCGAGGGCCGTCCGCAGCAGGAAGGCAAGCAGCAGGGTGGTGAATTCAAGCGCCCGGCTCAGCGCAACTTCCCGCCGCGCCAGGTGCCTGATACCGAAGCGAACGATACACGCTCACGCGAAGCCGCGACGCAGCGCCCGTACTAATACGCAGCGCACAAAAACACCCCCGATGTAACGGGGATGTTTTTGATGGGAACCAGCCACGACATACCAACTTGGGTGATATAGCGTGGTCGATGCCGGACGCTGAGGGTTGCTCTGCGTCCGGCGTATCCCCGGAAGGGAGGTCAACAGGCCGGTGGCGGTGCGGGCGGTGTGCTCGCATCGTTCCTCCGGCTGGCCTGTGCATGGTCGTGCGTACGCTCGTTCTCCTCATGGGGCGACGATCGCTTGGCCTGCTGTAGCTGATGCCGCTTTGCGGCGTCAGCCGCGATGCGCGCCATGCGGCGCGCGGACTTCCGCTCGATGCTGCTCTCGAGCTCCTTGCGTGACTTCTCGGCCATCTCACTCCTCGATGGGAGCGAGGGGCTGGTTGTCGAGGTGCCCGCTGCGGAGCGCGCGGACGGCGTAGATGCCGTAGGCGAGCGTAATGACGAGGGAGGCGCCGGCGCTAGCCAGGGTACTCATCAGATCCATTGCGTCACTTCCTTTACTGTGGGGTTCACTTGACGGATTGTCAGGCTGACAACATTTTAAACTATAAAACCGATTATGTCAATCCTCCTCGGGAAGCATTTAGCTTATGCTCTTGCAAAATATTGTAAATTTTGCTATAATAATAGTTACAGTAAATAAATCACCACGCGTATAATAGAAAACAGTTATGGCAAAAAAGAAAAAATCTACTCGGGGTAAATCTAAAGCACCGGCGACACCGCAGCACCGTCTGCCGAGCGGCTTCTGGTCGCAGGTCTGGGCGGTGGTGATGATCGCGTTCTCGCTACTGCTGGTCGTGGCGTGGTTCGGAGCGGGCGGTCCCGTATTGAACTGGCTGCACAGCACGCTGATTGGCTTTATCGGCTATGCGATTTACGCCGTGCCGTTGCTCTTCATCTATATCGCGGTCGAAATCTTCCGAGCAGACAACAACCGGGTGCCGTTCGTCGTCAAGTTCGCCACGACGCTGCTGCTGATCTGGTTGGCCGGATTGTTTGGCCTCATCAAAGACACCGAGGGAACCCACGGGGGCTTCGTCGGTGAAACCGCCAACAACGTCATGCTGTCGCTGGTCAACAGCGGCGTAGCGGCGTTCATTTACGTCCTCTTTGTCATTATTACCGCACTGTTCGTGCTGCGGATCTCGCCGATTACCGTGATCCGTAAGCTGGGCGAGCTGTCACGTACCGAAGCGTACGAGCAGAATGCCAATGTCAAAGTCATGCGCCGGGCAGTCGAGACCGCCGCAGTGGCCGCTAAGCCAGCGGCCATCAGTGATCTGAAGCTCAACGCCGGCGTGCCGATGCTCGACCCGAGCGAAGTTGCTGCGGTTGACGACAAAGAAAAGAAATCATCGCGCCTGTCGAGCCTACGCGGCAGTATGAAGCCGGACAAGGCCGCCGAAGAGGGCAGCGCACTCGTTTCAGTCAGTGATCCGAATTGGCAGGCACCGAGCCTTGATCTGCTCGAGAAGAAGCAAAACCCTGCCGACGCCGGCGATGTCCAGCAAAACGCGGCGACGATTCGCGACACCCTGGCAGAATTCAACATCGACGTCGAAATGGAAGGCGCCAACATCGGTCCGAAGGTGACGCAGTACACCCTCCGTCCACCAAGCGGCGTCAAGCTGACCCGCATCACGGCGCTTGAGACCAACATCGCCCTCAACCTGGCCGCCCAGAGCCTGCGTATCGAAGCGCCGATCCCCGGCCAGCGGGCCGTCGGTATCGAAGTGCCAAACCGCAAGGCGGCTGACGTGCGCCTGTACGGCGTGCTCAGTTCCAAGCAGTGGAAGCAGGGTCGTGAGCCGCTGAGTTTTGCCATCGGTAAGGACATCTCGGGTGAAGCCGTCGTCGGCGAGCTCAACAAGATGCCCCACCTCCTGATTGCCGGTCAGACCGGGTCGGGTAAGTCGGTCATGATTAACACGCTGCTCACCAGCCTCCTCTACCGCAACAGTCCGAGTGAAATGAAGCTCATTCTGGTGGACCCGAAGCAGGTGGAAATGGCGCCGTACGAAGACATTCCACACCTGCTGACACCGGTCATTACCGAACCGGAAAAGACCATTAGCGCCCTCAAGTGGGCGGTCAATGAAATGGAGCGCCGTTACAAGTTGCTCGCTGACGAGAAGCTGCGTGACATTAAATCATACAACCAACGCCTGCAAAAGAGCGGTAAAAAAATTGCCGTCGAAGACGAAGAGGGCCGCACGGCGCAGCATGAAGACGGTGCTATGCCGTATATCGTCATCGTCATTGACGAGTTGGCCGACCTGATGATGGTCGCCGCCCGCGACGTCGAAGCCTTGATTGTGCGTCTGGCACAAAAGGCCCGTGCCGTCGGTATCCACTTGGTCCTGGCCACCCAGCGCCCAAGCGTTGACGTCATTACCGGTCTGATCAAGGCTAACGTGCCGGCCCGTATCGCCTTTACGGTCGCTTCGCAGATCGACTCGCGAACGATTCTCGACCAAGTCGGCGCCGAAAAACTCCTCGGCCAGGGTGACATGCTGATGCTGACGCCAAGCATGAGCAAGCCGAAGCGTATCCAGGGTGCCTGGGTAATGGACGAAGAAGTCCTCAAGATTACTGATCATTTACGCCTGCAGTCAGCACCACAGTATAACGATGAAATCATCGCTCAACCGGTTCAATTGAACGGTAAGGGTGGCGTCGTGATGGACTTTGACGCTGGCAGTGGTGACGATATGTATAACGACGCTCTGCGCGTGGTGATCGAAAGCCGCAAGGCCTCGACCTCACTCCTGCAGCGCCGCCTGCGCATCGGGTACGCCCGCGCTGCCCGTATCATCGAAGAGATGGAAGAGCAGGGAGTGATTGGGCCGGCTGACGGCTCGCGGCCACGCGACGTGCTGATCAGCAGCATGGATGAGCTCGCCACCGAGGCGTAAACCATTCTGCTCATGGTATACTAAGGGTACTATGGTGGGAATCTCGAAAAAGTCAGGCTTTACGATCGTCGAGCTGCTGATCGTCATCATCGTGATTGCGATTCTGGCGGCCATCGTCATCGTGGCCTATAACGGTGTCCAACAGAAGGCGAACAACACCTCACGCATTAGTGCGATCAACCAACTCATTAAACTGATCGAGGGGTATACGGCAACCTACGGAGCGTATCCGAGCACGAGCAATGTGTGCGGCACGCTTGATAATATCTGTACGAACAGCTCGGGTACTGCAAACGGTGGTGACAACGGTCCACTGATGACGGAGCTGGCAAAGGTCGGCAGACCGCCGCAGTCGCTCCAGCCGCCGGTCGGTGGCACCTCTGGAGTGCAGTACATTTATGAACCGTCGGCAACATTCAACGGGGTGGCAGCGCCGATTCGCCTGGAATATTGGCTCGACGGCCAGAATACCCCCTGCGGCGTGACAAATGTCTCTAACTACAGTACGACGACAGCCGTGACGTCGACCACTGGCTATACCGCGTCAAGTACGACAAAGACGACATGTTGGATTCGTCTGGGGATGGCAGGGTAGAGGGATGCATAGCAAATACATCCCACCTGCCATAAAGCTGCGGCCGAAAGGCTTCACGATCGTCGAACTGTTGATCGTCATCATCGTGATCGCGATTCTGGCGGCTATCGTCATTGTAGCCTATAACGGAATTCAGGCTAAAGCGGCCCAGTCGAAGATTAACAGTGACTTAGCGACGATCCAGCAGGCAATTTTTGCCGCCCGGTTAAATAATGACAGCCCGCTGTATACGATTTACCCTGTTGGTGGACCCGAGGGGCCATGTCTTGCCAAGGCCTCAGGTATTGACTTGGCGACGCTCCCCAAGACGGATACGTGCTGGACGGGATATACGAATTTCCTTAGTGCCGTCGCGAGTGCGTCCGGCGTTAGTATCCAGAGTATAGTCGATCCATGGGGCAGGCCGTATTATGTTAATCCAAACGAGTCCGAGAACCAAACTGACCATTTGTGTATGAATGATCAAATAGGGACCTATAGCCAGCCGTTTGTGAAAACGACCACGAATGTGATTAATATACCGTTATATAAGAGTACCTGTTAACTATGATGAAACGTAATGTAACACACTCCAAAGGGTTCACGATCGTCGAACTGTTGATCGTTATCATCGTGATCGCGATTCTGGCGGCCATCGTCGTCATGGCCCTTAACGGCGTGCAGGCCAAGGCGCAGAACAGCAAGATCCAGGCGGACCAACAGATTCTTAGCAAAGCTATCCAGGCCGCCCGCTACAATACGGGCAAGGTACTGAAGGATATCACTGGCCAAACGGCAACAGCAGGGTACTGTGTGACTAAACCGGCAGGAACCGATCTGGCGACGCTTGATCACACGACCGACAGCTGTTGGACAGTTTACTTGGCGTCACTGCAAAAAATCAGCACGGCTTCTGGTGTGATGGTCAATAATCTAGTTGACCCCTGGAATCGACCATACTATATCGATGAAAATGAACAGGAGAACACCGCTACCTACGGCCCCTGCGGACTAGGCAAGGATAATATCGCGGTATTTCTGCGACCGCTGACGGGATCATGGGGGTCAATGAATTCAATCAGTATGCCGTACTTTACGGTGGGATGCTAAGGTGCGGTCAAAAGGCTTTACGGTCGTTGAGTTACTCATCGTGATCGTGGTGATCGCGATTCTTGCCGCCATCGTGACGGCGGCATATAACGGTGCCCAGCAAAAGGCGCGTGACGCGGTCCGCTCGACCGACATCGCCAATGTGCAGCGGGCGATCGAGATGTACTATGCCGACAATAGCGTCTACCCGCAGATTTCAGGCGGGGTCGACAATACCGGCTACGCACTGTCGTCGCTTTCTACTCTGCTCGTACCGCAGTATATCTGGGCAATTCCTAATGATCCGAATACTAAGCTGACGAACTATCAATACGTGCGCGGCACCGGCGGCAATGCCTATGGTATTCGCATCTCCTACGAAGCACGTACACCGTGCCATAAAGGCATGTATAACACGGGCCTGACCTGGTGGGGCCTGCAGGCGTGTACGTAATAAATGCTCTGTAAAAAATTTGAGCCCGCTTCCTAAAAGGAGACGGGCTCAAACTTTTGGGAAACGGGCAGGGCGGGACCGCGCTGGTAGTGGTGGTCAGCTGACTTCCGCGACGATTGCGGGGAAGATCTTGCACCACGCTATCAGCTGTGCGGCCACCTTGTACTTGTTGACCTGATAGCCCAGGAGCTCACGAACGTCGCCTAGGCGTACGGGATCTAGTGGCTGTTCGGCAAAGTCGGAAATTACGCCGAGGTTGGCGTGGTTGGTGCCGAACAGCGTGCTGGCTTCAGAACAAAATTCGTCAATGGAACGCAGATCGTTTTCCGCGAGGTGGTCGTTGATCGCCTCGATGCTAGGCTGACACATGATCACTCAATTCGTGGTTGGAAATAGGGTCTCTTATATTATAAACTAATTTTACATTATTGCAATACATAAGCACTAGACGCAGACCCTAAAATCTAGTATAATTGCAGGGTTATCAACTCGGCTTATACCAGATATAAGCATCCATAAGGATTCCGGAGGAGGAACTCTATGAAAGAATACGAACTGACCGTTCTGATTCACCCTGACCTCGAGACCGATATCGACGCGCCACTGGCGAAAGTACGCGATATCATCACGAGCGCCGGCGGTGAAATCGTCAGCGAAGACAACTGGGGTAAAAAGAAGCTGGCGTACCGCATCAAGCGCGAAGACTTCGCTGTCTACGTTTACTTGACCGTCAAGCTTCCAGCTGACGCGCCGCTCAAGATCAGCAACATCTTGAACATTACCGACGAAGTGCTGCGTTACCTGCTCGTCACTGTCGACGAAAAGGGCCGCAAGGCGCTCGAAGAAGCCAAGGCTCAGGCCGAAACAACTGAGGAGGAATAGGGAATAATGGCTCGCAGTATCAACCAAGTGATTTTGATGGGACGCCTGACGCGCGATCCTGAAGTCCGTACCACGTCTACCGGCAAGAACATCACCAGCTTCAGTATCGCGGTTGACCGCGGTGGCCAAGAAGACCAGGCTGACTTTTTTGACGTCACTGCCTGGGAAAAGCTCGGCGAACTGGTGAGCCAGTACCTGAGCAAGGGTCGCCGCTGCCTCGTGCAGGGTCGCCTGCGCCAGGATAGCTGGGACGATAAGGAAACCGGCAAGAAGCGCACCCGCATCGAAGTGGTCGCTACTGACGTTACCTTCCTGGATGGTCCAGGCGAAGGTGGTAACGGCGGCGGATACACGCCATCGAACGGCGGCTCAAGCACCTCTCAAAAATCAAACGATGTCGTGATCGAAGACATCGATGACAAACCAATTGACCTAAGCGAAATTCCATTCTAGGAGATACCCAACCATGAAGCGATTCAAGAAGGACGTACCAGCATACTTTGACTACAAAGACGTCAAGACGCTGCAGCGTTTTATCAACATCTACGGCCAGATCGAGCCTATCAGCAAGACCGGTCTAAGCACCAAGCAGCAGCGCCAGCTGGCTGTCGCAATCAAGCGTGCACGCCACCTCGCCCTGATGCCATTCGTTAGCCAAGGCTAATTTGGAAGATAGAAATTGGCTATCGCTCTCTGGGGCGGTAGCCATATTCTAGCCTCTAACAATCTAACCCACGGAGAATACAATGTACCAACCAACCGACCTCAAAAAAGGCACCGTCTGCCAAATCGACGGCAAGCCGTACCGCGTCATCGAATACGGCCAAAAAGTCATGGGCCGCGGCGGCAGTATCGTCAACGTCAAATTGAAGAACTTGATCGACGGCAGCGTCATCCCGAAGACTTTTAAGGGTCAGGACAAGATCGAAACCGCCGAAGTCAGCAACAAGACCGTCCAGTATCTCTATAACGACGGCACCGATTTCTACTTCATGGATCCAGAAACGTTCGAGCAGTTCCAGCTGAGCGCCGACATCGTCGATACGGCCGCTGGCTACCTCAAAGAGGGCGACAACCTGACACTGCAGTTCTTTGGCGACCGTGTCATCAACGTCGAGCTTGCCAAGAACGTCTACCTAGAAGTCACCTACGCTGAAGATGTCGTCAAGGGTGATACGACCAGCAGTGTCCTGAAGGACGCCACGCTCGAGACTGGCATTACCGTTAAGGTACCTGCCTTTATCAAGACCGGTGACATCATCTCTGTCGATACCTCGACAGGTGAATACCGCGAGCGCAAGAAGTAAATGGACAAACAACGGCTCGACCAGTATCTGACGAGTCGTGGCCTGGTGACCAGCCGGTCGCAGGCTGAAAATTATATCCGTCTCGGCAAAGTGACGGTCAATGGCCAGGTGGTGAGTAAGCCGGGCTTTTTCGTGCGCCACACCGCCAAAGTAGAACTGAAAGCCGAAGAACAGTACGTCAGCCGGGCAGGACTGAAGCTGGCCAGTGTGGCACAGCTGCTCGGGCTGGATTTTCGCGGCAGCGTGGTGCTCGATGTCGGCAGTAGCACCGGCGGCTTTACTGACTACGCACTGCAGCACGGCGCCCGCAAGGTGTATGCCGTGGACGTGGGGACGGAGCAGTTGCATCCGAGCCTGCGCGGCGACGAGCGGATCGAGCTGCACGAAAAGACGGATATCCGTGACTTTGTGATTACCGGTGATACGCCCGGTATCGTCGTGATTGACGTTTCATTCATCAGTCTGCGCGAGATTTTGCCGTATATCGCGACTCACCTGAGCGGCCCGCAGACGCAGATTGCTGCCATGCTCAAGCCGCAGTTCGAAGCTGGTCGTAACCAGACCAACAAAGGTGTTATCAAGAACGAAGCCGTCCGCCGTCAGATCCTGAGGGACTTTGAGCTGTGGGCTAAACAGTATTTCGTGATCCGGGACAAGCGCGACAGCGAGGTAGCAGGGACCAAGGGTAACCGCGAGCGCTTCTACTTGCTTAGCCCCCTGAAAAAGTAGACATTTTATACATTTTGTGTTAAAATATACTAAATAACTTCGAACGGCAAGCACGTTCGGGTGTTATGTCGTTCTTCACACTACTGGAAAGGAGTGCCATGGGCACGAAACGATGGTCTCGCCGCCGCGTGGCGGGGCTTTTGATAATGATTGCGGTCATGGTCATTGGTGCGTTCACGGCGATCAACGCCCTGGCAACCAATCAGGCGCAGCATCAGGCGGCCGAGCAGCTGCTGTCGCAGGCGGCGCCGGCTAGCCCGAGTGCGTCGGCCTCGCCGTCGGCAACTCAGTCGCCATCGCCCGCTGCGGCGGCAACGGCATCGTCACCGGCGGCAGTGCACACCACTGCGCCGGCTCCGCCGCCAGCCATCGCCTATCCCATCACGGGATTTGCGTGGCCGGCGGCCAGCATGAACGTCAAGGTCGTCACCATGGCCGAGAGGCTGTGGGTCGCTCAGGCGACGTCCGGGGTTGATCCGCCGCTCGACAAGAATGGCTTTGACCCAGTCGGTCATTGGCTGGAAGGCACGGGCGCCGGCCTGAATGGTCCGACGCCCGTGACTATCCTTGCTGCTCATACGTGCTATAGTGACGACGCATCGCTATGCAACGATGGCACGTTCCCGTTCCGCCAGCTTAGCTATGGCGGCTGGAAGGTGGGGCAGAGTGCCACGATCACCGATGCGCACGGCCAGTCGATTCCCTTGACCCTGGAAAAGTTCCAGGTCATCGAGAAAACCGACCAGCTGCCAATCGTGCAGGACGGCCCCGGTGTTAACGCTGGATGTTACGTCCAGGTGTTTTCGTGCAATCTAAGCGATCCGCACGGGAAAATCACATTGGTGACGTTCAAGCGCAGCCAATGCGTGTGAAGACGACAGCGGTCGCGACGAGGAAAATCCCTCGCTCGCGGCCGCTGTTTTCATTTGGCGATTAGACGTTGAAGCGGAATTCCACGATGTCGCCGGGCTGCATGATGTAGTCTTTGCCCTCGGTGCGCATCTTGCCGGCCGATTTGGCGGCCGCTTCTGAGCCGGCGGCAATCAAATCATCGTAGTCGACGACTTGAGCGGCGATGAAGCCGCGTTCAAAATCAGAGTGGATGACACCTGCGGCCTGCGGGGCGGTCGCGCCTTGGCGGATGGTCCAAGCGCGGACTTCTTTTTGGCCGGCGGTCAGGTAGCTCTGGAGGCCGAGCGTCTCGTAGGCGGCATGAATCATCTGGCGCAGCCCGGTTTCCTGGACGCCGTAGCTTTCGAGCAGTTCTTTGGCATCGGTTTCACTGAGGCCTTTGATTTCTTCTTCTAATTTGGCGCACACAAAAATTGCTCGGGCCGGGGCAACGAGGGCCGCCAGGTCGGCCTGCTTGGCCTGGTCGGTTAGGCCGTCCTCGTCGACATTAAAGGCGTAAATGACCGGCTTGGCGGTCAGCAGGTGCAGGTCAGCGATCTTTTCGTCATCAAGCGATGGCAGGGCAGAGAGCGGCGTGCCGCTTTCCAGGTGGCGCTTGAGTGATTCCAGATAAGTTGCGGTGTCGCGTAGTGCCGGCTTCGCCTTGGCTTCTTTGAGGACTTTTGGTAGGCGGGTGTCGATGGTCTGGAGGTCGGCCAGGATAAGTTCGGTGTTGATGATCTCGATGTCAGCCTTCGGATCGATCCGGTCAGCGACGTGAACAATATCGTTGTTCTCGAAGGCGCGGACAATGTGGATGATGGCGTCACACTGGCGGATGTTGGCCAGGAACTTATTGCCAAGACCTTCACCCTGGCTGGCGCCGGCGACCAGACCGGCGATGTCGACGAAGGTGACGGTCGCGGGGATGATTTTTTCGGTCTGGTACAGTTCGCCCAGCTTTTGCAGGCGGTCATCTGGCACGGGCACGATGCCGGTATTCGGCTCGATCGTCGCGAACGGATAATTGGCCGCCAAAATGTCGTTATTGGTTAGGGCGTTAAACAAGGTTGATTTGCCGACGTTTGGCAGGCCGACGATGCCGATAGATAAACTCATTCAATTATCATACCATAACAGAGGTAGATTGGCGAATTCTTACTTGGAATTGAGCGGTTCGATGAAGTGCGCTAGATCACTGTGCGAGGAATTGACGTCGCGGCTGACCTCGTGGATGGCAAGCTGACCATCGGGGTAGGGGTGAAGGAGCTGGCTGAGGAGCTCCTGGTCGTCGATGGCCGGATCGAGCCAGAGCGATTCCTCATCACAGCTGAGTATGACCGGCATGCGGTCGTGAATTTGCTGCATGTCGGAGTTGGCGGCCGTCGTGATGATCGAGTAAGTCTGTTGCTCGTCCCCTTGGGCGTCGTGCCAGGTGCCGTAGAGGCCAGCAAAGGAAAAGATGTCATCGGGTAGTTGCCCGGCGGTCGGGACGATGAGGAACGGGTGCTTGCCGTCAGTCTGTTGCTGCCATTCATAAAAGCCGGTCGAGGGGATAAGGGCACGGTGGAGGCGTGCGGCGGTTTTCCACATGGGTTTGTGGAAAATACCTTCGGCGCGTGCGTTAAAGGTTTTGTACTTGAAGATATCCTTGGGGTCTTTCGCCCAGGGCGGCAGGTAGCCCCAGCGCATCAGCTGCAGGTGAGGCTGGCCATCGGCCTGGGTGATGACGGGTGCATCCTGGCTGGGGGCGATGTTATAACGGTCGTTAATGTCAGCAAGAAGTTCGGCGGCGCTGGGGTCGGCGAGGTGATAGCGCGCCGCAAGGTGTTTGGAACGATAGAGCGTGTAACGTCCACACATACTATTATTATACGCCGGTTTGGCGGGGGTGGGAAAAGGGGTATTTACAAATTAAGTCAAAAATGGTATTATTGCGCTAGCGTGACACGTCTCGTGTCATCGTGTTCTGGATGTATTTGATTCGGAACTTAACAATCTGACTCATTTACTTTCAGAATTCGCCTATTGTTCCATTCCAGCGGCCCTCGTGACCGCACCTACAGAAAGGCACAAACGTGTCGAATTACTCTCGTAAGTTCGCCAGCGCATTCATGGCCGCTGGTCTGGTTGCTGCCGCTCCGGTGGTCGGCTCGCTCACCCTGGCTCCTGCCGCGGAGGCGGCCGCGACCGCCGCTGTCGGCGTGAACTTCACCGGTACCGCATCCGCGGCGACGGCGACGTTCACCTCGGGCCTGCCGACCGACGCGGTGGTCTACATCCGGGTCGAGAAGCCCGGACCGAACGGCAGCGTCGTGGTCGTGTCGTCCACCCCGGTCACCATCAAGGCCGGCAGCATGAGCAATCTGACCACGACCATCGCGCACGTCACGGTCCCGTACCTGGCCACGGCATCCGTCGTGGACGTGAACGGGAACACGACGTTCTTCGGACCGGGCTCCATCTACACGAACACCACGCCCGATGTGCCAGAGGTGCCGGTGCAGATGACGCCGGCCCCAGTGCTGCCCGTCAGCGCCAACCTCTACACGGTGCCCAGCGTGACCGGGTACCACTACGAGGTGGGCGGCAAGGTCGTCCCCGACGGGAACTTCTACGTTCCCGTCGGCGGGGCAACCATCATCGCCGTGTCGGACAATCCGACGAAGCTCCAGCTGGTCGGCAAGACCTCCTGGCAGCTGTCCTACGTGACGCCGCCGAAGCCCGATGAGGGCAGCAAGAAGGTCATGATCTGCCACGCCACGGGTTCCGACAAGAACCCGTACGTGGCGATCCCCGTCTCGGTGGCGTCCCTCAGGGACGGACACGGCCACGCCGGTCACGCCGACGACATCTGGCCCGAGTTCACGTACAAGGGCGGTGACGACTACCTCGTCACCGTCCCTGCCCAGAACTGGGACACGGGGAAGAAGATCTACGAGGCCGGCTGTAAGGTCATGCCGACGCCGCCTTCGGGCGACCACGGCCATGACCACGGCGGCGACAAGGGTGACGATCACGGCAGTGATCACGGCGGAACCACCGGTGGCAACACGGGCGGAACCTCGACGGGTGGCACGACCGGCAACACCGGTGGAACCACCACGTCCGGCTCCACGACGAACACCACGTCGTCGAGCTCGGTCGTGACGGTGCAGCGGCCCCAGGCTCCGGCTCCGGTTGCCAACCAGGCTCCGGTCGCCGCGCCGGCACCGGCCACCTCCAGTGGTCCGGTCGTCATGCGGGCTGCCACCGCAGCTGACCCCACTGACGCGTCCAACCTGGGCGTGGCGGCTGGGATCGCGCTGGTGGCAGCGGGAGGGCTCGGGGCAGTCATGCTGTTCCGTCGTCCGAAGCACCAGGCCTAGGCCTGGCTGGAGTAGATGAGTCAACCGGTTGGCGCGAGATGATGAGGCTCCTTGTGGGCATACATCATCTCGCGCCGCCGGCACTCAACCTTATCGACAGTCCTGTGGAATGCATTCGTGCATGCTAAATGACTTTTGATAAATAAGTTGTCAGGGTGGGCGCAAGTGTATTATGCTTGTGCTATGAAGAAACAGGGTGCGGCATCGACACACACGGTACGTCGGTTGAGTCGTAAATGGGTACTGATCAGTGTCGCTATGATTGTTGTTGCCGCGTGTGCGGCGGCCGGGTATTGGTATTTTGCTCAGCAACGGGCGCAGGCTGCTCGGACGGCGCAGTTCAAGGCGGACGAACTAAAGCGCCTGCAGCAACGTAGCTATTGGGGTGACCGGGATCTTGCGGTCGCCTATAGCCAGCTGTTAGGCGAGGGCAAGCCGGCCGATGCGTATAACGTTTATAAAGACGCGATCGCTGCCCAAACGGACAAGGCCAAAAAAATCAGCTTGTACACCCAGGCGGTTGAAATGGCAGTGCAGAAGCAGCAGCTCGATCAAGCGCTGCAGTACGCGCGTGGCCTGTCGGACTTCGACCCGAATTACCGCAACAGTATTAACGTGGCGGACATGTACAAACTCAAGAAAGACACGGTGAACGAGAAGCAATGGGTCAAAAAGGCACTTGATCAGCTCAATGCCCAACCGCACGATGCGCCCGACTATACGACGTTCGCCCCTGTCTATCAGGCGCGACTAGCTGATTTGGAGAAGCAATAGATGAAGTGGCGACATATCGCGTTGAGCGTCACTATATTCGGAGCGTTCCTGACGATGGGGGCGTACTTCGCGCCATCGGCTGGGGCGATGGGCGTTTCTGATGCCCAGGCGTTTGCCAATACGTACTGTCCGAATTACACCTGGCCCGAACAAAAGATTGCCGACTATATGTGGACGACGAACCCAAAGGATGGCAGCAATAATTTTACGGTCATCGAGGGTCAGTCCCAGGTCGTGCCTGTCAACATTAACTACTACGTGACCTACTGTGCAAACTGGCCGCCCGGGTATTCGAACGGCTCAAGTAAGCTCCAAGTAGTTGATGATAACGGCGTGAATCGCCTCAAGATATCACCGGCGTATTCGGTCGGGTACCCTAATAAGACCTCCCCTTACGGGCAGCGGCAAGCGTTTGGGCCATGGGTGCCGACTGGAGCAGGTCTCGACGTTTCCGGGTGGGGAACTGGCTCACACCACGTGTGTACGAAGTTTACGACGTATACCAGCTGGATTGGTGCTAATCCAGAGGAATCGTGGCGCGCGTGTTTTGATGTGAACATCACGCGTGTCTATCCATGGAAGACGGCCGGTACGTCGCAAGTTGGCGTCGACCATACGCCGAACGTGCCGTCGTGGGACGGCCGGCCTGGGCAGACCGTCACCTGGAATCATGGCATCTGGAATACGACGCAGTACGGCACAAGTCAGATTACGGCTGCGGTGGGGCGGAGCGGGTTCCGTGCCTCGTCGGGTCTAAATGGTAATCAGTACCCTTGGTGGCCGGGTGCGCAGTTCAGCTTGGGACCGTGGGGAAATTATTGGTTCGGTAATAACACGGGCAACTACAACAACGGGTACTTTCGGTATGTCCTCAATCAAGAGGATGTCGGGGCAGGGTTTAACGGTAAACCAGCGATCTGTCAGTCGGCCAGTTGGGGGCCGAGCAGCCAGGGAGGGCCCTGGAAGAGCACGACTGCCGCCTGTGTGCGGGTACCGTACAAATTCAATCTGACGACGCGTGTCGATATGAACAGTGACGTCACTGAGCCGGGGACGACGATCGCACCGATTAATCCGTACCTGACGAACGATGGTCCGACAAAGAGCTATGACGATACGGCATGGCAAGTATCGAAGTTTATCGTTGCTCCTGGTAAGCCGATTCCGAGCGCCAACGACAACAGCAGTGCGCCGTGTGCCTATTACGCGAACGGCTGTAAATCGATAAATACCGGGAACGGCACGTACGATCCGGGTGACTCGCTGGTGGGACAAATCGCGTCCTACGTGGTCGAGGATGTGCCGATCGGTTCACGGATTTGCTTCGCATTATCGGTCAATAAATATGATCAGAATCAAAACGACGGTAAGAGCTGGCGACACGGCGCGCCCGCCTGTGTGATGGTGGGGAAGAAGCCAAAAGTACAGGTGCTAGGGGGCGACGTGGCCACGCGGGCGAATATCAATGTCGGTCTGACCCAAAAGACTACCGGCGTGTATGGCAGCTGGGTAGAGTACGGGGCATTTTCGGTCGGCGGCAACATCAATTTTGCCAGTGGCGCCGGCTTATCGGCGGCTACGGCGGCCCAGCCGAGTAACGCCCAGCTGAGCTGGAGCAAGCTGACGTTCGCGAATGTCGATACCAACAAGAACCCGCGCTACGGCCAGTACACGACATCGGCCAGCGCGTTCAGGCAATTGCCGGCCATCGCGCAGTACTTTGCCGCCATCAGTAATCAAGCGCCGTTTGCCGGGGACACGGCGAGCGCCAATGCATTCCAGACCGGTGGTCCGGTACAGATCCGGACGGCGGGTGATATCACGCTGCACGCGAGTTCGCTGGGGCAGAATCAGTCGGTCGTGCTGGTATCGAGCGGCACAGTCACGATCGATGGCGATCAGTCATATCAGGACGGACCGTTCACGAGCGTCGCGCAGTTGCCACAACTGGTGATTATCGCCAAGAACATCAACATCACTGCCGCGACGCATCAAGTCGATGCTTGGCTGATCGCGACCGATGCCACCAGCGCCAAGACGGGGATTATCAATACCTGTAGCGACGGACCGCAGAGCCTGACGGGCAACGACTGCAAGGATACACTGACAATTCATGGGCCGGTTGAAGCGCGGCAGCTGCTGCTGCGCCGGACGGCCGGCTCGGGTACGGGACAGCCAGCGTCGGGTGACCCGGCCGAGGTGATTGATCTACGTGCTGATGCGTACCTATGGGCCGCGCAAGTCGCGGCGGGCGCCGGCAAGGCGCAGACGGTGTATACCACTGAGTTGCCACCGCGATTCTAATCAGATTTTCATAAAATAATAGGCTTGTCAGGCGCGATGACGCTTATGTATAATAAGGGGCAATATGGCATTACTAAAAGGCGTGGGCGACTTTTTTGCACTAGACATCGGCACTAACGCGGTGCGGGTAGTGCAGCTGGCACCGACCGGCAATGATTCGTGGTCACTGGCACACTACGGGTACGCACCGGTCGATGTTAAAGTTGCGACCGCAAACTCCACCGAATCAGAGCGTCGCCTCGGCGAAATTATCATGACTGCCGTCGGGCAGAGTGGCATCAAAACCAAAAACGTCGTGATCGGGTTGCCGTCACAAAAGACCTTTACGACGGTCATTGACGTGCCGATTATGCCCGAAGCTGAGCTGAAGAGCACGATCAAATATCAGATCGATCAGTACATTCCGATGGCAATCGATGAGGCTAAGGTTGACTGGGCGCTGCTCGGCCAGTCGCTGCACGATCCGAAGCAGCAAGAAGTCCTGCTGACGAGCACGGCGAACAGCTACGCCGAAGAGCGGCTTGAATTCGTCGAGAGCCTTGGCCTGAACGTCATCGCCGCTGAACCGGATCCGATTGCTATGGCACGTTCACTGCTGCCAGGTGGCATCGCCGATGCGCGTTTGATCATCGACGTCGGTGAATTGTCGACGAACCTCGTCGTAACATATAACGATGCACCACGACTCGTGCGCACGATTCCAACCGGTCTGTACTCGCTCGTCAAGGCGGCGGTCCAGAATCTGAACGTCCAAGAGGACCAGGCACGTCAGTTCATCCTGAAGTTTGGCCTGGCGCCGGATCGTCTCGAAGGCCAAGTCTTCCATGCGATCGAAAACGTCCTCGACGGCTTTGCAGCCGAATTGGTTAAATCGATCAAGTTCTTCCAGACCCGCTACGTCAGTACGCCGATCGGCGGCATCCTGCTGGCTGGGTACGCCAGCGCCGTGCCAAAGTTCGGTGATTACATCACCGCAAAGACGAATGTCCCGTCAGTTCAAGGTAATCCGTGGCAAAAGGTCCGCGTTGCACAGGCCGATCAGCAGCAGCTGACACCGATCGCCTCGGAATTTGCCGTCGCCGTCGGTCTGGCTCAGAGGAGCAATAAGTCATGATTGAAATCAACCTTGTCCCTGACGTCAAGCAAGAACTGATTCGCGCCCAGCGCGTGCGCACTAGCGTCATCTCGATGGCGGTCATCGTCGGCGTTGTCGCCGTCGGTCTGGTCGTGGTGCTGGCTATCTGGGTGTACGCCGTCCAGGCCGGTCGCAGCTACTTTGTAGACAAAGAAATCAAAGATAGCAGCAATGCACTCAGTCAGGTCAAGGACATCAACAACACGCTGACCATCCAAAACCAGCTAAGTAAGTTGTCGAGCATGCACAGCGATAAGATGATCGACTCGCGTATTTTTGACGTGCTGCAGACGGTGAATCCGCCGGCACCAAACGATATCCGCGTGACCAATCTGCAGATTGACGCCGCCAGCTCAACCGTCACCATCCAGGGCCAGGCAGCCAACGGCTATGCCGCACTGGACGTCTTCAAAAAGACCCTGTCAGCCACGACCGTACAGTATACCCAAAACGGTCAAAGCGGCAGCGTGCCACTGGTCTCGAGCCTCAATGACGCCGATCGCAGCTACGGCGAGGACGCCAATGGCGCTAAGGTACTGCGGTTTACCATCAGCTTCGTCTATCCGAAAGAGTTGTTTGCAGCGACGATTCCAACCCTGACGATTCAGGCGCCGTCATCAACCAACGCGACCGATTCATTCCGTGGTATTCCAACCAGCCTCTTCGTCGAAGGCGCGACTGATGCAAAGGGGACACAATAATGGCAGAACAACAAACAACTATCGTCCGTAAGCGTCAGCAAATCGCCGCCGCTAACCGTACTATGTTCCTATGGGTCGCCGGGGCATCGGCGCTAGTTGGGATCGCGGCGGTCGCCGGTGTATTTTTGGCACAAAAAGCATGGTTTAACGAACGCGTGCTGATGGAGAAGCAAAAGACTGTGTCGACGCTGCAGAAGAACCGGGAAGTTATCAGCGCCTTGAAGGATCAAGTCCGCTTGATGAATACCAACCAGGCGCTGCAATCGGCAATGGCACCCGGCGAGTCGCAGCCGATTCAGGTCGTGCTCGACGCGCTGCCATCAGAGGCTAACTCGTCAGCACTCGGCGCATCGTTGCAGCAGAAGCTCATTAACGATCCGGCGCTCCGCGTCGACACGCTGCGGGTTGATCCTGTGGTTGGCGTCGAGTCTGATAGCACCACGGCTACAACGGACACGACCGCAAGCGGCGGCAGTAACACGATTCACTTCGTCATGACCGTCAGTGCGCCAGTCGGGCAGGTCAATGCCCTGCATGACATGTTGCAGCGCCTTGAGCGCTCTATCCGCGCGATTAACGTCAATCAGCTGACGATTGAAGGCCAAGGCTCACGGGTCGCCCTGACGATTGATGCCGACGCCTTTTATGAACCAGCTCAAACAGTACAGCTCAACAAAAAGGTGGTCAAGCCATGAAAAAATCAGATGTAGCAATGATTATCCTGATCGCATCGGTCTCGGTGTTGGTTGCGTACTTTGGCGCCAAAGCGATTTTTGGCGGCTCAGCCGTCAAGCCGGTGAAGGTCGATACGATCGCGCCTATTTCCGCAACGCTTGATCAACCCGACCCAGCCGTATTCAATAGTAACGCTATCAACCCGACTGTCGAAGTGACAATCGGCGGCGGCACGTCGAGTGCGCCGGTACTGCAGGGTCAGTAAGGGGCGCATTACCCGTGGCGCTGCTTACGAATGATATCCAAGATAAGCTCCTGAGTCTTCTGACGGACGAGGGGCTGGTTACGCAAGAGGCGCTCGACGGAGCCAAAGCGGAGGCCGCGAAAGACAATAAGCCGCTGCTGGCTGTCTTGGCGGAGCAGCACATCGTTGACGATGAGCTACTGACTCATGCCATCGCCCAGGTGTCGGGCGTGCCCTACGTCAACCTGAGCAACAGCCTGATTGATCAGAATGTTTTGACGCTCCTGCCAGAAGACATTGCTGAGCGCTTCATGGCAGTGCCGCTTGCCGAGGTACAGAACCGTCTGGCGGTGGCAATGATTGACGCCAATAACGTCCAGGCGGTCGACTACCTGGCAAACCGTATCCAGCGGCCACTTAAAGTATTTATGGCATCGGAAGCCGGCGTTCGCCACGTCCTCGATCAGTACCGGACCGACCTCTCGAGCGTCGGGCAGGCCGCCGAGGCTTCGCAGGCTGAAGCTCAGGAAGCGAGCGACCGTGACATCAAGACGATCGTCCAGGATTCGCCGATCAGTCGGGCCCTGAGTACGATTCTGGAATACGCCGTCAAATCGCGGGCCAGCGACGTGCACATCGAGCCGCTCGAAAAGAACCTCAAGATCCGCTGTCGTGTCGACGGCGTACTCCGTGAAATTATGCAGCTGCCCAAGTCAATCGAGCCAGCGCTCGTCAGCCGTATTAAAATTTTGTCCAATCTCAAAATTGACGAACATCGTATCCCGCAGGACGGGCAGTTTACCGTCAAGGTGGCCGCCAAAGAGGTCGACCTACGTATTGCCATCAGCCCAGTCGTCTGGGGGGAGCAGGTGGTCATCCGTCTGCTCGACAAGTCAGGCAACAGCTTTGACCTTGAACAAATGGGGTATACGGGCCGAGCGCTCCGGACGATCAAAAAAGGTATTCATAACCCGAACGGCATGGTGCTGACCTCTGGGCCGACTGGTTCGGGTAAGTCAACCAGCCTCTATGCGCTCATCAAAGAAATCAAGGACGATACCGTCAACATCGTCACTCTGGAAGATCCAGTCGAATACAAAATGGACGGCGTCAATCAGATTCAGGTCAACAGCGAAGTTGGTCTGACGTTCGCCAGCGGGCTGCGTTCGATCCTGCGCCAGGACCCCGATGTGGTGATGGTAGGGGAGATCCGTGACGGTGAGACGGCCAACCTCGCCGTTCAAGCGGCCCTGACCGGGCACTTGGTCTTCAGTACGCTTCACACCAACAGTGCGGCCGGCGTGTTGCCGCGTCTGCTCGACATGGATATCGAACCGTTCTTGATCGCCAGTACCGTCAAGACGATCATCGGTCAACGCCTGGTGCGCCGGGTCGCTGCCAAGCGTGACGCCTACTTGTCGTCACCGATCGAAACGCAGAATATCTTGGCAACGGTGGGGCACCTCCTGCCAAAAACCAAAGAAGACGTGGCGCGTGTCGCCGAGGACTTAGGGTATAAAGACTTGCCACTGGCTGGCCAAAGCGCTTATACTTTAGTCAAAGGTCGTGATACCCCGCAGACGCCCCATGGCTACAGTGGTCGCGCCGGCCTTTATGAGGTCATGGATGTCACGGAAGAAATCCAGAACCTGATCGTCGCCCGATCGACCAGCGCCGAGATTCAGCGCAAAGCGATCGAGCAGGGCATGATTACCATGCGTCAGGACGGCTACCTCAAGGCGCTCCAGGGTATCACAACAATAGAAGAAGTTAACCGCGTGGCAGCAGATACAGCATAAGAAGGGTGGGAACAGCAACATGAACGGGCAACCAGAACTGAGAATCGAAGTACTCCTCGAAGAGGTCGTCAAAAAGCGCGCCTCCGATCTTCATCTGCAGGTCGGCTTGCCGCCGATGCTGAGGATCGATGGTAGCCTGACACCGGTGCCGGGGTACAATCCGCTGGACGAATCACAGGTTGAAGGCTTGGTCTTTGCGATTCTCGACCAAGACCAGCAGCAGATTCTGCTCAAGGACAAGGAATTTGACTTCAGCTTTGCCTTTGGTACACTCGGACGCTTCCGTGTGAACGCCTTTCACGAACGCGGCAACCTGGCGGCGGCCCTTCGTCTGATTCCAAATGAAATCAAGTCTGTCACCGAGCTCGGTATGCCACAGGTCGTGATGAATTTCGCCGACTTCCCGCGCGGCCTGGTGCTCGTCACCGGTCCGACCGGATCGGGCAAGTCAACGACGCTCGCGGCACTGGTCGACAAAATCAACACCGAGCGCGCCAACCACATCATCACGATCGAAGACCCGATCGAGTTTACGCATAAGTCAAAGCGCTCGGTCGTCGTCCAACGCGAAGTCCACTACGACACCTATAGCTTCTCGGCCGCGCTTCGTTCCAGCTTGCGTCAGGACCCAGACGTCGTCCTGATCGGTGAGATGCGCGACCTTGAGACGATTTCGGCAGCGATTACCATCGCCGAAACTGGCCACTTGGTCTTTGCGACGCTCCACACCAACTCGGCAGCTCAGTCGATCGATCGTATGATTGACGTCTTCCCGCCGCACCAGCAGCCACAGATTCGTGCGCAGCTCAGTAATATTTTGATGGCCATCTGTTCGCAGCGTTTGGTGCCGGCGATCGGTGGCGGCCGTGTTGTCGCCGCGGAAATCCTAGTTGCTAATCCGGCCGTTCGTAACATTATCCGTGAAGGCAAGAGCCACCAGCTCGACGCTGTCATTCAGACCGGCGCCGACCAGGGCATGCAGACGATGGACCGCACGCTCGTCAGTCTGGTGCAGAGTGGCACGGTGACCTACGACGAAGCGCGTAACTTTGCTGTCGACCTAACGGAATTCGAACGGTTGATGCGAGGCTAACCCGTGAAAAAGTTTAATTACTCCGCGCGCGACTCCTCGACCGACAAGGTCGTCCACGCAACCGTCCAAGCGGATACCGAAACTGCCGCCGCTAAGCTCTTGATGAGCCAGGGCTTCATGCCCCTCGACATCAAGGAGGACGATAGTAGCAACAGCTTCTTTGGGCGCCTGACCAATCGCATCACCGCGAAAGACCGGATCGTCTACACCCGCCAGCTGGCGACGCTGATCGGCGCCGGGCTGCCGCTGTCGCAGAGCCTACGCACGGTGACGGAGCAGACGCAGAACAAGCGCCTGCGCAGTGTCTCGGAAGAGATCGTTGCCGCTGTCGAGGGTGGTAAGTCGCTCTCTGATGCCTTTGGGCAGCATCGGGATATCTTCGACAATGTCTTCCTGTCGCTGATTGCTGCCGGCGAGGTGTCGGGCACGCTCGACGAATCGCTCAAGCGCGTCGCCAGCCAGCAGGAAAAAGACGCGGCGACGATGAGCAAGATCAAGGGCGCGCTGACATACCCGATTATCGTCGTGGTGGTGATCTTTGCCGTCATGGGCTTCATGCTCTTTACGGTGGTGCCGCAGGTAAAAAAGCTGTACGTCGATATGCATCAAACTTTACCGTTCCTGACGCTGATTATGGTGACGGCGGCGGACTTCATCGCGAAGTTCTGGTGGCTGGTAATCATCACGATCGGTATCGGCGGTTACTTCTTTGTGCAATACCTCAAGACTGATTCCGGCATTAAATTCAAGGATACGTTCAAGCTGAACGTACCAATGTTCGGCCAGATGTTCCGCAAGCTCTATATGGCACGATTTGCTCGTACCGGCCAGACGCTGTTATCGACCGGTGTGGCGATGCTTGACATGCTGCATATTGCCAGCGAGTCGGTGAACAACACAATTATCGGCAAGGGAATCGAACGTGCCGCCGAGAAGGTAAAGGGTGGTAAGGCGCTTTCGGTTGCGCTTGAGCCCGAGGATTACATTTTGCCGCTGGTGCCGCAAATGATCAAAATCGGTGAACAATCCGGCAAGATCGACGACATGATGGGCAAGACCGCCCAGGTCTACGAAGACGAGCTCGACGAAGAAATCAAAGCGATCTCAACCGCGATCGAGCCGATTCTGATGGTCATCCTGGCTGTTGTGGCTGGTGGTATGGTCGGCGCGATCCTGCTGCCGATTTACGGCCTGGTCAATCATACGCATTAGCGTGGACATTTGCCGGTTGATACCGTACTATAAGCGTAAGCATATTACATGCCAAATTAATGTTCATAGAAAGGTGGAAAATTTTATGAACGTAGCACAAACAAGTAAAACAAAGGGCTTCACCATTATCGAAGTCGTGCTGGTGCTCGCAATCGCCGGCTTGATCTTCCTGATGGTGTTTATCGCACTGCCAGCTCTCCAGCGCAGCCAGCGCGATACTCAGCGCCGTAATGATCTAAGTCGCGTCGAATCACAACTTCAGACGTACCAAACGAATAATCGCCAGGCTTTGCCTCCTGATAGCGGCCCTGGTGGCTTCACAAACACGGGAGCAGAAGGCTTCATCGCAAAGTACCTGACAGCTGGTGGCGATACCTTTAGTGACCCGAACGGTACGGCGTACAGCTTTGCTGCTGGTCCGATTCCTGATGGTGCCACGTACGACTCGACCAAGGCGTCAGTGTACTACACGCGCGGTGCTATTTGTAACGGAGAGACCGCTCAGACCGGTCAGGGTAGCGGTAAAATTGCCTTCCAGCTCAAGCTTGAAGGTGGTGGCGTTGCCTGCGTAAGCAACTAGTTTCTGCACTTCAAAGCATAAAACCCCGTCGTTACCGGCGGGGTTTTATGCTGCTTGTGCTATGATGGGGGATATGGAACATGCAGCAGTGACGGTAATTATCGGGGTAATTGGGCTTATTTTTGGCAGTTTTGCCGGGGCGACAGTATGGCGGCTTCGTGCACAACAACTTGTCGACGAAAAAGCGGCGGGCGAGCCGGTCGACGCTGCCGAGCTACGGCGCCTCAAGCCGCTCACTAAAGGGACATTCCGAGCAAACGACCGCTCACGGTGCCTGCACTGTGGCCACGAGCTGGCCTGGTACGACCTGTTGCCGTTGGCAAGTTGGCTGAGCCTTGGCGGGAAGTGTCGCTACTGCCGCGCACCAATCGGTTATTTCGAGCCGCTCATCGAGCTGGGTGTCGCGCTCCTGTTCGTCGCCTCCTATTTGCTGTGGCCAGTGCCATTTACCGGCCTGGAAGTCGTGCGGTTCGTGTTGTGGTTGCTCGCTGGCGTGGCACTGACGATCCTGTTCGTGTATGACTTGAAATGGTCGCTGTTTGACACCCGGGTGCTTTGGCTGGCGATCGGCCTGGCGCTGGCATTTGCCGGTCTCGGCCTGCTAGGCACGACCGACCTGGCCGGACGGCTGACAAGCCTGGCGATCGCGGTGATGATACTTGCCGGCTTGTATTTTATCCTCGACAAGGCCTCACGGGGGCGCTGGGTAGGCGAGGGTGATGCGAAGCTCGGTCTTGCGCTGGCACTGCTCCTCGGCAAGTGGGAGTTGGCCTTTATCGCGCTGTTTGCAGCGAACCTGATCGGCACGCTGGTCGTGCTGCCGGGACTCATCACTGGCAAATTATCACGTACCGCGCGTGTGCCGTTTGGGCCGTTTCTCATCGCCGGTATGCTCGTCGCGTTTTTCGCTGGCACCTGGATCGTCACGTGGTTCTCAACGCTGATGTTATGGTAAACAGCCGCATAGTACTTATGCTATAATGAGCGCAACATGGGCATGATACGACACACGGGGGGCTTCACGATTATCGAGACGATGTTGTTCTTGGCAATCACCGCTGCGCTGGCTGTCGGCATCCTGGTCGGGACGGGCTCGTCGATCAATCAACAGCGCTATCAAGATGCGGTCAACTCGCTCAAATCGTACATGCAGGATCAGTTTAGTCGCGTTGCGACCGTTACGAACGACCGGACGGGTGATTTAAGTTGTGATAATGCCGCACAGGTGAGCCAAGGGTCGAGTGGCCAGTACCGTGGAACGAGTGATTGCTTGCTGCTTGGCCGGCTAGTGACGGTTGACAGCTCGGGGCAGAATTTATCTGCAACCAATATCGTTGGCTATCGTCCCGCGGGCGCACAGCAAACAAATGACCTAGCCGAGCTTCAGTCGTACTCCTATGGGTTTTCGCCCGTTGATGCCGACAAGCAACAGGTGGGCTGGGGTGCCACCATCGTCCAGCCGAAAAAGACGTCGCCGCAAGCTGCTAGCGTGCTGATCGTGCGTTCACCACTGAGCGGGCGAATATTGAGTTTCACCTCGACCCGTGAAGTGACGAACGCGGCAGATCTAAAGACACTTATCAACATCGATAACACCACGCAGCCGCTCCTGCTCTGCGTCCAGCCAAACGGCGGCACGGTCGCCTCGCAGCTCCTGGGCGTGCAGATTGATGCTGGTGCGGCTGGACAGAGTGGTGTTGAGATTCCACTAGGGAACTCAGGAGTATGTGGCTAATGGCGCGGCGTGAACAGGGTGATACGCTCATTGAAGTCATGTTTGCCGTGGCGGTATTCGCCATGGTTGCGGTCGGCAGCTTGATGATTATGAACCAAGGCGTATCGACCGCTCAGCGTTCACTTGAGGTAACGCTGGTTCGCCAGCAAATTCAGGCTCAAGCTGAAGCGATCCGGTTTATACATGATGCCTACGTGACCAGTTACCAGCAGGGCGGGAGCGCACCGAGTGGGGTAGTCGCCGAGTGGTCCAAAATGACGGTAGGGCATGCGGAAACATCGGCATCGGATTTTTCGGCTGCCGCTGGTACGGTTTGTCCTGCCAAGGTGCCGGGCAGCAGCCCATTTATCGTCAATCCGCGCACTGCGCAGGTTGAGTCGACAGCACCGGTCATGACGCCGCCTAATGCGAGTACGCTGCCGCCGTTTTCGCAGATCATTTACCGTAGTGCGGATCCAAGCAACACCGACTACAAGGTCATTCAGCAGGCCTATGGTATTTGGGTCGAAGCAGTCCCCTCGGCACCGCAGCCGGGCCAATCGACGCGTTACGTGGACTTCCATATTCGTGCTTGCTGGGATGGGATAGGGATTAACCAGGATATGACGTTGGGAACGATTGTGAGGCTGTATGAACCGATCAACTAATCACCGCCAGGGCTTCACGCTTATCGAACTGATGCTTGCCATGACATACGTGGCACTGCTGCTACTCGCTATTGCGATGACGACGATGCAGATCGGCCGGATTTATAACAAAGGTATTACGTTAAAGAACGTTAACCAAGTCGGTCGGGACGTGACGGATGAACTCCAGCGGTCGATTGCCGGCGTACAGCCGTTCGACGTCCCGACTCACTATGTGAGTCAGCCGGGCGGTGGCCGATTGTGCCTCGGGACGTACAGTTACGTTTGGAACTTCGGTAAGGCACTCGCCGATACGTCCGGAACGCTGCCGGTTATGAATGTCTACGACGATCCTAATGCGGGCCCGATTCACCTCGCCAAAGTAAGCGATACCGGCGCGGCGCTATGTACGAAACCGTACGGTAAAATCTCTAAAGCCAATGCGGTTGAACTGCTGACGGGCGGTGATCATGACCTCGTTATTCATCAGTTTGATCTTGCTGAAACCCAGCGCGACGACTTAGCGGGACAGGCCCTGTATGCAATTACCTTGTCGATTGGTACGAACGATCAGGCGCAGCTAGAGACAGGCGACCTGACGTGTAAGGCGCCAGCGGATGGCGCCGGGAACGACGACTACTGCGCGGTCAATCGATTTGATCTAACGGCACGAGCGGGCAACAAACAGGAGGTTAAAAGTGAATAAAAAAATTATTCAAAAGCGGCGTCAACCAGGGGCGGTCTCACTGTTTGTTGTCATTTTCGCCGCGCTGCTGATGACGGTGGTAACAGTGGGATTTATTCAATTAATGGTGAAGGATCAACAACAGGCGACGGCCAATGACCTGTCGCAAAGCGCCTATGACTCTGCCCAGGCGGGGGTGGAAGACGCCAAGCGATTGCTCTTGGCGCAGCAGGCAGCCTGTGCGAATACGGCAAACCCCGATTGTATTAAATATACCAACGCTATTAATGCCAACAAGTGCGACACGCTTGAACAGGCAGGTATGAGCGTGACGACTAACGGCGAGACCATGGTGCAACAGACGACCAGCGATAACAAACTCGACCAAGCGTACACCTGCGTTAAGATCACTCCGAATACGGCGACATACCGCAATCAACTGACGAAAGACAGCTCGTTGATCGTACCGCTGCGAGCGGCCGATAGTTCTGGTAATCCTGCTCCGTTTGATACGGTCGTGCTGAGCTGGTTTAGCAGTGATGATTTGTCGTCAGGCTCTTCAAATGTATCGACCGCCAAGACGGGGGCAGTCACATTGCCGCCGGTCGGCAGTGCGTGGGATGCGAGCGTCCCGGCGTTGATGCGCACACAGCTGATACAAACGGGTACCAACTTCAAACTCAGCGACTTTGACGGCGGCGGCAATGCCAGCACGTTGTTCCTATATCCGCTGGCGGTCATGACGCCGATTCAGCCGACCGTACCGTTCGCGCTTGATACTCGCCAGGCCTCAGGCGCCACGATGGCACCGCAGACCGTCGCCTGCGCGAAGACGGTCAATGCAAGTGTAGGCTACGCCTGTTCGGTGAAACTGACTTTGCCGGCGCCTGCCGATGGTAATACTACTGACCGTGGTGCCTACCTGCGGCTGAGCGCTCTGTACAACAATGCCCATTTCTCCCTGAGCCTGTTCAATGGGGCGGCACCGGTTCTTTTCCGCGGTGTGCAGCCACAAGTAGATTCGACGGGCCGAGCAAATAATTTATTCAGGCGAGTTCAGTCGAGCGTCGAGCTTAGTGGCATGATGGCCTACCCAGAAGCGGCGGTTGATATCGCAGGCGGTCTGTGCAAGAACTTTATCGTGACGAATAACGCTGCTGATTACAGCGACCTGGCGCCGGCGAGCTGTACGGCACCGCCAGCCGGCTTCTAGTCGGTGTCGCTATGGAACTTTTCGTAGACTTCGCGTAAGTGCGCATCGGTGACGTGCGTGTATACCTGCGTGGTGCTGATGTTGCTGTGACCGAGCATGCTTTGGACGCTGCGTAAATCGGCGCCATTAATGAGCAGGTCGGTCGCGTAGCTATGACGCATCGTGTGCGGGCTGACGTGTTTGGTAATACCGGCAAGCCGGGCGTACTGGCTGATCATCCGCTGGATGCTGCGCGCCGTCAGTCGCCGGTAGTCCCCGGTGGTCTGGGTGACGTTGTTGCGGCTATAGCTCAAAAAGAGTGGTGGCAGATTGTCGAGCCGGGCACTTAAATAATCTGTCACGCGGTCGGCGGCCGCTTTGCCGATGAAGACCGGGCGGTCTTTTTGGCCCTTACCGCGGACCATGAATTCGCGCCGATTTGTATTGATGTGGTCACGGTTTAAGTTGACAAGCTCCGAGACGCGCAGGCCGCTTGAAAAGAGCAGCTCGATGATCGCGCGGTCGCGCAGGCCCTGCTCGGTGTCGAGCGGGATTTGTTCGAGCAGTCGGGTCACTTCGTCGTAGTGCAGGAAGCTGACTTGTTTGCGCGACACCTTTGGCAAAATAATCTTGTCGGGAGCGAGCGCCGTTATGTTGCGCTGCGACAGGTACCGCAGGAAGCCGCGCAGGGCAATCAAGTGGTAGCTCTGGGTGATAATCGCCAGCGTGTCGCCGTGCTCGTCTTCTTGGCGGTTGAGCCATAGGCGGTACTTGCGGACCAGTTCGCTGGTAATCTTATCGATGGTGATGTCGCCGGCAAACTCAATCAGGCGCTCCAAGTAGCGGTCATAATTCTCGGCCGTCTTGGCTGAACGGCCGCCTTCGACTTCAAGATGCTCGACGAAGTCCTGCTTGAGTTCTGACAAATACATAGCCCTAGCATAGCGCATACGCTTATAAGGGGCTAGAGACGGTGGCAGGTTTTGGTACAATGAGTGCAGTATATAGCGATAAGGAGCAATATGAGTTCACCAAAGATTCAAAAGACCCTGGTACTGTTTAAGCCTGATGCCGTGCAGCGCGGCCTGGTTGGCGAGATCCTGACACGCTTTGAGCGCGTCGGCCTCAAGATCGTTGGTATCAAAATGCTGGCACCGGACCGCGACCACTTTTACAAACACTACGAAGAAATTGGTCAGGTGATTACTCGCCGCGGCGAAAAGACGTTTCAGAACGTGCTCGACACCATGAGTGAAGGCCCGGTCATCGCACTGGTCCTCGAGGGAGTCGAGGCGGTCGAACTGGTCCGCAAGCTGGTCGGTTCGACCGAGCCGAAGTCATCGGCGCCAGGTACCATTCGTGGCGACTTCTCGCATATGAGCTACGCTTATGCGGACGACACCGAAAAGGGTATTCCGAACCTGATTCATGCGTCGGGCGACCTGAATGACGCCAAGCAGGAAGTGCCGCACTGGTTCTCAGAAGCTGAACTCTATGATTACTCAGCCCTGCACGAAAAATTTACTCGCTAAGTCGTGCGCGCACCAAAAACAGCCTCGCTGCCGAGGCTGTTTTTTCGTGGTACAATACAGGGGTACGCCTCGGTAGCTCAACTGGATAGAGCAGATCCGTCCTAAGGATAAGGTTGTAGGTTCGACTCCTGCCCGGGGTACCATATAAAATCGCTCTCCAGGTGAGGGCGTTTTTATATGACCGTACGCTCGCCGCGGAAGAGGTGGCATGTAGTATAATAACTTCATGTCCCGCTCAGCATCAGACGAGCAAGAGGTAGAATTCGAAGGCCAACGCGACGGCGAACAATTATTGTTCATTTTTCGCCGACACATCATCGCCATGCGCAAGGGCTTTTATATGCTACTGATTCCGTTCGTTGTCTCGGCAATCCCGCCGCTGATCTGGCAAGATAACTTGGAGCTGTTTCTGCTGCCGATCGGTGGCTTGGTGCTCGGCCTGGTGTTGTTCTCGTACCACTTCATCATGTGGTACTTTACGGTCTACATCGTCAGCGACCAACGCATCCGCCAAGTCACGCAGCATGGCTTCTTCGGCAAGGATGTCGTCGAGCTGCGCCTGTCAAAGATCCAGAACATAAGCTATAATATACCTGGACTCTCGGGGGAGTTGTTCGGCTATGGCACGATCGTCATTCAGACGATTGTCGGCGATCTGGTCATTCATAAAGTCGAGCATCCTGCCAAAGTATATAACCGGCTACAAGACGCCGTCTCAGACGCGATTGAAGCTGATCCACAAGGAGTATATGAAGAAGCTAACCTTTAAGCGCCGCAAAAAGACGCTGCAAGAAACCGCGCCCTCGCGGATTACTAACGAAACCGTTGCTGAGCACCGTGAACGGATCCTGGCTGGTGGCCGCCGCTTTAAGTACCCGATGCAGTACGCTCGCCATAAGCTGGTGTTTAATGCCATCCTGATTACGCTCGGCGCGATTATCCTGTTGGTGGTGATCGGCTGGTGGCAGCTGTACCCGGCGCAGAACACCAACGTTTTCGTCTACCGTGTGACGCGTGCCTTGCCGCTGCCGGTGGCGAGTGTGGATGGCATGTGGGTACCGTATAGTGATTATCTGTTGTACTACCGCGGTTCGACGCATTATCTGCAGCAGAACGAACCCGCCAACTTACAGGGCGATGCTGGGCGGCGACAAACAGACTACAACAAGCGCCAGTCGCTATTGAGTGCCGAGCTCGACGCGTATGCCGCCAAGTTGGCCAACCAGCTGCACATTAAGGTGACCGACGATCAAGTCGACCAGCAGATCAGCGAGGCGCGTAACACCAGTAACGGCCGTATCTCGCAGGAGACCTATGATGCTTCAACGCTCAGCGTCCTTGGCTGGGATACGGGAGAGAATCGCCAAGCGATCCGTAACAATCTGTTGCGCGTGGCCGTAGCCTACCAGATCGACAACACCGCTAAGCAGCAGGCCGATAAGGCCGCCGAGCTGCTCAAGGCGCCTGACGCTGACTTCGACAAGGTCGCCGCCGCGCTGGGTGGGGAAGGCAGCCAGAAGGTCGAAGCGGGCGTGTCGGGCTTGGTACCGCTGACGAACCGTGACGACGGCCGTACTGCTGCTGCTAGCAAACTGCAAAAAGGTCAGGTCTCGGGTCTGATCAAGACTCCGACGGCGGATAGCTACTACTTCGTGAAGCTGCTCGACAAGAACGATACGCAGCTGAGCTACGCCTACCTGCGCATCCCGGTGACGGCTCTTAAGGACCAATTCGCCGCCCTGCAAAAGCAGCACAAGATTCAAGAATTCATCTCCGTGCCGCAAAACGACACGCAAGCGAAATAGGAGGAAACCATGTATACCGTTCCTGGATTATCGTATGGGTACGACGAACTTGGCACATACATCAGCGGCGACATCATGCGCCTGCACCACGACAAGCACCATCAAGTCTATGTCGACAAATTAAATGCGGCGATCGATCAGGCGCCGGCACTCGCCGAGCGGCCACTCGAGAGTCTACTGACCGACCTCGACAGCCTGCCCGAAGCAGTCCGAACGGCGATTCGTAACCAAGGTGGCGGCCACTATAATCACTCGTTGTTTTGGCAGTGGATGTCGCCGGATGGCGGCGGTGAGCCGAACGGGGAACTGGCGCAGGCGATTGCTGATAAGTACGGTAATTTCCAGGGGCTGGTGGATGAATTTTCCGCTAAAGCGCTTGGCGTTTTTGGGAGCGGCTGGGCGTGGCTGCAGCCAGACCTCGAAATCATCACCACACCTAACCAAGACACACCGATCATGCAGGGGCTTGACGCGCCGCTACTTGGGCTCGACGTCTGGGAACATGCCTATTATCTGGACTACAAAAACAAGCGCGACGACTACGTGGCCGCCTGGTGGAATGTGGTGAACTGGCAGTTCGTACAGGAACGGTACGGAAAGTAATGAAATACTCGCCGCGTAGGGCGAGTATTTTTTAGGTAGCATATAGATTGAGATACCCCCGAAAGGGCATCTCGTATGTTGTGAGAATCCTTCCGGGGGTTATTGGGCAGCCTGGCGGCCGCGGTGTCCATGGCGTCCACTTAAGCGCACCTTGATCGCGTAGATGAGAAGTGCGTATGCACTTTTCGTCCATGGTTGGGTGTTGAGTGGACTTGTATCGAAGCCTATCGCTGGAATCGGGTAATCGATGACCGTAAAGCCGTCGCGGCGTATCATGCTTTTGACGGCTCCAAGTTGGAGAAAGGGCTGGCTCACTGCAATGACCCGCGTGATGTCGTGGGCGCTGAAGGTCGCTTTTGCTGTATTCCAAACCATGCGGCTGTCGAGGTAGCTGCCATCCGTCGGAAGTTCAACGGTCGCGGCGACGGCTATGCCAAGCGAATCGAGACGTCGAGTTACCTCCCACTGGGAGACAATCGTGAGGTCCGGCTCCGTGGCGGCAATGGCTGCAACAATATCTCCGAGACGTTGATTGCAGGGGTTGGGTTCGTCCTGCTCCTCGCGCAGGGCAAAGGAGAAGGCAACGAGGCCAATCATGAAACACACTCCTGGTACTAAGGTGCGGCAAACTGCACTATGGAAAACGAGCTAACTTATAAATTATAAAACATATCAGTGCATGAAGCAACTCGGGACCTCAGGGAATCGTCAAGAAGAACGGGCATCCGCTCGGATAGCAGCTGGAGCCTCTCCCGCTTGCTCCCGAGCTTTAGCAAGCGCTGGTATCATGTTGCGGCTGCAGATAGAAAATACCCCATCCGAAGATGAGGTACATTCTATGGCGCGCCCGACCGGATTCGAACCGGCGATCTCCTCCGTGACAGGGAGGCGTGATAGGCCAACTTCACTACGAGCGCACGTTTATAACCTTCGTATGATAGCAGATTTCGCTCGGCATGACAACAGGGGCGGCACCTTTTATTTTTCAGAGAGCAGGTGATATAATAGCTAAGTTCGACCAATGCCGCTGTAGCTCAGCTGGTAGAGCGGCGCTTTCGTAAAGCGTAGGTCACCGGTTCAAATCCGGTCAGCGGCTCCACGACGACTACGCGGGTATCGTATAGTGGCTAATATGCAACCTTCCCAAGGTTGAGCGCAGAGTTCGATTCTCTGTACCCGCACCAAGTGATTATGAAAGATAACCTCATCCACGCCATCAAGCTTGTGCTTGCCGATCGCGTTGTGACGCTTCTGATTGCGCTGCTTGTTTTGTTGTCGATTGTTTATTGTATTTATGTCGGCATCTCGCTGCACCCGAGCGACCTCCAGGTTGCGGTCCATTACACGGCGTTCGGTGAAACCGGCTACTACCGCGAAAAGTGGTACTATTTGTTGTCGTTTATCGGCTTCGGGCTCATCACGATTGTTGTCCATAGCGCCCTGGCGATTAAGTTTTATGTCCTGGAGCGCCGGCAGCTGGCCATCTTCTTTTTGTGGCTGAGCATTCTGATGCTGCTGATTGCCTGGGCGATCACGATCGCCGTCCTAAGGGTCGCATTCCGTTAGTATGATTGATCTCGAGATACCGCTCGGCAAGCGTACGCGCAAGTATCGGTTCTTTGAAATGCTGCCGGCATTTTTGAGTTATGGCATGCTGCTGCTCTTGGTGGTGCTGTCATTGATCAGTCCTTTTGCTGCCGCGATTTATTTGCTGCTCGTCATCATTACCGTCCTCGTCAAGGCATTCGGTATTGCCGTACATACCGTTCAGGGGCGCAGCCGGATCGACCGCGCCCAGCGCGTCGACTGGAGGCACAGGCTGGCACAACTCGAGGACCCGAAAGCGAGCTACGAAACAGTCAGGCTTGAGCATGGTACGAGTTTTGGCTTTGCGATTCATAAGGAAAACCTACGCCTGATGGCGGCCGCCGATGACGCGACGCTGTTTCCGCGCCCGTCGTCGCTCTATAACGCCGTCATTATCGCCGCCTACAATGAGTCATATGAAGTCCTTCAGCCAACCATCCAATCAGTTGCCGATACGACGTATGACAACCAGCATTTGATTATCGTGTTGGCGTACGAGGCGCGCGGTGGCCGTGACATCGAGGCGACCGCCCGCCGACTTCAGGAGGAATTCAAGGGTACGTTTAAAGCCTTTTATATCGTCAAACACCCGCGCGATCTGCCAAACGAAGTCGTCGGCAAGGGTGGCAACATCACCTACGCCGGTAAATTCCTGCAACGTCAGCTCGAGGCGGACGGCATCGCCTATAAAGACGTTATCGTGACGACGCTCGACAGCGACAACCGTCCGCACGCGACTTACTTTGACTACGTGACCTACGAATATGTCGTTCATGAGGACCGCAAGCACTTGTCGTACCAGCCAGTCGCGTTGTTTTTTAATAATATTTGGGTCGTGCCAGCCCCAAAGCGCGGAGTGGGGTCAGGGAACTCGTTTTTGAACAA
>JAEWBQ010000020.1 GCA_023391075.1 Candidatus Parcubacteria bacterium
GCTCGTCGGTAAGCCGGGTTCTGTCGTGGACGATCATCTATCTAGTTCTCTGGTTGCCCAAAGAATCGAGCGGATAGCGACCTGCGGACGGACCATCCTATGTGCAGATCTCCTTGCAGCCGACAGGGTTTACCTCCTCCGTATGTCACCATACGTCGCTGTGAGCTCTTACCTCACTCCTTTCACCCTTACCGCAGATTGCTCCGCGGCGGTTTCGTTTCTGTGGCACTTTCCCTAGGGTTGCCCCCGGTCGCCGTTAGCGACTGTCGTGTCCTTTGCTGCCCGGACTTTCCTCTTACATACGCAAGCGATCGCCTAACGAACTGTCTGCACTTATTATACCCTATTGCCGGGCATGCGCATTGAGAATTTTGTTCACCATGCCATCGGCCAGTTGATTGTATTCGCGCTTTACATGGACGAAGCTGACTTTATCAAAATGTGTGATAAGTTCTTTGATCCGTTCATAGACCGGCCATAACTCCCGGTTCTTGATCATATAGCTACCGTTCATCTGATTCACGACCAGCATACTATCGACCCGACACTCCACCACCCGCACCCCCATGCTCAGCGCCTTTTCGAGCGCTAAGCGCACGCCGTGGTACTCGGCCATATTGTTTGTCGTGATACCCAGATACATCCCCCCCTCATGCACCACGTGCTCTTGCTGGTTCATTACCACGAAGCCGGACGCCGAGGGTCCTGGATTGCCCCGTGAACCCCCGTCCGAGTAGACGATGACCTTTTCAATACCTGTTGTGTCTTCAGCAACGTCATGACCAATCAGCTCATTCTGCTGCACAGAGGTAATTGTTTGTTGTGATATTCCCAACAATAGCTTAGTCGATTCGGTCAATGTTCCCTGTTGCAGCGCAGCAATGCTCTTCCATAAGTACTTATCATGACTCGATCCGAGCGATATATTCGTTGCAAAATTTTCAATACTTACTGAATAAAGGATGAATATATACTGTATGTCGCGGTCGTCATGATCGATATAAGTTACGACGTCGAGCAAATGAGCAGCCCGGAGGGTCACGTCCATTTCAACCTGCAAGTAGCGCGTGAGCGAGTCCTCTGGCTGCTCGCCGTACTCCAGCCTGCCGCCCGGCAGTTCGTATTTGCCGGCGATGGTTTCGCGGCCACCTGCTCGCCGCAGCACTAAGACCCGCTGTTTCGAATCGGTAATGATAGCCCGGACGGCGATGCGTTGTTGCATAGTTAGTGATAACTTTCTGTTTTGGACGTTGTACCCTCAGTGTAGCATACGAGAAACCACACCTGCCAATGCGACAGGTGTGGTTTCTCTGGTCGGGATGACAAGACTCGAACTTGCGACCTCACGGCCCCCAGCCGTACGCGCTACCAACTGCGCTACACCCCGATTTGTTCTTCTATCATATACGGTAGGCCTAAAAATTGGCAACATAAAAGCCCCAGAGAGCAGCCGTTGACGCTTGATATTCCCCGCGGTAATTGCACGGTGGTTGCCCTCAAAACATTCCCACGGGAATGAATCATTCGGGTTCCCTATCAAGATGATTATTCAGGAAAATCATACACGCCGAGGCGTCTCTGGGACACTTCTTATTATAGCAGTTTCTCTCTTAGGATGCACCTAAAAGACGTGCGAACAGACTCACGAAAAACTGAATCCCCTGCTGCATAACAGCACCGATAAACCGGCCGCCGATCAGGACAATCACGAAGACCAGCATGATACCGTAACGTTCAATCCACTCCATCCCACGGCGCACGAATTCAGGCGCCAGCGCGTACAGCACACGGGAACCGTCAAGCGGCGGAATCGGGATCATATTAAAGACGAAGAAGCCCAGGTTAACGAGCGTTGCCGTCATAAGTGTCTGGCCAGTCCAGGTATCAGTATGCGCACCGACGAGGACGAACCCCGCAAAACTGACAAACGCCAGTACGAAGTTCGTCAGAGGTCCCGCCACGGCGATGAGCGCTGCGCCCCACTCTCCATAGCGGATATTATGGGGGTTGAACGGCACCGGCTTGGCGCCACCAAAGATTGGCGCACCGGGTGTCAGGGCAAGGAGGATCGGCAACAAAATCGTCAGGAACGGATCAATATGTTTAATCGGGTTCAGTGTCAGCCGGCCTTGGAGCCGTGCCGTGTCGTCGCCCAGCCAATATCCAGCAAAGGCGTGCATCGCCTCATGGAGCGTCATCGAGAGCAGAATCACCACGAGCACGGTAATAATATATGCAATATCCATTACCCCCAGTATACCATCCTCCCCTCTCTTGACGAATCAGATAAAAAACGGTAAACTGGTAAAGATTGTAAAAAATAAGTGGAACTAATTATGGCAGCACGATGTGAACTCACCGGTAAAGGCAAGCAATTTGGCCACAATGTCAGCTTCTCTTTGCGTCGCACCAAGCGCGTCTTTAAGCCGAACCTCCAGAAGAAAACCTTCATGGTAGACGGCCAAAAAGTCACGATGACCCTCTCAACCCAGGCGATTCGTACGCTGAAGAAAAAAGGCATCCTGACCAAAGCCGCCTAACCGGCAACCCAATGAAAAACTCCTCGTTCAAGAGGAGTTTTTCATTGGACGCCAATCGCTCGCTTTAGCTGCGAGCGATAACGATTGCCGTCAGGGCGTCAGGCAGACTCGTAGCCGCCTTGACCTTGTATTTGCCGGTCTCTTCTACGGGTGCGCCAAGCTCCTTCGTAAAGACCTCGAGATCTTCCTGGGGTACTTCGTAACTGAGTGCGGCATCGGCATAATGCACCGGCACGACAGCTTTCGGCTCGATTTGACGAACGATCGCCGCAGCACTGGTGGCATCAAGCGTATAGCCTGTGCCACCTACCGGGATGATCACGATGTCGATGACGCCCAAATCTTCCAGCTGCTCTTCGGTCAGCTTCGGTGCGACGTTACCTAACAGCGCGATGCGGACGTCGCCTGTCTCGATGCGGTAAATCGTCGAGCGCTTCTCATCGGTCTCGGTATCGATATGGCGCTGCGCGGCGATACCGCGGACTGAAAAGTCGCCTACTTCGTATTCGCCAGGACCCTCGATAACCAGGCGAGCTGCCTCGTCGTTAATCATGAAGCGTTCTTCGGTTGCCAGTTCGACCGCATCTTTGACCGAAGCGTCCTTCAGCCCAATCAGCGACTGCTTCGGATCGGTAATCAGCGTGGTTTTCTTCGTCGAGATCACGACCGTGTTGCCACCTTTATATTCAATATCAAACATAGTGCCTCCTTTAGCGTTTCAGAATAGTGTCGGGATCGTGCAGGACGGCGTGCTTGCCGCTCAGTACCTCTGTAATAAATTTATCACGAACGCTCAATCGATAATAGAACTCGTCGTAGGTCAGGACCGTATAGTTAAGCTCGCGCGCTTCGATACGCTCGATTTCCTTGATGGCGCTCTTGACCTTGCTACTCGGCATATCGCCCACGAGCAGTAAATCGATACCGCTGGCAGAGCCCTTGACCAGCACCCCGGCGATCACGGCCAGGCGCAGACCAGGTAACTCGACCAGTCGCTCATGCCAATCCGCTTGGGCTGTCTTGCTGACCGTGCTCTCTACCTTCTCGTCAGCGAAGATCGCACGGAATGGCACGTAATATTCGTACCGCTGATTGATCTCGTAGTAGAGTTTGTTATCAGCCGTGTCGCTGGTAATAATACCGACATCGAGCATATTTGCCAGTTCGCGGCGGACCGAATTGATCTGTTCGTCAATCAGGCGCGTGATTTCACGCACATAAAAGGCCTTCCCTGGATTGTTCAGGAATAGGTGGAGTAATTTTACCCTCGTTTTTGAGCCGAATAGCGCGTCGATCACGTATGTTTACCTCGGATAACTTTCGTGTTCTATGATAGCACGAAATGTGCTCACTTGGCGAGTCGCTGGACAAGATAGTTTCTCGCCTCGTCGAGCGACAGCCATGTAATATGCGGATTACGCTTCAGCCAGGTCAGCTGGCGTTTCGCGAGGCGCCAATCGAGGGTTGCGGCTTTTTCTTTCGTTTCGTTGTAAGAAAGTCTACCTTTAGTATATTCATGCACAAGCGGGTAGATGTTACCCGTCATAGCCTGGCTGTCCCAGCCATACTTTTTGCCCAATCTAGTTGCCTCATCGACAACGCCATCGTCAAACATGTGTTCAATCCGCTCCGCGATGCGCGCTCGCAAAACATCACGATTCGTTGCAATACCAACAATAACGCTTGTGCTTATCGGCGCGTTGCGCCGCTGGGGCGTATGGCCATTGCGCTCGATCGCCCGGACGACATAGCGTTTATTTTGACTGTTCTCAGGCAGGGTTATGTTGTGCTCTATACAATAACTATGAAGCTGTTCGAGTGTCATGTTCATCAGCTGTTGTCGTAATAACTCGTCGGCGACAGGTGAAAATTGATAATCGTACAACACCGCATCGACGTACAAACCAGTCCCGCCCACGAGAAACGGCACGTTGCCTCGGCCCCGAATTTGGGCGATTTTTTCCACCGCGTAGCGCTTGAAGTCAGCCGCCGTAAAGACAGTACCCGGCTCCACGAGATCCAGTCCCCAGTGCGGTACCCGTGCCCGCTCATCGGCACTCGGCTTCGCCGTACCAATGTCCATGCCTTTAAAAATCGTCCGAGAATCGGCACTAATAATCTCCCCGCCGAATCGATCGGCAAGTTCGATCGCCAGCGCCGTTTTGCCGCTCGCCGTCGGCCCGACAATGACTACCAGCGGCAGTTCACTTACGGCCGCCATCGTCGCTCCTCAAAATTATCCACTACAAAGTTCGTACAGCTCACTCCATCAGCTTCGAGCAGCTGCTGCTGTACTTCGCGGCCGCCCGGGAAGCCACTTGCCAGTCCGCCGAAGCGATTGACCAAGCGATGCCATGGTAGTTCAGTTGGACCATAATGGGCCATCCCGCCAACAATCCGAGCAGCCTGCGCATGACCTGCAAGCGCCGCCAGGTCGCCGTAGGTCGTGACGAATCCGGCCGGCACTTGGCTCATCAGTTCATAAACCCGAGTAGTAAAACTATCGCCACTCATCATATATATACGTGAGTGCCGCTTCCCAGTCGACGCACGGCGTAATTCGTGTCGCCGCCTCGGGCCGCACGCTCCAGGCTTTCGTCCCAAACAGCACCCCGTCAATTCCATGTTCGGCAGCCGACAGGAGATTGCGCGGGTGGTCGTCAATCAGCAGCTGTGCACCCAGCTCTTCGCAAATAATACCTTTCGGTCGAAACGGCCGACCGTCATGCGGATTGCCCGCAAAGATCACATGCGAAAATAACGACGGCAAATGATGCCGCAACCATGTGACCGTTTCCTGCGCGAACAGCTCATTACGCGCCGTGACCAGTACCACGGTAAAATCCTCACTCAGGCGCGCCAGTGCATCCTTGGCTCCCGGAATCGGTTGCAAGCGCAAGTGGTCCATGCTCAAAAACGCATGGACCATCTGCTCCGTCTCTTCCACATCGCCGCCCCAAACTTCATGAAAGTTATAGCTGACGAAGTCGTCGACGGTCAGGTTCGTACCTTTTAGCTCATTATGGTAACTGGCGATACCGTCGACAAACGGAAACAGTACGTCGTCGATATCAATTGCGATCACCGGACGCGTCGTGGCATCAGTCATTTAGAGCCCCGCAAGGTAGCCTGGCAATTCAGCCAAGCTTACTTTCTCCTCACCCGATTGCGTACGCACGCTGACTTCGCGTGCTTCTTTGTCTTTTGGCCCCACGATCAGCTGGACTGGAATCTTCCAGGCAGTGGCTTCGCGGATTTTCTTACCCAGGCTTTCGTTGCGGTCATCACGGGTAAAGCGTAACTCATTGTACTTGACCGGCTTCATCAGGACCGTCTCGCGCAGGACCGCTTCGATTTCTTCGACATAGTCATTGACGGTATCGTTGATTGTCAAAATACGAAGCTGCTCCGGCGCTGCCCACAGCGGAAACCAGCCGGCGGTATGCTCGATAAAGACGCTCAGGAACCGTTCGATCGAACCGAGCAGAGCGCAGTGGATCATGACCGGCTGCTGCTTGCTGCCGTCTTCGGCGGTATACTCCAGCCCAAAGCGGCCAGGCTGGACAAAGTCGAGCTGCACGGTTGCTACCTGGTGTTCACGGCCGATCGCATCTGTCGCCATGAAATCGATCTTTGGACCATAAAAGGCCGCTTCGCCGTCCTGCTCAAAGTAATCGAGCTCATTGGCGATGACCGCATTCTTCAGCTGCTGCTGGGCTGACGTCCATAGTTCTTTGTCGCCCAAGTAGCCTTCACCCTCGTCGCGGTAACTGAGGCGCACGCGCAGCTTCATACCGAGTGAATCATATAATTCGCGGGCACTGCTCAGCAGGCCGTTAATTTCCGCCTCAATTTGATCATGACGGCAAAAGACATGGCTGTCATCCTGAGTGAGCGAGCGAACCCGATTAAGCCCACCGAGCTCACCCGTCTTTTCGTCGCGGTAGTCAGTCGTCGTTTCCAAGAAGCGGATCGGCATGTCTTTGTAACTGCGCGGACGTGACGCGAAAATCTGCGTATGATGCGGGCAGTTCATCGGCTTGAGCGCCATCTTGTCACTCGTCTCCTGACTCGTTACCAGGAACAGCTCATCGCCGAATTTTGCCCAGTGACCTGACGTTTCATACAGATCCTTCTTGGTAATGTGCGGCGTCCACACCTTGGTGAAGCCACGAGCCTGACGCAGCTGATTCGAATACTGCGCCACGACATCACGGAGCACCGTGCCGCGCGGTGTAAAGAGCGGTAAACCGACACCGACTAGTGGCGACATCGTATAGAGATCAAGCTCCTTGCCGAGCTTGCGGTGATCGCGCAGCTTGGCCTGCTCGAGGCGCTCCAGGTACTCATCCAGCTCCTTCTGGGTCGCAAAGGCGACGCCGTAGAGACGCTGCATCTGCGGGTTCTTCTCGTTGCCGCGCCAGTAGGCACCGGCGACACGCAGCAGCTTGAAGGCGCCGACGTCTTTGGTATTGGCAACGTGCGGGCCGCGGCACAGGTCGACAAAGTTACCGTTCTTATAAAATGAAACGTTTTCGACCGCCGCGTCGCCATCGGCCGCCAGGCCCAGTTCATCCGCATCGAGGTCCTTCGCTACCGTCGTCCCCGAACGCTTGAGGTCGTTAAGCAGCTCTTCTTTGTAGGGCTGGTGGTTCTGGCGCGCCCAGTCAATCGCCTGATCGACCGGCATCTCGAACCGTTCGAAATCATCACCATAGTCGATAATGCCACGCATCGTCTTTTCGATCTTGGCGAAGTTCGCCTCGCTGATTTTGCGCTCACCCAGGTCGATGTCGTAGTAGAAACCGTTCTCTACTACCGGACCAACCCCGAACTTAGCCTCCGGCCACAGTTTCTGGACCGCTGCCGCAGTGATGTGCGCCAAGCTGTGGCGCATCGCGTGTAGTTGTTCGTCGTTCATATGACTCTCCTTGTTTACGTTATGATCGATTGTATCGATATATTCTCGGGTCGGCTCGGAAATAAAAGTAACTATTATTTCACTCGCCTCGCCGACAATATAAAAACATGCGATGGTCGAATTTAAGCGTCTAAATTCATCAATCGCATGTCTCGGACCCGTATCACGGGCGGTTCCACCGGACTTCCTTATATAAGGCACTTGTGAGGTCACGTTACGTACATGGCCACGTCCCACGGAACTCGGCGGGTGGTTAGGCCGCGTCATGGTTCCCCTTTATAGTATATCCTCACCTCGGTTATTGCAACGCCCTTCTCCATCTGGTATAGTGGTACGAGCAAACAACTGAGGGCGATTAGCTCAGTTGGCTAGAGCGCCACATTGACGTTGTGGAGGTCAGAGGTTCGACTCCTCTATCGCCCACCATATTTTGCCACTTGAAGTCCTGCTACCGCAGGACTTCTTTTTTGTATCGATCTTTCCCACACTTTTACCCACAGGGCGGAAAAGTTTTCCACGGGGCTATTTACTCCTGATTCCGAAAGCGTATACCGCTTATGATATATTGCATTGATAGAGCGTATATTGACAAAATATGATGCTTATGCTACTATTAAATCATGGCACAAGATACAGACATCAAACCATCCGCTCTTGCCAAACTTCACCTGTACTACGAATACGATAAAAGTTGGCACGAAGCGAAAAAAGACGTTCGCATTCGGACCGATTCGTAGTCGCGCTCCGCTCATGATCCCCGCACCCCTCACCTGAGGGGTGTTTGTTTTCCCACTTTTCCGCATATCCACACAGGTTATCCACTAGCTTTTTGACTAGGGGTATGACAATATATAGACATGTTTTGTATAAATTGTTTCTATCCGAAGACCCAGGTAACTAATTCACGCGGCCATAAAAAACAGCCGCGCATTTGGCGGCGGCGCAGCTGCCCGAGCTGTGGGACCGTATTCACGACGACCGAACGGCCATCATTGGCCCATAACCAACCGGTCATTCACCCCAGCCATGAGACAGCCTTTAATCTCGGCAAGTTGATCGTTAGCCTGTCACGTGCCTTCCCGCACGATCCAGCGCAAATCGATACGACGCTGCTCGATCTAGCAGAAACCATTGAAACCCAGCTTGCCACCGAAACCGAAGTCATTACGCCCGAAGAAATCGCGGCCGTCACCCACCAGGTGCTGAAGCGCTACGATGAACTCGCGGCTATCCAATATGCCGCACAGCACCAGCTTATCGTTTCGACGAAGCGGCGCGGGCGGCCTTCGCTGCGCGAGCGCGGGCGACCGACTGATGCGTCGCCTTCTCGGTGACGTCGAACTTGTCGAGATATTTACCAAGCAGTAGATGGGTCTGAGCGTTGTAAGCAGACAGCGCGCTATAGACGATTGCCGTGACGGGCATCAGCGCCCACTGCAGGACCATGCCGATCGTTCGGTGGCGCTTGTAGCGCTCCGGCCGTGGCGGCAGCATCTTGAAGCTGAAAAAGATCGTAATCGCTAGGCCCAGCAGTGCGACCTGCTGGATACTACTGACAACGTTCGGCAGCTGATGGGCAGCGATATCATGGGCTGCCTTGCTGTTGACCAGCAGCGGCACCCAGCCGCCAAAGGCCACCAAAATCGACATACTAGCAAGCGTGACGTGGCCGTCAACGAGCCGCGCGAACCGGCCCAGGCCACCCAGAAACGAGACGTTCCGGCGCCTCGTAAAGACGCGGGTTGCGACATATGGCACATCTGAGGCGCCATACGCCCAGCGGCGTAACTGCTTGAACTGTGCCTTGAGGGTCTTCCAGTAGGTTTCCGACAAGACGGCGTCCTGGTAAATCGGCACGTAAATCGGCGTGACGGAATAGTTCCCGCCGAAATAAAAGTAGCTGCGCCAGTACTGGTGACCGTCTTCGACGATTGAGCGCGTGCTCCAAAAGTTCATCTCTACCAGTGCATCCATCGGCTGCGAGTGCGAGGCGAAGTTGCGCAGCGTATGCGGGCGCATCGAGCTGATGATGTTCCAAAACGAGTTGCCTGTCGCCACTACGCGCATTGGCGCTGGCACGTCCCAAA
>JAEWBQ010000027.1 GCA_023391075.1 Candidatus Parcubacteria bacterium
CCCCCCGAGAGAACGTAACGCAGGCCGCCGATCACGATCATAATGACGGCAATGGCACCGATGATAAAGAGCAGTAGATTTGTAATCGTCGTAAATATGCCTGTCGCACCAAATAAATTCGTAGCCTGGTCGGCACCGCGGGCAGCATCGGCCCCACCCTGGATCGTGAGGGCGGCGAGCTGAGTAAATGCTGTAGTTACATATTGGATCATATAGTAATATTTTAGCAAATTATATCGAATTGGTCTACCCTCCGCCCCTGTTCTATGCTACAATCGGTGAAGTGCCACAGCAGCATCTGCTGTTATATGGAGGAGTACCCAAGTGGCTGAAGGGGACGGTTTGCTAAATCGTTAGTACGGGGAGACCTGTAGCGGGAGTTCGAATCTCCCCTCCTCCGCCAAGAAAAATGCCGAGCAAGCGCTCGGCATTTTTCTTTGTTGCTGGCGAGAGTTGCAAATCCCCGGATTCCGTCCGAGGGGCATCTTCATTCTGTGATTCCACTCATGCTATACTGTCCCTATGCAGCCAAATAGCAATGACGCCTGGCGTCAGCCTGATCAGCAGCCATCCCAGGCGCCCTATGTCGCACCGCCTGCCGAGGTGCCACTGACGCCTGTCGTCACGATGGCACCAGACCCGACGCCAATGCCATTCGTGCCTACTCCGGCTCCCGTGGAGCCGACGCAATCCGTTGCGCCGCCATCTGTCGCCCCGGTGCCTGAACAAGATTCTGTTGAGCAAAAGCCGGTCGACGACCAAGTGGTCCAGTGGCAGGCAACCGAATATATTCAGCACGACAAGAATGCATCGTGGTTCGTGCTCTTCGTTGTGGTGACGCTCGGGCTCATGGCTATCGCGATTTTTGTGATTCAGTCCTGGACCTTCGCAGTACTCGTCCCTGTTATGGCGGTCGCGCTTTTGACCTATACGCAGCGCCCACCTCGCCTGATGAGCTACAGTCTGAGCCGCAAGGGACTGCACGTCAACGACCATCTCTATCCTTTTGTTGATTTCAAGGCGTTCGGAGTGATTCATGACGGTAGTGAGTACTCGATTATGCTGGTGCCGACTAAGCGCTTCCGTCCTGGTGTGTCCGTTTATTTCCCAGAGAATGTTGGCGAACAGCTCGTCGATATGCTTGGAACACGCCTGCCGATGCGTGACTTGCACCTGGATTTCGTCGACCGATTGCTCCGCAAACTGCGCATCTAAGCTTGCTTTTGACCTCTATTACATGCTATACTATCCTTTGTTCGTCGCTACAGGCGCGAAGGCACCTTCTAGTTACACGAATAGCGGAGTTATGTATTGTTTCAATGCATGACACCGCGATTTGCACCCGTAGCTCAGCTGGATAGAGCGTCGGCTTGCGGAGCCGAAGGCCATAGGTTCGAATCCTGTCGGGTGTACCAAGAAAATAACCTCACGTTCGCGTGGGGTTATTTTCTTGATAGATTCGCGCTTGCGAATCCGAACCGTAAGGTTCGTGAAGCGATGTGCAGTAAAAATATGTGTACATATTTGTACCAGCAAGCGGAAATAGGAAGCGAAGCGACCGCTATCCTGTCGGGTGTACCATAGAAAAAAGACGAGTGTTGCTCGTCTTTTTTCTATGGCGGAGAGACAGGGATTCGAACCCTGGGTAGGTATGACCCCACACACGCGTTCCAGGCGTGCCAATTCAACCACTCTTGCACCTCTCCGTAGAAGCACCTATCTATTTTACAATACTTCTTCGATTGCCTTTTACTGATCAACCTCTCTATAATAGGAAAAGATGTCTGACAAAATCCCACCTGTTATCGAACTGCGCGGCCTGAAGAAGCACTACGGCCTCGGCGAGGCGACGCATAGCGCGCTCGACGGGATCGATCTGACGATTCAAAAGGGTGAGTTCGTGACGATTATGGGTCCGAGCGGCTGCGGCAAGACGACGCTGCTCAATATCCTGGGTCTTCTCGACCGGCCGGACGACGGCGACTATCTGCTCGACGGCACGTCGGTCAGCCAGTTGTCACATGTCCGCTTGGCTCGTATTAGGTCGGAGCGGATCGGGATTGTCTTTCAAAGCTACAATCTCATTAATCGCCTGACGGTCATTGATAACGTTGCGCTGCCGCTCACCTATCGCGGGGTATCACACTTGAAGCGCCTCAAGATGGCGAGCGATATTTTGAAGAGTTTTCACCTCAGTGAGCGCGAATACTACAAGCCCTGGCAACTGTCTGGCGGCCAGATGCAGCGCGTCGCGATTGCCCGAGCACTGGTGAATAACCCTTCGATTATCCTAGCCGATGAGCCCACGGGTAACCTCGACAGCCGCTCGAGCCACGTCATTATGGAAGAATTATCCGACCTGCATAAGCAAGGCAATACCATCATCATGGTGACGCATAACCCTGATCTGACCACCTACGCCAGCCGGGTCATTCATATGCTTGACGGCGCGATTGATAGTGATACGCAGCTGCGGGAACCGGCGACGAAACCAGCAGCCGAAAAAGTCAGTCTGGCCGCCCGCCGCACTGGTGCGCGCGTCACGAAGAAAAAAGAAAAAGCCAAACGGAGGACAAAGTAAATGGCACACACACTCCTGTTTGATCATCTGCGCGGCGCCCAGCAGTCGCTCAAGGCAAACCGTATCCGCACCCTGCTCACTGTACTCGGGATCGCGATTGGCGTGGCCAGCATGACGATCATTCTCTCGCTGAGTGCGGGTGTGACGAAAGTCATCGAGGGGCAGGTAACGGCACTCGAGGGCAATGTGGCGATTGTCCGGCCGGGCGTGCAGCCAAAAAAGACGAGTGAACTGTCTAATCCCCTCGCCCAGCAGGCGTTTGGTACCAGTACGATCAGCGAGAAGGACGCCAGTGATATTGCCGCGCTACCCCATATCCAAGCGGCGGCCCCGCTAATGCTCCTGACGGGAACGGTCGGTGCACAGGAAGGTACCGTGCATCAGGGTGAAATCGTTGCCACGACGAAGGACCTGCCAAGCACGATGTCGCTGCCGGTCGCGGTCGGCCAGTTCTTTGACGACGACACCGATCCGCATACGGTTGTCATCGGTGACCAGCTGTCGGTTGATGTCTTTGGGACCGAGCAGTCCCTCGGCAAGATCCTCAAGATTCGAGGCCAACAGTTCCGGGTGATCGGTGTCCTCAAGCGGCTCAATAATCCGATCAATTTCACGACGGTTGATTTTGATAGCGCCGCCATTATTTCGCTTGATGCCGCCAAGGACTTTCACCAAGGGACGGCACAGATCCAGCAGATAAATGTACGGGCCGATAGCACCGCACAGCTACCGGGCGTCGTCAGCGCAATGAGTCATTTGCTGCAGCGTAACCACCTCGGCGAAACTGATACGACGATTCTATCCGGGCGCGATATCGCCAAGCCAACCAGCCAGTTCTTTGTCGGTCTGACGACGGTTATGGCAGTTATCGCAAGTATTTCGCTGATCGTCGGCGGTGTGGGTATCATGAATATCATGCTCGTTAGCGTCGCGGAACGGACGCGCGAAATCGGCCTGCGCAAGGCGGTCGGCGCCAGTAACTTCAATATTATCGGCCAGTTCTTGGTCGAAGCACTGCTACTGAGCCTCCTCGGAGGTGTCCTTGGCTACTTGGCGGGCTACCTGATCGCGTTCGTTATCAGCACGTTCCTGACATTCGACCCTGCCTTTACGTGGCCAGTCGCTGTTGCTGCGTTTGGCACAGCACTGATTACGGGCGGCGTGTTCGGCCTGTACCCGGCAATCCGGGCGTCACGCAAAGATCCGATTGAATCACTGCGCCAATATCATTAAGCCAGTTCGGCTTTGAGCTTCTCGATAAGCGGAACGGGCGTCGGGTCGACCCCATTCAAGATGGCGACATAGATACTGACGAAATCAGCCAGGATGCTTCCCCAGAGTAACTGGGCAATGACGGTATCGCCCGCTAAGGTGATGGTCGTCGCTTTGGGGCGCTGACCGCTCAAAAGCCGGTCGGTAATTTCGAAGCGGCGCTTAATCTGAGGGTGTTCGAGCGGGCTCACGAGGTCAAAAACCGCAAACGGTTTTTCGATGGGATGTGACGTCCAGCCGATGAACTCGTTATGGCTGACTTCGGGGTATTGATTCCAGACGGCAACATTTTTGGCATTTTCATTCCAGCTGATCTTCCACTTGTAGGCGACCGGTGCGGTTAGACTGCCGCCGTAGAAGATCGGCGTTTTACCAACCGCTTGCAGTGCAAGTTGTTTGGCGGGGTTTTGTGCCGTGGCTACGTCACTCCCCCATTTACTTGATTCGTCGCGCAGCCATTCAGCAGTGCGAGCGATGTCCTCGAACCGTTCGGGTGAGACGAGCCCGAAGTGTACCATCAGCGCAACGAGGGCGCGGAGGTTATACAGCACAGCCATGCGTGGCTGGAGATGTCCTGGCAGCTCCACGTAGGTAGCGCCGGTCGACAGAGCCTGTTCGATGAGTGCGCCACCGCTTGCGATAATGGCAACCTGGGCGCCGTGGGTGTTGGCTTGTACGAGCGAGCTCAATGTCTCCTCGGTATTACCTGAGTAGCTGCTGGTGATGACGAGTGTCGACGGGCCGACGTAGTGCGGCAGGTCGTAGTCGCGGATGACTTCAAAGGGGACGGTTAGCTCATCTTTGAGCCAAGTTTTGGCGAGCAGAGCTGCAAGCGCTGAGCCGCCCATGCCGCTAATGACGACCTGGTGAATCGCGCGCCCGTCGTGTTCGGGCTGCTTGATGTCGACCGGGAAGGCCGCTTGTTCGTATTGGTGTGCTGCGACGTCGAGCGCGCCGCTCGGATCGCGCTGTTTCAGTACATTTTGGTCGTCTAGCATGCCCACTCCTCTGTTATTCACTTGCTGTTTTCTTGCAGTTGTATAGTAATGATTGGTTCCCTTTTCTATATGGTTTTTAAAACCATATAGAAAATCCTCGCTCGAAATCATATGAGCAAGCTCATCTGCTTTACTCGCTTCGTCTTTCTATGATACAGTATTTAGTAACAAAGCATAAGTAGTAATATCAGAGGTGGGTATGGATATTCAGCCGCAAACGCAGCAACCAATCAGTGACGACCAAGAGCTTGCGAAGGTACTCGCAGGCATTACACAAGACGCTAACGGGCCAGCGGATACTTCGGCTCCAATCGAGCCGCCGGTTATCCCGATGCCTACTCTCGAAGAAGTGCCTGCACCGGCTGACGACCAAGTAGATGCCTTGGCAGATACTCCGGCTCCGGCTGAGCCAGTTGTTGAACCGGCTGTCGCCCCTGCTCCGGCACCCGCTGACGATCTCGCTACTATCAAGAACGAAGCACTCCAGGAACTACGTCCATTGGTCGACAAGCTCAATCTTGAAGCTGAAGAGAAGTTCGACACTTACCTGCTCTTGCTCCGCTCAACGGATGATAAGACGCTGATTCCTGCTGCGTACGAAGCAGCGCACAGCATTGCTGATGAATCACGCCGCGCCCAGGCCCTGCTCGATATCATCAAGGAAATCGACTTCCTAGCTGGTCCGCAACAGTAGCAGTTGTCGGCCATAATAAAATACCTCGCTCTAGACGAGGTATTTTAGTGACGGTGGTATAGGCTAGAAGCCCATACCACCTGGCATGCCGGCAGCGGCCGGTGCTTCCGGTTCAGGGATGTCGACGACCAGCGCGCCCATCGTCGCCGCGGTACTGGCGATCGAGACGGCGTTTTGGACCGCTTCTTTGGTGACGCGGGCCGGGTCGATGACACCGGCTTTCTTGACGTCGATTAGGCCCGCTTCTGGTTGCATGACATTGACGCCGAAGCCTGGTTTGCCTGCTTCGACTTGTGCAAGCAGGGCGGCGCTATTAAGGCCAGCGTTTTCCATGATCTGGGTAAACGGCTGCTTGAGCGCGTTCTTCAGAATCTGGCGACCAGCAGCGATGCTGTCTGATCCGTCGGCGGTAAGCTGAGCTGACAGGTTGACGAGTGTCACGCCACCGCCAGCTACGATACCTTCGGCGAGCGCTGCTTTCGTGGCAGCTACAGCATCATCGACGCGGAACTTCTTTTCATCGATTTCAGTCTCACTGGCGCCACCGACCTTGATAACCGCGACCTTACCGCTGAGGGCGGCGGCGCGTTTGACGAGCTGCTCCTTGTCATATTCGCTGGTGGCGCTTTCATGTTGGCTTTCGATCTGGGCGATCCGTGCTTTGACATCCCTCTCCGTACCGCTTCCTTCGATAATTGTTGTCTCATCCTTGCCGACGATGACCTTGCGGGCGCTGCCGACGATTTCCAGACCGGTATTCTCAAACGTCATACCACGGTCGTCGCTCACGACGGTCGCTCCTGTCAGAATAGCGATGTCTTCGAGGATTTCCTTGCGGCGGTCGCCGTATGATGGTGCCTTGACGGCAACAGTATTAAAGACGCCCTTGAGCTTATTAAGCACCAGGATGCTCAGTGCTTCACCCTCGACTTCGTCGGCGATCAGGACGACGTCCTTGCGGCCGGCTTGGGCGAGCTTTTCAAGGAGCGGCAGGATTTCCTGGACGCTGCTGATCTTTTTGTCGGTGATGACGATGGCCGGCTTGTCGTAGACGGCTTCTTGGCGGTTGACGTCGGTGACGAAGAATGGGCTGACGAATCCACGGTCGAGTGAGAAGCCCTCGACGACTTCGGCTTCAAGGTCAAGGCCCTGCCCCGCTTCGACGGTGACGACGCCGTCTTTGCCGATTTTGCTGATAACATCAGCGATCAATTTGCCGATTTCGCTGTCGCCGGCGCTGATCGTGGCAACTTCGGCGACGCGGTCACTCTTACCCTCGATACTCTCGGCGAGCTTACCGAGCTCAGCGACCACTTCGGCGCCGGCATGCTCGATGCCTTTACGGAGTTCCTGGGGGTTGTGGCCAGCAGCGATTAAGCGGTTGGCTTCGTTTAAGATGCTGTAGGTCAGGACAGTAACAGTCGTGGTGCCATCACCGGCGGCTTTGTTGAGGTTCTTGGCGGCCTGCTTGATGAGCTCGGCGCCGACTTTATAGCCCAGGGTCTCGTCGTCGTTTTCAGGCAGATCGACTGCTTCGGCGACGCTGACACCGTCATGGGTGACGGTCGGGCCGCCGTAGCCCTTGGCGATTACCACGTTGCGGCCTTTTGGTCCGTAGGTTACTTTGACGGCGTCGTAGAGCGCTTTGGCGCCGCCCAGGACGCGGGCGCGGGCGTCATCATCATAGAATACTTTCTTTGCCATAGTTCCTCCTAGATCGTCGCCAGGACGTCTTCTTCGTTAATAATTAAATAGTCCGTATCATCCACCGTGACCGTGGTCGGTGTGTAGTCTTTATAGACGATCTGGTCGCCAACCTTGAGATGTTTGACGTCTGGTCCGACGGCGGTGATCTTTACAACGGCCGGTTGTTTCTTGGCGCTGTCGGGTAGATATAGCCCGCTGGCGGTGGTCGTTTTGGCTTCTTCGCGCACGGCAACCACGCGGTCAGCGAGAGGTTTGATAGGTGTCGTCATGCTTCCTCCATATCTTAATTGCCTATTTATTGTACAAAAAATAGCACTCTCATGGCAAGAGTGCTAAAAGTAATTCTGTCGGATTATACCAGGCTGGTCAGTTCACCTTTGGTGGCGGCCGGGACGAAGTTACCAGCTTGGACCAGGTCGCGAAGTGTCATCAGGCCCGTCTCGCTGGTTATCAGGTGGCCTTCGTGCTGGTAGATCTCAATCGTCTTCATATCGGTCAGCTCGTCGTAGCCGATAATCACCGCGCCCGACAGGCGGTCGGCCGTGATCCGTTCCATCACCTGCTCCTTGTTCATCTGTGGGGCGGTCATGACTGCCCGTCCCTGCAGGCGGAGCCCCTCGACGGCGGCCTCGAGCAATCTGACTTCGCTCGGAATGCCGCTGACCAGCACGACCCCGTCGGTCGGCAGCCAATCCGCGACGGCTTTGCCGACGTTCCAGGCGCACTCTACCGTCAGGCCGGTCGCGTCCGTGCCGCGGATATCATAGGCACTAATTAGTTCTTCACTCATAATTTTAGTATAGCAAATCCCTTGCGGGTGAACTGGGGTGAAGTGCGGGAGCTATTGACTTTTCAATACAAAAATGGTAAGATACTGACACGATCAATAAAACAAACACAGGAACTTTTATCGTGAACGAAACGCTCTCAACTGGCCACAAGCCTACTATCGAAGCTGCTGAAGCTGACTACGACGCCCTTGTCGACATGCATTCGACGCTTAGCGCTGAAGAAATCGATACTTTTAACGAATTGGTTAGTTACAACCGAACAGTTACGCAGCAGGCAAAACAGCTAGGTTCGCGAGCCTTTAATGAGGCTGCTGCAAGGCCTCGTACGGATTTTGCCGAAACCTTGACTGCAAATAGGGAGAACGCACTCGAAAGCGATGCGATTTTCTACGGCAACACCGTCAAGCGAAAATAAGCTGATTCATTATTAATAACATAATACCTACGGTTTACAAATCGTAGGTATTATGTTATTGTAAATTTGTAGCTATTCGCATTGGTTGACATACATAAAGGACGTGACATGATGGCAACGGCCAAGCGGCAGTTGTTTAGCCGCGTAACATCCCACGACGTGATTCAGGGACTCCTAGCGTGTCGCCAACCCGGCGACGCGTTCTACCGCTTGGATGTTGATACTCTGGACGGTGATGCCGGATTTGTTCCAGCAATGTCCCTCACAATAAAACTCGACCCCGACGGTGCGCGGACAACGCTCGCCGACGGCAGCGAAATTGCCCACTGTGTAACCGATGACGGACGGCATGTCAGTTTACTGCTCGGTCATCCGGGCGAACAGGACATGCAGCCCGCCCAGGTAATCGTGGGCGACTACGATTAACCTCCTGCATATGCAGTAGAGGTATCTGCCCCTCGGTGCTCCGGCGCCGAGGGGTTCCTCCTTTTTTGGTAATTGCAGTACAATACTAATAATGTCTATGCATTTTTTGACCTCTGATGAAATTACAACCTGGGATGACCAGGTCATAGCCAATCCCGATCAGGGTAACGTCTTTCAAAGCAGCACGTTTGCCGACCTCAAGCGCCGCGGCGGTTGGACGCCCCGCTACATTGCCACTGACGACCTCGTGGTTTTGGCGTTGGAAAAGTCGATCCCGCTGATCGGAAAACTCTGGTACCTGCCAAAGGGGCCGGGAATTACCTCGATGCGTGCACTGGACGACTTGCTGCCGAAACTACGCGACTTTGCAGCGAGCCAGGGCGTCTTCTTGATCAAGCTCGAACCGGAACTCGAGCAGGGCGATGAGACGGTGGCTGACCTGTTAAAACTAGGTCTTACCAAAGCCGATCCGATTCAGCCGAACTTTTCGACGGTGCTGATCGACCTGTCGCCGGATATTGAGACGGTGATGAGCAGCCTCAATCAAAAAGGTCGCCACGCCATTCGCCGAGCGGAGCGCGACGGCGTCGAAGTGCGGGCGGTCGAGGCGACCGACGAAATGTGCCGCGTGATGTATGATCTCTATGTGGCGACGGCCCAAGGGGCGTTCCGGATTCGAGACTATGGCTACTACAAGGCATTTTGGCAGGGGTTTGCCGAGAGGGGCCAAGGGCAGCTGTTCTTTGCCTACGTCGAGGGCAAGCTGGTCGCCGGCGCCTATGCCCTGCTCTATGGCACCAAGAGCACCTACAAGGATGGGGCGAGTGTACGTGAGCGCACGGTCTACGGCGCCAGTCACCTGCTGCAGTGGCGGGTGATTGAATGGGCCAAAGCCCACGGCTCGACGGTGCATGACCTATGTGGTGTGCCGCCGATTGCCGAACTCAGCAACCCTGAGCATCCGCATTACGGCCTGGGCCGGTTCAAGACGAGTTTCAATAAGACGGTGACGGAATATGTCGGCGTCTATGATCTGCCAGTTTCTCCCCGTGGGTATAACCTGTGGAAAAAGTATGGTGAACGGCTGGCGCTCAGCTGGCACAACCGGCGCTATCACGAGAACTTTTATTAAAAAACTGGGGCGATCGCCCCAGTTTTTATTTGCTGCTCAGGAGTTCGCGGACGACGTCGCCGTCATTCCACGGCAGGCGTTCGCCGTTGACGATACGGAACTGCTCATGGCCCATGCCGGTGATCAGAATCGTGTCGCCCTTGGTGGCGATGTCGATGGCTTTTTTGATAGCATCATGACGATCACCGATCTCGGTCGTCTTGGCACTGCCGCCGGCGCGTTCGATGCCTTCCATGACCTGTTCGCGGATGCTGGCCGGGTCTTCGTTGTAGCTCTCGGCGTCGGTCAAAATTATGCGGTCAGCCATGCGCGCGGCGATTTCACCCATAATCGGGCGCTTGCCTTTGTCGCGGTCGCCAGTGGCACCAAAGACGAGGATAGTGCGGTTCTTGGTGATGGCTTTGCTGGCGTCGAGTAACTTCTCCATGGCATCTGGCGTGTGGGCATAGTCGACGATGACGTCGAAATCCTTGCCTTCGACGACGCGCTCGAAGCGGCCGGGGACGCCTTCGAGGTTGGCGACACCTTCGACGATGTCATTCAGTTTGATACCGAGCAGGTAGGCGCACGAGGCGGCGGCTGTCATGTTATAGACGTTGTATTTACCTGGCAGGGCTGTCGCGAGGTCGAGCTTGACTTGGTGATCAAAGACGATAGTCGCCTCACTGCCCTTTTTGTAGAGCTTGACGTAATCGATCTTGGCTTCGGCGGCATCATCGGTGCCATAGGTGATCTTTTGGGCGCCGGCCTGGTACTTGTTGAAGAAGTCGAACCATTCGTCGTCGTGATTGAGGACGATGAACTGCGGGTTGCCGGCAAAGAGTTTGCCTTTGGCTTCGGCGTAGCGCTCCATGGTGCCGTGGTAGTCCAGGTGGTCCTGAGTGAGGTTGGTCATGATGGCGGCCGTAATCGGCACCGTGGCCAGCTTGTGTTGGTGGAGAGCATGGCTGGTGATTTCAAGTACCACATAGTCGACGCCCGCCCGCTTGGCATCGCGGAAGAATTGTTGCATCCGCTCGGTGGTGCCGACTGTCGCGTTCAGGTCGTTCAGCTGCCGCTTGCCATCGATTTCGATGACGGCGGTACTGAACATGGCGGTTTTGAGCCCGGCTTCTTTGAGGATTTCATTGAGATAATTGACGGTCGTCGTCTTGCCATTGGTGCCGGTAACGGCAAGCACCTTGAGGTTTTGCGCTGGGTAGCCGTAGCGGGCACTGACGACGTGCACCCGGGCGATGCGGTAGGCTTCTTCGAGGCCGCGCACTGCCCCCTTTGGTAATACCTGACGTACGCGTTTGACCAACTCCTGTTTCATACAGCTTATTGTAGCGCAAATTACCATAGCGCGGGAAGCGTGATGGCAAAGTGCTATACTATAACAGATGAGAATTCTGGGAATTGAGAGCAGTTGCGATGAGACGGCAGCGGCGGTGGTCGAAGACGGCCGGCGTCTATTGAGTAACGTCGTTCATTCGCAGATTGATATCCATGCCGCCTACGGCGGCGTGGTCCCGGAAGTAGCTGCCCGGTCGCACCTCGAGGTCGTTAACCCCGTGATCAACAAAGCACTGAGTGACGCGAATGTAACCTGGGACGATATCGACGGCATTGCCGTGACCTATGCGCCGGGACTGATCGGCTCCCTGTTGGTCGGCACGCTGGCGGCGCGCACCTTGGCATTGGTAAAGAGTAAGCCGCTCTATCCGATTCACCACGTCGAAGGGCATGTCTACGCCAACTTCCTCAACGAACGGGCGCCGGTCTTTCCGCTGCTAGCCCTGATTGTCAGCGGTGGTCACTCCCAGCTCGTGCTCTTTCGCGATCATGGTGATTACGAACTGTTGGGTCAGACGCGCGACGATGCGGTCGGCGAAGCCTTCGATAAGGTGGCAAAAATTCTCGGTCTCCCGTATCCGGGTGGTCCGTCAATCAGCAAGGCAGCGCTTGAGGGCGACGCTTATAGATATAAGCTGCCGAAGGCACGACTGGACCGACCATACGACTTCAGCTTCTCGGGCCTGAAAACGGCCGTTTTACGCGCCGTACAGGCTGAGGTGGGTGTGGACTTCACTTTTCCTTCGCACGAGCTTCCAGGGCGTGTTACGGCTACTCAGCGGGCAGACTTTGCCGCGAGCTTCCAGCGTATTGCCATTGAAACGCTGGTCGACAAAGCAGAACAGGCCTTTCGCGATTACTCACCTGCCTCGGTCGTCATCGCCGGCGGGGTGGCGGCCAACCAAGAACTGCGCCGTCAGTTGAGCGAACGGCTGCCGATTGCGATTGACTACGCCCCGATGAACCTCTGTACCGATAACGCGGCCATGATTGCCACCCTAGGGTGCTACTATGCCCAGGCAAATGCGCCGGTCGACCCACGGGAGATGGAGGTCGTGCCGAGTCTTTCGATGACGAAAACCGCATGGAAGACGACTGCTTAATCTATAGCTAAGCATTTTATAAGTAAGCAGCACTCGGTGCTGTTTTCTTTTGCCAGCAAACGAGTGAGATGCTGCACAAACACCCTTCGCTATTGGCTACGAGGGTATCCTATTGATTCTTGGTGTAGAGGCTGATACGAACGTTCCAGGAAATAGTGTCCCGGCTATATCTATTGGTTGCTGCCCTTCTTAGGTAGTTACTTGGTCATGCCTGTCTGACATAAGCATAAGTAGTTACACGTGAAATATGTGAAATATTTCACAATTTTGAATGAGGACTAGCGACGCTTGATCGCACGCAGCAGCTTTTTGGCGTACGGCAGGCCGACGGCCCATACCCAGTAGAGCGGTGAGAGCGGCTTGTCGTAGGTGCCGACGAGCAGGTCTTCGTGGTCGGCAAAGCCTTGCTTGAAGGTGCTGACGCCGTCGTTCAGCAGGCCGTTCATGTCGTACTCCCGAATCCCCCATTTTTTCATCGTGCTGATCACATGCCACTTAAGCGCATAGTTGGCGCGGAGTTGTTGGCCGCGGTCGTTCATGCCGCCGTAGAGCTCGAAAGCGATGTCGCCGCTGATCGCGAGCCACAAAAAGACAACGGGCTTCCCTGCTTCGCTGGCGATGAAGACGGGCGAATGGTCACCAAGCTTGTCGAAGATGTCGTAGTAATACTGGTCGTCATGCAGTGGGAAGCCGGCGCGTTCGGCGGTCTCGCGGTAAATGGCAAGGCAGTCGGCAAGCTGCTCATGAGTCGTGACGCGACTGAGTTCAATCCCCTCTTTGGCGGATTTACGGATATATTGGCGGGTTTTCTTGGCCATGGCGGCTTGCAGCTCGTCCTCGGTGTGAGTGAGGTCGAGGATAAGCGTCCGAGGAATCAGGATCGTATTGCTACTCCGATGCCAACCGGTTAGTTGAGGCCACTGTCGCCAGTGTGGTTCGATGGTCAGTAGAATAGCGCCGTACTGTCGCTTGGCGTAGTCAGCCAGAGCCTCGAGAATTTCGCCGGTATGCTCCCCTGCCTCTTTGCAGACGGGCCCGCGGGGAATGTACACGAGGCTTTTGAGCGGTGCAGGTACCGGGCGGATCAGTAGCTGCGCGGCGCCAATAGGCGTCCCGTCGCCGACAAAGACCCGCTCGACACGCCAATTATGCGCCGCCTTTACTTCCCCCCAACCCCATAGCTGGAGGGGGTGGCCGCCATGGTCAATGACGTAGGTATCCCAGACTGACTGGTCGGTGCACGATGTGACGCTATACATAACCCTAGTATACCACTGGTGGTGTGAGTGCCATGTGCTATACTAGGAGGTGAAAACAAACACGGGAGAAACATCAGAGGTAGTTAGTGTTTTCGAACGAAAACACTAGGTGTCTTTTGTCTGTTTTTCACGTGTAATTATGTCAGTGAAAGCCGCGTCATGAATCTTGCTAAAACCTACGATCCAAACCAGTACGAACCGAACATTTACGCCTTGTGGGAAACCTCGGGAGCATTTGCGCCGCAAGGTGATGGTGAACCCTACAGTATTGTGATGCCGCCACCAAACGCCAACGGCAATCTGCACATCGGGCACGCCCTAATGGCAGGGCTTGAGGATATTTTGGCGCGCTACTACCGTATGAAGGGCAGGGCAGTGGCGTATATTCCTGGGGCTGACCATGCTGGCTTTGAAACGTGGGTGGTATACGAGCGCGAACTGACCAAGAAGGGGCAGAGCCGCTTCGATTTTAGCCGCGAGCAGCTCTATAGCCAGGTCTGGAATTTTGTCGAGAGCCAGCGAGGCAACATGGAGCTTCAGCTGCGTGCCCTCGGGGTAAGTGCCAGCTGGAAAGATCTGGTCTTTACGCTTGATGAAAAAGTGATCGATACGGTCTACGCGACCTTTAAGCGCCTCTGGGACGACGGGCTTATCTACCGCGGCGAGCGCATCGTTAACTACTGTACGCTGCACCAGACGAGCTTTGCAGATATCGAAGTAGAGCACAAAACAGAGAAGGGTACACTCTGGAAAATCGCCTACCCGCTGCTCGACCAGATCGGCGAAGTGATCATTGCGACGACCCGCCCGGAGACACTGCTTGGTGACACGGCTGTCGCTGTCCATCCGGATGATGAGCGCTACAAGCACCTGATCGGTACGCGTGTCCTGCTGCCGCTCACTAACCGTGAGATCCCGATTATCGCCGATGAATATGTCGATCCTGCCTATGGCACTGGTGTGGTCAAGATTACGCCGTCGCACGACCCGAACGACTTCGAAGTAGGGGAGCGCCATCAGTTACCACGCCTTGAAGTGATTGGCTATGACGGCAAGATGGTCAACGTTCCGGCGCAATTTGCTGGTCTAACGGTCGACGATGCGCGTAAAAAAGTGCTGGCTGCGCTGCAAGCTGCGGAGCTGCGCCGCGGCGAAACTGCGATCGAGCATGCTGTCGGTCACTGTTACAAGTGTGGCACGGTGATTCAGCCGCTCATCAAGGATCAGTGGTTCCTCAAAGTCGCACCGCTTGTGGCTGGCGCTAAAGCGGCGATTGAAGCAGGGAAGATTACCTTCCATCCCGACAGTAAGCGCCGCACGCTTGTGCAGTACCTCGATAACCTACGTGACTGGAACTTGAGTCGTCAGATTCCGTGGGGGATTCCGATTCCAGCCTTCCAAAGCGTCGACGACCCAGCAGACTGGATCTTCGACGAGCGGGTTGACCAAGAAGTAATCGTAGTAAATGGTACAACATATCGCCGCGAAGAAGACACGTTTGACACCTGGTTTAGCAGTGGTCAGTGGCCGTTTATTACCACCGATTATCTGACCGATGGTCCGCTCAAGCGCTTTTATCCGACCAGTGTGCTCGAAACCGGCCACGACATCTTGTATCCATGGGTCTCGCGCATGATTATGCTTGGCCTGTATGCGACGGGTGAGGTGCCGTTTAAGGACGTCTACCTACACGGCCTGGTGCTCGACGAAAAGGGTCAAAAGATGAGCAAGAGCAAAGGCAACGTCATCAATCCGATGGAAGCGATTTCTGAGTACGGCTCGGATGCGCTACGTCTCGGCCTGATCGCCAGCCGCAGCGCCGGCCAGAACCAGGCGTTTAGTACTGGCAAAGTGGTCGCGGGTCGTAACTTCGCCAACAAACTTTGGAACGTCGCTCGTTTCATCGAGGGCAAGTTGGGTGAAAACTACCAGCCGCAGGCGGTCACGCCAAAGAGCCTAGCCGATCATTGGATCCTCAGCGAACTGCAACAGGCCGCGGCGGACATTGATGGCCACATGGCCGCCTACCGCTTCGCCGAGACAGGGGAGACGGTTTACCATGTTATCTGGGACAGTGTCGCGGACTGGTTTATCGAAGCTAGCAAGGTCGAAGAGAACCTGGATATGCTGGCTTATGTGCTCGACACCAGCCTGAAGCTGGCGCATCCGTTCGCACCATTCGTGACCGAGACGATCTGGCAGTCGCTCGGCTGGCACAATGACCTGCTTATTACGACGCCGTGGCCAGTCGTGGCAGAATATAACGATATGATGGCCGCTGAATTTGGCCGCCTACAGGCACTGGTCGCCGAAGCTCGCTTCGTGATGGGTGAACTACCGGGTAACGAGCGCTACGGCCTCTTGTATCAGCAGGATAGCCTGATTGCCGATAACGCTGAGCTGATTCGGCACCTGGCGAAACTCAAATCGGTTGAATTTGCCGACCAAGCCCGTGGTCTGCGCCTGGCGAACTCTGGCCGTGAAGCTTGGCTCGACATCGACGCCAAGACGCTCGAAGAGCACGAATCGAACCTGGAAGTCCGCTTGGCTGAAGCCCGTCAGTACGCCAAGACGCTTGAAGGCCGCCTGAGCAACGAGAATTATACCGCCAAGGCGCCCGCTCATCTGGTCGAAGAGACCCGTGAAGAGCTGCAAAAAACGCAGGCGCTGATTGAGCGCCTGCAAGATGAGCTGAACGTCCTCGCTTAGGCGAGCGGCAGATTGTAGCTGTCGAAGAACCGATCGCCTCGTGCGACATAACGTTGCATGAGGTGTTTGCGATCGTCGTGAGCCCGGGGCTGGACGCGAGGACTCGGCGAACGGAGGTCGGCGACGGCCTGGGCGAACGACACCCGTTCGACATGGGTGTGTGCATCATTGGCAAATAGCGCCATACGCGAACCGGTTTCAAAGGTAGCGACGACGACCGGTAGGGCAAGAGCCGTCAGGGTAAATTTATCGATTTTCATGTCGTGCACGAAAATTCCCAGGGCGGTGATAATACTGATAGTGATCGCGAGGCGTTCGATAAGGTACTTCATGGTGTTTGTTTTGGTTAGGATGTAACACTATGAAATATAGCATAAGATTTAAAGATTGTCAAGTATGTGTTGCGTGTATTAACCAGCGCCCATGTATATCAACCCGGTACACTCTTTATTTAATACTCCACCGGGAGTGTTAAATAAGCGTTCGGCTAAAATCGGTGATGTCACCGATTTTACAGCCCTTGTTGACGTACATGGTCGCTGGTTACTCGTGATGGTAGGGGCTACCGCTGGCGATTGCCTGGGCGCGGTAGATTTGTTCGGCGAGGATGAGGCGGACGAGCTGGTGAGGAAAGACAAGTTTGGAGAGCGACCAGATAAGATTAGCCCGTTTATGAACCGATTCGTCGACCCCGTAGGCGCCGCCGATGATGATGACAACGGTCTGCGACCGTTGCAGCGGCGAGAGCAAGTAACTCGATAAGCTAGGGGAGTCGAGGTTGATACCGCGTTCATCAAGCAGGATGACGTAATCCTCTGGATTGATCTTGTCGAGCAGGCGGCCTGATTCTTCTTTGCGGGCTTCGTCACCCTCGCGCGAGGAATGCGACAGCAGGTGCCAGTCGACCGTAAACGGTGCTTTGAGGCGCTGTTGGTAGCGGGCGATGCCGTCGTGCACCCAGGACTCGTGCTTTTTACCGATGGCGAGGATGCGGATGGGCATTACAGAGCCAGCCTTTCGGCCAGCGCCGCTAGTTCTTCAGGGTCGGCGCGCCGCTTCTGGGCAAGATGTTCGCCGTGGTGTTGATGATTTATCGGATCGTAGGGGATAACATGAATGTGAGCATGCGGGACATCAACGCCGACGACCTGGAATATGACGCGTCGATCGAGTGTTTGTTCGTAGTGCTTGGCGATTTTTTTGGCAACGAGCCACAAGTGAGTGTACGTTTCGTTGTCGAGTTCGTAGATTTTGTCGACCTGCTTTTTAGGGACAACGAGCGTATGGCCTTCTTCATCGGGCATGATATCAAGAAAAGCGAGTGTTTGGTCGTCTTCGTAAATCTTGTCCGAAGGAATCTCACCTTTGATGATCTTGGTAAAAATCGAATCTTCCATACTTCTAGTATACGCTGCATCTGGTACAATGGAAAAAGCTGGAGAGGTGTCTGAGTGGTTTAAGGTGCCGCTCTCGAAAAGCGGTGTGTGGCTAAAACTGCACCGGGAGTTCGAATCTCCCCCTCTCCGCCAAGAAAATACGACGTCCATCGTGACGTCGTATTTTCTTGGTATTACAATAGCTCGCTAGGTGAGGCGTAGAGATGACGAATAGCACCAAGCGCGGCCTCGTGCTTGGGCTGAGCCAAGAGCTCACGTGTTGGCTGGTGTGGTGTAGTGAGGGCAACGCGGGCGATGCGGCGCAGTTGCTCGTAGTGGGCGAGGCTGATATGCAAATCGCCAGCTTCGCGGGCTTCCTGACCCTGGCTGGCGATAATTTGCTTGTCCTCGGCGCTGCAACGCGTTTCGACGATCGGTTGTGCTGAGGTGGCGAGATGACTGATCGTGTCGCGCTCGTTGTCTTCGAACGTTAAATGTATCTTTTCACCGTGTCGAGATATGTCCATGTGGTCCTCCGTAAGGGTTAAGTGCCTTGAGGAGGTCCGTAAGGAACCCTTATCGATTAAAGCACATCTTGCCAGCTTCGCAAAACGAAGACAGAGACGACATAAGCACTATATATAGCGTTGTAAATAACAAACATACCGCTACTGGTATTATCCACGGGTTTTCCACACATTTTCAAGGGGTAGTGAATGGACGCGATGAAAATTGATGAAATTTACAACGAAAAACACTAGGAAAAGTCTTGCACCACGCATATGTAGCGCCTATAGTCATACCCAGACACTACATATGTAGTAGTTCAGTAAAACAAACACGACACAATGTGTAAGGGGAATCACCTCTGGCGCCGCCGGTAGGTACTCTTCTTGCACCACTTTGAGGGAGGTGATGTGTCGCTAAGTACTAACTAATAGGGGAAATACTATGAGTACAATTCACGTGGTCAAACGCGATGGCACCCGCGAACCATTTGACGCCAACAAGATTAATTTGGCGCTCGTAAAGGCAAGCGAGGGGCTGCCTGATCAAATCAGCAAGGTTGTCCAGGTGGCGAGCGAAGTCCAGCTGACATTATTTGACGGCATCACCAGCGAACAGCTCGACGAAGCGGTCATCCAAACGGCTCTGCAAAACGTCAAGGACGACCCTGACTTTGATAAAATTGCTGCCCGACTGCTACTGAAGACCATCTATAAAGGCGTACTCGGCGACTACGATACCGACGACGAACTGAAGAAACTGCACGCCAAGCAGTTCCCGGTCTATTTGAAGCAAGCTGTCAAAGATGGCCTGCTCGACGCGCGTATGATCGAGACCGATCGCTTTGATCTCAAAAAGATCGCCGCCGCACTCGACCCATCACGCGACAAACTCAGTAAGTACCTGGGTGTGATTACGAACAAGAACCGCTATGCCCTGCGCAAGGGTCGCGGTGAACCGCTCGAGGTGCCGCAGTTTACTCACATGCGTATCGCCATGGGTATGAGCCTGAACGCCAAGAACCCGACCGAAGAAGCGATTGATTTTTATAAACATATGTCGAACCTCGACTACGTGCCAGGCGGTTCGACCCGCGTGAACGCTGGTGGTTCGTTCCCGCAACTGAGTAACTGTTTCCTGATCAACGTCGACGACAGCATGGATTCGATCTCCAAGAGCATTCGCGACACCATGTATATCGCCAAAGGTACCGGCGGCATCGGCATCGGCTTTAGTAAACTCCGTGCGGCTGGCAGTCCAGTTAAGAGCACCAACACCGAAAGCACCGGCCCGATTCCGTTCATGAAGATGATCGACACCGCGCTGTTTGCCGTCTCGCGTAAGGGCAAGAAGGCCGGCGCCGCTGCGCTCTACATGGAAAACTGGCACCTGAACTTCCCCCAGTTCCTCGACCTGCGCCAGAACTCGGGCGACCCGTACCTCCGCACCCGGTTTGCCAACACCGCGGTCTTTATGAGTGATGAATTTATGCGCCGCGTCGAAAAAGACCAGGACTGGTACCTGTTTGATCCAGCGGACGTCATGGACCTGACCGAACTTTACGGCGAAGCCTTCGCGGAACGCTACAATCACTACATCAAGGAGGCCAAAGCCGGCCGCATCAAGCGCTTCGAAGTCATCTCGGCCAAGGAGCAATTCCGCCAGATGCTGATCAGCCTGCAGGCAACTGGCCACCCATGGATGACCTGGAAGGACGCCATCAACGTCCGCGCGCTCAATAACAACACCGGTACGATTCACCTCTCTAACCTCTGTACCGAAATCACCCTGCCCCAGGACAACGAGAATATCGCTGTCTGTAACCTGGTGAGTATCAATTTGGTGGCGCACCTGACTGCTGACAAGACCTGGGACTGGGATCGCCTCAAAGACAGTGTCCGCAGCGCTATCCGCCAGCTCGATAATCTGTGTGACATCACGACGCTGCCTGTGCCAGAAGCCGTCCATGCCAACCTGCAGACCCGCGCGCTCGGCCTCGGCTTCATGGGCTTTACTGACGTCGTCGAGCAGCTTGGTATCAGCTACGAATCTGACGAAGCCTACGACCTAGTCGACCAGCTGACGGAATTCATCAGCTACCACGCCATCGACATGTCAGCCGATCTCGCCAAAGAACTGGGCAGCTACCCAGCCTACAAGGGAAGTGGCTGGAGCAAGGGCATCCTCCCGATCGACACCATCGACACGCTGGCAACCGAGCGTAAGAGCAAGGTCAATGTTAGCCGCGCCGCCCGCCTCGACTGGGAAGCGCTCCGCAAGAAGGTCAAGAAGGGTATGCGCAACGCGACCCTGATGGCGAT
>JAEWBQ010000017.1 GCA_023391075.1 Candidatus Parcubacteria bacterium
ATCCAGGCGATCGTAAACGGTATCGTGACCGTGATTACGGCGATCGCCGACGCGATTATCAGCTTTTTCCATGCCATTGCCGGAATGTTTTAGGAGAATTAAATGACGAAAAAAGCAGCAGACCCAGTACAAAACGACCAGCCAAACGAGCTCGAGCAGCAGCTTGCTGAACTGACGGCTGATTTGCAGCGCACCAGGGCTGATTTTGAGAATTACCGCAAACGTGTCGAAGCCGAAAAGCAGACCGCGCGTGAACTGGGTGCGTCGTCGGCGATTCTTAAACTTTTGCCGGTCATCGATAACATCGAGCGCGCGATCGTATATATGCCAGAAGAGCTGCAGGACAACAAATGGGCGCAGGGTGTTGCCGGCCTGGTCAAGCACCTCGAAAAGTCACTCGAAGGGCTGAATCTCAAGCGGATCGATGCAACGCCAGGTACGGAATTCGATCCGAGCATTCACGAAGCAATTCAGTTCGATGAAGACGCCGAGGGTGAGCACGAGGTAGTTGCCGAAGAACTTCAGGCCGGCTATATGCTCGGCAGTACGCCGATCCGTCACGCCATGGTCAAAGTGACGAAACAGTAACTTTACGAATGATACTGCTTTCGCTATACTAGCCTCAATATAATTTAGGGGTTAGTATGGCGCTACTCTACATTGATGGCTTTGATCTGCAGGATGCGACCATGCGCTGGGTGCTTGTGGGGCAGCCAGCTGATGTAATCTATACTACGCCTACGCGTTTCTCGGCGGGCAAGGCTGTAACGTTGGCAGTGTCGGCAAGTACGCCCAGTCAGTCGGCGTTATCGATAATGCGCCAGTTGCCACCCTCGGCATCAATTTATGCCGGCGCGGCAATTCAGGTGGGGCTCGAAAATGGCAATGTCAATGATACGACTGCGAACCTCTTCGGCATCTACACGGACAGCGGCACAACGGGACATCTCTATATTCGTCGACTGTCCAATAACTCGATCGTCGCATATCGGGGTGATCCGGCATCCGGTAATTTGGGCTCGCCTTCGGGGACGCAAATTGCCGCCACGGCTGCCGGCACGCTTGACGGCAACTGGCACTTCATAGAAGTGTTTGCAACCATTAACGCCACCACGGGACAATTGATAGTTAAGGTCGACGGTGTTCAGGTCATTAATTTTACGGGCAACACCAAAAACGGTGGCACAAGCACGAATATTGATGCGATTCGGTTTCGGACAGGTAAGTATCTAAATACCCCCAACTCCCCCATTTCTATTGATGACCTGTATGTGTGTGATGCGACCGGCGCTACAAACAATACATTCTTGGGTGATGTACGTGTGCAGTCGATGGTCCCAAATGCCGCTGGATCATCAACTCAGCTCACGCCGACTGGCTCAGCGAATAACTATGCCAATGCGGGGGACGCGCCATATAATGATGCGACCTATAACAGCTCCTCGACGGTGGGACAGCGCGATACCTATGCATTGTCTGACCTGGTTGTCGGCACGACGACCGTTCTTGCGACGCAATCGGTGGCGCATATGCAAAAGTCCGATGCCGGTACGGCAAATGCCAAAGTAGCATTGAAATCTGGCGCGAGTGTGTACTACGACACGACGCAGTCGCTTGGCACATCACCGGCTGCCTATACGCAACTGCGCGAGACCGATCCTGCTACATCGGCGGCATGGACGGTTGGTAATGCCAACAATCTCGAAGCGGGTATGGAGGTGGCGTAATTATGGCGTTACTTTATTCGGATGGCTTTGACTTGCAGGACGTAGGACTACGGTGGATAGTTAACGGGTCAGTATCTGATATAACTTTTGCAACAGGAACACGGCTTGGTGCTGGTAAGGCGGCAACCCTGAATACGACGGCATCGGTTTCGAGTCTATCCATAATGCGTGCGCTGCCAGCTTCGGCCTCGCTGTATATGGGCGCAGCGATCCAGGTAGGGACGGAGGCTGGAAATAATAGTGATCCGACCGCAAACTTGTTTGGTATTTATGGGGATAGCGGCGTGACGGGGCATGTGTACATTCGCCGGCTGCCGTCTAATGCAGTCGCACTGTATCGAGGTGATCCTAATGCGGGCACTCTTATTACACCATCGGGTACACAAATTGCCATAACGGCTCCGGGTACGCTTGATGGAAACTGGCACTACATTGAGATGTTCGCTACTATTAATGCCACGACTGGTCAAATAATTGTTCGCATTGATGGCAAGCAGGTTATTAATTTTACTGGTAACACAAAGAACGGTGGCACCAGTACGAATATTGATGCTGTACGGTTTAGAACGGGAAAGTACATTACTGCAAATAACAGTATTATTTCGATCGACGACTTCTATGTCTGTGACGCAACCGGCACAACCAACAATACCTTCCTCGGTGATATTCGGGTCCAGAGTCTAATCCCGAACGCTGCGGGCTCTTCGACCCAGTTTGCCCCGACTGGCTCGGCGAATAACTATGTCAATGTCGGCGAAGTGCCGTATAATAATGCCACGTATAATGCGTCACCCACGACTGGGCAGCGCGATACATATGCATTATCAGATTTGACCGCTGGGACAACGACGGTGTACGGACTGCAATCGGTTGCACATATGCAAAAGTCAGATGCGGGTACGGCTAATGCCAAAGTAGCGCTTAAGTCTGGGGCGGGGGTCTACTACGATACGACCCAGTCACTCTCAACATCGGCTACCAGCTATACGCAAATGCGTGAAACCGATCCAGCGACGTCAGCTGCCTGGACGGTGGCGGGGGCAAATGCACTCGAAGCGGGCATGGAGGTGGCGTAAGCCGTGACCGACGCTCGCATTTTAACGGAATACGTCGAGGCGACAAGCTCGAATAGCTCACCGTCACGCCAGCTCAATACACTCTACGTCGAGGCAACTGCAGCTAGTGCCTCTCCAGCTCGCCAGCTCGATACGCTGTATGTCGAGACGGCTACCCAGGCCAATCCCCAGCGCCAACTTGATACGCTGTATGTCGAGACGGCGACGTACGGGACGCCGAAACGGATGCTCGGCACGGTGTATGTGGAAGTTTTGAGCCCGAGCTATCGGCCGTACCGCGGCTGGGGAGTCCCGTTGTAAAAGGTACGTAACATCTTGTCAAAATTATGGTACCATTAATTCAATAAACATAAGCGACACAAGGAAACAAACACGTGGCTCGATTACCAGTACCCGGTAGTGACACTGGCCAGTGGGGAGACATTCTCAACACGTTTCTTGATGTGGCGCATAATTCCGATGGCTCGCTCGATCCGACAGCTGTAGGGAGTGCTATTGCTCAGGGTTCAATCACCGCCTCGCAGCTGCAGGAGTCGTATGTAAGATCCGGTGACAAAGGGCAGGCGAACGGCGTTGCGAGCCTAGACGCAACCGGCAAGGTGCCCAGTGCGCAGTTGCCGGCAAGTACGGGCGGCACGGTGTCTGATGCGACCACGACCTCGAAGGGCGTGATCCTGCTTGCTGGCGACTTATCAGGCACTGCATCGGCACCGACAGTTCCGGGGTTGGCAGACAAAGCAGCGGTAGCGACGACAATCATTGCCGGCACGGGTCTAACGGGTGGCGGCGATCTGTCGACAAGCCGTACGCTGTCTGTCGTCTATGGTACGACTGCTGGTACTGCGGCTCAAGGTGACGACGGTCGCATTACTGGTGCGGAGCAGCTTGCTAATAAGGGAGCGGCTAACGGATATGCAAGCTTGGATTCAACCGGCAAAGTCCCATCGGCGCAGTTGCCAGCATCGGCTGCGCCATCAGATGCAACGACTACGTCGAAAGGCGTCGTGCAGCTTGGCGGTGACCTTGGCGGTACGGCGGGATCACCGACGGTCCCTGGGCTAGCCAGTAAGGCGGCAATGTCCACGGTCATTACGGCGGGCAGCGGTTTGACGGGTGGTGGCGACCTGTCGGCAAACCGCAGCCTTGCGGTGAATTTTGGTACTACGACTGGTACTGTGGCAGCGGGTGACGACAGTCGTATTACCGGCGCAGAGCAAGCGGCAAATAAAGGCGTAGCTAATGGGTACGCCTCACTTGACGCGACGGGCAAGGTGCCGAGCGCGCAGTTACCTGCTGCCGCTGCGCCGACGGATGCCACCGTGACCGCAAAAGGCATTATTCAACTCGCCGGTGATTTGGGTGGAACCGCGACAGCGCCGACCGTGCCAGGTCTTTCTAGTAAAGCCGCTGCCGCCACGACAATTACGGCCGGCGCAGGCCTGACTGGCGGCGGCGATCTGACAGGAAACCGCACTCTCGCCGCAAACTTCGGCACCGCGGCCGGAACGATTGCGCAGGGTAATGACAGCCGTATCACTGGCGCCGAACAGACGGCAAATAAAGGTGTTGCCAATGGTTATGCATCACTCGATGGTACTGCCAAAGTGCCCGCTGCTCAGTTGTCGCTGCCGATTCAAACCCAGACCTTTTCATCGACGGGCACCTTGGTGGCCGAAACCGGTGTGCACCGCTTATATAACAACCGCACAATGGCTTGGACGATTAATGGTGTTCGCGCTTCGGTCGGTACCGCTCCAACAGGCGCGGCGATCATTATCGACATCAAGGTCAATGGTACCACGATCTTTACCACCCAGGCCAACCGTCCAAATATTGCTGCTGGTGCGAACGTCTCGAACTACGTTACAAATATGGATGTCGCATCAGTTCCGGCTGGTTCATATATTACCGTTGATGTGGCACAGGTAGGCTCCACGATTCCCGGAAGTGATCTGACGGTACAAATAGAGGTGTTGTAAAAAACTGCACTTATACTGTTTACGTCATGATAGTAGAGTGTTATCATACAAAAAAGCATAAGAGGGGTTAGCGCGCGTCATTATGGCACGACTTCCACAACCTGGCGGCGATAGTGGTCAATGGGGAGGAATTCTCAACGACTTTTTGATGCAGGCGCATAATTCCGATGGCTCACTCAAATCAGGTGCTGTTACACCGGCGACTTCGACGACTCAAGGTACGATCCAGCTCGCCGGCGACCTTTCCGGAACAGCATCGATGCCTACGGTACCGGCGTTAGCAGGCAAAGCGAATACCAGTACGACGATTACCGCAGGAGCCGGGCTCATGGGCGGTGGCGACCTGACGACCAGCCGTACAATCAGCGCTAATGTTGGTACTGCAGCCGGTACGCTTGCGGCTGGCGACCATACGCATACGTTTACGACGTCGCTGACGGCATTCTATAAGTCGGGCACCTTGAGTACCGCGACCGGGACTCAATATCTGCCGGTAGACGGCACGTATACGATCACGGGTGTACGACTAGCGGTTGGTACGGCACCGGCTGGGGCGAGTATCGTCGTGGATGTAAAGAAAAACAACGTGACGATTTTTACGACGCAGACAAACCGACCCTCAATTGCTGCCGGCGCGACCTCGGCCGGTCCTGGCGCAGCGCCTGACGTAACGAGCCTTAGCGCGGGCGATCTTTTGAGTGTCGACATTGCTCAGGTTGGATCTACTACTCCGGGGTCTGATCTCACTGTGGTATTAATCGTGTCTAAGACGATATAGGAGACGCCGCATGGCGCAGCTACTCCATACGACCCGCTTTACCGCTCCGAGCCCTGTCCAGGCCTCATTTGCGGTGACGATTCCAGCGACACAGCCTGGTTCGACGCTGATCGTGCCGGCCGGTGGTGGAGCCGTGATCACACTACAGCTTGGCGTCGCTGGGCCGACATTCACCAAGCGCACGCGCTCGCTCGCCGGGATGGAAATTGCCTGCCAGGATATCGTCGATACTGTGGGTGGCACGACAACGATCACCGTGACGCTCAATGGGCCAGAAACGGTCGATGGCATGATTTTTGAATTCGCGGCAGGATCAGTCGGTGCTTACATCGGCGGCGCTACCGAACCTGGTGGCGCTGGTGCGTCAACGAATTCGTACGGTAACGTTCCGACCGGCCCGATCACGACAGCAACCCCATCACTCTACTTCTCGATGTTCGGCGCGACGAATAATCCAAATTCCGCCCCGGCGTACCAGTATTGGGGCCTTGAGCCACTTGGTAAACAATTCGTCAATGCGTACAATACGGCTACTAATGGCCCGACGAAGTACTGGTCGATGATCGGCCTGTCGTCGCTTGCGAGTGCCGGTACCTACACGGGCAACTCGTCTAGCATGACAAGTACCTATCAAGCTGGGTCGTGGGCATACGAGGATCTGCGCCCTGACCTGCCGGCGTATGCTAATCCATACAAAAATGCCCTAGAGGCCGAAAACTCCCTACCGGGATCTACAAAAGCCGCTTGGGCGCTGGCATCGGTAGACCCGAATATCGCCGGCTACACCGACAGCGTAACCTACAGTCCGGGCGGTACCGTGAACTTCAAGGTCGACAGTCAGGGGGGTGGATTTACGGTCGATATCTTCCGTGTGGGCGCCTATAATTACGCTCAGTTTATGGCGCGCCATAAAGCTACCGTCACGGGCGCGCCGGCGACTCAGCCGACGCCGACGATTGATAGCTATGGCGGGACAGTGTGTAGCTGGTCGACGACTGCCAGCTGGACGATTCCAGCCGATGCGGTGCCGGGTGTATACCGGTTTAATATGATCCGGTCCGATAACGCCGGCTATGCGGCGTCAGGCTTGTTTGTCGTTAAATCTCCTAAGCCCGCCGGCAAAAGCAGCCAGATCATGGTGACGACCACCGAATTTACCTGGCAAGCCTATAATGCGTGGGGTGGCATATTGGACTACGGTGGAATAAATACGTTTAGTGGTCGCTCTGTCTACGCTCACGCACCAACTGCCAATTCCTTTAGTGATCGGGCGTTTGCGGTATCGTTTGACCGGCCGCTTGGGACGGGCAGTAGTAACCCTACCACGTACTTCTGGGACGGCGAAGTATCACTAATTAATTTTTTGGAAATGAACGGCTACGACGTAGCCTATTACAGTTCGACCGATCTCGATATCGATCCGACGATTCCGTCGCACTATCAGGTAGCGGTGTCGCATGGCCATAGCGAATACTGGACGGATAACTTGCGCAACGCCTACGAAAACGCGCGTGATGCGGGCACGCACCTAGTATTTATTAGCGGTAATACGTCGCTATGGCGCGTGCGCTTTGATCCTACTGATATGAATCGCCGACGGATGATCTGTTACAAAGACAGCGCCGATACGACCGGCTGGGACGGGGTGACGAAATATGATCCGGTCAGCTATACGGGAACGTGGCGTGATATGCGAACGACGCCGGGCGGTGTCAATAATACCGCGCGTCGCCCAGAGTCGGGCATGACGGGACAATGGTTTATCGGTAACGGCACCTATAATGATACGCTGGCTATTTCGACTGATTTTGCTTCGCTACCGATCTGGCGCAATACCGTCCTTCCGACAATTACCGGCATCACTTTCCGGGGCGCCGCGAGCGGAACATTGGCGGCTGCCGCGACGAGCATTACGCTGACGACGCCTGCTTCGATGCAAGTCGGCGATTTAATCGTCTTTGCATTGGTGTTTAACAATACACCGGGCGACGTCTACTTTGGCTATTCGGGATTTCGACCTGTTCGAATTATTAGAACGAACAACCAATCTATGGCCGTTGGGACATACTATGCCAAAGCGGCTGGCGCGCAGGCTGTTACGATTACATGGGCGACGAGCACGTTGGCGTCAGCGGCGCTGTCTGTCTATGGCAATGCGGTCGTGCAAGATACGGGCTCATCTATGCAGCTCGACACATCGGGTGATGCGCTCCATACTACCGCCGCGATTACGGTACCAGCGGCCTCACGTTGGGCAATCAGCGTATTTGGCGATACGACCACGTCAAATGCGACTGCCACGACCACCTGGACGCCAGGGACGGGGCTGACGCTGCGGGGAGCGGCATCAGGCAGCGCGAATGTCACCGGGCCGTGGTCATCGATTGCGCTGATGGATACCAACGGAGCCGCAGGGGTCGGTGTTCATAGCTACTCGGCGACTGCTGATTTTGCCAACGCCTACGCCAGTACCGCACTGCTCTACATTGCCCCCGGTAACGCTGCGCGCATGATGACGATCGGCGCCGAATGGGACTACGTCAAACGCGACGAACCGAGCACGCCGACGAATCTGGTGCGCCTGTCGGCTCAGGCGTTGCCACTTGGCGCGCAGGCGGCGGCCTACAACGGTGACACCTACCTTTTAAACGGGATGTATCGCTACGGGTTGTCACTGTACCGGGCGAATTCGGGAGCTCTTGTCTTTAACGCCGGGTCATGGCGGTTTAGCTATGGACTGTCGCGGTTTCGCAATGGCGACCTGAACTTGAACGATCCGGTTGACCCTATGCTTCAGCAGGCGACGATCAACTTGCTCGGTGACATGGGTATCACACCGGGTACGCTTATGAACGCTGTTCAAAACAATGACACGACACTCCTTGTCGGGCCGGGCGCACCGGCGTCGGCCGCCGACTATGGATTGGTACTTGCACCGGTCAATTATCAGACAATCTTTCAGGCCGATCAGGAGCCGACCAACCGAAACGCTGCCGACGGAAACGCCTACACGCTTTCAACGGTTTTCAGTAGTACAAGTTCTGGCGCGGTGCATGGTGTGCGCTGGTATTTCCCTGACACGTTACCAAGCGAAGAGGTGATCGGATTGCTGTATAGTTGGTCAGGCAGCGGTCCGGGCGCTGAACTGGCACGAGTGAACTTCACGAACCCTCAGACCGGCTGGTGCGAGGCAGTGTTTGACTCGCCCGTACAGATTACCGCCAATACGAATTATGTCGTTGCCGTCTGGACCTCTGATGCGTTCCCGATTACAAAAAGTGTATTCGCCACCAGTGGCGTGACGAATGGCGCCAATCTTACGGCACCCCAAGATAGTACCGGGGTCCATAATGGTAGCTTTGTGGTTAGCGCTAGTCCTACCTATCCAACTTCGAGCTATGCATCGAGTGCCTATTATGTAGATGTGTTGTTCGTGGCTGATAGCGGCTCGGCGAGATTATCAGGGTGGGGTATCCCTATTAACTAGTCATCTTCAGCGTAAATTAGCACTCTTGACATAGGAGTGCTAATTTTATTACACTGAAACTATTGGCAGTCTATGCAATAGAGTGCTAAACTAGAAGTAAGAAATTATGTCTATTTGCTAACGAAAGGAACTTGAATATGGGAAAAATCATTGGTATCGACCTTGGTACGACCAACAGCGCATTCGCCTACATGGTAGCGGGTAAGCCGGAAGTGATTGCTAACGCCGAAGGCAACCGTACGACGCCAAGCGTCGTCGCGATTAATAAAAAGGGCGAACGCCTGGTGGGTCAGGTGGCTCAGCGCCAGCGTGTCACGAACGCCGAAAACACCATCTACGGTGTAAAGCGTCTGATCGGCCGTAAATTTAGCGACGACGAAGTGCAAAAAGACCACGACATCATGCCATATGCCATCGTCAAAAAGGGTGACGGCGTGGCAGTTAAGATGGGTGACAAAGAATACACCCCAGAAGAAGTCTCTGCTATGATCCTCTCAAAGATCAAGGCAGATGCTGAAGCGTTCCTGGGTGAAAAGGTGACCGAAGCGGTTATTACTGTTCCAGCTTACTTTGACGACTCACAGCGCCAAGCAACCAAGGATGCAGGTAAGATCGCTGGCCTCGAGGTCAAGCGCATCATCAACGAGCCAACCGCGGCCGCTCTGGCGTATGGTCTCGAAGGCAAGAAGGACGAAAAGATCGCGGTCTTCGACCTTGGTGGTGGTACTTTCGATGTCTCGGTTCTTGAACTGGGCGACGGCGTCTTTGAAGTCCGCTCGACCAATGGTGACACCCACCTTGGCGGTGAAGACTTCGACAACCGCATCGTCAACCACTTCCTCGATGTGTTCAAGCAGCAAGAAGGTATCGACCTCAAGAACGACAAGGCTGCTATGCAGCGCCTCAAGGATGAAGCCGAAAAGGCCAAGAAGGAACTTTCAAGCACCAGCGAAACCGAAATCAACCTGCCGTTCATTACGGCCGACGCCGAAGGTCCTAAGCACTTTGAATACAAGCTGACCCGCTCTAAGCTCGAAGAGCTGGTGGCTGATCTGATCGACCGCCTGGCGGAACCAGTCCAAAAAGCTCTTAAAGACGCCGACATGAAGGCAAGCGACATTGACGAAGTCGTCCTGGTGGGTGGTATGACCCGTATGCCAGCTGTCGTTGAAAAGGTGAAGTCAATTTTCGGCAAGGACCCGCTCAAGGGTGTGAACCCAGACGAAGTCGTGGCCGTCGGTGCCGCTATCCAAGGTGGTGTGCTCCAGGGTGACGTCAAGGATGTGCTCCTGCTCGACGTGACACCACTGAGCCTTGGTATTGAAACCATGGGTGGCGTAACCACCAAGCTGATCGAACGTAACAGCACGATCCCGACCAGCAAGTCTGAAACGTTCTCAACCGCCGCCGACAACCAGCCGCAGGTAGAAATTCACGTCCTGCAGGGTGAGCGCGAAATGGCCAGCGACAATAAATCACTCGGCCGCTTCATCCTCGATGGTATTGCGCCAGCACCTCGCGGTGTGCCGCAGATCGAAGTGACCTTTAGCCTCGACGCCAACGGTATCTTGAACGTGACCGCCAAGGACAAGGGAACCGGCAAGGAAAACTCCGTTACCATCCAAGATAGCGGTAACATGAGCAAGGAAGATATCGAAAAGGCACAGAAGGAGGCCGAGCTCCACGCCGACGAAGACAAGAAGAAGCGCGAAGCGATCGATAGTCGCAACCAGCTTGAGAACGCGATCTATCAGGCCGAAAAGATGCCTGACGAGTACAAAGACAAGATCTCGGACGACGACAAGAAGGTGATTACTGACGCCGCTGCTGAGGCCAAGAAGGTAAAGGACAACGCCGACGCTGGTAAGGATGAGCTCGAAGCTGCCCTGAAGGCGCTCAATGATACCATCATGCCGATCGGTGCCAAGCTCTACGAAGCTGCCAGCAAGGAAGCTGACGCCAAAGATAGCGACGCCAAGAAGGATGATGGTCCAGTCGAAGGCGAAGTCGTCGACGATAGTTCAACGAAGTAAGCGTTAAACGAGTGCCTTTGTTCGACCGAGCAAGGCAGGGCTCTCCGGTGGCATCAGACACGAAATAGTATTCCGCTCGAATGTGATGCGCCCCGCACCAAATCAATGGTGCGGGGCGTTATTTGTGGCTGCGGCGGTGGCCAACGTGCCATGCGCGCGCTCCACTGGCGAGGTAGCACTTGTTGATACAGCGGTAGGCCTGCATGCGGGCGCCATCGGTTTTTTCGAGGCGGCGTGCTTTGCCTAACGCATCGGTCTTGCTCAGCTTTTCTTTTTTGCCGCAGGTGCGTGACCGTTTCGGCCGACGAACGTGTCGAGCCACGTGCTCTCACCACCTTCCTTTGACAATAGATGAGGTTATTGTATTGTACTAAAATTGACTCCCTGAATCAACTGCGAGTCAACTCAAGATACAGCGCAGCCCACACCATCCCGGGGTCGCCGCGGTAGACGGGGGCGTAGTACCAGCTGCCGTCGAGGTTGAGCATTTCCGGGAAGGTGCCATGCTGTTCGATCATGCCACTGGCGAATGACTGTTTCTGTGCGTCGTATTCGGGCCGAGCGTGACGACGGAGCAGGTGGAGGTAGAACAGGCCGTGCCAGCTCCAAAGCGTGTCGCCTTCGTAGCGCGGCATCCACGGCGCGGTCATCCACCAATGGTATTTGAAGTGGCCGGGCTGCTTGGTGTAGATGAGCGGGAAGGGGCGATTGAGTTTTTGCGCGTGGATATAATCGAGCGTTTGGTGGAGCATGTGTGGATCGTCGATGACGTCCAGGAAGAACGGAAACAGCGCGCACTCGGCACTAAAGGCTTCGGTTTGACGGTCGGCGTTGAAGTGCCGGCCGTTCCAGTAGTTGGTGATCAGCTCATCTTGGTACTGCTGTAGCTTGAACGGGAAGTGGCTTAACCCGAGGATGTCGGCGCAGCGGGCCATCCGAGCGATGAGCGCCACGGCGTAGGCGCTGCGGTCGTACATGACGGCGTCGCGCATCTCGGCAAACTTCATGGGGCGGACGTGACCGGTTGCGTCGAGGTACTTGCGGGCATACCGGGTCAGCTGCTGGTTTAAAAAGACGCGTTCGGCCTTGTTGAGGTCATAATTACTGACAACTAGGCAGTGGAGGAGCCATGGCAGGGTGTCGACAGCGTGGCCCGGCGCGTTGAAGCAGTTGCCGGCTTTGTCGATACAGGTGGTAATGATACCGGCGCGGCGGTAATGAAGCAGCGCCCAGCGCAGTGTATGGAGGACGTGCTTTTTGTAGCCGGTATTGACTAGCGACTCGGCTACGGTGCCAAAGTCCCGCATCCAAAAAAAATCGAAGTGCCCCAAACTGGTCCGGAAGAAGTCTCCCTCCCAGAGCCGGTCGACGATCTGCTTGCAGATTTCACCGGCATCACCCTCAAAGCGCTCAATCGTCCCAAAATAGCGGTTGGCGAGCTGACGGTACTCGGCGCGGAGGGTCCCGGCGACGCGGCCAACGTTACGAATGAGCAGTTTCATGAGTTTTAGTATACCGGTAATGGCTTTGAAGCGACAAGGGATAAATATGCTTGCGTAATTAAAATTATCATGGTATAAACAGGTTATGATCAACAACGCATCATACCAGAATAATATGCAGCTCGTCGGCACACAGCACGGCATGGTTATTCATGGTGTGGCGTATCTCTTCTCGTAACAACTCAATTTGTGACACCAGGTACGCCTCCAGACTCGGAGGTTTTTTTGTACCACCAGCTGGAGGTGAATCCGGTCTCATAAGGGACCGAGTCAAATTAACAGAAAGGAGAAGCTCATGTCTTTTGGACCGACCATGCGACTGGATGTCGATGGCTTGACGATTGAGCTGGCTGCCCACACGAAGAATTCGATGGAGCGATTCGTGGAGGGCATGGCGCAGCTGAGCGTAACGCAGTATCTGCAGCGTAACGGCACAGCCCCCAGCCTCGAAGATGAGCATGAATGGTACGACAAGATTCGTACCGACAAAACGCGCATTCACTGGGGTATTTGGGTAATTGAGAATGGCAAGCGTACGCTGATTGGTGATACGGTGCTGCTTGATATCACACGCGAGCACATCCACCAGGCGACCAGCGGATCGGTCATCTTCGACAAGCAGTACTGGGGCAAGGGGGTTGCAAGCAGCATTCACAAAGCCCGCACTTGGTATGCTTTTCAGTACCTCGGGCTGCACCGCATCATGTCGGCAGTTGTCCAGGGAAATGCCGCCAGTCTTAAGGCACTCGAGAAGTCGGGCTACCGGCTGGTCTACGTCGAGCGTAACACCAGTTTCGTCAATGGCCGGCTGCGCCATCAGGACAACCTGGCGGTGCTTAATCCGCTGCCCGCTTTTTGGAATCAGTGGTGGCACGGCGACGAGCCGGACGCTGAAGCGATTGCCGCCCGGGCCGTTACCGAAGAGGTAATGGCGTGGGCCGAAAAGAACGTAGAGCTTCTCTAGCCTGCACGCCCCGCCCGGGAAACCGGCGGGGCACTTTTCTAGGTCATGAATACGATGATAAGGATGAGTGCAAGCGCAAACCCTGTAAAGAACGCCGGCGACGCACGAAAACGTCGCATGGATTTACTAGCAATGACGCCAAAAATGAAATAAAATGGCATATTTTGAATTGACGTAACGTGCCACAGGTCGCCAGGATAATAGTAATACATGAGCGTCCCAAAGATAGGTATGGCACTGAGCGTCAAGGCAGACTCAAGAAGCAGCGCCTCAATCGACAGGATTAGCGCCAGGTGTCTCGAGCGGGTAATATTCCATTTAGTGCGCAGTGTGTCGTGAAACAGGTAGATATGAAATCCATAGATACCCCAGATAATCGGTGCATAGGCCGAAGTGTAGCCGCCGTGAATCGGTAAGATATTATATCGCCACAGGGGGTGACCGACGAAAAAGTTATAGATAGTATCAAGAAAAATTTCACCGAGTACTCCGATCATCCCAATGGCTACGAAATATAAGAGTGCAGTGCGCAAGTTGATGGGGATTAGTTTACGAGCGATGGCAATATTGACGCCATAGACGATCGTGAGCCACAAGGCGGCAAATAGGATGAGGGATACTACGAAGGGCATATATGTATCGTATCATGCTACTGTGCTTGTGCTTATCTGTTTTACAGAGTAAAGTAATGGCATATGGACCTCAAAACAGAACTCGCAAACATTTTTAAGGGTGAGCTTGATACATCCGACGAAGCTAAAGAATTTTACTCTCATGACGCCAGCTTGTTTGAGCTGAAGCCGCAGCTTGTCGGCTTCCCGAAAGACGCTGACGACATCAAATCGGTTGTCCGGTTCGTCAATGAACACAAGGCCGAGCACCCAGAGCTGAGCATTACGCCGCGCTCGCGCGGGACCGACATGTCGGGCGGCGCGATTGGTGAATCGATCGTGCTCGACATCAGCAAGTACATGAACGTGTTGCACGAGGTGACGCCGAACTTCGCGCACGTCCAGCCGGGCATGCTATTCCGTGAGTTTGACGTTAAAACGCTTGAGCAGGGCGCGATTCTGCCGAGTTACCCAGCCAGCCGCGACCTTGCGTCAGTCGGTGGCATGGTCAACAACAACTCGGGCGGTGAAAAGTCGCTTGAATACGGCAAGACCGATAACTTCGTGACCGAACTGAATGTCGTTCTGGCGGATGGCAATGAGTATGTCGTGAGGCCGCTCAACCGCGACGAATTGAACGCCAAAATGGCCCAAGGTGATTTCGAGGGCGAACTCTATCGCCGCACGTTCGAACTGTGTGAGCAACATTACGACGAAATCAAAGCAGCCGCACCAAAGGTCAGCAAAGACTCGACGGGTTACCACTTGTGGAACATCTGGAACCGCGATACCGGTATCTTCGACCTGACCAAGCTGTTCGTCGGCGCGCAGGGGACACTGGGCATCGTCACTGACGTCAAAGTAAACCTGGTTCCAAAGCCGGAGCATTCCGGTACGCTCGTCTGCTATATGCGTAACATCGATCAGCTCGGCGAAGTGATTCCAGCCGTCCTGGCGCACAAGCCGGCGACATTCGAGAGTTTTGATGACAACACGCTGTGGCTGAGCTTCAAATTCTTCCCGGCATTCTTGAAGCGCCTCGGATTTGTAACCTGGTTCAAGATGGCAATGCAGTTGATTCCTGATGGCGTCATGCTACTGAAGGGCATCCCGCAGTTGATCTTGTTGGTTGAATTTACCGGCAGCAGCGTCGAAGAAGTCTCGCACAAAATCCACGCCGCCAAAAAAGACCTGTCACGCTTCAACTTCACCTATATGGAAGAAGACGACACCGAGGATAAGTCGCGTAAGTTCTGGCTGATGCGCCGCGAAAGCTTTAGCCTGCTGCGAAGCAAGGTCAAGGACAAGCACACTGCGCCGTTCATCGACGACTTCATCGTGCCGCCCGTGCATCTGACTGAATTCCTGCCGCAACTACGTGTCATCATCAAGAAATACCAACTGCTGGCGACGATCGCTGGACACATGGGCGACGGCAACTTCCATGTCATCCCGCTGATGAAGATCGAAGATCCGAAAGAGCGCGCCAAGCTCGAGCCGGCGATGAAAGAAGTCAACAGCCTTGTCATCAAATACGGCGGCTCTGTTTCGGGTGAGCATAACGACGGCATGGTCCGCGGTCCGTGGCTGGAGCAGATGTACAGCCCGTCGGTTCTTGGCTACATGCGCGAAATGAAAGCGCTGTACGACCCAAAGAATATCTTTAACCCGCACAAAAAGACTGACGCCACCTGGGACTTTAGCTTCTCCCACATCCGTGAGCATTTCTAGGCGTACAGAGTGATCATGAGTGGCATGCAGTTATATCAGTCTTCTGTGGGGGTCAAATGTCTACTAATGTGAACAGACCGCAATCGCAATTAGTAATACGAGCGCGACGATTGAATATAATATTTTTTATATTGTTTGGCATAACTCCGGTTGTCTTCGTGATCATTTCTTTAAGTGCTATGGCAGCGGTCGAGCATTTGCCTCGCGCTGTTGATGTGATTCACGTTTTTAGTGACCTATGGCATCTGATGGCTAGAATTGCATGGATAATGGCAGGCGTATTGGCTGCACCAACTTTGTGCGCGGTCAGTGTGGTTGTAGTGAATTGTTTGGTCTTTTCTCGCTATGCTTCAGTCTTGCTAAAATCTACCCGTGTAATACTCATTGTGGGGCTGTGTTTGGCAATCTTAACGGTACTATTCGTGCTTCCGCCATTATGTATAGGCGCTTTATATGGCTTCCACGCTCTTGCGATGAACCTCTAGCACTCACATGTCTCAAGTGCTAAAATAGTGGTAATGAACAAGCGCGATTACTACGAAGTGCTGGGTGTCAGTAAAGACGCGTCGGCCGATGAAATCAAAAAAGCCTTTCGCAAGGCTGCCGTCAAGCATCACCCCGACAAAGAGGGTGGCGACGAGACCAAGTTTAAAGAGATCAACGAAGCCTACGAGGTCCTCAAAGATGCGCAGAAACGCCAACGCTATGATCAGTTCGGTCATGCGGGCGTTGGTGGCAATGGCGGCGGTGCGGGCTACGGCGGCAATCCGTTCGAAGGGTTTTCGGGGTTTGGTGGCCAGAATGTGCACTTTGATTTTGGCGACGGTGGCCTGGGTGATATTTTCGGTCAGTTCTTTGGCGGCGGTGCCGGTCAGCAGCAACGCGGTCCAAAGCGCGGCCGCGACGTCGAGACCAGCATTACCCTAACCTTCGAGCAAGCCATCTTCGGCGTTGAGCACGAACTGCATCTCGACATGGACGATGAATGTACACATTGTCACGGCACGACGGTCGAGCCGGGATACAGCATGAAAACCTGTCCGACCTGTCAGGGTGCTGGCCAGCAGCAGCGGGTCATGAATACGATTTTCGGGCCGATTCAGCAGGCGGTGACCTGCGAGACGTGTCATGGTGCCGGTAAGGTACCTGAAAAAGTCTGTACCGTGTGTCATGGTAAGGGTACGGAACGCAAGCGGCAGGATCTGACGGTCAAGGTTCCGGCCGGTATCGATGACGGTGCGACGATTCGCCTCGGCGAGCGAGGTGAAGCAATCGGCGGTGGCACGCGGGGCGATCTGTACGTGCATGTCCGCGTCAAAGCGCACAAGAAGTTTACCCGTGAGGGCGATATTATTTTGAGCGATGAGCACATCAGCATGGTTGACGCTGCACTTGGTACAGAGATTGATGTCGAAACGGTTGATGGCACCGTACGCATGAAGGTGCCAGCCGGCACGCAGAGCGGTACCGATTTCAAGCTATCGGGTCATGGCGTACCGCATCTGCGCGGCAGTGCGCGCGGCCCGCATATCGTCAGCGTCGTGGTGGATACACCGACCAAACTGACTAAGAAGCAGCGTGAACTCCTCGAGCAATTCGATACCACAAAACGCGGAATTTTCTAGACTAGCCGCCAGCCGGTAATTCAGATACCCTTAAGACAAAAGGGGTATATATGGCTTTTTTCTGGTTTATCATTGTCATCGTTTTACTGATTATTGTGTCACGCCGTAAACCACCGGAGCAGGGTGAGGATCGCTATGCCCAGGGGTACTGGGATGGATTCCGTTCGGCAGGGGAGCGCATCGCCAGGCAGCTCGAGCGACCCGAGATCGATCGCCAGGCACTTCAGGCGATTGTCGATGAGGGTAATGGCGGTCAAGAAGAGGATGCGGGCGCCGTAGAGTCGGCATACGCGGCACCGAGCACGGCGCTTGCCGAGGAACCGGTAGCGGAAGCGCCGGTCATTACTGTACCAACGCTGACGCCCGCCGAGCAGTCGCTGCGCAATCTGAATACCATGCTCTATATGGCCAGCTTCTTGTTGGTGGCGGCTGCAGCGGCCTTTGTGGCGGCGGCGATGCCTGCGGGCGTGCGTCTTGGCGGTCTGATCGTGGTCGTCGTGCTGTTTTATGGTGTGGGTATGCTCCTCCACGCCCAGGTGCCGCGGCTTCGCCCGGCAGCCGTTGCGTTTATTGGAACTGGTCTCGCGATTCTGCCGTTTGTCGGGGTGGCGCTCCATTTGCTCGGGGGAGTGCCGGGCGCGGCAGCGTGGTTTGTCATCTCATTGATCGGGCTCATTGCCTATGCGGTGGCCGCTATTGTGCTGCAGAGCCAGGTCGTCTCGTATCTGACGATGGCGTTCGTCTTGTCGCTGGTCAGTTCGGCGGTGGCGACTGTCAGTCTGCCGATCGTTTGGTATTTCATCGCCTTAATCATTGTGTCGTTACTTGCTAACGTCGTGGGATTTCTCTGGCCGCGGCGCCTACCGGCTATCTTCCGATTGCCGGTAGAACAAACTGGTCAGATCGTGACGCCACTGGCTGTGGCGGCGAGCGTCTTTGTTGCTCAGCAGATGACCATTCGCATGTACGAAGTACTTTTCCTGGTCGTGTCGGCGCATTATTTAGTCGTATGGCTACAGCAGCGGCGGTACTGGCAGCTGGCAGTAGCGCGCGGGGTGCTGCATGTGGCCTTTTTGGTGTTTGCATGGGATTGGACGCATGGAGCGACCGATGCGTTTCTTGCCTGGTGGTTGGTCGGAGCGATTATCCAGGCGGCGATTAGCTTCGTAGCTACACACCGTCACGACGTTACGGCATATCAGCGCGAACAGGGCTGGTTACTGGCCGTTGTCGGCGCGATAGTGGTTGGTTCAATCTGGTGGCTTTCGGGTGCGCACCCTGCCCTCGGAGCGACGCTGAGTATGAGCGCACTTGGACTTGTGGCTCTTGTTGCGCTGTGGCAGTTCCGTCGTATCGGCTGGGCATATCTCGGGCTCATCGCATCTATTGTCTTGGTGTTTGTGGTGACGCGCTGGCTGGCGAGTCCAGCCTGGCCGTGGTCGGTAGCAATTGGTAGCTTCGTGGCGCTGGCGGCGGCTGGATTAGGGGCCTACGCCTGGGCGACTGTCCAGCGGTGGTCAGTCGCGGTGACGCAGCTGTTCGGCGTGGCGACCTTGGTGTACGCTGCACTCATTGTTATAAGCGGCCTGCTGGCACGCGACGCAGTGACTCTTGGGTGGTCACTGATGCTTACCGCTGCCGTCTTAGTGGCCGTGTCGTATGTGGCGCGCGAATATCTCATAGAAGGTGTCGGTGCGGTCCTGGCGGTGATTGCGCTATTCGTATGGATTGGGCAGTCATCAATTGACGCCGGGTGGCAGCTGACGGCGGCGGTCGGATTATCGGTCGGTGTCCTGGCGGCTGCGACGGTAGTGCATCATCTTCGCGGCGAGGCGCATCGTCGTACCACGCTGCTAGTACTAGGCATGTTCGTCCTGGCGCTGCTTGTGGGGAATATATCTCAACCCCGCCGGGCAGTAGCGATTGCTAGTCTCGTTGTACTGTTAGCTTCGGCATTTGCTGCACTGGTGCTGCGCGGGATGACACGCCAGGCGGCAGCGGTATTCCGCCCTGTGTCTGTCGGTGGATACGCAGGCTTCATGCTCTTGGCATGGGCACTTAGCTTGGCACTACCGATTGAGTGGCAGGTGTTAGTCTATGCAGCGGCGTTCGTCGTGTTGTGGGCCAGCTCGTATTTGGAGCGTATCCCGCCCCTGACGATCGGCGGCAACGTTATGCTAGTGGTGTTGTTGAGTCATCTTTGGGTATGGTTGCGGCTTGACATGACCTGGACGGTCTTTGGCGTAGCGTGGCTGGCTGCTGGATTGATTTATGGCCTGTATTGGCTGATGGCGGAGCGGGCGGACGTGTGGCGTCAGTGGGCCTGCATTGGTTCGGTGTGGGTGATTCTGGGCGGAGCTGCCCTGATGGAGTGTTTCGCTTATCCAACTATCCTTCAGGTAGCGGCGGCAGGGTCGGTCGTTGCGCTCGGGGCTACGATGGCCGTTCATGGGTATGTGATGCGCAGTCGCGATCTTGTCGAAGTGGCCGTCTATCTAGCTACGCTCGGTATACAGCGGGTGGTCGGCATCGCAATCCCGGAAGCAGACGTGGTTTTTTATGCCCACTGGTGGGCATTGACGCTGGTATTGGTAGGGTGGTGGCGTGGTGCCGGGCAACGGCTGACACACGCGATTGCCGCCATGGCGGTACTGACGGTCGGTGTTGGTGGCCAGGCGCTCGTAAGTGGCGGCTATCAACTACTCTTCCTAGCGGAACACCTGGGACTGCTCGTGGCGGGCGTCGTTTATCGGCGTCAGTGGGCAGTCTGGTGGGGTATTGCTGCATCGGTGCTCGCTGTCCTCTATTTCCTACGAGCCTATACGTTCTTGTGGCTCGGCTTCCTGGGGCTCGTATTGATAGCAATCGTGGTCTGGCGACTTGGGCGAACCAGTCGTCAGCCGCAGTAGGGCTAATCTATGGCGGATGTTGTAATCCGGGCGGCGCAGGCGCATGATATCCCTCGGCTCTATGAGATATCATGTGCCGCGCATCGCATGTCCTATGATGACTTAATCCCTCGTCTTTATCGCCGTAAATTTATCGCCCGCTTCACATCGACGCCTGCCGGATTAGCGAAGCGCCGGGCGCTGTATGCTGACAAGTTGGACAATCCGGCCTGGATCATCTTGGTGGCCGAGCAAGCTGGTCACGTTGCCGGATACATCCAAGCGGTTATGAACCGCCGCAATGTGAAGATTGCTGGTTTGTTTATCGATCCGCAGTCACAAGGCCAGGGAATTGGGGCTCGGCTTCTTGAGCATTTGCTGAGTGGCTTGCCGACAGGCGCGACTGTAAGACTATCGGTACTCCAGGGTAATGACCGTGCGATTCATCTGTATGAACGTTTCGGATTCATCTTAAAGGGGTACGACATACGGCGGTTCTATGGCGCCCGGCAGCGGCGGATGATGCTTATGGTTACTTGACTTAAAATATAAAAAGTGCTAAAATAAATAAACTATGACTTCAATGCACGAAGACTCTCTCAAGCCGACATTCCTACTACTCGGTAAGGCCGTTACCTCAAACATTGAGCATGAGCGGCTGATGTACGAAACCGCAACTGTCCATGATATTGACAACAGTGGTCAATAATGTTATCATTATCATAATATAGCAATTGAAAATATAAACACGAACGAATAGAGAGGAGCGCAAGGTATGCACGTAGCACATGATGAGTTTGCATCGTATAAGTTGGTGCGCGATCAGTTGATCGAGCGCGGGTATGTAGCCCGTGAGTTTCTGGCGCAGCAGCGGCGGTATGTGGAACTGACATCTCCTGACGGCATGATCTGGGTAACGCAGGCGGCCCGCATTGCCTACCCGATGCGCACAGCTGCATTTACGATGATTTCGCACGACAAGGACAAGGGTTACGAAACCGCACAGCGGCTTGGGTTGAACATCCCGGCAACCTACGTGATTGCGGCTGATGAGTCGCTTGACGTGTCGCGTCTCGATGCCATGCTCGCTGCGCATCACAAACTCATCGTTAAGCCGGTACGCGCCTCGCTATCGCACGGGCTGACGCTGTCGATCACTACGCGCGAACAGCTTCAGGAGGCGATCGCATTCGGTCGGACCTACCACGAGTCTGTATTGGTGCAGGAGCAAATCGAAGGTGAGGAGCTGCGTTTTATGGTCGTGGGTGATAAAGTTGTCGGCGCACTGCTTCGGCAAACGCCACGCGTGGTGGGCGACGGCGTACGTACGGTCGCCGAACTGATTCGCGATGAGAACGAGCAGCGCAAGCACATCGACACGCCGTATGTCACTTATCCGCTTCTCACGAGCGACAATATTCCAGCGGAATATATAGAGTCGACGAAGGTGCTCTCAACTGGAGAAATCCTTGAGCTCAACAGAGCAACCATGATTAAGAACGGCTGTTCCGTATATAACGTGACCGAGCAGGTACACCCCGATTACCTGGAGGCCGTGGAAAGACTGGCGCAAGAAGTCGGCATTGGCTTCGGCTGCGTGGATATTTTCTGTCAGGACTATACGCAGTCGGCAACGGTATCGAATTATTGGTTTATGGAAGTGAATACATCGCCAGTCCTTAAGTTATGCTACGGCGTACGTGACGGCAACCAGCTAGATATCGTGCCGTTGCTTGCCGCCGAGATTGACGCTCATTTGACGCGGGCTGGGCAGCAGGAGCCAAAAGTGTTCGGTACGATTGAACGGGTGCATTTGCCTGAATTCAATGTCTACGGTATTGAAGCCAAAATTGATACCGGTGCCTATTCGGGGGCCCTGCATTGTACGAAAACGCTGCTCGTACGTCGCAAAGACGGCACGCGCGTCCTGCGGTTTACGCCATCCGATACGGGCGTCGCGCATGAAACGACCCGCTATAAATCGGTCTACGTGCGCAGTGCCTCGGGGCATAGATCGAGGCGGTATGTTATCGAGACGGAAATTATTATCCGGGGACAAAAATACCCCATCACGATCGGCTTATCGAATCGCAAGGACATGCAAAAAGAAATCTTAATCGGCAGACGCTTTTTGCGCGAACATGGCATACTCGTAGATGTCCGTATCAATCAGGAATTAGACAACGACGGCGGAGGAAAAATATGAAAATCGCTATTTTATCAAATGGCCCAGGTAACTATTCGACTAAGCGTCTCAAGGAAGAGGCGCTAAAGCGGGGGCATGAGGTCACGATCGTAAAGTACCGTGAGTGCTATGCATCGATCGAGCAAAACAATCCGACCGTCAGCTACCGTGGCGAGGACTTGGCGAAATTCGACGCCATCGTGCCGCGGATTGCGGCCAACATGACGCGTTACGGCACGGCTATTGTTCGTCAGCTGGAGATGCAGGGTGTCTACACGACGTCGAGCTCGATTGCGATCAACCGCTCACGTGACAAGCTGCGTAGCTCGCAGCTGCTGGCGAAAGCTGGTGTCGGCATCCCAAAGACGGTCTTTTCGCGTAACTCGACCGACATCGACGACCTGATCGACAAACTTGGCGGCACGCCGGTCATCATCAAGCTGGCTCGCGGGACGCATGGCAACGGTGTTGTGCTGGCCGAGACGAAAAAAGCGGCCAAGTCGGTACTGCAGGCATTTTACCTGACGAACGAGGATGGCACGAACGTCTTGATCCAGGAATTCGTCAAGGAGTCGGCCGGTACCGATATCCGCGCCTTCGTGGTGGGGAGTCGTGTCGTGGCAAGCATGAAGCGGCAAAGCCTTGATGACGATTTCCGCTCTAATCTGCACAAGGGCGGCGAGGGTACCAAAATCAAACTGACTGAAGAAGAGCGCAAGATGGCCGTTAAGGCAGCAAAAGCCATGGGGCTGAACATTGCCGGTGTCGATATGATGCGCTCGGAGCGCGGTCCGTTGGTTCTGGAAGTCAACGCAAGTCCTGGCTTCGGTATCGAAAAGGTGACTGGCCGCGACGTTGCCGGGCCGATTATCGAATACGTCGAAATGAACGCCAAGCGCCGCAACAAGAAGGACAAAGTGGGCGCCTAGTCCGCTCTGCCGCACGACCGGAAGCGTCCCGCTGGGCGCTTCCTTTTGTTTCGTACGGTATACTAAAGGGATGAAGTACCTCGGTCTACTTAGGCACGTGCAAAGGACATGGGTAATCGTGCTCTTGGCGCTGCTTGTGGTGGTGTCGGCTGGCTTTATTGCCCTGCAGCCGCTGCTGCGTCCTCATGCGGTCGTGCGGTTGGGTGATGGTATCTATACGGCACGTGTCGCGCGGACCGAAGCGCAGCGTGAGCAAGGGCTAAGTGGGACGACTGGCCTCTCGCCTGATCAAGCGATGCTGTTTATCTTTGATCGGTCCGATACGTGGGGAATCTGGATGAAAGATATGCGGTACCCGATCGACGTCGTGTGGTTGAATGACCAAAAACAGGTGGTGTATAGTGTAAGCAATATGCAGCCCGATTCGTACCCTCAAGTTTTCCGTCCGAAGCAGTCCGCCCGTTATGTCGTCGAGCTGCCGGCGGGGGCAATCGCGAGTAAGGCGATTAATTCTGCTACGACCGCGCAGTTTACGCTGCCGGGAGAAGACTAACCATGGCGTTTTTGATCGTTGCCGGTGGGTTGCTGGCGGTGTGCTTTGCGCTGGTGTTTGTGGCGCGGCGGCGTTACGGCGTGATGGCGCTGGCGCTGGCCGCCGGTGCTATGATGAGCACGCTGTGGGTGGGCGATCTGACGCCGCTTGTCGCTAAGGTCGGTGTGGTATCGACCCAACCCCCACTGGAGGCGATAGTAGCGGCCGGGTTGACGCTGATACCGGCGCTGCTTGTGCTCGTGAGCGGTCCGGCCTATGGCAAGGGAAAGGGCGCTCGGCTGCTGGGTGGGATATTCTTTGGAGCGCTGGCGGTGCTGCTGCTATTAGAGCCGATTCAATCGGGTGTGGTGATTGATAGTATGAGCCGGCCTATTGTCGAGGCGCTGGTGAACTATAAGCCGGTCGGAGTGACGTTCCTGCTCGTCCTGGCTGTGGCTGATGTCTGGGCCACCCGGACTGCCAAGCCGCTGCCGCCCGAAGGCAAGCATTGACAAGTATCTCTGTAAAGTGGTATGTTTATAGGGTTAGCGCGAGCCTACAGCGCCGAAATGTGGGTCCATAGCTCAGCTGGTTAGAGCACCTGCCTTTTAAGCAGGGTGTCGTGGGTTCAAGCCCCACTGGACCCTCCACGAAAAAACACTCACGATCGTGAGTGTTTTTTCGTGGAGTAGCGATAGCGCGCGGAATATTCGCAATGGTTACAGAATACTGTAGCTATCGCCATAGACCGACCATTTCAGGGGCGGATCAAGATTCAAGTTGCTGGCGTTCAGGAAGACGCGCTGTTCGGTGTCGACGCGGTCGGTTTCCTGATGAGATGAATCGGCTAGCATGGCGGCTTTGCGGGCGTTTAAGAACGCATTCAGGTACGTAACCTCGTTGCCGCCTGCCGCAGGGGTACGGGCATGGGACCGGGCTGCCGAACGGATGCCGCCGAGGCTCAGCGGGTCATCACCGGGGCCGTGCATCACCATGGCATCGTAGTAGATGAACTGACCGAGCACGCCGAGGCCATCGGCCTTTGCCTGCGAGACGGCTGGATTGAAGTACATGCTGTCACGTTCATCATCTTGGGCGGTTTGGAAGACTGGATCACTAGCTGCTGCTTGCCAGGCGCGAACAAAAGATGCGCCAAGGCCACTGTGCGAATCGGTGCCATTGACCGACCGAAGGGCCGGGAGGTAGCGCGACAAACCATTGCCAGGCTTCAGCGTAGCGTAGTGCTCTACGAGGTCAAGCATGTCGCCGGTGCCTGAAGTGAATCCGACGATACCACCGGTATAGCCCCGGCCGTCACCGATATCTTCGATGTACTTATACTGGGCGCGCCAGTCGAGTGACGAGTTCTCGGCGCTCGAAACCAGCTGCATAGCAATGTCCTTTTTGCGGGTATCCGCGAGGCCGGCAGAGAGGGGTGTTTGCTGGATGGGTGGGCGGGGGGCGATGTTTGACATGGTCGGTTGCGTGGTAGTGTCAGCATGCTGTGGCGTTGAATGCCCTGTGTTGCCCGCGGGTGTATCGACATTCAGTGTGGGCGGCTGTGCCGGGACGAAATCAGGGTGAGGCGTGACGAAGGCAGCGCGCTGTGGCTGGTGCATAGCAGTCCAAGGAATAAGTCCGCCCGCGGCGATGCCGCCGAGTAGCACGCCCAGTATGAGCAGTCGCCGCGTCCGTAGTGGAAGGGTGAGTAGTGAAGAAAGATACCGTAGCTCGGACCTACTCATAATACTTGTATTATACGCTTTTTGAGAAAAACGCAAGACATTGATGGAAATTTTCAGCAATATGCCATAATTAGCTCATGAAATGGTGGGTACTTCGCCGTCAAGTGCATGTGTCATGGCTGATTGCTGTCGCTGCAAGTGGCATCTGCGGAGGCATAGTCACCGCGCAGTATGTGGCGCCAGGGCTGTTTGCGCCGTGGGTATGGGGCGTGGTGGCGGTATGCCTGATAGGGGTCGGATTGTGGTCGCGCTGGGTGCTAATGGTACCGTTTGTGCTCGGCGCGGGCGTGCTCAGCGGATTGTGGCGTGGCGGGATTGAGCAGCAGGCGCGCGTCCCCTATCATCGTCTTGATAATCGAGTGGTCACCCTTCGGGCGCGGGTTGCGGATGATCCGGAACCAGACACGCGTGGCGGCACGATCGCGCTGCGGCTAACCGGTGTGGCGGTCGAGGGCCATGACCTGCCGGGTGTGGTACGTGCGTCGGTACGGACGCGGGCGGACATCAAGCGCGGCGATGACGTATCGATACGCGGAAAGGTACATGCGGGGTTTGGCGGCTTTGCGGCAACGACCTATGATGCTACATTGTTACGCGCCGACCGCCCAGTGCCGGGTGATGTGGCGCGGGTAGTGCGGGATGCATTTGGAGATCAGATACGCCGAGCTATTGATGAGCCGATGGTCAGTTTAGGGTTAGGGTATCTTCTTGGTCAGCGGCGCGGGTTGCCTGACGAGCTGGCGAAGGCGTTGGTTGCGGCCGGGCTGACGCATGTTGTCGTGGCGAGCGGGTATAATTTGACGATACTGGTCAGGTTGATGCGGCGGTTGTTCGTGCGCGTGTCTAAGTATCTTGCGGCGGTCACGAGCGGGGCAATGATCGTTGGATTCATGGCGGTGACTGGTCTGAGTCCGAGTATGTCGCGTGCCGGTTTGGTGGCGGGGCTGAGTCTTCTTGCCTGGTATTATGGGCGGCGGGTTCACCCATTGGTGCTGCTGCCGTTCGCGGCGGCAGTAACGCTACTTATGCAGCCGAGCTACGGGTGGGGGGATGGCGGCTGGCAGCTCAGCTTTGCCTCGTTTGCTGGGGTGATGATTGTCGCACCACTCGGCCAGCGCTACTTCTTTGGGGATCAAAAACCTGGCACCGTACGGCAGATTATCGGCGAGACGCTGTCGGCGTTTATTGTGACACTCCCGATCCTGGTGCTGACGTTTGGCCAATTTAGCGCCGTGGCGCTGATTGCGAACGTACTGGTGTTGCCGTTCGTGCCACTGGCGATGTTGTTGGTGTTTATAACAGGGCTGGGTATGATCGTCGTTCCGCCGCTCGGCATGGTCGTAGGACAGGGTGTTACTTGGTTGCTGCGGTATATGATCTGGGTGGCTGAAAGCGTCGCAGGCTGGCCGTGGGCGCAGGTAAGTCTGCAGCTTTCGGTTGTCGGTGTCGTGGTGTTCTATGCTGCACTGGCGGGTGGCTGTGCGTATATGTGGCGAGTGACGCGGTTGCCGCTACGTGATGCGAACGTGGTGGAATAACCCCTTATAATCTGGTATAATAGGCCTAAATACAATTACTCGAATAACGGAGATGTTTCATGTCTGGACATAGTAAATGGTCTAAAATCAAGCGCGACAAGGGCGCGAATGACGCCAAGCGCGGCGCGGTATTCACCAAGATTGGCAATCAAATTGCGATTGCGGCGCGTGGTGGCACTGACCCGAATATGAACTCATCGCTAGCGCTGGCTATCGAGAAGGCAAAGGCGGCCAATATGCCGATGGCGAATATTCAACGAGCCATCGACCGCGTTGCCGACAAGAACGCGGCTGCGCTTGAAGAAGTTGCCTACGAGGGCTACGGTCCAGGCGGGATCGGCATCATTATCGAGACGGCGACCGACAACAAAAACCGTACCTACCCAGAGGTGCGCACAGCACTCACGAAAAACGGCGGCACCATCGCTGACGCTGGCAGTGTGATGTTTCAGTTTACACGCAAGGGTGTGATCCGCGTGGCGGCTACCGGTGAGGATGCGCTGCTGACGATTCTTGACGCCGGTGCCGAGGATGCGGTGGAAGAAGACGGCGAGATTGTCGTTTATACCGAACAAAAAGACCTGGCGAAGGTCCGTACGGCCATCGCCGAAGCTGGGCTGACTGTCCAAGATGCCGAGCTTCAGTATGTTGCCAACGCGCCTGTCGAGATCAGTGACGCCGAAGTTGCGCAAAAGGTCATGAAAGTGCTTGATTCTCTCGATGATTTGGACGATGTCGTCAACGTCCATACCAATGCGGATATTACCGTAGATATTTCTGAGTAAATACTGTTGACTTTCTGTTGATGCGCAGTATAGTCATAAGCACTATGACGCGCATCTTACTGAGTCTTAGCTTGATTCTAGCGAGTGTTGTTAGTCTGGTCGGTGGCAATTGGGTGGCCGCGGAACCGGTGTTGCCGACAGTGCATATCAGCCTGGTACAGGCGGCTGGTAGCGATGTAAAATACGAGCGAATTGATATAACGAACGATGGTGTAACGCCAGCCGATATGACCGGCTGGCGTCTTGTGTATACGTCGGCGAGCGGCGGTACGGCGACGGTGCTCACACGCTTTCAGGCAGCGGATCGGCTGCATCTTGTGCTCGATCCTCATGATACGGAGTCGATCGTCTCCAAAGAACTTGCTGCAATCGCCCCGGCAGACAGTCCCCTGCGGAGTGCCTGGCAATTTACGGCTGGCATGAGTCATACGGCCGGGAGTGTGCAGCTGCTCGATAGCGCAGGTGCGCCGGTCGATATGGTCGGTTGGGGTGGAACGACCAGCAAAGCGATCGGCCAGGGTGATCCGGCGCCTGCCATGACACCCACCAGTTGGCTGCGGCGTCATTCAGCGACAATGAATAATGCAGCTGATTTTGCCCTCGAGCCACAAACACCAAGTATTCCGGCTGTCGTCGGGTCTCTGCGGGAGGTGATGGACGTCTGCGCAAACCTCGATGGCTTGCAACAAGCTGCGCCGGCTGGTTACGGGCTGGCGGCCGATGGGAAATGTATGCCGCTTGATGTATGCCCAAACGTACCTGAGGTGCAATCTGATGTACCAGAGGGAATGGAATACGACAGCACGGGAGAGTGTGTCGCAATAGACGTCTGTACGAATCTATCAGGGGTGCAGCCGAGTATCCCGATGGGTTATGAGTTGACTGGTGTCCGCGTATGCGAGACGGTGATACCGCTGCGCCGTGTGCTGATTACGGAACTGCTTCCAAATCCGAGTGGCGCTGATGTAGGCAATGAGTTCATCGAAATATACAATGCCGACAGCGAAGCAGCGGATTTGTCGCAGTATAAGCTGCAGATCGGCACCAAGTCCTACGTGTTTCCAGTGGGCAGTATGCTTGCGCCGGGTGCCTACTGGACAGTCAGTGATACGGAGGTTGGCGCGTCACTCGCCAATACGACCGGATCAAGCGTTTACCTGATGACTGCGCGTGATGTCGAAGTCGCATCCGTGCCACCCTATAAGAACGCGCCCGACGACGCAAGCTGGGCGTTGATAGGCGACGCGTGGCAATTCAGTTACTCGCCGACACCGGGCGGGGCTAATATCGCCATGCCGGAGCGGTCGTGTCAGGCGGGTTATGAACGGGATAGTGAGACGCTACGCTGCAAGAAGCTGGCGGCGGTGACGGTGGTAACGCCCTGTGCGGATGGCCAGTACCGCAATGAGGCGACCGGTCGGTGTCGCAATATTCTAAGCATGTCGGCCACGCTAGTTCCCTGTAAGGAGGGGCAATACCGTAGTGAAGAAACCGGCCGCTGCCGATCATTGGCAAGTGCTACGAGTGCGACCCTAAAGCAATGCGCTGACGACCAGTTCCGTAATCCCCTGACCAATCGGTGCAAGAGTATTGCAAGTAGCGAAGATATGGCGGTTACCGACTGTGGCGAGGGACGAGAGCGCAACCCGGAGACGCATCGCTGCCGCAACATCGTGAGTACGACTGTGCCGGCGGCAACGTTTGCAGTGACGCCTATAAAAGAGGCGGCCAAGGGGTTTGTCGGCTGGTGGGCGCTTGGGGGTGTCGGAGTACTTGCTGCCAGTTATGGCGCATGGGAATGGCGGCGTGAACTGCGCACGATCATCCGTGGGGTAACGGCACGAATCGCGCGGAAGTGATACGATAAGGAGCATGAGAATCATTGGAATCGACCCGGGCACGGGCATCCTGGGCTTTGGGGTGATTGACGCGCATCAGGGTAAGGTGACGCTTGTAGATGCGGGCGTAGTGACTACGCCCGCGCATACTCCCCTTCCCGACCGGCTCGAAGAAATCTACACCAGCCTGACTGATTTGATCGCCGATACCAAGCCGGAAGTTATGGCGATTGAAAAATTGTTCTTTGCGCGGAACGTTACGACGGCCATGAGCGTGTCGCACGCCCGTGGCGTGGCGATGCTGACCGGTAAGCAGGCAGGCCTAAGGATTGAAGAATATACGCCGATGCAGATCAAACAGACGATGACCGGCTACGGCAAGGCTGACAAAAAGCAAATGCAGGAGATGGTGCGCCTGCAGCTCAACCTCAAGGAAGTCCCAAAGCCGGACGACGCCGCCGACGCGCTGGCGACAGCTATAATGTGCGCGTTCATGTAC
>JAEWBQ010000012.1 GCA_023391075.1 Candidatus Parcubacteria bacterium
CTCTTGATGTGGCCGAGATGGAATTTATCATCGAGAAAGTTCAGGAGCGTGCCCAGGAAAAAGCCCAGAAACAAATCGCACTTGAAACCGGCAATGAACAAGTCGAAGTCAAACTGGTGAACTCAGCCCTCGTCAGTATTCATATTGACGGCTACAAGGTGAGCAATCCGATCGGCTTCCAGGGTAAAGATGTCTCGGTACAGATTTACACGGCTTTTGCGCCAATGGTCCATATCGGGGCACTGGAGCGCGTTGCCGACGAATTGTCGCTCGAGCTTGTTGCTGTCGCCGCGGAACCATTTGCGGTCAGCCGCTCGGTACTGGGTAACGATGCCAGTAGTAATTTTACGGCGATTCTGGCCGATGTTGGTGGTGGTACGACCGACATCGCCGTGGTCAACGACGGTGGCGTCGAAGGTACCAAAATGTTTGGTATCGGCGGCCGTAGTTTTACGCGCACCATGGCGACCGAAATGGACCTTAGCTATGACGATGCCGAAAAGCTAAAGGTCAATCTGGGGCACGACAAGCTCAAGCCATCGATTGCAAAAAAAGCCGAGGAAGTCGTCGACAAGACGCTTGACGTCTGGCTCGCTGGCGTCGAGCTGGCACTCAGTGAATTTGACTCCGTCGATCACTTACCGAACCGCATCCTGCTCTGTGGCGGTGGCTCGAGCCTGCAACAGCTTGTCGATGCGCTATCGACGCGCAACTGGTACAAGGACCTGCCATTCACAAAGCGTCCGACAGTTCACCACATTGCACCGAGCGATGTCATCGGTATTGAGGACGAAACTGGCGCCGTCAGTGACCATACCTTCATCACCGCCATGGGATTGCTGCGTGTCGGATATGATACAATGATAGGGAATCAAGGTGCGGACAGCATCAAGGAAAAGCTAAACCGGCTACTTAGAATATAAACATGAACAAAGACGTTATCTACATCGACGTTGACGACGATATTACCGCAATTATCGGCAAGGTAAAGGCGGCCTCGTCAAAAATCGTCGCCCTCGTGCCACCAAAGCGCACTGGCGTCCTGCAAAGTGCAGTCAATCTGCGCCTCCTCAACCGTGCCGCCTCGCAGGGCGGTAAGCATCTGGTGTTGATCAGTGGCAATGCGGCACTTGTGGCGCTGGCCGCGGCGGCGAAAATTCCAGTCGCTAAAAACCTGCAAAGCAAGCCTGAGCTTGTCGTCTCAAACCCTGTCGAGGACGTATCCGACGATGAGGATATTATTGATGGCAGCCAGTTGCCCGTTGGTGACCATGCGCGTACGGCCGATGCTGGTGCAGCGGCGCTGATCGGCACGAATCCGGCAATCGACGAAGCAGTTCGTGAAAACGCCGCCGAAGAAGCAGTCCGTCCTATCCGTAAGGCGGCAGTGCCGGTTAAAAAATCAGGTATCAAGGTACCTAATTTTGATAAATTCCGCAAGAAAGTCTTTTTGATCATTGGCGGCGGAGTGGCGCTGATTGCTTTCCTAGTATGGGCAATCGTCTTTGCGCCACATGCGACCGTAATTATTTCAGCTCGTACGACGACATCTGCGGTTAATGCACAGGTGACGCTCGATCCGTCGCTTACGACCTCTCTGCAGGACGGCACGCTCAAATCTATCACCAAGCAGCTCAAAAAAGACCAGTCGGTTGATTTTACGGCGACCGGTTCAAAGAATGTCGGGGCGAAGGCAACGGGCGCAGTTAAGTTTTCGACAACATCGCCGAGCGGTGCGTCGATACCAGCTGGTACGGTACTGACGGTCAGTGGTTTTAACTTTACACTCGATAGTGCTGTGGCGGTTCCGGGTGCTACCTTATCCTTTAGCTGTGGCGGTATTTGTCCGGGTACGGCATCGGGCTCGATCACTGCCGCTGAAGGTGGTACGAAATACAATGGGGCGAGCGGATCGGTCAGTGGCGCTCCGTCTGGGGTCACGGCGTCTACGAATGGTTCGACAAGTGGTGGCACCGATAAAACCGCGACGGTCGTGACGCAAAGCGATGTGGCTCAGGCGACTACCCAGCTGCAGCAGCAAAACGGCGATGACATGAAAAAGCAACTGACAGCTCAGTTTGACAGTAATTACATCGTCATCGACCAATCCTTCAAGACAGACCAAGGCCAGCCTTCGAGCAGTCCAGCTATCGATGCCGAAGCGCCTGATGGCAAAGCGAAGCTGACGAGCACGACGACCTACAGCCTGAGCGCTGTTGCAAAGAGCGATATCAAGCAGTTCCTTGATGCGTACTTCGCCGCCAAGCTGAACGGAAAATCCGACCAGTATGTCTATGATGACGGTGCCAATGCAACGACGTTTGCCAATCTGTCAGTCGGCAACAAGGGCGTCTTAAGTGCCAATCTCGTCACGAACGGCAAGATAGGGCCAAAGATTGACGACACGACGGTCAAGAATGCGGCAGCCGGCAAACGCTATGGTGAAATCCAGGCAGCGCTGGAAGGTATCCAGGGTGTCGATAATGTCGATGTGAAGTTCTCACCGTTCTGGGTCAATACCGCACCAAAAGATACCAAGAAAATCGGCGTAGAATTCAAACTAGATGACGCTAAGTAAGCAAATCCTGGCTTTGGACGTCGGCGAACGTCGTATCGGCGTCGCGCGGGGCGACACGATGATCAAGATCGCCGTCCCGCTCACGACCGTGCTTGTCGATGGCACTGAGCTTGATCAGATTCGCCAGCTGATCGCCGATGAGCGGGCTGACGTGTTGGTTGTGGGTTATCCGCGCAATCAATCTGGTGATGCGACGGCGCAGACCGCCTATGTCGAGTCAGTTGCCGAGCAGCTCCGCAGTGACATAGAAATGGTCTATCAGGATGAGTCGCTGACCAGCGTCATCGCCGAACAGCGCCTGGTAGCGCGTGGTAAGCCGTACGATAAGGCCGCGATTGATGCCGAAGCTGCGGCGATTATCCTGCAGGATTATTTGGAGCAACATGTATGAATGATATTCTGCCGCCACGGCGCCAAATCCCGCGCCTGAGTCGTCCTCAGCCGCGACCGCAGCAGCCTGCCGTTCCAGCAGCACCGGTAAGTCCTGTTCCGCCCATTAAAACTCCTACACCGCAGCCGGAAATGACACTGCCGACTCCTGCAGCTGCGCAGCCGCTGCCTCAACCCGTGCAACCGCCTCAGCCTGAGCAGTCGTCTGAGCCGCCTGCACAGTCGTCGCCTCGTCGCCGGGTGCCACGCTGGGTGTGGTGGGTAGGTGGCGTGATTGTCCTCATTATCGCGGCAGCCGTGGCTGCGTTTGCGTACTACCAGTATGAGCTGCAGCCGGTCAGCCGGACGGCACGGACGACGACACGCGTGACGATTACGCCGAATACTTCGCCGTCCCAAATCGCTCAGCAGCTTCAAGATAAGCAGCTTATTCGTAGCACCACTATTTTTGCTGTCTATACGCGCCTGACCGGTACCCGCAATAAGTTGCAGGCTGGTACCTATAATCTGTCACCGGCCATGTCACTCCCGACGATCGTCGACCACTTGGCGGCTGGCAAGACGGATACGATGCGCATTACGTTCGTACCGGGCGCCGCGCTCTGGCCGGACCCTCGTATTGCCGAAAAGAAACGGACCGATGTCGAGACGACGCTTATTGATGCCGGCTTTCAAAAAGCTGATGTCGACGCCGCACTTACTAAGCAGTACACACATCCGCTTATGGCTGGGCGGCCACAGGGGAGTGATATCGAAGGTTACGTGTACGGCGAAAGCTATGATTTCAACGCCGACGCCACGCTCGACGATATCTTTAACAAAGTATTTGACACCTACTACGAGGCATTGCAAAAGAACGACATCATTCCAGCGCTTCAACAACAGGGGCTGAGTGTGTACCAAGGTATCACGCTCGCTTCGATCGTCCAGACCGAAATGGGCGCCACCGATCCGAGCACTGCGAGTCATGATCAGCAGCAAGTGGCACAGGTGTTTTTGGCGCGACTTGCCAAGGGGATACCACTTGGCTCCGACGTGACGGCGTACTATGGTGCGATCAAGGCGGGCCAGCAACCATCGGTTGCGGTAGATACACCCTACAACACGCGACTTCATGCCGGACTGCCGCCCGGACCGATCGCCACGCCAAGTATCGGTGCCCTCGAGGCCGTGGCTCATCCAGCGCCGGGTGATTACCTGTTCTTCTTGAGCGGCGATGATAACGTTATGTACTACGCGCATACCGACGCGGAGCACCAGGCAAATATCAAAGCCCATTGCCAGGTGAAGTGTGCGGTTTCGTAATAGTTGACATTTTTACATTCTAGAAAATAAATTGACCCTGTAAGCAAGGGCTGCTATAATTGGTTTCAGCACATTTATGAGATTAACTACAAGGGGCGCCGTAAGGTTCCCTGTGCGAGTGGGAAGATAATCCATAAATGCGCCTACCGACAAATGTCGTACGGGTATAAGAACAAAACTACTTGTAATATTACGTAAAGAATTGGTCGACAACTATACCCTGTTCTCTATTGCAGAGAAGAAAGACAAAGTAAGGTAGACGCCTTTGCAGCAATGCAGATGGCAGGAGAACGATTATTCGTAATCAACAACCGGCGGTAGATGTCTCATCTTCGCCAGCAGCAACGCTTCGTCAGCAAGTCTTGCCGCGACCCCGAGTAACCGGGAAGCGCCGCAAAGGACCAAAGTCGACGACGATTGCTGCATATACGGGTGTTTTCTTGCTAGTGATGTCAATGGTGGCGATCGGCTACCAGTCTCCAAAGAAAATGGATAGCGTTGCCAACGCTGTCACCACGCAACCCTCGACTGTGACGCAGGCAACGCTTGCGCCGCAACAAACCTCAATCGACCAGCTCGTCGCAACCAATGTCGCGGCAGATATTGCCGAGCGCGCTAGTCTGCCGGTCGCACCGAACTTGGCCAACCTATCGGTCACGCTTTCGGTAGACAATCAGCTGGCACAGACCGCTTCGACCAATATGATTTCGAAGCCGCAGATTGTGCAGCCGACTGCAAGCTCGCGTGAAATCCGCAGCTACACCACCAAGGCTGGCGATACCGTTCCGGTCGTGGCGGCCCAGTATGGTATTTCGGCCGATACGATCAAGTGGGCAAACAACCTCCAGTCGGACGCGCTGGAACCTGGTAAGACACTGACGATTCTGCCAGTAGACGGCGTGCTCTATACCGTAAAAGACGGCGACACGGTCGACAGCCTTGCGACAAAGTACAATACCAGTGCAGACCGCATCGTACTTTATAACGACCTCGATATCAGCGGCCTGAAGGTCGGCGGCAAGATCGTTATTCCTGGCGGGGTGGCACCGACTAACGAGCGCCCTGGGTACGTTGCACCTCGCGTCGCAGTACCAACGCCTACCTACACGACCAACTATTCGGTCAGTTACGGCTCAGGCTTCGGCGGTAATACCTGGCGTATTAAGGTTGGAACACCGATGTACCCTGGTAACGGCTATGCCTTCGGTAACTGTACGGCCTACGCTTACGACCGCCGTGTCGAGCTTGGCCTGCCTGTCGGCGGCCAGTGGGGTAATGCTAGCTCATGGGCCTATAGCGCACGCGCAGCCGGCTTGTCGGTCAGCAATACGCCATCTGTCGGTGCGGTCATGCAAAACGGCGGCGGCTACGGACACGTGGCGATCGTTGAGCAGATTATGCCGAACGGCGATCTGAGCATCAGTGAGATGAATGCCTATGTGCCTGGCGGCGGTTTCAACATCGTCTCTGGCCGTATCATCTCGGCGCGTGACGTCGGTAGTTACAGCTACATCCACTAGTATATTTCGTCACAGAAAATCGCCTCTGTCAAAACAGGGGCGATTTTGCTATAATAAAGAGAAGTATGTTTGTCGACACAGCAAAAGTATTCATTCAAGCGGGCAAAGGCGGCGACGGCGCCGTCAGTTTTCGTCATGAAATTTATGTCGACAAGGGCGGTCCGGATGGCGGTGACGGCGGCAAGGGCGGTGACGTTATCTTCGAGGCGACCGAGAATCTCAACACGCTGATCGATTTTCGTTTCAAGCCAGAGCTGAAGGCTCAGCCAGGTACTGCAGGTAGCAAATCGAACCGCCACGGTAAAAATGGTGACGATTTGATCGTAAAAGTCCCGATGGGCACGCTCGTCCGCCGCGACGGGACGGTAATTGCCGACCTGACAGATCACGGCCAGCGCGTAGTGGTCGCAATGGGCGGCGACGGCGGCTTCGGTAATGCACACTTTAAGTCATCTGTTCGTCAGACCCCGCGTATGGCGGAGCTCGGTGAGCCAGGCGACACCTTTGAAGCCGAACTCGAGCTCAAGCTACTCGCCGACGTGGGGCTCGTCGGGTTTCCGAATGCCGGTAAGTCGACCTTTCTTTCCGTTGTCAGCAATGCGCGTCCGGAGATTGCCGATTATGCCTTTACGACCTTGACGCCAAATCTTGGTGTGGCGGATATCGACGACGGCAGTCTGTTGATCGCGGATATCCCTGGGTTGATTGAAGGCGCTAGCCAGGGCAAAGGTCTGGGTGACGCATTTCTACGCCATGTCGAGCGGACGGCTGTCCTGCTTCATTTGATCGATTCATACAGCAACGACATCGCCAAAGATTACCAGACAATTCGTCAAGAGCTCGCATCATACAGTGCAGTGCTTTTGGAGCGGCCTGAAGTGATCGCCCTGACGAAAACGGAAGGCTTGGATGACGACATCGTTCAGATGCAAATGGATGCCGTTTGTGCTGTCGCTGGTCCAGATGCTGAAATCTTTGCGATTTCATCGAGTGCTCATAAAGGCCTCACAGAAGTCCTCCGGGCGCTTCGCACCAAAGTGCAGGCAGCTCGCCTGGTTCTGCACGAAGCCGACGACGACCTCGATGCCGATTTGCCGGTCATCGGCCTCAACAGCAGCCAGATAGCCGAGGCGTGGTCGGTCACGCGCGACGAAGAATCGGGTGCATTCGTGGTCGTGGGTGACAAGATTGAGAAGTTTGCCCGTCGCACGAACACAGATAATTACGAAGCGGTCAACCGTCTTCGTGACATCATGAAGAAGCTGGGTATCGCGCATGAACTGCGTCGTATGGGCGCCGAAGGGGACAGTGTAGTTCGTATCGGTGAACGCGAATTTACTCTCCTCGAACAATAATCTTATAAAATATTGTTGACATATATAGTACCATGTGCTATTATTCGATTTACCATCAGTTGAACACGGTTCCTGATCGGTTCATTGACAAGTTGGATACATGATCCGCTACAGTTTTCTGCTGACTCGCTGAGTCGCCAGAAAACTGTAGCGGATCCGCTATGGTACCCTCCCTCCTAAGGAGCAAGTATGTCGAGTCCCGGTCACACCATCACCGAATGCCTCAGCCCCACGCCCACGTCGGCTCCCGCCGACACGCCCTGACCGTACTCGGGCCTCGGTCGACCTGACACCACACGTTTCGAAAGGCTATAATGTCGCAACGCTAGCTCTCCCCTGAAAGTGGAGGGCACCCCCGACGGCATGCCTAGGGCTGCTCGTCATTACCGGCTTTCATTCAGGGAGAGTCGCGTAGGCTATATATTACCGCTCGGTGTGGGATTTCCTGCGCCTCACAGAAAGGCTCAGTCATGAGCGTTATTCTTTGGCCCGACTGAAGGGCCCGACCTTCCCGCTTGTTACGGCACACGGGCAAGTGGAACTCGCTCAGCCTTATGCGTATGCCCCATGCT
>JAEWBQ010000013.1 GCA_023391075.1 Candidatus Parcubacteria bacterium
CACCTAGGTCAACCGGCCGCCCCGCCCAGGGGCGGCCTTTGACATTGAGCGGTACTTTACAAACCGCAGTCAGTTGCGTATAACTAGGCGTTGTGCTTAGCTAAAAAGACAAGCACAAGCGAATTTATGAGTAAGAATTTAGTTATCGTAGAGAGCCCAGCCAAGGCAAAAACTATCGAGAAATACCTCGGTAAAGATTTTCATGTCCTGTCGAGCGTCGGGCACATCCGAAGCATTGTTAAGAAGACCAAAGACGGCACACCGCCAATCGACGTCAAGAATGGGTTTGAAACCCAGTACGAAGTCGACCCTGAAAAGAAGAAGGTCATTACCGAACTGAAGCGCGCCGTCAAAGCCGCCGAGCAAGTCTGGCTCGCAACCGATGAAGACCGCGAAGGGGAGGCGATTGCCTGGCACCTTTGCGAAGTATTAAAACTCGACCCGAAGACGACCAAACGTATCGTGTTCCACGAAATCACCAAAGACGCCATCACAGAGGCTATCAAGAGCCCGCGGACCGTCGATATGAGCCTGGTCCGCGCCCAGCAGGCCCGTCAAATTCTCGACCGACTGGTAGGGTTCGAACTCAGTCCGGTCGTCTGGCAAAAGGTACCGGGAGGCAAGAGTGCTGGCCGCGTCCAGAGCCCGGCTGTCCGCCTGCTCGTCGAACGCGAACGCGAAATCGCCAAGTTCGAAGGCTCGTTCCAGTTCAAAGTCAGCGCTATCTTTATGTATGACGGCGAAGAGGTAAAAGCCGAACTGCCACAGCGCTTCGGCACCGAAGCCGAGGCCTTAGGCTTCCTCGAGAGCCTGCAAGGCGCGTCGTTTACCGTCACCGACATTACCACCAGCCCGTCGACACGCAACCCGGCGGCACCGTTTACGACCAGTACGCTCCAGCAGGACGCCAACGCCAAGCTCGGCTTCGGCTCGAAAGCCACCATGGCCAGCGCTCAGAAGCTCTACCAAGAGGGTAAGATCACCTACATGCGTACCGACTCGGTCAACCTGAGCGGGCAGGCGATCGCCGCAGCCGCCGCCTATATTAAGGAGACTTACGGCGAACAATATTCACAGGTCCGCAAGTTCAAGACCAAGTCAGCCAGCGCCCAAGAAGCCCACGAAGCGATTCGCCCGACCGACATGCGCGTTGAGCGTGGCAGTAGCAACGAGTACGACCAGAAACTTTATACTCTGATCCGCAACCGCACCCTGGCGAGCCAAATGGCCCCAGCCAAGCTCGAAAAGACCACCATCACGATTGCCATCAGTACTGGCGACAAAAAGTTCGAGGCGAAGGGTGAAGTCATTATCTTCGACGGCTTCCTGCGCGTCTACGGTGGCGGCAAAAAAGAAGACGATATTCTACCGCCAGTAAAGTCTGGCGACTCACTCAATCTTGCCAGTGCCACAGCCAAGCAAGTCTTCGCCCGTCCACCCGCCCGCTTCACTGAAGGCAGCCTGGTCAAAAAACTTGAAGAGCTCGGCATTGGCCGGCCGTCGAACTACGCGACGATCATCAACACTGTCCAGGTCCGCGGTTACGCCGTACGTGGCGAAGGTGAGGGAACCCCGCGCGATGTCATCGTGCTTAATCTGACGGGCAACGCAATCGACCGCGAGGTCGTCCAGGAAAAGACTGGCGCCGACAAGGGCAAGCTCGTCCCGACGCCAAGCGGGGAACTAATCAGCGACTTCCTCGGTGACCACTTCGAGCAGGTCGTCGACTATGGCTTTACCGCCGATGTTGAAGAGCAGTTCGACAAGATCGCCAGCGAAAAGATGGAGCGCAATGCCATGCTGCAAAGCTTCTACGATCCATTCCATAAACTCATCTTGCAATCTGGCGGCATCGACCGCTCAACCGTCGGCGCATCACGCGAAATCGGCACTGACCCGAAGACAGGCAAGCCAATCATCGCACGCTTCGGCCGCTTCGGTCCGATGCTACAGCTCGGGTCGACCGAAAGTGAAGAGAAGCCGCAATTCGCCCCGATGCCAGCCGGCAAAAAGATCGAGACCATTACGCTCGACGAAGCCCTGCACGCCTTCAAATTGCCCCGTCTTGTCGGCCAGACCAAGACGGGCGAAGACATCAAGGCGAACATCGGTCGCTTTGGCCCGTACATCCAGGTAGGGAAGCTGTTCGTAAGTATCAAGCCGCTCGATCCGCACGACATCACGCTTGAGCAGGCCCTCGAACTCTATGACACCAAGCTCAAAGCCGAGGCAGAGAAGAACATCGCCGATTTCGGCGACGGTATCAAGGTCCTAAACGGTCGCTACGGCCCATACATTACGGACGGCAAAAAGAATGCCAAGATCCCCAAGGACACCGACCCGAAGTCGATCACGCACGAGCAGGCCAAAGAACTGCTCGAAAGCGCCACTCCGGCCAAAGGTCGCTTTGCCCGCAAGTCTACAGCCAAGGCACCAGCCAAAAAAGCCGCACCAAAAAAGAAGTAGCAAGTTGCAAAATACCATTTTTCTTGTATAATTAGCAACGAAGCTTCGGCTAGTATCCTATCCAGCGCTAGAAAGGCAGTGTAATGTCAACCCTCACTCATGAGGACGACGAGCTCGTCATGGTCTCGCTTCGCATGACTCGGCGTCAGGCGAGATGTCTTGGAATCGTCTGCGCCATAACCGGCAAGAAAAAAGCCGTCATCTTTCGAGAGGCGGTCCAGGAACACACCCACGCGATCCTCTCCCGGCTCGAACAGTACGAGCGGGTCGTGCCGCTGATCCACGCTGACACGCCAGACACCTTCGCAGTCCTCCCCAAGGACGGCGGCGGATGGCGCATCATTACCGACAGGGTACTAGGAAGCATCGTCAGCCCGACAAAGGCCGGCTGAACATCCACATAGGCCACAAGGTCACACGCATCCGCTCATCCGTAGAAGAGCCCACCCGAGTAGGGTGCACCGCTCACCTCGGGTGGGCTCTTCAATTTCATAAGCGCTATCCCTAGTGCCATACCACACATTTCCACCCCTGTATATAGGCTATGCCACATTCAAAATATATAAAAAGTCCCAAAACACTATTTACTAAACATGTCTACTTCGTGCTATAATTTGTTTATAGCGAGAAACTATTTGACATTTACATAAATATGTTATAAAATTGAGTTAAGTAGATATACTAGCTTAATGCTTCTAACGCCAGAGAGGAGACGGCAGCCGCGATGAGCGACCCAGTGCAGCAAACCGACATAGCAACCAGCCTGCAAACAGCAGTAAATGATATTTTGAGCGTGATCGACCAAGATCGAGAACGCGAAATCATCACCCGTCGCTTTGGTTTGACCGACCGCCGTGAAACCCTCGAACAGATTGGCGAACTCCTTGGCATCACCCGTGAACGCGTCCGCCAGCTCGAAAAGGCGATCCTGATCCGCCTGAAGATTGCCGCTGAAGACGACAAGGTCCCAGCCATCCACGACATTGAGCGCATGATCGTCCGTGATCTGTCTGAACACGGCCGCGTCGCTCGCATCAGCGACATCACTGACCGCCTGACCGGCACCAGCACCGACAACGGCAGCCTTAGCCGCGCGCATGTCGCTTTTATTGCCGAACTGGCACCAAAACGGGTCGTCGTCAGCGAGAACGACAACTACCACCACGCCGTTGGCATCAGCGAATACGGCGACGAAAAGGCTATCAAGGCCCGCGTCGACGACATCGTCAAAACCATCAAGAAGCACGGTGAACCGCTCTCAATCGAGCAGCTCCACGAGCAACTTAGCTACGAGAATCCTGCCCAGGTCCGCGCACTAGCCAGTGTCAGCAAGCTCCTGGCACACCTCAAGGACAACTGGGGTCTCGCCAAATGGCCGACCGTCAACCCAAAGAACATCCGCGACAAGATCTACGTCATCCTGGCTGACAACAGCAAGCCGATGCACTTTTCGGACATCGCCAAGTCAATCAAGGCCAGCGGCTTCAAGCGTAAAGACGTCACCACGCAGGCGATTCACAACGAACTTATCAAAGACAAGCGCTTCGTCCTGATCGGCCGCGGCATTTACGCGCTCGACAGCTGGGGCTTCTCAAAGGGCACCGTCGCCGACATCATCACCGATGTCCTGCGTAACGCCAGCGAGCCGCTCCACCGCGACGAAATCGTCAAGCGAGTCCTCAAAAGCCGTCAGGTCAAGGAAACGACCATCCTCCTGAACCTGCAGAGCAAGCCGCAGTTCAAGCGCGTCGCCAAGGCAACCTACGTCCTGGCCGACGCCACGACGCCGTCATCAACGCTTACCCCTGACGACGTCCCGACGGCACCGACTACGCCGGCTACACCAGCTGCCAGCGAAGCGACTGCCTAGCAACCTTGCAAACCCACCCCGAGGGTGAGAGAATAGACACTAGTTATGGATGTACTTTTATGGATTTTCAGCCTACTCCTGCAATGGTACGTATGGCTGCCCATCGTTATCATCCTCGTCTTTTTGACGTGGCGTAATTATCGCCGCGCCGCAATCCGTCCGGCAGACGTCGAAAGCACCCTGTTGGTCCTCGAAATACCGAAGGCCAACGACAAGTCTGAGCTCGCGGCCGAGCAGCTGTTTGCCAGCTTGCACGGTATTCTCCGCGACAAAACCGAGCTCAAGTTAAACGATGGCATCCAGGAGCATCTGAGCTTCGAGATCGCCTCCGTCAACGGCCAGATCCGCTTTTACGCCTGGGTGCCAAAGACCCTGCAGAGCTTCGTTGAAGGCCAGATTTATTCGCAGTATCCGACTGTCCAGATTCATGCCGCCGACGAAGATTACGTGACGCACGAACGCGAGCATAGCGTCGTCTATACCTCAGAAATCTCACTGACCGACAGTGAGTTCTTGCCGATCAAAACCTTCCAGAACTTCGAAGTTGACCCGCTCGCCGGTATTACCGGTACGCTCGCCAAGCTCGAATCAACAGGGGAGGAGCTTTGGGTTCAGGTGCTCGTGCGGCCAATTGCCGACGAATGGCACAAGGCCTCGGACAGCTGGATCTCAAGCGTCAAGAACGGCAGCTCGTCGCTCTTTAGCGGCGGCTTCAACGCCAAGTTCTTCACAGGATTGTTTTCTGCACTATGGGCACCACCAGAGCAGGGGAGCAGCGACAAGCCGAAGGAACTGTCTGACCGCAACAAAAACCGCATCGCGGAAGCCGAAAAAAAGGCGACCAAGCTTGGCTACCAAGTCAAGATCCGCCTGGCATACCTGGGCGAAAGTCCACAAAGCGCCAAGCTGCGCATGCAGGCGATCGTCGGTACGTTCAAGCAGTTCAACAGCACCAATCTCAACGGCTTCAAGATGACAGGCACGAGCTTCAAACCCGAAGACCTCGCCAAATACCGCGAGCGTATCTTTGCTGATCGCGGCTTTATCCTGAACATCGAAGAGCTCGCCTCGGTTTTCCACTTGCCCCACACTAACGTCGAGACGCCCAACATCGTCTGGGCCAGCAGCAAGACCGCCGAGCCACCAGCTAAGCTGCCGGTCATTACTGGCGACGCCGCCAACGACGAGAACATCAGCGCCTTCGGCCTGACAAACTTCCGCGGTATCAACCATCAGTTCGGCATGCTGCGCTACGACCGCTCACGTCACGTCTATATCATCGGTCAGACCGGTGCCGGTAAATCAGGTCTGCTGGAGCTGTTCGCCCTCAGTGACATCTTCCACGGCCAGGGCTACGCGATCATCGATCCGCACGGTGACTTTGCTGTCAATAATATGCGCTTCATCCCGGGATCGCGCATGCAAGACGTCGTCTACTTCAATCCGGCCGACACGGCCTATCCACTCGGCTTCAACCCGCTTGAAGTCACCAATCCGAACCAAAAGACCAACATCAGCTCGGAAGTCATCGGCGTGCTGAAGCGCATGTTTGGTGACTCATGGGGCCCACGTCTGGAATATATCCTGCGTTACACCATCCTGGCGTTACTCGACCGGCCAGAAACCACCATGCTCGACATCACCCGCATGCTGACCGACAAAAAGTTCCGCAAAGACACGCTTAGCTACTGCAAGGACACCGTGGTCCTTCAGTTCTGGAACGTCGAGTTTGCCAGCTGGACCGACAAGTTCCAGGCCGAAGCAATCGCGCCGGTCCTTAACAAAGTCGGTGCCTTCACGGCCAACCCAGTCATCCGTAACATCATCGGCCAGCCCAAGTCGACCTTCAATATCCGCCAGATCATGGATGAAGGCAAGATTCTGATCGTCAACCTGTCGAAGGGTCTGATCGGTGAAGACAACGCCAGTATCCTGGGCTCGTTCCTGGTTACCAAGATCCAGCTGGCCGCCATGAGCCGCTCGGACATCCCGGATATCAAAGACCGCCGGCCGTTCTTCCTTTACGTGGACGAGTTTCAGAACTTCGCCACCGACTCATTTGCCACCATCCTGTCCGAGGCCCGCAAGTACGGCCTTAACCTGACCGTGGCCAACCAGTATATATCCCAGATGAGCGACACCGTCCGCGATGCCGTCTTTGGTAACGTCGGGACGATGATCAGCTTCCGCGTCTCGGCTGACGACGCACCGATTCTGGCCAAGCAGTTCGAGCCACAGTTCGAGCCGAACGATCTCTTACAGATGCACAACCGTCATTTCATCATCAACATGGTCATCAACGGCGAGAAGGCACCAGCCTTTAGCGCCACGACGTTGACCCTGCCGCCGGCCCAAATCGACAACACCGGCCGTATCATCGAACACACACGGCGCTATTACAGCCGGCAGCGCAGCGAAGTTGAACAGGAGATTTCGCTTGCCATCAACCCTCCACAGCCACAGCAGCAACCCAAACAGCCCCAGAGCCAGACCCTTGGCAAGCAGTGGCCGATTAACGCGCAGACTCAAACAATCACTCCTGATGCACCCAAAACACCAAAAGCCGACCCTAGGCCAGTAGAGCAGGAGACTGCTACCGCTGCACCGAGCTCTGCCGCCACAGATAGCGACACTCCGGCCCCAACCAAGAAAAAACGCACCCGTTCACGTTCGCGCAAGAAAAAGACTACCGAATCCGGCGCTGCTTCCGCTGACGGATCGTCAGCAGAGCAGGGGGCCGCTACAGAGGCGACACCAAAAACGCTGGCAGCACCTAAAGCCGACCCCACCGAACTAAAACTCCATTAGCAGCCGTTAACCATAACGAATTTTCTTTACGGCAGAGGTGTGCTATAGTGGCCGTACTATGGAGCTTACCCCCAGGGAACGCATCAAGCGCGATGCGGACGTATTATATGACCTCACCGAGGGCTTAGCCGATCTGATTCCAAAGTTGGGCGCCGGTGCCGTTTCCAGCGCCGCCCTGCTTGAGCGACTCGAAGACACAGTCACCGTCCTCCAAAGCACGATCATGGAGCTGCAGAACGCCCCTAGTCCAATCCGTATGGAAAATGCAGGGGAAGAGACCACTCGCTCGCCCGCTCCTCTTGAAGAGACCCCTCTCACAGGCGACGAACCGCTACCGCTCCACAGTGATGAAACTCGCGGTATCGTCCGCCGGTATTTCGCGAGCCGTATCGGGGACCTGAGTGCCTGGGATGGCCTACGAGACCACCTCGAGAAAAATGGAGTGATTATCCCGAACAAACGCGCATTGACGAGTCAGGTTAAAGCGTGGATGCCCGAAATCGAGCAGGAACTCGCTTCATTCCATAGCATTGACGTTCGCTGGACGCAGCACCTGGGCGTATGGGTGGTCGCCGAGGTCGCTGGCGTAACGCCACCTCCGCAGCTCACCAAAGCCGAGCCTAACCCCGCTGCAGCACCACTAGAACAGCCTATGAGCACGCCAGCTCCCGCTCCCGTCACTCTCGAAGCGACCCCGCACCAACCGGAATACGCCCCTGAACTTCCTCTCGAGGCTCTCTGCAATATGATCGCAGAGCTGCCGCCATATACTAACAATTACGCCCGGTATAACACCTTGCGCAACAAACTTGACCTTAGCGAGGTCGCTGCCACGCGCCTCATTGATCATTACTGTGCCAGCGGTTCACTCTTTACCTTCCGAAGCGCAGGAAATCGTTGTGTCACCTCCGATGCCGCTCTTGCACAGGCGCTTGATACCAAGCCAGTCGGGCAGGGGAAGAAGAGAGAGCAGCAGCGTGACAGAGATGAGGCACCCTTTACCGACTACGTCGTCGCCACTATGGTGGCTAGTGCGTTCTTAGAGCCGCGTATCCATATCGAACGCGCCATGACGTACCGAGAACTCGCAGAGAGCACGGGATACGACGAAGAGACACTAAAAAGTGCGACTAAATTCTTGAAAGGGATCGGCATCGTGACAACCGAATTACGCGCCCGGAGCCGTAGCGGACACCGCTCAGGGTCACAACAGGTGCAGAAAGTTACACTCTCATCCCAAGCTCTCAAAGACGAACTCAAAACCCTTGGCTTCAGCGGTTGCTTAGACTTCATCAAACAGCGCGCCGCAGCCGAGCAGTCCGACGATACGACAATTGCAGTTTGATAAGCCTTTTAGGTGGGCCTGAGATTGCTACCTACATTTAAACATATCAATAGAACAGAATGTAGAACAAAATTAGAACATTGTCTATTGCGTATTATATATGGATCATCAGCTGGTTTAACGAACAAATTATAGCGGCAGCTAATTATATTATAGCCGCATACACAAGCCGAGGCGGCTAGCTAGTGGGAATGCAGCAGAAGTGAGTTGCGGGGAATAAATATACATATGACACGAGCAGGTAAGAGAAATTTTTCGGCGGATCCAATGAATAGTGAACCGTATTCCATAGATATATTATGCGTCGCACAATATATCTTTTGCGACATTAAAGAAAGAGACCAAAGCTGAACAGGCACTCATGGCATATCAGCACCAGAATCATATGATTGCTAATTTATAGGGGAGTTTTGAGTTGTGCTTTATATTCTTACTAACATGTACAACGTCCCGTTTTATTTCTGTCCGATTACGTACCGTGGCCACTCTCAGAATCATGGCTATGATCAGGGGGCTTTTAAACAATTTCCATGATTGTCAGTACGCACCCATAGTTTGACTTTTCCACAGCATCATGATGGTATTTGCTTTTTTACGTTTTGTATTTTGATATATGTTTTTTACTTTCCTGCTGTCATGCCCACCATGCCTCCTCTTCCCTTTACTCTCGCCCTTCCCTTGCATTATTTGACTTTTTGTTTGTAATATATTTTTATATGTTTTTTATACAAATCGAACAAATATAGAACACTACCCCCAAAAGAAAAGGGGGCACCTGCCCCACTTTGCCTTGCTACTGATAGTAGGCTCGCCGACTCACCCGTACATCAAGGTACTGTGGCGACTGATTATGCGCCGCCAACCACTTCACCGCTCTATCCATATCTTCAACCTGCTCCCCTACCGGGCGGTCTACTGATAAACGCACGGGGTAAGCAGTACCATCCAGTGTTACATCGACCTCACGTGTTACATTACGGGGCAGCGTTACCTGCGTGACCTTATAGCCAGCCTTAGCCGCCACGCCCACGACGCGCCCCATAAAGCCCAGGAAGCGGTTACTGGCGATAGTCTGGCCATCGCTCACCTGAATACCGCTCTGATCGACAACTTGCACAGACGGCTCGGTAAAATAGTTGCGTGCGAAGGCCACACCGGTGGCATCGACGTACTGATGGTGGCTGCCAATCGTCCAGGCAACCGTCGGCTGGCGGAGCGTCACGACAAAGCTGGTCGTGCCATAGCCGGCCGCGCCATCAAGCTGCAGGTTCTCGATTTCAGGCGAGGAAGCCTGAAGATAGGCCAGAAGCTGATGAGTATTCAGCATAAAACGAAGTCGCTCGATTGGCTGCCTGTCGAGGTATGACTGTATGTCGCGGGCATAGGAAGCATCAGGCTGAATTGACATCTCACTAGCGCGCACCGTCACGTTGGCGGTGAACTGGAGGATCAGCATGCCCAGGAATCCCGCGACGACAAATACTCCTACGAGGAGCGCGCCCAATCGGCGCCGGTGCCGTACCAAGTGGTGTGCCTGAGTACGCGGCGATTGCAGCTGTGCACCCATATCGTTAACGCCGCTGATGCGCAACGAGCTGCTGCCGGTGAGGGTACGATTACGCATAAAGGCCGCGCGATCATTTCGCTCGACCTCTGGGTCTGACGTGCGCCGTCGAGGCGGCGCCGCAGGTGGCTTCTTGGAGAAAATGCCCATAATCCTTATGGCTATTGTAGCAAATTAGCGCCCGTTTGCCGCCTTGATTACCATTTCTGCGACATCAGCGGCAGCATCAGGCCGAGCAAAGGCATGAAACGCATCAGCCATGGCGCGTCGGCCTGCGGTGTCTGCTAATAGATCGTGGATCGCTGCAGCGAGCTGCGTAGGATCAGCGTCGACGACATGCTCATCCAGCACACGCACGGCACCACTTCTGGCGTAGGCTTCGGCATTCTTCAATTGGTGGCCTCCGGTGAGCTGGCCGTTTGGAATAAGTATCGTCGGTACGGCGACGGCCGCCAGTTCAAGTAGCGTCGTCGCTCCGGCACGTGACACGACAATGTCAGCAGCACCGAGTACATCCGCCATACCTTGGCTAATAAACGCGTGGAGCTGGAAGTGTGGGTTCGTGAGCGGCGTCAGCGACCGAAGTTCGTCGTACTGACCCGAACCGGATATCAGTACCACTGACATCGTCTCGAGCAGCTCGTCTAATACGGCGACAACCGCATCATTCACCCGGCGCGCACCCAGACCACCACCGGTCACGACGACAAGAGGACGCGTGGCATCAAGCCCGAGCGCTGCTTTCACGGCCTTTTGCCGCGCAGGCGTCAAGCGGACGAATTCATCCGCGATCGGGATACCCACGTAGCGGCTGATCTTGGTAGGATAGGTATAGTTTTCCAGCGGAGCACCGGTCGCGATGGCCGTCGCCCACCGCGCCAAAATCCGATTCGTCAGACCAGGATGCGCGTCTGAATCATGAATGACCAGGGGAATCTTGAGCAGATGCGCCGCAAATCCGACCGGCAAACAAACGAAGCCGCCTTTTGTAAAAATCACATCAGGACGCCACACCGTTAGCTTATAAAGGCTCTGCACCAGGCCAACCCCGGCATACACCATATCGCGCACATTCGGGAATACGATTGATCGGACGTGAATCACCTGTTGCCACCACTTCAGGTGATGGTAGCGGCGAAGTTTACCTGCCGCGATCGTGTCGACACGGAGTGAACGGTCCAGGTGATGCATGATACTGCGTGCCTGCGGTGCGAACTTGCGATCGCACCAAAAGCGTAGCTCAACCTTGCTGTCGTGCGCTTTTAGCTCACGAAAGACCGCGACGACTGGCGTAACGTGGCCGCCCGACCCCCCGCCGACTGCTAGAATCCTCATTCGTTCCCTCCTTGCTTACTGATCGATGGCTCGTGTACCGCGATAACTGAAATGCCAAACCGAGTGCTGTCGCCGTAAAGATCATACTGGTACCACCGAAACTCAGCAGTGGCAACGTAATACCCGTCAGCGGAAACACGCCGATCATGGCGGCTACATTCAATATAACATGCGCGCCGAGCCAGCTGAAGATACCGACGATTACCAGGCGCATCCATAAATCCGGCAAATGATCGGCAAGCCTGAGGAGGCGCAGCAGCAACGCCAAGAAAATAATCAAGATGACCGTCAGCCCGATAAACCCGAACGTCTCGCCCATGATAGCGAACACGGAGTCGTTGATCGCTTCCGGCAAATAGCCGGTTGCCTCGACGCTTTTACCGATGCCGACGCCGAAGAATCCCCCGCTGCCGATCGCGATTTTTGCATGATCGATATGATAGTTGGCGTCAGATGCCTGACTGGTGCCGTTGTCTCCAGAGAAAAACGTCGTGACACGCGCGATACGGTGGGGCGCGATCACGATCAGCAGTACACCGAGCAACAGCGCGCCACCGAGCAGCATCAACCCCACCTTCTTGCCGACACCGGCTACCATCATCATCCCGGCTACGATCGCCATCATCGCGATACCGGTACCCATGTCCTTTTGGATCACGATAATAAAGAGTGCGGCGGCGAGCACCAGGACACCGACCGGAATCAGAGTTTTATGCACGTCGTCAATCAAACCCTGACGCGCGCGTACTGCCAAAAAGCCCGCCAGGAACAGTAGCATCCCGAATTTCAACAGTTCGGCCGGCTGAAAGCTGCCGAGTGGCCCTAGCTCGAACCAGCGACATGCACCCAGGCTGCACTGCGCGATGGAACTGATATGAATGATGTTACCGGTAATAAACAAGAGCGCACAGGCCGCAAACCCCGCCAGTAACAGTTTGTTGGCGTACTTCTTAAACCAATCCAGCGGCATATAGGCAAACGTAAAAAACCCGGCGAGCGCCAAGCCGACACTCGACAGCTGCTTGACGAAGAAATACGTGCCCGTGTAGTTACTGCCGTACGCATTATTAAGCACGTTGGCACGCTGTGGCCCGATCGCATACATCACGATCAGCCCAAGCAGCATCAGAAGCCCCATGAACAGCAGCACGAAGTAATCAGGCCGATGTTTGCGCACCATCGGCTCGCCGCTTGAACGGCCCACCCGAGGTCGCACTTAAATATGCCCTCCGGCGAGCGCCAGCATAACACCGAAGAAGGCTGCGACGGCCCCTATAACCCAAAAACGCATGGTAATTTTTACTTCTGGCCAACCGGTCGCCTCGAGGTGATGGTGGATGGGCGCCGAAATGAAAATCTTGCGGTGACGGATGCGCTTGCTCAGGATTTGCAGCAAACTCGAGCCGGCTTCGACGACAAAGACGATACCGATGACCGGCAGCAAAAATAGCGTGTTCGTCAGCATCGCCACGACGCCGAGACTGGTGCCGAATGCAAAACTGCCGACATCACCCATGAAGAACCGGGCTGGATAAATATTGAACCACAGGTAGCTGAGGAGTGCGCCGACCACTGTAAAACAAAAGCCCGACAACAACACATGTCCCTGTAGCAGCGCAATGACCCCGAATGTGCCGTAACTGATCGCCAGCAAGCCGCCAGCGAGACCATCAAGCCCGTCGCTGATGTTCACCGCGTTACCTGTCGCAACGACCGCCAGCACGAACAGCGGCACGATCCACCAACCCAGGAACAAGTCACCGGCAAACGGAATATGAATCGTCGCATAGCCTAGTTTGACGTAAAAGAACCAGCCTAGTACCGCCGCGATAGCCGCGATCATAATGAATTTCAAGCTCGAGCGCAACCCTGCGACACCCGTGCCGGCACCACGGATATTGATAATATCGTCAAGCAGCCCGACCGCTCCGCCGCCAAGCAGCGCCGCCAGCGGCAGCCAAGTCTGGGCCCGGTCAAGGTTAAATCCGAGCGTCACCACCGCAATCGCGATCACGCCGATCACGCCGGCCATGGTTGGAATGTTGCGCTTGAACTTCCCTGCGTGGAGCTTAGTGAATACCTCGAGCTTTTCGCCCGTCGTGCTGGTGCTGCGCTGTTTCTTCCAAAACTTGTAGCGGTATGCCACGAACGTATAAATCGGCGTCAGCAGCATGGCCAGTAAAAACGCGCCAACGCTAAGGAAAAACGTCCCCGAAAGCTCTTGTGTTAAGTGGTGGAGGGTTGCTTGCATGGACTATCCTTTCGGCTGCAGCTTGTCGTATTGCAACAGCCAGTTAGAAATATCGGTAAAAATCGGCATGGCGTCGGTGTTGCCGGCAAGGTTCATACCTTTACCTGATACTTGCACCATTATGACATACTTCGGTCCGCTCGGACTATTGCTATCGCCGCCAAATCCAAGGTACGTACCAACCGTTTGGTTGTCGACATAGCGGCCATTCTCGATGGTCTGCGACGTACCGGTCTTGCCGCCGATAAAGTAGCCCTTGGTGTCTTTGCCCGAGTAGAACGCATCGCGTGCTTCGTGCACCATCTCGCGCATTTCGCTTGAAGTGCTAGCCTTTAGGACGCCTGGTTTCGTACCTTTGTCGGCCGCCGGCGTAAATTCCGTCCCATCGTCGTTCATCGTCCCATTGATGACCGTCGGTGTATGATAGGTTCCCCCGTTGATCATGGCGCTAAACGCCGCCGCAACCTGCACCATCGTGACGTCGAGGCCCTGTCCGAAGGCCATGTTCGAGTAACGCACCGCTCCGCCGTCAGGATCAGTCGGCGGAATCACCGTACCGGCCACTTCGCCAGCGACTTCGACGCCTGTGAGCGCGCCGAGCCCCAGCTTGTTGTGGAAGTAGTCGTACATCGTCTGGCGGGCGCCGTAGGTGATATTGTTACCGTCACCAAGCCGTTCAGCGACCGTGACAAAACCGGTGTTAAGGGAGTAATTCAAAGCATGCTGAAAGGTAATATTACCGGTCTGGCCTTTAGTGGCGTTGGTAATCGTACGGTCTTCAATATGGATGTAGTCAGTGTTATTGTACGTATCATTCTGATGAACGACGTTTTTGTCGATACCGACGGCCATCGTCAGCGTCTTGACGTCCGACCCTGGCTCATACGGCGCACTGACCACCCCATTGTTAAACGCAGCCGCATCTGTCACCTTGTAGTACTCAGCCGGATTGTATGTCGGCATGTTGGCCATCGCCATGATCTTACTCGTCTGCGGGTCCATCACGATCACGCTGCCGTTGGTCGCATGAGACTTCTCCAGGCCGGCAGCAAGTGCCTTTTCGGCATAGGACTGAACGTTACGGTCGATGGTCAGGACGACGTTTTCGCCGTTTTTCGCGGGGATGCGGACGTTTTTGTCGCCGATCGTCAGTGGCACCGAGCTGACGTCGGTCACAGTGCGAAGCAGCCCATCTTTGCCTGACAGCTGCGCATTCAAAGCGCCCTCGACCCCGTACTGCCCCTGCCCTTCGCCGTTGACGAAGCCAAGCGTCTGCGCCGCCAACTGGCCCTCTGGGTAGACGCGCTGGGACTCCTCGGTGAAACCGAGCCCCTTGAAGCCCTTCGCCTTCATCATCTCCGCTTGCTTGCGCGTGACTTTGGTAGCCAGCACTTCGTAGCGGCTCTTTTTGTTACTTAGCAGTGTCTCGAGGTCAGAACGGGCATTGCCGCCAGCGACCTGCCGGATCATATTCGCCAGATCATCCGGTTTATCGACGATTGACGGGTCGGCAAACACGGTATAGACCGTCTCATTAAGCACCAACGGCGTGGGCGTGTCGCCGTCCATGGCATAGATTTCCCCGCGGTGCGCTTTGATCGTCAGCGACTTGATCTGCGCGGCGTCTGCCTGCGCCACATAGTAGTCGTGCCTGATGACCTGCAAATAAAACAGCCTCAAGATAAAAATCGCCATAATGGCCATGACCATTAGGGCGAGTGTCCAAATACGACTGCCTCGAGAGATATTCAATTGCATAAAGTTCTATTCGCCGACGTAATCGGTCTGCGCCGGCGCTGTCATCGCCTTTGCCACGTTGCTGTTCTGAACGTTCTGTAGAGCGGTCAGACGAGCGTTTTCAACCCGCAGGTCAGCTTTCTGGACGTTGAGATCGGCAATCTTGCTGTCGATACTCTGCGCCTGGTAGTCATAGCTGGTCGCACGGGTAGCCTGAGTCAAGTATATCAAACCAAGCACAGTAATCATAAGCGCCACGAGCACGGTATGTGCTACAGGGCCGAGTTTGATCGGCGACGCGTAAGCGACGGTGTTCTGGTTGCGGCTCCAGCTTTGCTGGCGGCGCGGGCTGAAAGATTGTGTTCGTTGGCTGATCATAGTGGTGTTTGTGTTTGGGTTTAGTGGTGATATTGGTCCCGGGATAGCCCTCAAAACAGACGCTTCATAGGAAGAGTCGGTTATGAGGGATGGCGAGCGTTGGTAGCTCGCCCTTCCCTGCAGCGCATCGGCGTAAATTACTTTACGCGAACTTCAACGCGAGTCGCGATGTCTGATGCGAGTTGTACTGGGATATGAATTGGCATTATTTTGTGCCCTTTCGTTTTTTGTTTTATTTTTTCACAGCAACCCGAAGCTTTGCGCTTCGAGATCGCGGGTTGTGAACGTCGTAAATGTCTCCGGCCAGCGGCTTTTTGGTCACGATCTGGAGTTCAGCTTCGTATCCCGCCTGGTGTTGTTCGGCGAAATACCGCTTAACGAGCCGATCCTCGAGGCTATGGAAGCTGATGATCCCTACCCTGCCGCCTGGTTTGAGCAGTTTCGGCAAAAGTGGGAGCAGTTCTTCAACCTGACGAAGTTCGTCGTTGACCGCTATACGGAGCGCTTGAAAGGTTCGCGTCGCCGGATGGATCTTTTTCCATGGGCCACGGTAGGTTTGCTTGATGACGTCAGCGAGTGCTGCGGTGGTGCTGAGCGGCCTGGCTGCAATGATTGCATCGGCGATGTGCTGAGCAAATCCGCGCGGTTCTTCACCGTAGGTCGTGATAATCCGGATCAGTTCATCGCGAGAGGCGGTATTGACTAGCGTTTCCGCTGAGACTGCCTGTCGCTTGTCCATCCGCATATCGAGCGGCCCATCGTGTGTAAAAGAAAACCCTCTGGCTGCTTGGTCAAGCTGTGGTGACGACACCCCCAAATCAGCCAAAACTATATTGAACTGCTTCCCTTCTTCGACAAGCTGACGAGCAGCGGAGACGAAATCGGTGTGCAGTAAACGAACCCCCTTCTCGGCAAACGCTTGAAGATGCTCGATGGCATAATCGTCGCGGTCGACGAGGACGGAGTCGTGATAGTTAGCGGTCGTCTCCAGAATATGACGAGCGTGACCGCCGTAACCCGCCGTCAGATCGAGATAATTCTCTCCCTGAATAGGTCGTAGCGTATCAAGCGTCGCATCCAGAAGGACCGGAACATGATGTGGTGGATGTTCTTTAGTACTCATAAACCCTTTTAGTATAGCACTTCAAGGGTTTGCTCGAGATCACCTAACTGATAGTAGCCTGTTTGTTTTCGCATAGTGTGTTTGTTTTTGTAATAAGTGTCCGAGTGTTGAATGTATGTACAACTGTGTCGTCCATAACCACTCGGTTGAGAGACTTATGTGTGTGAGGTGGAGTTTTTGGGAGGTGTTGTGTGTAAGGAAGGTACGTTGGCTTGTTTAATGTGGGCCAGAAACCACGGCTACTATCAGATAGGTGTCCTCGAGAGTATTTCTTCTATCTGACGCGGATTGTTAATGAACTCAGAAAACCCAGTAAATTTAAACGTCGGCCTCGGGTGACATCAGTCGCCAGTACTTGCCTGCCCGTACCGCAATCAGTTCGCGGTCGATGTCGGCGTAGTCCAGCAGATGCTGCTCGATGGTAACGCGTCCCTGCTTTTGATCAAGATCAGCGGCCGTCTTGCCGCGGCGGAATCGGACGTTCAGGTCCGCGACCGTTTCGTCGAGGATGCTGCCGCCGAGCGCTGGCTCAACTTCCCGATCCCAGACGAGCTGTGGATAGAGATGCAGATACTTGCCAAACCCGCGAGTAATGACGACCCCGCTGGCAAATTCATTTCGAAGCTCTGTCGGTATAGTAAGCCGACGCTTGTCATCAAGCTTTCGTTCGAAATAATCCATGGCGGTTTTGTCTTTCCCTCTCGGGTGCTAGGGTTATTTTTTAATGGTAGTGGTGTTTGTTTTGTGTTTACGGCTGTGTTGCCGTGTTCCACTGAACATAACTATAATACCCACGATTACCCACGACAACCCCCATTTTCCCACTTTTTTACCGGCCACCATTATTTATCCACAAATATGTGGATAACCTCCCTTCCCCATAGGGGTCGCCATAAAAAATACCACGGCCCAGTATCCGTGGTATTTTTAGCGGCAGTCGCTTGATTTAGCGAACGAACAGCAGCGAGGCGATGGCCGTGTCGTAGTGGGTCGTTACCTGCAGTAGAACCCAGGCGATCAAGACAGTCAGGTTAATGACGACCGAGACGATCAGGACGGCGGCGATCAAGTCGCGGATCAGCTGTTGGTTCTGGCTCAGTGTCAGCGCGGTTTCGGTGGTGGTTTCTGTGTTGTTGTTCATGATAAGTTTATACTAGCATACTGTTTATGCTTTGTCAATAATAGTGAATGGTATAGCTAAACTTCTCGCGCAACAGGCGCCGACCGAATGCGACGAGATGCGGCCCGTCGGACTTCCTGACGATACAATCGCAACAAGGTGTCAACGACAGCGCCGGCGTCATGACGGATCAGCGACCGTGTCACCGGCAGCATGTCGCCGGTATGCGCTTCAGCCATTCCACCCAGGAATCGGCCGCCTATCGCCTTATAATGCACCCCCTGTAGTTCAGCGTCATCATAGGTCACCAAATAGGCGTCTTCTGCTTTGTACCGTTCGGCGACGTCAACGCTTGGTAGCGCTTCGTTATATAGCACGTAGTCCAGGCAGCGGCCGCCAGCGAACCGCTCGATCTCACGTGCATGATCACTCACTGTAAAGCCAGCCGTCTGTCCAGCTTTTGTCACCAGGTTACAAACATAGGCCACGGTCGCCTGCGTGCGCTGCAGCGCGTCGCCAATCCCGTCAATGACCAGAAGTGGCCCCAGGGACGTATACAGGTCCCCTGGCGCAATAATCACTAAATCGGCCTGCTCAATAGCCGCGATGGCCGTGGGGTTAGGTACAGGGTTTGGTACCAGCGACAAGGTGGCACGACGTGGGTCATGTTTGAAATAATCGGCATCGATCACCCGCTCGCCGTTCAGCTCCAGGCTGACTTCGGGCCAGGCCATCCGCAGCCGCACATCATCGAGAGTACCCGGGATCACCGTGCCGTTAATGCGCAGGATGTCCGACGCTGTTTCGACCGCATCGGCAAAGCTGCCGGTCGTCTTTTCAAGCGCGGTGAGCAGAATGTTGCCAAATGAATGGCCGCCGAAAGTCCCCTCTTCGAACCGGTAGCTGAACAGGTCCCGAATCTTCGACGAATCGCTGAGCGCCACGAGACACTGACGCACGTCACCCGGTGGCAACGTGCCCAGTTCGTCTCGTAGTACCCCGGTACTGCCGCCGTCATCGGCCATATTGACGATCGCGGCGATTCGTTTGGTGTAATCCTTAAGGACATTAAGCATCGTGAAGCTGCCTGTTCCGCCACCAATGACAGCTATCTTTACTTCGACTTTACCAAACGGTTCGTGCATTTATTTTCCTCGTAATTGCTTGATGACTTTTGAAAACCAGAGGGCGCTAGGTCGCAGCGTCCGCGCACCAGTCGCATAATCGACATGAGCAAGCCCAAAGCGCGGCCACCGGCCCTTATCCCACTCGAAATTATCCATCAGGCTCCAGTGGAGGTAACCCTCGAGCTCGACGCCACTGTCCAGCGCCTTCTGCATACCGATGAGCGTCTGGGTAATCCACCACTGACGGTGCGAATCATCAGCATCAGCCAGGCCGTTTTCGGTAATCAGAATCGGCAGTTTGTAGCGGCGATGTAGCCGCTCAAGCACATACTCGATATTTGCCGGCTGCATATCCCAGCCGAGGTCATTGACATCTTTGTCGGGGTTATGGATCCGGTAGCCATAAACACGGTTACTAAAATAATAATTCACCCCCAGAAAGTCGCATGAGCGCGCGACTTTGCGCAGGAAATAATCATCCTGAAAAAACTGCATGACCTGCGCACTGGCCCGCGACAGCAGGGCGTCGTCACCCGGGTAAAAATAATTCGAATTCTTTGCGATCGAGACGCGGTGACGCCGGCCGAGGCCATGGATCGCCTTGGCCGCTTGGCGGTGCGCCCTCGCGAGGTTGCTCATTACTCGCCACGCCGCCATTTTGCTCATTTTCATCGGTGGCCAGTGTGCCTGCAGGTAGCCCTCACTGACAAACACCTCAGGTTCATTGATAGTAATAACATACCGGACCTCGCGGCCGATTTCGCTGACGACCTTTTCGGCAAAGCGCATAAAGTATTTGATATTGGCGCGCTTTTCAAATCCGCCCTTTTCGGCGAACCACACCGGCAGTGTAAAGTGGAACAGCGTCATGACCGGTTCGATCTTGCGGCGCTTCAGTTCGGCAATATAGCGCTTGTAATGATCGATTGCCGCAGCATTCCAGGCACCTTCTTCCGGCTCGATCCGAGACCACTCGACACTGAAGCGATAGGCGTTCATGTTCATCTGCTCCAGTAAATCGAAATCCCGCTCGTACTGATGATAATGATCCGCCAGCTGGTTCGATACATAGGTCGCCGGATCGGCCGCTTCCCGCTTGATGGCATCCCACGACGGCAAATCACCGTAATGATACTGCGCCTGCATGGCTTTTGTCTGCGCGTTTTCAAGTTCCCACGCCGTCCACTGATTATGATTGCCGCCCTCTACCTGATGGGCCGCCGTGGATGCACCCCAGAGAAAACGTTTTGGAAATCGCAAGGCTGACTGCTTCTGCATATGGGCTTATTATATACCAGCTGCTACAGGACGACGACGTCTTCGCCGAACAGCTTCTGTAGCCGCATGGTAATGCTCCCCTCATGTCGGCCCAGCTTGGCGCTGAGCTCTTTGACACTCACGCCGTTTTGGAAGTCCTGGCGCAGTACATCATCGTCAGCTGGCAACCACGACTTGTAGGCGTTCGGGTAGGTTTCGCGCATTTTGGCGATCTTTTCATTCCAGCCGCTGTTGCCGCTCACCTTCTTTTTGGTCGGTTCTTTGCGGGTGGCGATCTTTGCCTCTAAGTGAGCGAACTTCTTTGTGTCAGCCGCCGCACGAGACCGCAACGTTTCGTCGATTTGCTGGGCGTCAGCGCTAATCTGAAGGGCCATACGGTTGATGCCGCTTAAATATAAATTGTGCAAATTTTTTACTCGGCTCAGCGCGACATACCCCATGCCTTCAACGAAGGCTTTGCGCAGATCAATCCGGGCAGCGTCGAGCGTCATACCCTGGCTCTTGTGGACCGTAATCGCCCAGGCCAGCCGCAGCGGGATCTGAGTGATACTCGCCCGCTTCTTATCACCGTCACGCAGCTCCCAGCTATCAGGCACCATGCTGACGACCCGCCCACTCCGGAACTCGACGATCGGATATTCGGTCCCCGGCTCGAAATCGATCACCGTACCGATGCTGCCGTTGGCATACCGGCGGTCCGTTGCGTTTTTGACAGCCATGACCAGCGCTCCTTTTTTGAGCCGAAGTGTGGCCGGCGCCAGAACGGAGCGTTGTAAATTCTCTACATAGTTATCCGCGCCGGTAGTGACCTGTGTATAAAAAAGTTCGTCACCCGCCAGGTCATCCAGCCGGGCTTCGTTGATGCGATCGACGTCCAGATTGACCGTATGGAGCTCGGTCAGCGCCGCATCATCCTCGGGTTGCTGGTCAACCCGCGACAGCAACTGCTCCGCATGATGGCGGCGGATATCGCCTGCCCGCAGCGCATTCAAAATACCAAGCAGCTGCTCGTCGTCCTGACGGTGCTGTTCGGCCAAGTAGCAAATCGTCGGATCGAGCTCCGCCCACCCCCGGCTATGCACGACAAACCCGCCCTGCGCATCGCCGCGATTAACTGGCGGCAGCTGAAAGAAATCGCCCGACATAATCAGCTGGATGCCACCAAATGGTACGTCTTTTTTGCGGACCAGCCGGCAGACTTCGTCGACCATATCGAGCCGGTAGTCATGCAGCATCGAAATCTCATCGATGATCAGCACGTCGGTCTTTTCGATGATTTCCCGCCGGCCTTTTGCCATATGCTCGGCAAAGCCCTGGGGAATGTAATCGTTTACGCCAATTCCCGCCCACGAATGGATGGTCGTGCCACCCAGGTGCGTCGCTGCCAGGCCGGTCGTTGCCGTCACTGAGACATGCTTACCTTCGTGTTTGGCATGCTTAATAAACTGGTTAAGAACGTACGTCTTGCCTGCGCCTGCCGGCCCGGTCAATAGTACGCTCTCGCCACTGAGCATAATCTCTAGCGCTAACCCCTGATTCATGTATGTTCTATTATATCACTTCGACAAAGGCACCTTTGCCATACATTTCGCTTCGCTTGCCTTTCTCGCAGGGGTAGCGTACATTGTGAAGCATCATGTCAGAACGTATTCCATCGCCCGAATCGCTTTTCGCGCAGCTCGCGTCGTTCGCTAACGAGCTCGACCCTGAATTTCGCCGCGGCGAGAGCGACGCGATCACCCATGACCGCAGCACGAAAAAAATCACTGGACACGTGCTAGACGACACTGACCCAACATTCAAGATCCCCCTTTACGACGAACGATTACTGACATTCCGTGCCAGTCGGACCGTCGACGATGACGATGGAACTGGCGGGTCGACTGCCTTTATGGTGCGTCAAGAGATCATCACGCAGCTCAACGAGCTGCCCAAGCCCCTCTATCCCCTGCTCGACCAAGAAATGATCGAGCAGTACGCCATGACCGAACAAGGTGATCTCAACGTCGTCACGTACGTGCAATACACTGTCGACGACGACGAGGGAGAAGTGCGTATCGACCGTAATATTGGCTATACCCTCCGGGATATTGAAGAACCGATCTTCGCGTCAAGCGAGCTCCTCGGGCAGCCTAAACCCGAGGCCGTCCCAGTTGCTCATACCCAGCAAACCCTGCTTGTATTTCCGCCGATTAAACAGGATGCGGCAACAGACAGCATTGAGCAAATTTCATACGATGCTGTGTTCGATGAAATCTTCGACGGCCAAAACCACTTATTCTATGGTGAATTTAACGAACGACGTGATGACGATGCAACACTTGCGCTACTAGCTCTGTTAAAGTGCATCAAGGGCCGGCACGCACTGCCCACCGCACTTACCTTGCCAAGCAGCGAATGTGACGACATTTCACCGACCGACAAAACTGGTCGTGATGCCTAAAAATCACCCGCCAGATCGACGGGTGATTTTTATGCTATAGTTCGCCGCGTGGCGGTTCGCCGTCAGGCTCATCGAGCAGCTTCTTGCTCTTGATCTCGTAGCGCTTGCCAGTGATTTCACTCGTGATGTAATCTTCGTTGATCAAATTCACGAACATGTCGAGGTCATTGCCGTCCATGATAATGATCGCGCCGTTGTCGTCGGTCATCAGCTCGAGTTGCATACTGTCGGCGTATTCCACTGCTTGCTCCTGGGTGACAGCACCGATCTCCATCTTTTGCAGCTTGTTGACGATCTTTTTGCGTTCGCGCACCAGCGTCTGTAAATCAAGGCCGTCCGGGAAACTCAAGTTAAACTGCTTCTCGATTTCTTCGACTTTTTGATCAGCTAGCAGCTGCTTCTTGTATTCGTAGTTGAACAGCTTCTCGAACTTAGCTTGGTTAAAGACGAAAATGTCTTTATCGATGATCATCACCTGGTTGTCGGCTGGCATCTTAAGGCCCACGTCCGCCTTGAAACTACCAAACTTGCCTTCTCGGAATTCCCACGCGGTCGCGCCTTTCAGCACTCCACCCTGCTGAATGCCCTTGATGATGTAGAATGCCTTATCAGGGGTGTCTTTATGCGTAAACCGAGCCACGATGCCCTTGATGCGCTTGAACTCGTGTTCTTCCTCGCTAAACTCGACGATGTCGTGGCGTTCGTGCTCGATCAGGTGGATCAGCGTTTCGGCACGCCCGACCTTTTCCAGGTCAGTGCGCAGCAGCACGTTTTCTTCGCCTTCGCTCATCTCGAACTCGCGGACGCTCAGTCCGGTGCCCGCACCTAGATTGACGAAGTTGATCGCGTCAAACAAAAACAGCGGCTTGACCTGCTCATTCAGCTCGCTGCTGAAGTTGGTACTGTAAGGAGTGTAGTTTTTGTTAAACAAAAAGATTTCGACATCGAGCTCTTTCTTGAGGCCGTCGGTATTATTGGCCCACAAGAAAATATCGGTCGGTTGGCGTGTTTCGGTTTCCATATTCTAACTTTCTTTTACTAACAACTGTAATCCATTGTAGCGCAAGTTTTTCGAAACGATGATGTAATTTATGACTACTGCAGACCGGCGTAATAGTGGCTCAGCATAGCAATTAAATCATTGCAGTCATTCGCAGTCACCGCCTCGAATTCCATCTGAGCATGCAACAAGGCTGCGTCATCATCATGAATATAAAACCGGTCAACCATATCGTCGACACCAACCTGATCGTGATAATAGGCGTGCTTTTCGCCGCGGACCTTTACACTTCGCTCCGCTACAAGCGTCCGCTCCGGTTGCCATACGAAATCGTAACTTGTCGACGCTACGAGCCACTTGCCAGCGTCCCGCTCCACACGGTACGTGTCATAGTACTTAGCTTCCCATGTCACCACGTCAGATGTCGCAAGCTTACCGATACGCGCACCTATGACATGTCGGACGTTGCCCGTCCCACGCACCTCACTAGGGGTGACGGGTATGTCCATATGGTCGACAAACAGATAGGAGTCGTCCATCCGCTCGAGACGGCGAAGTTTATTTCGGCGCATAGCTGAGGATGCACCCATCAAGGTCAGCCTGCGCAGCTGCTGTGGTGTTGGTGCATCACGAAGCGCGAGCATCTCGCTAGCGGGACGGTTCACGCTGCCTCTTCCACCCCCAATAGTCTATCGCGGAACTGATCTAACAGCTGGTCGACATCAGCCGCTGTCGAGACGGTCATCTGACGGCGCTCGCCATGCGACGGATGTCGCTCGATCCACCGTCGTGCCCGTAGGATACCATCTTCTTCCGTCCAACGGTAACCGAAAGCCTGCCATGCCTCTTCGCTCATACCCGGAATCTCCGTTTCGACTCTTTCGCTCAAGTACAGGCTGTAATGATCAGGCTCGCCATTTGGCACCTCGAACTGATCCTCACCTACAACGAGTGCTGGAATTCGTGCATAGCGCGCCACACGGCCAATTCGCTGGTTATTCTTTAGTTGAAAATCCTTGAGGTAATAAATTTCCTGAAGTTGATTGTCTTTGTTGACCACCATGCCCCGCTCAAGTGTAGCTGCATAAGCGAACGCTACTTGCGCAAGCTTCCGTAATGCGTCCGGCGAAGGCAGCGTAACTTCGCGATCGTAGGTTGGTGTAAATTCAGACATATCTTACCTTTCCCAGTCGAACCCGTGCCCAAAATGTCCGTAGCGAGCAGTCTGCTCGTAGATCGGGCGCCTCAGCCCAAGGGTCTTGATAATCCCGTTTGGTGTTAAGTCGTAGCCTACTACTTTCTCACTGACGCCGTCAAGTATGACCGTTGCCTCAAGCGGCTCAGCCACCCCGATCGCATAGGCCAGGCGGACATATACTTCGTGAGCGTTACGTGCCTTTAAATAATCCACGGCAATCTTGCGCGCCATATAGGCCGCACTGCGGTCGACCTTGCTCGGGTCCTTGCCACTAAATGCTCCACCACCGATTGGAATACGCGGCCCATAGTTATCAACCGCCAGCTTGCGGCCGGTCAGCCCTGAATCGGCATCAAACCCGCCCTGTTCCCAATCGCCGCACGGATTAACGTACAGCGTCACATCAGTCGCACTCGACTTCCCTGCCAGCCATGTCACGACCGCCTGCTTCAGCTCGTCACCCGGCGCATGCTGAAAGCTTGCCACGACGCTGACGATCTGGCCGTCGCTCAGCGTGATCTGCGTCTTGCCGTCATGCGGCCAGAGTTCATAGAGATACTGGTTCAGCTGACGCGATAACACGACTTCGAGCGGCAAGTACTGCGGCGTCTCGCTGGTCGCATAGCCGATCATAATTCCCTGATCGCCTGCGCCGCCCGTGTCGACCCCCTGCGCAATCTCTACGCTTTGCGGGGCAATCGTGTTAACAATCGTTACGTCGCCAGCAAGGCGCTTCACAATTGCCACCACATCAACCGTCGCCCGTGAGGTCACCTCGCCGGTAACGAAGATCGTACCGTGCCCGCCTGCTACATCGACCGCCACACGCGCCAATGGATCCTGTGCCAAGTGCGCGTCCAAGATCGCATCCGAAATCTGATCGCATAGCTTGTCCGGATGCCCTGGCGACACACTCTCGGCGGTTCGGTAGGTATATTCTGCAGACATAAAAACTCCCTTCTATCTGCCCCGCGGCCATCAGAAAGGAGTTTGTCATAGAGACGCATATCTTTCCTGATACCTCAGGCTGGAATTAGCACCTTACCGTTTCGGGCAGGTTGCCGGCGAGTCATAGGGCCAGTCCCTCGTCGCACTCTTGATATTTAATTGTTAATACTATTAGTATAGCATGTTTAATCGTTTGCTTCCTGCATGATATCCACACAGGCGTCGCAGATAGCGCGCATATCATCTACCATAAGAGGTCGCTCGGTAGGGCGGATCGGCATAAAACCACTGTCGTGCGTATTGATCTTACAATCTGTATAAACACTTCCCCCAAGCGCTCGCTCGCCAGCTCGACAGAGTGTGTAAATCGATGCCATCCCGCTTGTCGGCAAAGAATCGGCAAATCTGCCAAACTTCGATATAGTAACTACATACGTTTCCATGTCGCCAAGCTTTGATTTTTCATAATGGATTTCCGTAGATGTTGTCACCAAGGCGTCGTCAATGATAAAACGCCGATCGATCTCAAGCTGCGCATTGTCCTTGTGGGCACAGAATTTCAACGACCGAGTCTCCGGTAAATCCAGTACGTCGTCAAGAAAATCGCAGACCACGTTTACGCCGTCTTGAAACCTCTCCGTATTTACATCAGCTTCATTATCGTAATCAGTGGTGAAGTTTGGCCGCTCGCTCATGGCAAGACTATACCACTCCACTTGTCACTTGACTAGCGGTAATAGTACTACAAGTAAACGGGGCCGATTTCTGCGCGCTCACGGGCTTTGTTTGCCCACTCGTCGGCCATTTCGTTACCCTCGTCGCCTTCGTGGCCGCGCACCCAGGTAAGCGTCGCATTCGAGTCGCGGTACAGCGGGAACAGCTCCTGCACGATGTCGAGGTTCTTGATCGGGCCGCCGCTCTTTTTCCAGCCTTTGGCTTCCCAGCCGGGCGCCCACTTGGTCAGGACGTTGATCCAGAACTCACTGTCGGTAAAAATCTCGCAGTGATCTTCGCCGGCGTCTTTGATTGCCGCCATGATCGCCTTGCCTTCCATGCGGATGTTGGTGGTTTGGCCTTCTTCGCTGCCGATAATATGCGGCTGCAGTTCCTTAATCACGGCATAGCCGCCAGGGCCCGGATTCGGGCTGGCGCTGCCATCGGTGTAATACGTAATCATTGCCTTATTGTAGCGTAGAATCAGGGCGCACGTCGAATAGCACCGTCCCCGCCACCATAACCCGCCCATAGCGCGCCATCGGCCGACGATCATGCTCCGGAAGCGGATCACCAAAGCGCGAGTGAAACGGAATGTCTGCTGTCTTGTAAAACAATGCCTCACGTCCCGCTACCATCGCGCGGTGCAAGGTCGCCGCCATCCGTGGACCCCGCGGCGGCCGCAGCATCGTATCGGCGCCCAGTCCCAACTCATACCCTTCCATGTCTTTCAAATCCTCGGGCAGTTGCTCGGCGACAAAATAGCTTTTGTGCGGGTCAGTGACATACCCTTCGGCGTACCCGGCGCTCGACATGGCGCGCCTGCCGATTTCAATGGGAATAAGCTCCATCTGCACCAAATCGCCTTCATGGAAACCATGGAAGGTTCGCGGTTCACCGCGCTGATTCAGCGTTTTCATGAGCGCAGCCTTGTATTCCGGCGTATACATATACGAGCGATCCCAGTTCATATTCCTCTTATACACTCGTCGAGGATTATGTTCAAGCCACGCCCCCAGTCATAGCGTAGGCGCTAGCGCTAGCGGCGCTAAATGTCAACGCTTGATTCTAAAAAAGCATTGGCGTTTAATGGAAAACAGTCAAAGCGAGGGTAGATCTTACGCCGCACGTTTGCGGGGTAGGATTTCGTTTTGCCACGTCACGACCAACTGAAGGGATGTGTCTCGTGATTGTTTATCTGCTCGGAGCACGAAAGTGCGAGAACTGTGACTACATGGCGGCCGAGTTGGCCAAGGCAGGCATCCCGACCCAGAAGATCGTCATCGACCCCACCAACGAAGAGCACATGCGCCTCGTTGAGGAGTCGAAGGCCGCCAATTTCATGGAGGCTCCGATCATCTGTGTCATGGATGAGTCTGAGGTGCTGCAGTTCATCGTCTCCGGACGCTCGAACTACGCCCTGCTGAAGACCAAGAGCCAGTACAAGCAGCTCGTGGCCGCGTGACGTCCACTCCACAGCCTCCTCGCCGCCCACCCGCCCTCCTCGGGCGCGGGCGGCGAGGAGCACCAACACTTTCGCTATTTAAAACCACCGCGAGATGCGGTGGTTCTTTGTTAACCGTCTAATGTCAGTGGCTAGCTTCAAGTTTCTTTGGATACACCAGGCACATCCCCGATAGTATCTAGTTCATTATCTTCGGGCAGATACGGCAGGACGAGCTCCTTGACGGCACGCCAGCCTACCTGTGCGCGCAACAACGCCATAGTCTCTGGATGCCATGAGCGATCCTCGTTCCACGCTGTTGCTCGCGCCAGATCCAGAGCGATTTCACGCTTCGCAGCTTCATTCATACCCTCGCCAAACGTTCCCGAGGCAATATTGATCGTACCCACGATTTCACTGACTACCGTCTCACTCTGTGCACGCTCAAGACGCCGGCCGCAAATATCCACATCATTATCGGTCTCTCGCACTGCCAGGCGTAGGCCCGGGTACCCCAGATCCGCCGAATCAATAATACGATCCCCGTATTCATCAATGTAGGCCATGCAATCCTCCTGTTCGCTTATAGATCAGTGACGGCAACGCGCTTCTGCTCTGTCGTATCACGATCACGAATAGTCACGGTGTTGTCGTCCAGGGTATCAAAGTCGATCACGACGCAGTACGGCGTGCCGATCTCGTCTTGGCGGCGGTAGCGCTTGCCGATGTTGCCGTTATCATCCCACATGACGTTGCCATGCTTTTTCTTAAGGATATCGTAGACTTCACGAGCTTTAGCCACCAGTTCCGGCTTATTCTTCAGGAGCGGCGACACAGCATATTTGATCGGCGCCAGGTGCTCTGGAAACTTCAGGTAGATACGCTTCTCACCGTTGACTTCGTCTTCGTGGTACGCAGTCGACAGCACCGCCATCAGGGCGCGCTCAACACCGAACGATGGCTCGATGACGTGCGGAATAAACTTCTCGTTCGTCCCCTTCACGGTATATTCCATACTCTTGCCGGCGACACGCTGGATGTTACCGAGGTCGAAATCAGTGCGGTACGCGATGCCCATCAACTCTTCGCGGCCAATTGGGAAATCAAATTCAATATCAATCGTCCGCTTGCTGTAGTGCGCGCGGTCATTCTCTGGGACTTCCAGCTCGTGTACTGCTTCGCGTGGCAGCCCGAGTGCGTCTAAGAAAGCATGCGTGTCAGCCAGAAGTGCCTCGAATGACTCCTGCCACTTGTCGGGGTGAACGAAGTATTCGATTTCCATTTGCTCAAATTCGCGCGAACGGAACACAAAGTCGCGCGGACTGATTTCGTTACGAAACGCCTTGCCCTGCTGCGCCAGACCGAACGGCAAATCAGGGTAAAATGCGTCGACGACGTTTTTGAAGTTGGTGAAGATACCTTGAGCCGTTTCTGGTCGTAAGTAGCTAACGCTGCTGTCTTCATAAGTAAAAGCCTTGCGACCCTCGAGACCCTTCGTGTCTTCAGCACCTTCCATCGGCTCACCGATCATAACTTCTTCGCCCTGTGAAGGACCGACAAAGGTCCGGAACATCATGTTGAAGGTGCGCGATTTACTGAGCGGATTGCCATCAGGACTTAAAATACCGTTGTCAGCAATTGCCTGGTCCATGGCAGCCATCGACATACCTTCAGGGTTGATGCCTTTGTCTTTCAAGATGTGATCGGTGCGGAAACGACGGTGATTGACGATATCCTCACAGAGCGGATCGACGAACGTATCAACATGACCACTTGCCTGCCAGACCTTCTGGTTCATCAGGATGGCCGCATCAACGCCGTACATGTCGTCACGCGCATCAACGAACATTTTCCACCAAAGCTGCATAATGTTACGCTTCAGCGTCACGCCAAGTGGACCGTAGTCCCAAGTGCCACTTAAGCCACCGTAGATGTCGCTGCCCTGATAAATAAAGCCTCGGCGCTTCGCCAGAGACACGATTGCTTCCATTCGTTCGTTTTTGATTGCTTCTTTTGCCATAATTACTGATAATTATAGCAGTAATTGCATTTTTAATGAATTGATAGCGTAATAACTAAACTAGACCGCTGCATGGGCGCGCGCCACCGCCCAGCAATCGGGCAGAATCGCCCCGACGCCACCCACCTGCACCAGCACCTCGAGCGGCTTTGCTTGAATCAATCTCATAAGTTTAATATGATCAGCCGTCAGCTCGCCACCTACAGCCCGCCGTAGCCCCTTTTCGCTGATATCATACATGTATTTTTCGTCGACACTCAGTAGCTGGCCGTCCACGTCATTCACAAGGCTCAGCGGCGACCCGAGCAAGTCAGCATAATGCAGATAAAACCAGGTTTGCGTCAGTTGGAGCGGCAGCGTCACGGCATCGAGTGCTTTGATCACCTCGAACAGCACGTCATACCACTCCGGTTCATTGACCGTCTCACTCGCCCCCGCCACCAGTTTGATTACTTCGTAACCAAACTGCAGCCGGTCGTAATCCTCCATGATGTGCCGATAAAAGTGCACCAGTCGAGCCGACGTCAAAATCCCCAAGTCACCCTTGCCGTCATTAATTACCACGTCGCTCACTGCGAATAGCTCGATGCCGCCGGCGAGCTTACTCTTTTCGCGCCGCACACCGCGCGCCATGACACTGCGCTTGCCCTCGGGCGTCATCAGCTGGACAATCCGATCAGCTTCACCGTAGTTGGTGCGACGGAGGACGATGGCTCTAGTGCGGACTGCGCTCATAACAATACCCGCTTCACTGCGGCGATGACGTCGCTTGGTGTCATCGTCGTCTTATCGAGCACAGCGCGCACGCCATAGGCTGCTACGTCTTCTTCGCTTAAATGGTCAGCACTGTTCGTACAGAGAATCACCGGAATTGCCGCCAGATCAGTATGCGAGCGCAGCTCGTGCAGCAGCGTAAACACATTCGGCCCCGCCAAGAAGACATCGCATAACAATACCGCTGGCCGCTTGGTGTCGATTTCGTCCATCGCCTCCACGGCGTTCAGTACATACTCAGCGCGAAATCCAGCAGCATCAAGGGCGCGTACCTGCTGCTCGGCGAACCATTCATCATCTTCAATAATCAGTACAAGCGGTCGTTTGGTCATAGGAGGCTCAGCTGGGTCGAGGCATTCATGTCGACATAGAACGTCGCACCGTCGCGGTGACGAGTCGCCCCGATCGTCCCGTTCATCGCTCCGGCGAACTGTCCAGCCACGAATAGCCCGAGCCCGCTGCTCTGCGGCCGCGCGTGGAGGGGCTGCGGCGTCTTACCGAGCTGGCGCTCGAGTTGCTCCCACAGGGCGGTCGGGACCGCTGGGCCGAAATCACGTACGCCGATGCGCACCTGACCTGCTTTGTGGCGCGTCTGCACCTGTAGCTCGACTGGCTGCGTCGGATCGGCATAATGCAGCGCGTTATCGCCAAAATTCAACAGGATTCGTCGCAGCAGCTCACGGTTCGCCACAATCAGCAGCTGCCGATAGCCGCCGGCGACGCGAATATCACGGCCCTTGGCTGCATAGAGCGGTGCCAGTTCATGGGCGACTTCTTCACAGATTTGGCGCGGGTTGATCGGCTCCAACGTAAATAGGCTGTCTTCGAGCCGCGACGCGCGCGTCAGATCAGTCGTCAGCCGGAGGGCGCGTTCCGTCGTCAGGGTAATCTGACGCACCAAGCGCAGTCGCTCCTCGTCGCTTAGATCAGCCGATTCGAGGGCGAGCGACAATTGGCGCACCAGTGATAGTGGCGATTTCAGCTCGTGCGCCGCCGTCAGCGCGAACGGCTGATCGGCAAATAAATCGGTCCTGCTCCCCTCTTGCATACTACCCTTAGTGTAGCATGCAGTGGCGGGCTACGTGTTGAAGTTGATCGTCTTGATCAGGTTTTCAAAGTCAGGCTTGAAGGTGTCCGCGTCAGTACGGATCGTCACGGTTTTGTCACGGATCTTGTAGATGACTGCCGAGCCGCGAATGTCAGGGGTAAACGAACCGTCGAGGCGCGTGCCGTCATGACCGTTGGCGCTCGCTGCGCTTGAATTCAGCTTGCCAGCCTTTACGAGCGCCTGGTACGACTGAATGACCGTATCGTAGTCACGTGATTCAATCGTCACCCGAAGCGCAAATTGCTGACGGTCCGAGACCGGTGGTACGGTAATCGGATTCAAGTAGGCCTGGTAAGAACCGCCTTGGGTAACGTCTTTTGCGACATAGACGCTCCAGGTCTTCGGATAGTTAAAGGTCAAGCGGCCATAATCATCCGGTCCGGCAAATTGCCGATTCGGTTCTTTTTCGCGTTCAAGGAACTTGGTCTCATCGGAATCAGCCTGCTCTTTCTTGGCTGCCGCAACGGCGAGTCCGACTTTACCGTCGACATTGGTTTTTTGGTCCGTGTACTGCATATACAGCCATACCGCCAAAACGCCGAGCGCCACTATACCGACACTCATCAAAATAATCGCGATTAATGGGCCGTTGACGCCACCGCGCTCATATCGCCGCAAGATACTATTCATGCTGCTCATTATACTTATGGCTATCTTCCCTGTAAAGGAGAAATCACGTACAAGCCATGGCCGCCGAGCATCCTGACCGGCTCGACACCTTCCGGCTGGCCGCCGTAGCTGATTAATGAGACCGGCCTGCCGTTCGCGTCCGCATGAGCCTGCAGCTTAACGAGCAACTTTGGTAGATCGCGCGTCACCGGGAAAATATAAGCCACGGTCATATCGGACGGGTACGCGCTCAACCACGCATCCGCCAAACGCACCGAGACCCTAGGATCATGCCAGCTCAATAGGCGCGAGATGGCGACGAGAAACGGATTCAGTTCGTACCCAACCGCCCGCGCACCGCGGCGCGACGCTTCACGCAGTACCACACCATCACCCGCACCGATGTCGACGAGTACGTCAGCCGGACCGAGCGGATACAGTTCACTGAGCGCCCGAATGACCTCGCGGCGATGACTCGGCACATATGGGGCGCCCCGCAGGACAACGAGCCCAAAACTTACGAATAGCGCCGCCGCAACGAGCCAAAGGAAAATCATTCCCCTGCCTTATCGAACCGTGCCTTCACGACAGTAATCGTATTCTTGAATTCAGCCAGTTCGCGTTCGATTTCGGCCGCCAGCGTTTCGGCTTCCTTGAACTTATCAAGCGCCTGCTCAAGTTCGAACTGATCGCTGTCAAACCACGCCACTAGCTCATCGAGCTGGGCAAGTTTTGCTGCAATCCCTGGATTATTTTTGTCTGACATCTCGTACCTCCGCTGTAATCATATCGTTGTATCGTTCGATTTCTATCTGACTGCCGACCGCCACCGTACCCCGTACCAGTGCATAGCCTCGCTCCAGGATACGCCGCGGATCATAACTTCCGAGCGTCCGCTTCGTGGCGCCATGCCGCTGCTCCAATTGTTCCTGCGACTGCTCGGTGCGCCATAGCGCTCGCTCCAATTGTGACTGAACCGTCTGCCGGCGCATATCGATCGCCTGTTCGATCACCGGCAGAATCGTCCGGACATGTCCGCGCACTTCGGCCGCCACCGCCGTCCGGTCGGGCACCAAAATCTGCGCCGCATTACTCGGTGTCGCCGCCCGTACGTCGGCGGCCAGGTCGGCTAGCGTCGTATCGACTTCATGCCCCACGCCCACCAGTGTCGGCACGCGGCTACTGGCGATTTCCCGTACCAGCAGCTCATCATTGAATACACTCAGGTCATCAGCACTACCACCACCGCGAATCAAGACGAGCACTTCGGGCAGTTCTGCTTGTTCGTTGAAATATTCGATGGCATTGATCATCTGATCAGCCGCCGCCTCGCCCTGCACCTGCACATGCGCCACATCAACGCGCACTCCGCCCCAGCGGTCATCGATAATTTTCATAAAATCTGCGTAGCCAGCCGCCTGTGTGCTGCTGACCACGGCGACATGTTGCGGCATAGACGGCAAACTACGCTTTCGCTCTGGCGCGAATAGTCCTTCTTTGTCGAGCTTTGCCTTCAAGAGCTCGAAGCTTTTCTTAATCGCTCCTTCGCCGACTGGCCGCACCGCCCGCACCGTCAGGCTGAATTTGCCCCACTGTGTCAGCTTGGGATTTGCGGTCACAATCACTTTCATACCGTCCTGTAGTGGCACGCGCAGCTGATAGAGCGACATGAAACAGCCAACGCTGCCTTCGTCATCTTTTAGGTCGAAAAACACCCACTTGCCCTGGTTAACCTTGAAACTCGCCACCTCACCTTCGATCGCCACGCTCGGGTAGGCGTACTCGAGTGTCTGGTTCGTCAGCGCGATAAAGTCGCTAACGCTGAGTAGTAAATTATTTCTTGTTTCGTCCATATTTGATGAGTGCATGTTGATAGAACAAGTAGCCGAAAATAATCGTCGTCATCAGCAGGATCACGCGCGTCAGCACCGTGCCGGCAATCGCCGTCCCCTGGTCCAGTCCGGCAATCGCTAAGAATGCCACCATCAGCGCCTCGTAAGCCCCAGCCCCGCCTGGTGTCACCATGACGAACCCCGCCATAGTCGCCACACCATAGGCGATCAAAATCGGTGCCGGGTTGACCGGTTGGCCGAGCGCCCAGAACGTCACCCAGAACACACCAATATCCGTCAGGGTAAAGATCAGCCCCCATAGATACGGCCGGATCAGCAGTTTCTTATCCTTCATCAGCTCCAAATAGTCATGGTGCATATCCGCAAAAAACTTCTTCATCTGATCGGCTCGCAGCACCACTCGCTTCCGGCCGCCTGTTAACCGCCAGACTAAATGATTCGCTGTCTTAGCGGCCCAGTCCGAAAACGCGTTCATACGCTTCGTGCTACTGATCAGATAGATCGTCAGCCCAAAGAACGTCACCATCAGCACGACCAGCGTCGTACTGACCAGGATAATCCAGCGATTCAACTGGCCGTCGATGGTAACGAGCAGCACCGCGATCATCAGCAGCGTAATGAACGAGGCATACCCCGTCGCAAACCGCACGACCTGCGCCATGGTGGTCCGGCCGGCCGGAACGTGATAGCGCCCCAGCCGCCACGACATATACGACATGCCGCTCACCCCAGCGCTCGGCAGCACGTGATTGACGAAGTTCAGTTCCAGCGCCATGCGGGCCTGTGCCAGCGGCGAAATATGTTCCGTTGCCTTCTTGGCGCGCAGGTAAGCAAACATCATCTCTCCGCCCGAGTAGTACATCAGCAGCTGCACCGGAATCAGCAGTGCCAAGATCCACAGGTTTACCTGTCCAAGCAAATGAAACGCGTGCAATAATTCGTGCCGCGAGAAAAATACGATAACCCCAATTAATACAAACGTGACAACACTCATCCAGGCGCGTACAGACATATCTTAAGTATATACTAATCCTGTATACTACGGATATGTATATTGCGATTCTTGGCCGCCAACCGGCCCTCGGCATGGCCGAACTCGAACGACTTCATGGCGGCGACCAGACGCGCTGGTTTTCAGACCAGGCGGCACTCATCGACGTACCTTCACTTGACCTGGAACGACTGGGTGGCACCCAAAAAGCCGGCCGCGTCGTCGCCGAATTGCCACGGGGCGATTGGCGCCAAGTCAGCATGAAGCTCGTCCGTGCCTATACCGAAGCCTGGAAAACCACCGAAGGCAAAGTTACCCTTGGCATCAGTGCCTACGGATTCGATGTGTCGCCGCGCGACATCCAAAAGACAGGTATTATCCTGAAGCAGAAGCTCAAAGCTAGCGGTGTCAGCCTGCGCCTCCTCCCTAACGCCGAGGCCGCCCTCAACACTGCCACCTCCCACCATAACAAGCTCGGTTTGTCTGACAACAAAGTAGAGCTGCTCGTCGTCCGCGCTCGTAATGGCAAGGTCGTCATCGCTGAAAGCATCGGCGCCCAAAACATCACCGCCTACACCCGTCGCGACCAAGAGCGCCCCAAACGCGATGCTTTCGTCGGCATGTTACCGCCCAAGCTCGCCCAGATGATGATCAACCTCAGTGCCCCTAAGCTAGGCGCCCGCGTGCTCGACCCGTTCTGTGGCACTGGCGTCGTCCTCCAGGAAGCCGCACTGATGGGTTTTAAAGTGTACGGCACCGACCTTGCCGACAAGATGATCGACTATTCCAAAGTAAACCTCGATTGGCTTGCCGATGCCCAGCATATCGACATCGACGCGACGGTTCACCAGGGCGACGCTATGGATACAGTATGGCAGCCGCCAATTGACGCTGTCGCCTGCGAGTCCTACCTCGGGCAGCCATTCAGCGCCCCGCCTTCTCCAGCCAAACTCGCCGAAGTCCGTAAGACCTGTAACTACATCATTTCAGAATTCTTAAAGAATATCGGTTCGCAAATCGATAGCGGCACGCCGCTCTGCGTCGGCGTCCCGGCGTGGCGCGATGCGACCGGCCGCTTCACCCACCTGCCGCTGATCGACGAGCTCGCCGAGCTCGGCTACGTTCGTCATGAATTCAAAAACGTCCGCGACAGCGACCTGCTTTACTACCGCGAAGACCAAGTCGTCGCCCGCGAACTGCTCGTCATCATCAAAAAATAGAATAGGCCAGGCCTCTCGACGAAACCTGGCGCTTGCCAGGTCATCAGGAGACCCAGCCTACCCACACAGCTACTTGCCCTGGCATACTTTCGGGCTGCCCGGGTCAAATGTCGGAATCTGAACACCTTCCTTCTGGGCTTCGATGATAATCGTGTTCATCAGCCTCTTTGCTTCCTCGGCAGCTGCGCTGGCAACAGGTGAATTGCGCAGCTTGCAGTACCCCGTCACCACCTCGTCTGCCTGCTCCCGAAGCGACTTGCTCGTATCAATCGGAATTGACGGAGCGGTGACTGTCACCTGCGGATTAGGGCCAGGAGATGTATTCACGCATGCCGTCAACAGCCCCGCCGCTGCGACCGCCCCTAGTGCCAGAGCGACTGTACGCTCGAATTTGAAGAACATCACAGCTCCTTGTCGTCGTAGGTCTAGCTATGTACCTTAATTATCCCACTCGCCCGACCACTGGTCAATTTGCCCTATCGACCCCTTGACGGATAGTGAGAAATTCGGTACAATCAAACAGATTGATTTAGCAACATTAAGGAGTTTGCCCCATGTCACACGTCAAAGCTGGTGGTTCAAGCAAGAACATCCACAATAACGCCGGTCAGCGCCTTGGCGTCAAGCGCTTTGGTGGCCAAAAAGTCCGCGCAGGCGAAGTACTCGTCCGCCAGACTGGCTCAACCAAGGTTGCCGGCCCTGGCACTTACATTAGCAAGAACTTCACCATCCACGCTGCCGTTGACGGTGTTGTCAGCTTCGCGAAGGTCCGCAAAAGCCAGTTCACTGGCCGCACCGCGCCTCGCACTCAGGTCAGCGTCGAATAATCTCTTCGTTCGCTCATACAATACCCGCCCCAGTGGCGGGTATTTTATTTATGTCGCGACAGTATGCTCAGTAATAATTTTTCGTGCCTTTTCATACACTAGGTCTACGACCGTATGCAGCCCCAAGTTGTGTTGGTTCAGCTCGATAGTCTCGAATGTCGCAAGCGGATCGTGCGACTGCCGGGCAATATCCGCGATCCGATGAGCTTCCGCTTCGATTCGCGCCTCGACTGCCGCGCCATCACCCTTTGCGAGCTGTGCCTCAAGGAGCGACGCAAGTACTCCATCGATACCACCCATAGATGCGAGTACGCCGCGAACTAACCCATTCGTGTGATGTTCGGCGTAGTTATGCGGCATCGCCAGGGCTACGGTAGCGAGCTCGCGAAGCCCCACCTGATTCGCGATTGCCGCAAAGACTTGTTCCTGCGTGCCTCCCTTGACGTGCCGCTCAAGCTCCTCGCCCATATCCTGACCAGTAATGACCTGGTAGTCACGAAAGAACCCCTTGACCTCATGATACCCCTGCTTATTACCCGAGTACCGCTCAGCGCGCAGCTCCTCGATATTCATCCCAAAAACAACCTCCCCGTCGACATTTAAGCCGCCCTGCGTATGTGTATATTCATGCTCGAGCATGGCCAGGTCACGCACGCGGTCGTCTTCGGTATAGTACGATGCGTGGCGGGTCAACTCGGGATTAAGCAGCTTCTCGGCAAGCGCTGAGGAAATACAGAGATTTTGCTCACCGTTCAGGACCGTCACCCATGCGTCCGCGGCCATACCTTTAATTTGACGCAAAAAGTCATCGCGCCGTTTTTCAAGCCCTTCCTTCCATGCGTTGACGTCAGAATGCAGCGCTTCAGACCGTTCCAGCTCTGCCCGTTCCTCGGGATCGGTATAATCAAATTGAGCGTGATCCACGGACGGCGCCGTCAGACCGTACGTCTGGCTTGCGCCACCGATCGTCAATACACGCACGGCGAAGTGATCTTCGTTCTCAGCGTCCACCCCCAACCGCGCTTTTACACCGTCAAGCAGCCCGCCATGGCGAATCGCCTCGTCAAGCTCAGCACTAAGCATGCGGTCTGTGTACGTATCATATACGGACCGGAGGGCATCATCGCTGTACTCACGGCCGCCGCGTGACTCTTGCGTCGCCATGATCTGTATGAGCGGGTCGCTATGCTTAGCCGCGAGCAATGCGACCGAGTAGTTGATGAGAGCATTCTCTTCCGCCCCCTCGTTGCCCGATGCAATGACATCGGCGCAGCGCGTGGCAAGGCTCGTAAAAATCAGCATCCGACCTGGGTCGTCAAATAGCGAGGGTTTGATTTGAAACTCGTCAATCAGGCCCAGCCCGGCCTCAAGAACATCGGGGCGCTCGCCAATTTCAGGAACCCTATCGCGCAGCTCACCCAGACCCGCATCAAACCGCGCGTAGCTTTGGTCAAGTAAATCTTCTAGGGAGTCTGGGGAATGTTCATGCATCATAATGGTACGCAGGCTATATAATTAAACATTAGCATTATTATGACAGATTGTCAATGCTATGCTTATACTACTAGCCTCCGCGCCGTCAGGCTTTTTCGACCGCTGTTCCGCCCAGTAGGCGTACCGTACGGGCAACCGTTGGTTCATCGATAACCTCACCCGCTTCAAGTTCGGCCGACACAGGTACTACAGGCTGCTCGATTGTCCGATCAGATAGATCGTTAGGCCGGGCCGGTTTTGACTTGTACTGTTCCTCGCGCAACATCGGTTTATCCGGCCACACCATCAATCTATTTATGCTCTCACCCATTTTCAGCCTCCATATATACGTTCACTATAGCACTAAAAATCCCCATCGCAATGTGGGGATTTTTACATAAGACGGCATTTAATTACGAAGTGGGAACATCCATCCCTAAGTGATGGCGGATACGCTCCACGACATCGCCGATTACTACCTGTGACTTCACGAGGTAATCGTCGACGCCGAGCGCTTCAGCGCGCTCTTTGTCCTTCGGCTGACTCAGCGCCGTCAACATGACGACACGGATGTTCGCGGTGTCCGGGGTGTTGCGGAGAATGTCCAGCACGTCGAAACCGCTGATCTTTGGCATCATCGCATCGAGCAGAATCAAATCAGGACGAAACTGCACGGCGCTCGACAGTGCGTCTTCACCGTTGTTTACTTCCTGCACGTCGAACCCTTCAAGCTCCAGGCGGGATTTATACACGGCAGCCAGGGCCGTATCGTCTTCTACAAGCAGAATTTTCTTTTTGGTATCCATACGTGCCCCTATCTTACTACACCTTGATGCATCGCCACAAGCGTTATGCGCCCAGCTGCGCCTTGGCGGCGTCAAGCTGCGGGTCACGGCCGGCATTACTATCGTCGCTCGTCATCTTGACTTCTTTATCCGGCTGGATACCCTGGGCGGTAATATTGACGCCGTTTGGCGTATACCAGCGGGCCACCGTCACCTTGAGGAGCGGACTGTCGCTGTCGCCTAACCCGCTGCCGAGATTCAGCACCTTTTGTACGGTCCCCTTGCCGAACGACTTCTCACCGATCAGTGTCGCTACTTTGTAGTCATGCAGCGCGCCAGCAACGATTTCACTGGCGCTCGCCGAGCCACCATCGATCAATACGACCGTCGGCATGCCAGCGAGGATCGGGTTGCCGCCGCTCGTCACCGTATCGGTCACGACGCCGCCGGTGCGCTCGGTCACGACCGTTTTGTTGTCAAGCCACAGCCCAGCGACATCCTGAGCTGCCGACAGGTAGCCGCCACCGTTACCGCGGAGGTCAAGGATGATACTTTTAACGTTCTGGCTCTTCAGGCTTTGGGCTGCCTGACGCGCCAGCGTACTGGTCTGATCATCAAACCGTGTCAGCTTGATGATACCCGTACTACCCGAGACACTCGAGGTGACACTAGGATTGTTCACCTGAGCACGGGTCACGGTAAACGATTTCTGGTCGCTACCCCGCATCACCACCAGCTTGACGGTCGTCCCCACATCGCCGCGGATGGCCGCAGCGGTCTTTTCGGACGTCCAGCCCTGGGCATTCTGGTCGTTCACCGCCGTAATCACGTCACCCACCTGCAGACCGGCTGCTTTCGCTGGATTGCCATCGAGCACGCGCACGATCGTCGGCTGATTATTACGGATACCGATTTCGGCACCGATACCACCACCGATCGTTCCACTCAGGTCGTTATTAAACTCCTTGGCTTCTTTGGCGTTCATATAGACAGTGTACTTGTCGCCCGCTGCCGCCACCATGCCGTGCGTCGCGCCGTCGATCAGCGCCTGGTCATCAAGCTTACCGTCAAAGTTGCCTTTGAGCTGCCGGTAGACATTTTGCAGCGAACTCATATCAAGGGTACCGCTGGCGACTTTGAAGCCGAATACCGGCCCGATTGCTGCCGCGATGTCCTGACTGCGGGTTCCGGCGGCAAACGCCACCACAGCCATCAGTGCGAGACTGGCAATAAATATTTTTCGTGATATTGCCGGGCGCTCATGCGCGACCGCGGCCATGGAATGTTTCTGTGGCACTCCCCGCTCCTATTTCTTATGTTGTGGCTGAATACTCTTATGATTATACCACTTTAGTGCTGCCCTATCGTGACCCAACGGCATCCGATCGTTCTATCAAAATACCGCACCCGTAATGGGGTGCGGTATCGATTGTAACCTGCGTACCTTAGAAGTAGATGTACGTGTCGTAGGTCGAAGGGTTCACGTGGTAGCGTTCGCTGTACTGACCCCAGCCGCCGTTTGGCAGCCATTCGTTGTACTGGCTGATGTTGATCGTGCCGTCACTGTTGACACTCTCAACCCAGACGATGTGACCGTAGGCACCGACCGACATCACACCTGCGGCGCCAGCACGTGGAGTGCTGCCCGTAGCGATACCGGCGCCACGCGCCTTGCCCGGCCACATGATCGCGTTACCGAAGCCGTATGGCATATACCCGTTCTTCTGGTAGACTTTCCAGGCAACGTAGCTCACACATTCACGGTTGTAGAGACCCCATGGGTCGACGAGCGTGTCCTGAGCGTTGTTGGCGAGGTTGGCAGGATAGCCGCCCTTGCCTGGATCGCCAGCCAGCGCCGAACCGCCACCGCCACCGTTCGCACGAAGGCGTGCCGCGAGGTCGGCCTGTTGTTGCTGGATGAGGCTGCTCTTGGCGGCCTGGCTCTGCGAAACGAGCGTCTGATACTGCGCTTCCTGACCCTGGGTCTGGCTGATCAGTTGCTGCTGCTCGGCTTCCTTGTCGCTCAAAGCTTGGCGCTGAGCCTTTTGGTCGTCCATCACGTGCTGGACGTCAACCTTCTGCTTTTCGAGCTGAGCCTTCAAAGTCTTGATGTCGTTGATGGTCGTGTTGAGTTGGTCGCGAATCGAGTCGCGCTGCGTCTGCGCATCGAGGTACTGGCTAATGTTCTGGCTGCTCGCAAGCATTTCGAGCGGCGAAACCTTTGAGTTGTCGTACGATGACGCCAGGATATCACCAAGCTGTTGGCGCTTCGCAACGATTTTTGCTTCGTTAGCGGCGATGTCAGCGGTCAGCTGATCGTACTTGAGCTGGCTAGCGTCGATCTGGCCCTGGATAACGGCTTTTTGCGCGCTTAATTGATCTAAAGCGTTTTGCAGCGTGTTCGCCTGCTGATGCAGCTGGCTTGCCTGTGCCTGATACTGATCAATCTGGCTCTGAACCGCCTGAATCTCGGCAGCGAAGTCGCGGGCCAGTACAGGCCGTGCGAACATGGCGATCGGCGTAGCCGCTGCCATAAGCACCGCTGCGGCGACAAGACTACCCTTGCGCAGCTGCGGTTTCGAAACTGGTGTGGTGGACCGTCGTTTCATTAGTTTGTATTTTACCATAAGCATAACCTCCATGTCAATGCTTTTTATACTAGTGCCTACCCTTTAACGATTAATTTTGGCGCGCGTGCAATACAAGCTTCAGCAAATGCGCAGAAACATAATGGTAATCAGATCTTGAGATACCGCCGGGTCGCCAGTAATGACGAGATGATTCCGATCAGAGCACCGATACAAAGCATAGCGGGTACGAGGACCCAGATATAGGTAGTGACAAGGTCGGAGACGGTCGCCATCTGGATGCCGTAGCCTTGTAAGTTACCCTTCACGCCATAGACGACACTGAGGCCGATGGCGGTAGCCATAATGGCAGCGATACAGCCGTACATGATCGCTTCGACGATGAACGGACCACGGATGAAGCTGCGGTCAGCACCGATCAGTTTCATCATCTGAATTTCTTCCTTGCGGTTGAAGATAGCCATACGGATGGTGTTGAAGACAATCAATGACGAGATCGCGACAAACAGGATGGCGGCACCGATACCGACGCGGTCGGCAAAGACGACCCACTGACCGATCTTGCTGATGGCCGTGCTCGATTTGCCCTCGAACGACGGGGTGCGGCGCGGGTCGGCGTGCTGCTTGTAGTTGTCATTGGTATTGACAAAATTGCGCAGTTCAGTGGTGTTGTTGATGTCAACGACCTTGATGTTGAGCGCCCAGACGAAGCGGTTGTCGGCTTCGTTCAGTGCGGCGAGGATATCAGGGTTCTGCTTATTGTCTTCGGCAAACTTCTGGCGAGCAGCAGATGGGTCTTCGATGGCGACTGAGCGGACACTGCTCAGTTTGCGCAGGTCGCTTGCGACCGATTCGGCTTGGTCGCGCGTCGTGTCAGTCTTGAGGTAGACCGACATGTCGACGTTGTTCTTGACCTGCCCTGCCGTGTCAACAAGGGCGGTACGGATCATGACGGTCGAAAAGATCACGACCAGCGTAATGGTCATGACGGCCGTGGCAGCCAGAGACAGCCAGGCGTTACGCGAAAAGTTGTTGACGCCATAGCGGCACATCCGCAGGAAGGTCAGTAGTTTGCGGCGGTTGCGCTTGGTCTGCGCAAAGGCGCGTGCATCGAGTTTTTTGGCCATTATTGTCGGTAACTCCCCTGAGCTTGGTCGCTAGTAATCTTGCCGTGCTCCAGTGTGACGACGCGGCGTTTAAGTTTGTTGACGATCTCAACGTTGTGGGTCGTCAGCAGGACGGTCGTGCCGTACTTGTTGATTTTTTCAAGCAGACGAACGATGTCCCAGCTGTGACGTGGGTCGAGGTTACCGGTCGGCTCGTCGGCGATCAGAATCTTTGGCTGACGGACGATGGCGCGGGCAATGGCGACGCGCTGACGTTCACCACCCGACAGCTGGTGCGGAAAGTTCTTTTCTTTGCCGGTCAGCCCGACGAGCTCGATAACCTTTGGGACGGTATTCTTGATTTCACGATTGGTCATGCCAGCGATTTCGAGGGCGAAGGCAACGTTTTCAAACACGGTGCGCTGCGGCAGGAGTTTAAAATCCTGGAAGACCACGCCGATCTTGCGGCGCAGGAGCGGGATGTGCTTGTCCTTGAGGGTGTCGTAGTCGATACCACCGACAACGATTTTGCCGCTATCCGGCTTTTCTTCGCGCGTCAGCAGTTTCAACAGCGTTGATTTGCCGGCCCCGCTCGTCCCCACCAGGATGACAAATTCGCGTGGCTCGACATGAAGGCTTACCCGGTTGATAGCCGGTTTTGCGTCCTTCCCGTACGTTTTTGTTACTCGGTCGAGCAGAATCATTACAACTAATTATAGCATAAACGCTACGGATGCAACATGCAGGCGCAGCGATCACACGCCTCGATAGGTAGCCCTAGTATTGCTCGAGGTAGGCAGTCATGAAATCATCCAGCTTGCCATCCAGCACACCGTGAGCATCGCGGTCCTCGAACTTGGTGCGCGCATCTTTGACGAGCGTATAGGGGTGCAGCACATAGTTACGAATCTGGCTGCCCCAGTTAGCCGACTCCCCCGCCTGCAGGTCGCTGATATTGGCCGCGTGCTGCTCGAGCTGCAGCTGGGCGAGCTTGGAGCGCAGGATTTTCATGGCCGTTTCTTTGTTTTGAAGCTGCGAGCGCTCATTTTGGATCGCGACGACGATACCGGTTGGCAAATGCGTGATCCGAACGGCCGAGTCTGTCGTGTTAACACTTTGGCCACCATGGCCGCCGCTGCGGTAGACATCGATCTTAAGGTCTTTGTCGTCGATGACGACTTCGTCGGGTGCATCGATCTGTGGCAATACCTCGACCAGGGCGAAGCTCGTCTGGCGCAAGTTATCACTGTTAAACGGACTGAGGCGCACCAGACGGTGAACGCCGTGTTCGCTCTTTAACTTTCCATAGGCATAGGCGCCGCTGATTTCAATGACGCTCGATTTGATACCGGCTTCATCACCGGTCGAGCGCTCGACGATCGAAGCGCTCAGCTCATGCTTTTCGGCCCAGCGCAGGTACATCCGTTCCAGCATTTCTGTCCAATCCTGGGCGTCGGTCCCGCCCGCCCCGGCGCTGAGGCGCAGGATGGCGTTGTGGTCGTCGAATTCGCCGTTAAATAACAGCTCTTTTTTGCGGGCAGCGAACTCTGCCTCGAGCGCACTCACCTGCTGCTCGAACTCTGCGAGCATCGAGTCGTCGCCGAGCTCCATCAGCTCGCTCATATCCTCAGCCTGCGCCCGCAATGTCTGCCATGGCTGCACGATACCCTGCAGGGCCGCCAGCTGTCGTGACTTTTCCTGGGCATATGACGGATTGTTCCAGATTTCTGGCGCGGACACCTCTGTCTCCAGCATAGTCACTTGCTGCTGCTTGGCATCGATCGCCAGCTGTTCATAGGCTGTACGGATCGCGGCGCACAGTTCATCAAGACGTTTTTTGAGGGGCTGCATTAAGCGAGCGCCTCTACGGCCGCGACAAACTGCTCGCCGCGGTCGGCATAACTTTTAAACATGTCAAAACTGGCACTGGCGGGACTCAAGATCACCACGTCACCAGGCTGGGCGCAGGCAGCTGCCGCCTGGACGATTTCTGACATTGTCGTCGCTTTGCTTCGGTTTACCGCCTTGCCTGCTCCCCTTGCATCAAGCAGGTCTGCGATTCGATCACCCGTCTGGCCAATCGTCAGGACCGCACGCATGCTGTCATTTGCCATAATCACCTCGGCAAGCTGGTCGTACGAGGCACCCTTGTCGGAGCCGCCTAGGATAATTACTTTTGGTTTGTCGAACGCCATCAGCGCCGCAATCGCACTTCCGGGTGTCGTCGCAATACTGTCGTCGTAGTAGCGCACGCCGGCGACCTCGCGAACAAACTTTAAACGGTGCGGCAAGCCGGCAAACCCGCCGAGACCACGGGCGATAACCTCACCGTCCTGGACGAGTGGCCAGCAGGCATCGATCGCTGCGCAGGCATTGTCAAGATTATGAACGCCCGGTAGATGCAAGGCCGTCACATCACAAAGGCGCGTCTCACCGTACCAGAACGCGTCACCGCGGACGTGCGCCGCGTCCGGCGACTGATACGGTACCGTCCGAGCGGCCGATTGGGCAGCGATCGACTGGCTGTACTGATTCGTCGCATGAACGACGAGCAGATCGGCGTTCGTTTGATGTCGGGCGATGTTAGCTTTTGCCTGGACGTAATCCTGCATGTCAGCGTGCACGTCGAGATGGTCGGCTTCGATCATCAGCACCACTGCCGTCTGCGGGCTTTTTTCGAGATCCCATAACTGAAAACTGCTCAGCTCGTAGACGACCACGTCGGCATGATTAGCCCGCTCGAGCGCACCGAGGGCTGGCACGCCGATGTTCCCGACCAACTCCACAGTCTTGCCCGCCGCACGCAGAATGCTCGCGATCAGGCTCGCCGTCGTTCCCTTACCCTTACTGCCCGTCACCCCGATAACCGGTGTCGTGCACTGAGCAAAAAACTCATTGGTCGCCGACCAAATCCGACCGCTAGTGATAATTTTGTGCGGGTTTAATCCAGGACTACGAATGACCATGTCAAAATCGCCTAGCTTATCAAACGCACCAGGACCAAGAATCGTCGGTACACCAGCTGGCAGGTCTTCAATCGTTTCCCGCTCATCGACGATCGTCACATCGCCGCGCGATGCGAAATAGTCGTAGTTCGACTTTCCTTCAAGGCCGTACCCAGCAATCGCAATCTTCATAACCCCAGTATACCCCTATTCGTGCGCGAATATTTGTTTCAGCTTGTCATCGAGCTCGACGAGTTCGGCTTTTTCACCGCTGCTGACGCCGGCGAAGGCCCAGGTGTTGCTGCGGATAAATTCCGTTGCCGTGGCGATCATGCGCTCACGCGTTACGCGGCGGATCGAATCGGGCACCTTGTCGTAGTTTTTGACGAAGCCGTCGGCAAAATATCGGCCGGTGTAGAAGTTGCTGATCTGCGCCACCGTCTGGGCGCCCATCTGGTAACGACCGAGGGCATATGACTTGGCAGCATCGAGTTCCTCTTCACTCACCTGGCCGTCGAGCACACACTGCACTTCACGGACAATGATATCGAATAGGCCATTTGCCGTCTCAAGATTTACCTGACCGCCGAAGTCCCAGCTGCTGTCGTGGAAGCCGACTGAAGTATCCGAGAACATACCATAGGCCAGGCCCTTCTTGCGGGCGGCTCCGTAGATGCGCGAATGCATCGTGCCGGTCAAGATATGGTCCAAGCAGTTCATCGCCTCAGCCTCATCATCGGTCAGCTCACGTGGCATCGTCAGCGACCAGCCGAACGTCAGGTTCGACGCTTCCTTGCGGCGAATGAGCGTCGGATTAGCGCTCGTCAGTTCGTCACGAGGAACTTCGAAGCGCTCACCGCGCGGCAACTCCCATTCTTCGAGCTGGCGCTTGATTTCGCTCTTGCGGCCCTTCAGCTTACCGGCGATGACAAAACAGAGGTTGTCAGTGGTGTGCGTGCGCTTGTGGTGCTCGCGGATATCCGACAACTGGACGGTCGGAATCGTCTGGATGCGCTGCCAAAACGTCAGGACTTCCTCGCCGAGCAGCTGCTGGATTTTTGGCCAGAGCACTCGGTTGTGATTATTGAGGTAACCGGTCAGCTCACTCTTGACGTTACCCTTTTCAGCCTCGAGCTCTTCTTTGTTGAACTTCGGCTGGCAGATCGCCACGCGCTGCAGCGCGAAAATCCGTTCCCATTCAAAGTCGGCACAGTCGGCCACATACACCATCGAAAGGTCGCTGGTGTAGGCGTTATGGTAGGCACCGTTCTTGGTGAATTCCGCCTCATAGGCATGCTCGGACTTAAACTGAGCGTTGGCACCGAACGCCATGTGCTCCATGATGTGGGCAGTCTCATAAATATCTTTGTTTTTGACGTAGCGGTTACCAGCCCGGAACTGGAACTGGAAACTCATGACGGTCGCCCCCGGAATATCAATCAGCAAACCTTTGGCACCGTTTTTCAGGCGCACTTCTTCAACTGTGTGCTTCATGACTAACGGCTCTTTTTACGGTTTTGACGTTGCGTCTTTTTCTTTTTACGGGCCGCGTTTTTCTGACGGTTCGCTTCGCTAGCTGGTGTCGCCTTTTTGGTGCTGAAATCTTCGTCGCGGTTTTCTTCGCCACCGGTGATCTCATTGACGCCATGCTCGACAGCAGATTCAGCCAAACGAGTCAGCTCGGTGTCGTGGTCTTCGCGCTGCTGGACGATGATATCGCTGGAATGAACATGCATGATCGCGCGCAGAACTTCGTCGCGCAGCGTTGCCTGCAGGCTTTCGAACAGCTTTTGTGATTCCGAGCGGTACTCGACCAATGGGTCACGCTGCCCAACCGAGCGCCAGTGGATGCCTTCGCGCAGGTGCTGCATACTCTCAAGGTGCTGCATCCACAAGGTATCGAGGACCTGCAAATAGACTTCGCGTTCGATCTTGCGCATGACTTCAGGCGTCAGCTCTTCTTCCTTCGACGTATAAAGCTGAGCGACGAACTTAGCCGCCAGATCCAGCCGGGTCTTATCGCGCTTTTCTTCTCCGATCGTCGCGAGCTTCTTGGCGCTGAGCGGGAAGACCGATTCGAACTCTTCGTTGAACTTGAGATTGTTCTTGGCTGGCACGCGTGTCAGGTCCATCAGCTTTTCGCGGATGAGACGTTCGATTTCCGGCTTGATGTTGTCACCTTCCAAAATCTTGCGGCGCATGACATAGACAACGCGGCGGTGACGGTTGATGACATTGTCGTACTGGACGACGTTTTTACGGGTATCAAAGTGGTAACCTTCGACGCGCTTTTGAGCGGCTTCGAGCGTCTTGCTGACGGCGCGGTTTTGGATCGGCTGGTCTTCGTCGACGCCAAGGCGATCCATAAGAGCAGCGATACGCTCGCCCTGGAAAATACGCATCAGATCGTCTTCGGTCGAGACGTAGAACTGCGTCTCGCCTGGATCACCCTGGCGACCGCCACGACCACGTAGCTGGTTATCGATACGACGGGATTCATGGCGCTCAGATCCGATCACGACCAGGCCGCCGAGTTCCTTGACCCCTTCGCCAAGCTTGATGTCGGTACCACGACCGGCGATGTTGGTCGCCAACGTGATCGCACCCTTTTCGCCGGCTTTTTCGACGATCGCTGCTTCGCGTTCATTGTTCTTGGCGTTCAGCAATTCGTATTTGACGCCTTCTTTGTCGAGGTAGGCGGCAATTTGCTCGTTCTTAGCGATCGAGCCTGAACCCACCAGGACTGGACGACCCTGCTTGTTGTATTCTTTGATGGCTTCGGCGACAGCTTTCAGCTTGCCCTTTTCGGTCTTGAAGATCAGATCGTCGTGGTCGATACGCACCAGTGGCCGGTTCGGTGGTACCTGGACGACATCCAGGCTGTAGATCTGCTGGAATTCTTCGGCTTCGGTATAGGCCGTACCAGTCATACCCGACAGCTTGTCATACATACGGAAGTAGTTCTGGAACGAAATGGTAGCAAGCGTCATGCTTTCTTCGAGAACTGGCACGTTTTCCTTGGCCTCGATTGCCTGGTGAAGACCTTCGTTGTAGCGGCGACCCTGCATGAGGCGGCCAGTGTGCTCGTCAACGATGATGACTTCGCCGTCGTTCGTGACTACGTAGTCTTTGTCACGCTTAAAGAGCGTCTGGGCACGCAGTGCCTGATCCATATGATAGACCGAACGAACGTAGTCAGGTGTGTAGAGGTTCTTGATACCCAGCATCTTCTGCACCTTTTCAACGCCCTTGTCGGTCAGAGCGACGCTGCGGCGTTTTTCGTCGAGGACGTAATCTTCGTCGACCAATTTGGCGGCGATCTTGGCGAACTGGTAGTAGCTCTCTGGGTTTTCGGCAGCTGGAGCACTAATGATGAGCGGCGTACGGGCTTCGTCGATCAGAATCGAGTCCACCTCGTCCACGATCGCGAAGTGCAGGTCCCGCTGGCGCAGCAATTCGGTTTCGTTGACCATGTTGTCACGCAGGTAGTCAAAGCCGAATTCGTTGTTCGTACCGTAGGTGATGTCCGCGTCGTAGGCTTCTTTGCGGGTCACCGGGCGAAGCTTACGCATGCGAGGGTCGTCGTGCGCGTCGTTGTCGTAGTCTTTGTCATAGATAAATGAAGCTTCGTTGATGATAACACCGGTGCTCATGCCGAGGAAATCATACAGCTCGCCGTTCCAGCTGGCGTCACGCTGTGCCAGGTAGTCGTTAACCGTGACGATGTGCACGCCCTTGCCTTCGAGAGCGTTAAGGTAGCTCGGCAGAGTCGCCATCAGCGTCTTACCTTCACCAGTCTTGAGTTCGGCGACATTGCCTTCGTGCAGCACCATACCACCGATCAGCTGCACGTCGAAATGACGCATCTTCAGGATGCGGTCGCTGGCTTCGCGCACCAGTGCAAAGGCATCAGGCAGCAGGTCGTCGAGCGTCGTGCCCTTTTCCTTGAGGCGGTCGCGCAGTACGGCAGTCTGCTTTTGCAGATCTGTCTTGCTCATCGCCTTATACTTTTCGGCCAGAGCGTTGACCTCGTCGACCTTTTTGCCAAGCCGTTTGAGAGTGCGCGCCTGCGGGTCGCCAAACACCTTCGTTAGAGCTTTTTGCCTACTTACCATAAAAGAATTCCCTCGCTGTCTGAAACTTCTGTCAAATACTTTTTATAGTATACAATAAAGTCCCCTATATAACAGCGATTTTACATACCCTACTGTGCTTCGCGGCTATAGCTTTGCTTGAAACGGCTCAGAATACCGCGGTTCCCCACGTGTGGTAAGCTCGCCTGCTTGTATTTTCGCAGCTGCGTGATCAGCTTCGCCTCGACAATGTCGAGGGCCGCCAGTACGTTCACGGTGTAATCTTTTGCCATGATGACGGTATCTGGCACGTTCAAAATCACCTCGGCTTCGTACTTGTTGCCGTGGTCATGGTTCGCCTGCCGCAGCTTGACGTCGGCAGTAACTGATTTGCGGGCATGGCGCGGGAGATAGCGATCGAGCCGTCCAATTTTGCGTCGAACATATTTACGGGTCGTGTCATCAACTTCGAATTGGATTCCGGTAATCTCGATGGCTTGAATCATGTGCACCTCCTCGTGGTAGTTAGGTTGGGTACTTATTATTATAGCACCGCGGCCCTGCTTCAGTCACCGGCCGAAGCTGCACACACCCCTGTCTTTCGGCTACTTTTCTTCGCGTTCGACAACGATCGTGCACTCTGTCACGAGCGCCGCAATCGCGCCGATGGCCGCCAGCGCCGGCGCAAGCGCCGCGCCGACGACGCCGATCGTCAGCGGTAGCTCCACGATATGCTTACCGTCCTTGTTCTTCACGGTGATTTTGCGTGCGTTACCCTCAGCGATGACCGCTTTGACGCGTTTTAGTAAATCTTCGCCGTTCACTTTGAATTCTTCGGTACGATTACTCATACCTTTAGTATACGCCGCACACGCTCACGCGTCATCACCGGCGAGACGACAGGCGTAGCACGACATACGCAGCAATCGAACTCACCGTCGCACCGATTGTTGCATTGATTAGATCCGACATCGTGTCACGCAGCCCCATGCCCTGGTAGCTCTTGCCCATGACAATTGCCTGCGGCGGCATATCCCATTGCTGGAGCGCCGTATGGAAGAACGTATCGCTGCTAAATTCCATGATTTCCCACAGCACGCCGACTGCCAGCGCCAAACAAAACGCGAACACCACCATGAACCAGATCTTAGTCGACCAGTCACCTAGAGCGGCTCGGGCAATCGCTAGCCCGACTAAAACCAATACGACACCAGATACACCGTGCAGCATATCGTCCCACCACCAAAACCGGTCATAGAAATGAAACAAGCCGCCGAATATTAGCGACCCTATAAGAAATACCCCTGCAAGCCCATACGTGATCCACGTAGCTGGACGCATCGCAGCCATCCTACGCACCGTATTTTGTCGTAATGTCATGCCCTAGTATATAAATTTATGCCGCCTCCAGCCATACCGGCTCCCAAATGTGTCCGTCAGGGTCCTCCACCTCATACCCGAACATACCTTCCGGCTGCCCGGCGACGTCGACCGTATACACTCGCCCACCGTGCGCGACTGCCGCATCGGCAAACGCCTGTACATCGTCACGATGATCGAGTTGTATGCTGAGGAGTACACAGTTACCAACGTGCGTATCCCCGATGCGCTTCCCTGGTATGAACTGCTGATAAAAGTCATGCTCGAGCAAGATGATTGCGATCGTGTCGGACCACACCAAGCAGCACGAGGTATCGTCCGAATACTGCGGATTGATCGTAAATCCGAGTGCCTCATAAAACGCCGTCGATTCCTGCAAGTTCTCGACGGGCAGGTTGATATACATTTGACTTGCCATCGCTCCCTCCTTGTTACACGTTGCTACTTATATTGTAGTCCTAATAACAACGAAAGCAAAGATTCAGTTTCGCGTGCGCAGCTAAAGCGCCTCGAATCCGTTGACTGCGCCGAACGGAACATGCAGTTCATCGTTCAGCACGAGCTCAACCGGCTCCGGATCTGTATACAGCGGCACGAATAATCCGCACAAATCTGCTCGTACAAGCTCAATACTCACTCCGTCCTCTTCGATAAATTCGTGGAGCTCTTGGATATCCACACTTCGCAGCACCGCCTTGACCGCTACGCCACCAAACTTGAGCGACCGCACACCATCATAAGCGATACCCAACTCCGCTTCCACACTGATACACTCACCGCTCATCGCGACAATGTCAGGTGCGAAGGATTCGATCGCCGCACGAGCCGCAAGGTATGCCTGGTCATCATAACAAGACAGGCCTTGTTGTTGCAGGTCAAACAGTGACCGCTGGAATACCTCTGAGCATGTGCGAAGTTGGTTGGCGTATGACATCATGATTTCATCATATTACTCGTCTTGGGACATTTTGCAAGCGTCCCATTCATCCCTCTTGGTTGACGTATTAATAGATGGGAACGAGGAATACATTGACATAAATAGTGTTTTGTTATAAAATATATACAGTATCTAGACGATCCTGTCTACGCACCTACCGGAAGAGGTTAAGACACCATGTTTGTTGCCCACCGCCCTAAGAGCGATCGCGCTTTCATCGCTGCCGCCCAGCCCATCAACAGCGCTACCGTGCGCATCCTCAAGCTGATGCGCGCCCTGTCGAACGAAGATGACGCCGCCGCCAAGGTCATAGTCGATCAGCTCATGACCCTTGACCGCGCGGCTGTCAACAATGCATTCAGGAACCTGTCCTGGCGCATTCTCGATGCGGCAGCGGCACTCGAGGCCCGACCCTGCTGCATCGACGCCACACTACGCCGGCTCGATGCATTGCAAAGCTTCTACGACCGCACAAACGACGCGGAAGAACTCTATGCTCAGGCCCGCATCACCCAGTGGATGGAGCAGAGTGACCGGGACCTTGAGGAACTGCAGGATGAGCTACGGTGGCAAGATCGCATCCTCGAGCAAGAAGCCAAAGACATTCAGTTCGGCCCCGGCTTCTAATCCACGCCCCGTCCAGTAAGGTTTGAGTCCTCTCCCTTACCGGACGGGGCTCAAACTTTGTCTGGTCCAAATAGATACTCGTTTTTCTACCATTTTTTAAATTATGTGGTATAGTATGTATACCCATTCCCTACCAAAGGAACGCACATGTCCCTCATCCACAGGTCCCGCCACTATCGCCCGTCGATTGCCGCGGCCCTCGTCATCGTGGCCACGCTCATGATTACCACCGGCCTCCTCGGCCTCGCCGCGGTTGCGCGCCACATCGCGCCGGACGGCATCAAGGCCGCCTGGATGATGGCGTTGGTCATCGCCGGCGTCCTTCTCGCCGTCACCGGCTTCGCCGCGTCCACCATGCACAAGCCTCCGTCCACGCCGGTCGAACACATGGCCGCCACCGTGCGGAAGCAGGCCAAGCGCGACATGCGGCGGCAGTTCGGCCGCATGTAGCGCCACGAGCACCGCCGGCGCCTCCCCTCTCGCATCTGGCATTTGCTCGTACGGTAGGCGGATCCGACACACTAGCCCCGTCCATCGCATCGTTTGAGCCCCGCTCCGTTGCAGGCGGGGCTCAAACATTTCACGACACTATTCGCTCACTATTGCGAAAAATTTATTTAGTTATATAATTACATCCACGGCCTTTCCCATCCATCACTGGAGGCAATCGCCATGACACCCTCGCCCACCGAACGCTCCATCGCCCAGCTCAACCGCTTGGCCGAGCGCCGATTCCGCGTAGAAGTCCAAGTCAAGAAAGCCACAGAGAAGCACGATGCGATGGTCGCCGCGCTCAACGCCCGGCACGCTGCGCGCCTGGAAAAATTCAGCGAGCAGAGCCAGCGTATCGACAGCCAGATCTGGCAGTTGATTACCGAGTACAAGTCGTCGCTGTTCCAGGGCGTCAAGCGGTCGTTCGCTACGATGCTGGCATCGTTCCAGCTTCGCACCGCCAAGGCTCACACGATCGTCGTCGACAAAGCCGGCATCATGCGCATCGCACGACAGCACGGGCTCGTGAGGCACGTCGCCAAACCGCCCAAGCACGGCTGGGTCTTCGATCAGCACAAGTTTCTCGACTGGCTCGAAAAGCACCCCGAGGAACGCGAGTTGTTCGACGAGTACGTGGACTACATCGAGGACGACGAGACCTTGACGATCAAGCCCAACACGGGGTACACCGTCGACTATGACGGCAAGCGGATTTCCCCGCCCAGCACCTCCGTCAAGAAACCGTAGCCCCGACCTGCAAAGTTTGAGCCCTGCTCCTTTGTCGGCGGGGCTCAAACTTTATATGAATACATCCCCTCCTAGCGCATGTTGTGATATTGACTTTTTATGTTATTTATGCTACAATACTAAAAGCTCTACGCCTACTGTCTACAGAGGTGCGAGTGCACCTCAGGAAGGATTGTGTCATGTTGCTTGACCCACCCGCCCTCACCGTCCTCGTCGTCGTCGCCATCGGGCTCGTGATGCTGTTTGTCGTTCCTGCGCTCAAGCAGAAACACTACACCGTCACGATGGCTCGCATCAGGCAGCTAGTCGAACAGCTGCCCGTCACCCATCCCGACGGGCAGATCGAGCTCTGCGACGACGCCAAGTTCGATCTAGCAGAGATCCAGGAGCGCCACCCTCAGTGGGTGGCGCGAGGGTTTGCCCTTGTCCTTGGGGACATCATCAATGGTCTCGAGAACGCCAGGGGCCGACTCAACCACATCACAGCGTGGTCGGAGGCGCAGCGACATGAGATTCGCCAGCGTTACGACGAAGTCGAGATGTGGCAAGCCCGCTTTGACGTGCATCAGGCGGCGAATGCCGCCTTCCATCACTTCATCGCAGGCAGGCGGGACTTGAAACAATCGCGCACGGAACGCGTCTGACACCGCCACCTGAGGTACCACGGGTGGGGAGCCCTCGGCTCCCCACCCGTTCTTCATACCCCGCGGTCGTGCTATCATAAGTATAAGTATTATGAAACGCTTCCGAACCCTTCGCCCCGGCTTTACGATCGTTGAACTATTGATTGTTATCGTTGTCATTGCCATCTTGGCATCTATCATCGTGGTGGCGTATAACGGCATTACCGCGAAAGCCCAATCATCGAAAGTCTCCGCAGATATCGCGATGCTCGTCCGGGCCATGAGGACGGCCCGCCTGAACGCCGACAAAACACTCTACGGCGTCACCGGCAACAACTGCACACGCTGCAGCTGCCCCTACTTAAACGGCGACACGACGCCCGCCTATACCCTCCCGAAGACACATGGATGCTGGACCGCCTACTTCAACACGCTCGACAAGATCGCAGCGGCTTCAGGCACCAACCTCTCATCGCTCAAAGCCGGCGACCCGTGGGGTAGCCCCTATTCGATTGACGAAAACGAAGGCGAAGGCGGTGGCTGCGGGTATGACATCATCTCGTCCTGGGGGAGATCCGGGAATGTGAACGGTGGCACCAGTCTCGGAGCCACCAACCTGCCGCTCTACAGCCCGCAGTGCATATAACCCTACACAGACAACCAATAGAAATAGCCCGCAGGAACGAGCTCGGCCAGAACGATGTTCTGCGACTATTCCTACGGGCTTGTCATACCCGAATACTACCTACTTCCTGCGAGTAGCGAGATCGACGACGTCGGCGAAGCTCACCGGCCGCTCTGCACTGGCCAGCTTCTTCACAGCCTCGCCGGCAGAGCCGAGCAAGATCACAACGAGGACGATACCCAGAACTCCCCACAGGAACAGTCCCATGGCAAGCAGGGCGTCGAACGGCTGGCTCTCCGCCACCGCGATTCCCCAGGCGAGCAGGCCGAGCCAGCTCACGAACGAGACAGCGAACAGCGCGACAGCCGTCCAGAAGGTCCGGCGGTTGACGCGACGCCAGCCACCCCCGACCACGAGCACCATCTGCATGATGAAGGTGGCGCCACAGATGACGGTGGCAGCAATGAGTCCGACCGCAAGGGCGATCATCAGAAAAGTATTCATTACGACTCCTAAAGTACGAGTGGTTCTATGACCGAGCTATGACGATTTACAATATAGCATATTTGTCATAATTTGTCAATAACTCCACTCCTATGCCGCACTACACAAGCCTCATTTTCCGGCAAGAAATTACAGTACTTGGCGACCGCCGAGGTACGGTTGCAGTGCCGCCGGAATACGGATATTACCCTGCTCATCCTGGCCGTTTTCGATCAGCGCGATCATGATGCGGCCGAGCGCAAATGCAGTCGCGTCATTAGTGTGAATCAGTTCCAGTTCACCCGAACTGCGGCGGACGCGGGTCTTGAGGCGGCGCGCCTGGTAGTCAGTCATATAGTCAGCCGTGTGCGTCTCGCGGTACTTGCCCTGCCCCGGCAGCCACGTTTCCATGTCGATCCCGCGGGCGTTCGGCTTGCCGATGTCAGCAGTACACTTCTGGATCACTTGGTATGGCAATTCCAGCTGGCGTAACAGGTATTCCTGAATCGCGACGAATAGCAGGTGTTCATTCAGGCCGTCGTCACCTGTCGTGAAGCTTTCCATCTCGAGTTTGTCGAACTGGTGCATGCGTAGGATGCCTTCCATGTCC
>JAEWBQ010000008.1 GCA_023391075.1 Candidatus Parcubacteria bacterium
CCCGGTTGCCGCCCGCGCCGCTCAACGTATCGAAGATACTCGTCGCCACGCTGCGCAACCTGCTACCGCGCAGCCGAAACCATCGCACATTATCAAAAAAGAAGCGATCGACGCCGCTATGGCACAAGCAACCGTCTCGATCAAGGACGCCAAAGCACCCAAAAAGCGCCGTGAAATCCCACGTCATCTCAGCATTGCCTCGGCAAGCCTCGCGTTGATTCTGCTCGGTGGTTACTTCACGTACCTCAATATGCCAAACCTCTCCGTCCGGGTCGCTGCCGCCCAGGCCGGTATCGCCGCCAGCTATCCGTCATATCATCCCGATGGCTATAGCCTCAACGGACCTGTCGCCTATGCGGACGGCCAGGTAAATATCAAATTCGCCTCAAACAGCGGACCACAAAGCTACACCATCTCCCAGCAGAAGACCAGCTGGGACTCGAGTGCCGTCGAGCAAGATATCAATCAAAAGACCAGCGGCAGCTACAGCACCTCGACTGTTAGCGGCCTGACGATCTACCTATACGGCAACAATGCCAGCTGGGTCAATGCCGGCATTCTCTACAGCCTGAGCGGCAACGCGCCGCTTTCGAGCGAACAGATCGACCATATCGCCACCAGTATGTAACCGCTACGACTAGCGATAGGCCCAACACCTACAAAACTCCTCTCGTATCTGTTAAAATAGCCTTATGACTATCCGTACTCGTTTCGCACCAAGCCCGACCGGCTACCTCCATGTCGGCGGCATCCGTACCGCACTCTTTGCATATCTCGTTGCACGCCAGGCAAATGGCAAATTCGTTCTTCGCTTCGAGGACACCGACAAAAAGCGTGAGGTCGCCGGCAGCGCCGAGCATCTCATCGCCAGCCTCAAAGCCATCGGTATCGACTACGACGAAGGCCCGGACATCGGCGGTCCGTTCGGCCCCTACATTCAGAGCCAGCGACTCGATCACTACAAACAGTGGGCACAGAAGCTGATCGATGCGGGACGAGCCTATGCCGACCCTTACACTCCCGAGGAAGTACAAGCCTTCCGCGAAGAAGCGGTCAAGACTAAAAAGGCATTCCTATACCGCGACCACCGTCCGGAAAACCCACCTGTCTGGGACGGCAGCACGCCGCTTCGCTTCAAGTCAGATCCAAAACCTTACGATTGGCACGACGAAGTCATGGGCGACATGCACACGTCGCCGGAAATCATCGACGATTTCATCCTGATCAAGTCCGACGGTTACCCGACGTACAACTTCGCACACATCATCGACGACGCCGAAATGGAGATCACTCACGTCATCCGTGGCCAGGAATTCCTTTCGAGCATTGCCAATTACCTGAACCTCTACGAAGCGCTCGATCTGCCACGACCACTGTTTGCACATATGCCGCACATCATGAACGAGCAGGGCAACAAGAAGCTCGGCAAGCGCGACGGCGCCAAGGACGTGCTGGACTATATCCGTGATGGCTACTTGAGTGAAACCATGATGAGCTTCATCGCTACGATGGGCTGGAATGACGGCACTGAGCAAGAGGTCTTCTCGCGCGATGAGCTAGTCGCCAAGTTCAGCCTGGACCGCGTCCAGCGTAGCGGCGCCCGCTTCGACGAGAAGCGCCTGCTGTGGATGAATGGCCAGATTATCCGTAGCCTCAGTCTCGATGACCTCTACGAGCGCGTCGTCAACTTCTGGCCAGAAAGCGCTGCCCATGCCGACGAAGCGCATAAGCAGCAAGTTCTCGCACTCGTCCAGGACCGCCTCAAGACGCTCGCCGATCTGCCGATGATGACCGATTACTTCTTTGCTGAGCCGACCGTCGACCTCAGTCTGATCACCGACAACAAGCAGCTCAAAAAACTCGAATCAAGCGAGATCGTTAGCCTCCTGACTCAGGCAAGAGAAGCGCTAGCTAGCAGCGACTTTGATGCCGAGAGTATCCAGAGTACCCTCAACCACCTCCTGGAAACCACCGGTCAAAAACCAGGAATTCTCTTTAGCCTCATTCGTATCGCCACCACCTGGGCACCCTTCAGCCCGCAGCTGAACGACACGCTCGCGCTACTCGGCCGCGACACGACGCTCGCTCGCCTCGACACTGCCGTCGCCGAACTCCGCTAAATCGTAGGCAAGCACAAGCGGTTTTGCTATACTAGCGACATATGGACTCGCTCTCGCCACATCTGACATTTCGTGCGCGAATTGCTCGGTGGTATCGCCTGCATAAGGTCACCACGCTACTTATTGGGGCCACGATCCTGGTAAGTGCTGCAGGTGCGACGACGTTTCTCTTGCTCAACCGGCCCCAGCCTGTTGCGCCAAAACCCACAGCCGTGGCACCAAAGCCAGCCGCCCCGAAAGTGTACTATTCTGAGCTCACTGGCATGCCTGTTCCGGACCAAGCCGCTGCCACTCAGGCAGTCACAGCCATCATGATCGAAAACAGCCCCGATGCACGCCCACAATCCGGCATCAAGCAGGCGGGAGTTGTTTACGAAGCGATCGCCGAAGGCGGCATCACGCGCTTTTTGACTCTCCACCAAGAAGACAAACCGCAGCTCATCGGCCCGGTACGAAGCGTCCGGCCGTACTTCGTCGACTGGCTCACGCCATACCAAGCCAGCGTCGCCCATGTTGGCGGCAGCGCGGCCGCGCTCGCCACCGTCCGCAATGGCAGCTACCGCGATATTGACCAGTTCTTTAACGGCGCCTCCTACTGGCGCAGCACCGATCGCTACGCGCCGCACAATGTCTACACCAGCTTCGCCAAGCTCGATGCGCTCAACCAGTCAAAAGGTTACACTACCTCTGTCTTCAAAGGATTCAGCCGCACCAACGCCAAGCCGGCCGATACACCAAACGCCACCAACATCGCCATTAATTTTAGCAGCGCTTGGTACAACACCGCCTATACCTACGACAAAGCCAGCAACACCTACCTCCGCAGTGAGGGCGGGGCACCGCACGTGGACCGCGAAGACGGCCAGATCGCACCGCGTGTCGTGATCGCCATGAAAGTCGACGAATCTACCGTCCTTGAAGACGGTTACCGTGAAAATATCGTTACGACCGGCAGCGGTGAGGCGGTCATTTTCCAAAACGGTACCGCGACAACCGTCACCTGGCACAAGCCCGATGCGGCAACTGGCATTACGTTTACCGACGCAAATGGTAAAGACGTGCCGCTCGTTCGCGGTCAGACCTGGATCGCCGCCATACCAAACGGAGAGGGGAGTGTCTCGTGGCAATAGAATCACCCAAGCAACCAGCGCGCATTCGCGACTACTGGCCGCGGTATCGCCGTCGCAGCATCATCATTACCATTGTCATGCAGCTCGCGCTGACAATTGCCGTCGGTCTGGCAATCTCCGTGACGGGCATCATGCATATCGATCCACCATTCTGGATCTTCCTATTCGCCGTTTTTAGCGGTGCAGTCGGCGTCAACGTCCTGCTCTTTACACAGATTGCACAGCCGATTCACGACATGACCAACGCGCTGACGCACGTGTCGGGTGAGCCGACTATCATCACACCACCCAATCCGAACGCGGCGCACTTTGAACGTGACGGCTTCAAGCCGCTGCTGCAACTCATTTATGAGCTGGCCGCCACCCGCCCAACCGCCGAACAAGCGACCGACGCCGTCGCGACAGCAAGTACCAATGACTTTATCCGTGCCGCGCTCGATACGACAACGGCCGGCTTTGTCATTCTCAATCCAAACGGTGACATCAGTTATGCCAACAAAGCAGCTCCTGTTCATGTCGCCCCGACCGGCAAACAAACCCTTGATCTCATCTTTGAAGACACCCCCGATCTCGCGACCTGGATCAAAGAATGCGAAGAGAGCGCCGTCCATGCCACCAAAACCTGGCAGCGCGTGCCAGACAAAATCACCGGCGAGGAAGACCGCCACATCTATGATGTCACCGCCTCGTACGAAAAGGGCAGCTCAGCCGAAGTCGTTGTCACGCTTGTCGACCGCACCGCGAATTACCAGCCCGAGGACGACGAACTGGATTTCATCGCCTTTGCCGCTCATGAGCTCCGCGGACCGATCACGGTCATCCGCGGTTACCTTGATGTCCTGGGCGGCGAGCTTGATGGCCAACTCGCACCCGACCAGGTAGAGTTGCTGCAGCGCCTCGTCGTTTCCGCCAATCGCCTTAGTAGCTACATCAATAACATTCTCAACGCCTCGCGCTATGACCGCCGCCACCTCCGCGTGCACCTGCGCGAAGAGACGCTTGCCGGTATTTACAGTACCGTTGCCGATGACATGCAGCTGCGTGCCCAGGCACAGAATCGTCTGCTGTCGGTCAATATCCCCGACACGTTACCGACCATCGCCGCCGACCGCGGCAGCCTCAGCGAAGTCATGACCAACCTGGTCGACAACGCCCTTAAGTATAGTCACGAAGGCGGCATCGTCACCGTGACGGCGGACGCTGACGATCATCAGGTGAACTTCTCAGTCATCGACAACGGCATCGGCATGCCAGGCAATGTCGTCAGTAACCTGTTCCACAAATTCTACCGCTCGCACCGTTCACGCGAGACTGTCGCTGGTACAGGCATCGGCCTCTATATATCCAAGGCGATCGTAGAGTCGCACGGCGGCACGATCAGCGTCCGCAGCGTCGAAAACGAAGGCTCGATCTTTACGGTCACGCTGCCGCTCTACAGCCAGGTTGCCGATAAGCTCGCGGCCAGTCATAATAGCAACGAACAGCTTATCGAACACCAACAGGGCGGCTGGATTAAAAATCATTCAATGTTTCGAGGGTAAATCATGGCAATCAAATCAATTCTCTGTATCGAAGACGATCGGTTCATCGGTGAAATGTACGTCCGCAGTCTCAAGAAAGCCGGCTACAACGTCGACTGGATGGTCGACGGCAACGACGGCCTGGTCGCCGCCCGCAACAAAGAGTACGATCTGATCCTGCTCGACATCATGCTGCCTGAGCGGCGGGGGAGCGAGATTCTGGCCGCACTGCGCGGGTCATACGACTTTATCCCGAACACCAAGGTAATCATCATGACCAACTTCGACCAAGACGAAGAATCGCGCGTCGCCATGCAGCACCACGCCGACGCCTACCTGATCAAAGCCGACATCACACCACGAAAGCTACTCGACGTCATCAGTCGTCTCGATGCTACCCCTGCAGCCAGCTAGACAGGGGAGGGGATTTTTGATAGAATCTATGAAGTCGTCTGGTCCCGTCGTCTAACGGTTAGGACACCAGGTTCTCATCCTGGCAATCGGAGTTCGATTCTCCGCGGGATCACCATAGAAAGTGGCTCAGATCATCGTATCTGGGCCTTTTTCTATGGTTCACGCAACAATTTCCACGCAACCCTCTCTTATATACCCCATTTGCTAAAATGGATAATCATCGTACAATAACTTTTATGCCAGAGCAGGAACCATCTGGGTCGTTCGACCGCCTTCATCGCGACTACGAAGCCATTACTTCGCGACGTCTAACGCCCGAGCTTATTAGAACGTATGGTGAGGTAGCGCTTCGCGACATGGTGACGCTTGTCGCCTCGTCACTGACCGAATATAACCGGCAACCGACAATCGAGGTCGACGCCACGCCCGCCGAACGCGAAGATATTGCTCTCAATTACCTAGGCCTCCGTAGTGTTTCCGCCGCACTTGAGCAGATCGAAACGGTGACTCAGGATATCACAACAATAAATCGGCTCATCGCCAAGCTCGAAGCTGAACAGCGCGTAATTCTACCGCCCGACCAACTAGCCCCACGTATTAGGTCGTCAAAGGAAAACGATGAAACACAGGAATGGGGCGACAGGGATCAACAAGACCGCCTAAAAAGCATACTGTTCCTTTTAAAGCAGGACTTTTCACTTGATATCGAAGATAGCGATGAGGTGGAAATTCGTCTCGGCACAAATACTCCGTCGATGATGCGTCAGCACAGTTATTGCCTTGTCAAGATCAACCAGCTGCAGAAGACTCTACTAGTCTGTGATGAGCGGGGGAATGTTACATATATACTGGATAGCCACGCACTCGCCGATGCCGATGTGGACGACGAATTCCTGGTAAGTTCTACAAAAAAGGAACTTGATGCGCTCCTGAAACACATACCGGCAGTCGGTCGACGGCTGGTATATAGTTCTCGATACCTCGCCAACATACGAAGTGCCCTGAGTAGTGACGCACATCCATCGTCTCGCCCGAACATGGAGCAAGACCTCTATCTTCAGCCCACCACTGAGCAGCCGGCTCAACTGCTCAGCAAGCATCAATTGGCGAAGAAGATTGGCGTGTCTCATCAGTTGATCCAAACCGCCATCGATGAGCTCGACCAAGACTTAGGTGACCTGCACACCGTTCGGCGCAAAAATACTACGACTATAAGACTAACGCCCGACCAACAAGAAAGGATCGAGCATCACTTACGGGAGCGCGGTTCGTTAGTCGGCGAGGCGCCCACTGGCTATACATCAATACGAGCTCTAGGTGAGCTGTTAGGTGTTTCTGCCCAAGCCGTCCAGCGCGCCTTTGATGACAAGTTCACCGAGCTGGGCGATGTACAACGAGCGAAGTTCGGGCCCGCTAGAACGTGGGCACTTTCCCCGGGCCAGCAGGCCATCTTGAAGCAGGAACTTGAGCGAAAGGGTATTTTGGTCGCACCCCCACCCGCAGGATACGTAAGCTTCTTCATGCTCGTTAGAGAACTGCAATCAAGTCCTGTCGTGATCAACCCGATTCTCGATGAGCTGGGCGATGCGCTCGGTGACGTCATTGACGCCAAATTTACCAAGGTCACCGCCAAGGCCTATTCGCCGGCGCAGCAAGAAATGATTCGTGCGGCCCTTGAGACGAGACGTACTACTGGCGGCCTTATGAATCTGAAAGCGCTCGCCGAGCGGCTTGGATTAGCACCACAAACCGTTCAAAAAGCCATCGATACCATAGAGCCGGATAAACTAGGTACTATTCAGTGGGGGCAATTCAGGAACACCTACTCACGTGGATATAGCTACGATCAATATCTCATCATTCGTGCCCAGCTAGAGGAGCGGAACAAACTTATTGGACTGCCGCCGAAAGGATATGCTAGCCGCTCTCATATCGCCAAGGAAACCAATAGCACTTACCATGCCGTCCAGGCAGCTATTGAGGAACTGGGCGACGCACTGGGCGATGTCGTCACCGCTAAATTCGGCTCGAACGTTGCGAAAGCCTATTCTCCGACCCAGCAGGCTCTCATCAAGAAACAGATATACCAATCCGGCCGGTCATGATAAGCGTAACAGCCCAAATAACCTATACTATATACATGGACCTTCACCGAACTTCCGCAAAACCGGAATGGGAAACAATCGCACCCACTAAACGCACCGCTATTCAAAAGCTTGCCGCTACGACACACGGCGTCATCACGCCGCCCAATATCATTACCGTCATCGGCCTCGGTCTCGTCGTCTATGGACTGATCGAAATAATGCAGCAACACTTGTGGTTCGGTATCATTTGGGTCATCATCGGACGACTGCTCGATATCGCCGACGGCATGGCAGCCCAAGCTACACACACCAAATCACCGCTGGGTGAAATATTTGACGCCACTGCCGACAAAGCCGGCACGTTTCTGACGATCATCGTTTTCGTGCTAGCCGGCATCACACCCTGGTGGGCGGCGCTGGCGCTGGCGCTGCCGCAACTCATCATTGCCGTGGTGATTCTCTACAAAAAGCGGGCAGGGCAGGGTGTCCACCCGACTAGGCAGGGAAAGCTCAGTATGGCTGCATTATGGCTGGCGGCAGCTGGAATGTTCCTCACTGTAGCGCTCCACGCGCCACTAGCACTCATTATTAGTACAGCACTCGTGACAGCCGCATCAATTGCCCTCGGTTTTTATGCCCTTTGGCAGTACGCCACGGGCCGCGACTAAATCGGCTCGTCTTTGAGACCGAGCTTGTAGCCTATGTAGCTGGCGAGCAGGTGCGCCAGGAACCATACGATGAAAATCGCTAGGTATTGCCACGGGGTCAAAATCACAAAGAACAGCGACACCAGCACGCTGCCGATAATGTAGTCCAGCTGATCAAATGGCACCCAGGTACCACCGGACTTGATGTTACGCTGCCGCTTAAAGAAACTTTCGATCGCATCGCCGCCCAGTGCCCCTAACGCGAAGGCGGGACCAAGCAGCAGGATTGGCAGGTGTGCGTAATCAACCCCGGCCGCCATATAGCGCGCCCAGTCATAATGTGCCACCAGGGCGACCTGTGCCCAGAGCGTCAGAGTCGAGACCACCGCACCAGCAATGAGGCCGCGCCAGGTCTTATGCAACCCGAACAGCTCATGACCGCGCCATGTCTTGCCGCCATCGATCGGCCGATTGAAGCGCCTGAGTCCGGGTAACTTCGCGGCAAAGACAGGCGCCGCGTTCGAAAACGCCGCTGGCAGCAAAAACCATAACGCAAAGAGTATCATCTGTATCACTCCTTTAGTATACTTGATAGATGAATTACTCGACCGTCGCAATTATTTATAATCCCAACAGCACCGGCTCGAGCGAAAGCATGGCCAAAGAATTCGCCGCCGAATTACAGCGCGCCATCCCCGAACAATCGATCGATTTGATCGCTACCGAATACGCAGGTCATGCCGAAAAATTGGCGTATGACATTGCGACGTCATCCAACCGGCCGCTCATCATCTCCTCGAGCGGTGACGGCGGCTACCACGAAGTCATTAACGGCGCCATGCAGGCCCAGGCCGAAGGAGCACATCCTACGACGAGCTTATTGCCAGCCGGCAACGCCAACGATCACTACCGCAACCTCCACGACACCGACTTGATCGAGCAAATCATCAGCGGCAAGACGACGGCGATCGATTTACTCAAGCTCAGCAGCCAGTCTGACGGCGAACCAATTGAACGCTACGCCCATTCGTATATAGGATTCGGCCTGACGCCGCTCGTCGGCAAAGAGCTCAATAAAGTCAAACTCAGTCTCTTCATTGAATTTTTCGTGGTTGCCCGCGCACTTTTCACTATCAAACCAGTCCGTCTAAAAATCGGCCCTAAAGCACGCAGCTACGAAAGCGTCATCTTCAGCAATGTTGATGAAATGTCCAAATACCTCAAAATCTCACAGCCCTCAAGCGTGCACGACGGTAAATTCGAAGTGACGATTTTTAAGCGCCGCAACAAACTGCGCCTCATTATGACGCTCCTAAAAGCGTCGCTTCAAGGCGTCCAAGAAGACCAGCAGGTCAGCGAATTCACCCTCTCGACGGTGCGCTCAACCCTCGTGCAAGCCGACGGCGAAATCATCCGCCTCGACGCAAAAGCCACGGTTGCTATCACCGTGGCTGCGGGTGCCCTAACCTGTGTCGTTTAGTTAAGCGGCAACACGTTCGTCGACAGTGGGACGTTCACGCCCGTTGAACCCTGGAGGTTGACGGTTGGCAATAGGCCACCAGATGTACCGCCACTAGTCATAGGGGTGGGCGCCGGTGTGGGTGCGGGCGTAGGTGCAATAGCCGTACTACCAGCACTGTTCGATGGTGATGGCACGCTCGAAGGCTGAACGACGGGAGACGTCGCGACGCTCGGCGATGGTAATGTCGTTGTAGCCGGATGTGACCCGGAAGCTGCTGGTGCTATAGAGGGAGCCGTGGCCCACGAAGGGTTGGGAAGGTTCGCTTGCCACTGCGCCGAATTGCCAGCCGCGGCACCAGATGGCGACGATGATGCGCTGGTGCTATTCGTGCTATTCGCATGCGAGCTGGCCGCAGCTGTCTTGGCAGAAATATTCATCGCACCAGGCGTAACGACACTGCTGTCGGTCGACGTCGACTTGCCTGGATGGAGATAATTCAAAATACCCATCGATCCGACAAAACCAATGATAAACACCGCGAAGCCTTTGGTGGCGAGCTGGATAATAAGGGGACGTTTAGAGATAGCTAACATACATATGCTCCTTTCATTACTACGTACAGTAAATGTTAACAGGGGTGCAGTCCTAAGGTTTGAGCGTTGTGTGTATTAACTTTATGGTACCTGCCATCGCGAAAAAAATATGTAAAACGGATTACTTTTTGGTAACACACTCTGCAAAGATCGTAATTTATTTTATAATAGTTGACTAAATTTAGTTATTATGTTATTTTTGACAGGTTGTCTGCATAGCACCCGCAGATGATTGCACCTGTATTTCTCCGTTCGCAGGCCCCACATGAGAGGCAATTCATGTCAATGTCGCAAGTCTTGGTCCCGTCCCGCATCCTCGTCCCTGGCGAGCAAGCATCGCCCACGGATCTCGTGAAGCGAGATGAAATGATTCGCGTCATTCGCGGCGAGCTGGTGCCCACCCCCGCAGGGGGAGGCAGGCTGGCTTTGATCGACCGAGTCATCGTTCCTGGGCTTCCACGCCCAAGCGCGGTCCTCGAGGCGGTCCGACAGACCATCCTCGACATCCGCAAAGCACGCGAGCAGCGCGACCAGCGCCAAGCCCGAATCATCGCTTTCGTGCCGACCTACGAACAGGAAGACGCTGTCGGCCGGACCATCGAGAGCCTGCTGCTGCAGACTCGAGAACCCGGTATCGACAAGATCGTCGTCTGCATCAACGGCCCGGGCGACAGCAATGTCGCCTACGACGAAGCCATGAGCTACGTCAGCGCCTTCAAGGACCGGCTCGAAGTGATTCGTCCCGAAGGTGTCGCCGGCAAAGTGAACGCCCTGAACTACATGTTCATGAAGTACTGCCGAGATTCCTGGTACGATTTCGTCCTGGGCATCGACGCAGACATCGTGGCCGACAAGGACATGCTGCTTCATCTCGATCAGGAGCTGATCAAGCGAAAGCAGGCTGGCGGTGTCATGGCGCGTTACTCCTTCATCGTCCCCGCGGACATGAAAGGCAAGTCGCGCCATCTGGTATACGGCCAGCGGCATGAATTTGCCGCGACCGGCATCAACCATCAGCTGCGCCAGTACTCCTCCGACATCCTGGGGGGTCAGGCGACCCTGTTCCGACGCAGTGTCCTTCAGGAAGTCGCCGACATCACCGAAAGCGGTATGTTCTACGGCCCCTGGAGCATTCACTCCAAGGTCGAAGACGCCGAGCTCACGCGTCAGATGCAGAACCTGGGGCACAAAACGGCGACGAGCCGCAACGCTCGCGCCTGGACCGGGCTCATGTTCAGTGCTCACACGTGGCAGAAGCAGCGCCGCAAGTGGCAGGATGGGCACCTCGAAGATATGGTTCGAGATTTTCACCCCTGGCTCGACCGGCGCCGCTGGTTCGAGCAGTTCACACTGGGATGGAACCTCATGATCCGGATCATGTTCGCGACGTTGCTTGCAACGAGCGTCAGCCTGGACCGCTTCGTGTTCATACCGCTGTGGCTGGTACCAATGGGCCTGGCCGTCCTGCAGTCGTTCCTGATTGCACTCAAGGTACCAAACAAGCAGCTACCGGAAATCATCCGATCTGTCTTGTTCCTGCCAGGCGAGGTGTACTACGTGCGTACCTTGTCGGTCTGGCTCGACTCCGTCATCGTGATGTTCTTGAACGTCAAGCGCGACGGCTGGAAGAACCAGGCCGCTGCCGAGGCGAGCAAGAAAAAGTCGGCCATGTCCGTGTGGCTGATTATCGCACTGGCAGTATTGGCTCCGAGCATGGCGTTCATTCTCGGATCCAAAGCACTTCCCGGAGAAGTGGTCGATGGCGTCCTGAACGGACTCTGGACCACGCTCTCCATCATGACCGCACTGTCTGTCGCTAACATGGCGTACAAGATCATGCGCATCATCCGGCACTTCCGGACACTGGCGCCCTGACCGCATCACGGTAGGGGGCCAACCCTCGCTCCTTGGGCGCAGGCAGGACAACCTCCTGTCTCGCGCCCAAGGAGCTCTTTCTTTTGAATAAATTTTCCTCACAAATATCAGATATACTAAGTTATATGAATCGCCTGACAGTCGCACAATTCACTGAGCTCATCACCCCGGCTGTCATCAAGCCGCGTCTCCGGCGAGAGCTTCGCTTTCAAGCAGCTGCCGCGAAGCTTGCCGACGATGAGTGGGGGTATACGGAATTATTCGCGGTCAGCGACCGCACTGGTCGCCGCGGGGTCCTTATTGTGCAACCTGATGATGAGCCCCATGTCGTCACCTACGACCTAGCGCAGGGAGCTGCCGCACGCATGACAGGACGAGCACAGCCGATCATCTGCGATTTTTGCCGCACCTGGCAGCGGGGAAGTAACGCCGCCAGCATTACGCTGACACCTGATTACCGTATCGGGGCTAGTACCACGTTCCTATGCTGCGCCGACCTGGACTGCAGTCGCCACGTGCGCACACTCACTAACGCCGCCAAGATGTCACGCGCACAGTTACGCGAAGACCTGGATGACGACGGACGGGTACTGCGGCTTCGCCGTCGGCTCAGCGAAATCATTGCCCAACTTGCCATTTAGACTGGCGCCCAGATGATTGCTCAGGCTATACTAAGGCTATGAGTAATTCACTGGGTTCACTTTCCGCTCGTCTCGCCCGCACGCCGCGCTGGGTGCGAATTTGTACTAGTCTTATCGTCGTCTTCGTATGGCTCGCGATCGGCGGCATCGGAGGACCAACCTTCGGCAAGCTGTCATCAGTTTCAACCAACGATCAAGCAGCGTTCTTGCCGGCATCTGCCGAGTCTACCAAGGTCCAGGATATTCAGGCAAAGTTTCGCAGCTCGGACAGCATTCCTGCCATCGTCCTATTTGAATCAGACTCGGCAATCTCACCGAGCAGTTACACCGATTACCGTACCATTGCCGATGCGCTCGCCAAGATTCCTGGCGTCGAACAGGGAATAGCCGGTCCAATCCCGTCGGCTGACGGCAAAGCGGTCGAACTGATCGTGCCGGTTAGTAGCAAGGCTGAGACAAAAACGGCCGTGGCCGCGGTTCGCAGTGCAGTCCGCGACACGACGCCAGCAGGTCAGCATAGCTACGTCACCGGCCCCGCCGGTCTCACAGCCGATCTCGTCAAAGCATTCGGCGGCATCGACGGCGTCCTCTTGATCGTCGCGTTAAGTGTCGTCTTTGTTATCCTTCTCCTCGTGTACCGCTCCGTCCTGTTGCCGTTCATCGTCCTGTTTAATGCCATGTTCGCACTCTGCGGTGCGATCTTTTTGGTCTATACCATGGCAAAGTGGGGCTGGATCGAGCTCAACGGCCAAAGTCAGGGCATTCTCTCGATTCTCGTGATTGGCGCAGCCACCGACTATTCACTCCTGCTTGTCGCGAGGTATAACGAAGCGCTGCGTCATACCGCCTCCAAGTGGCACGCGATTACGCAGGCAATGAAACGCTCCTTCGAACCAATCACGGCATCGGCCGCCACAGTCATCGTCGCACTGCTGTGTCTGCTGTTTTCTGACCTCAACTCTAACCGTAGTCTTGGCCCGATTGCCGCCAGCGGCATCGCGCTCTCGCTGATTGCGACCCTGACATTTTTACCTGCGCTGCTTGCACTCTGTGGCCGTGCCTCGTTTTGGCCTCGCCACCCGCGTTATATCGCCACCAACCAACAGGATGAGAGCGGGGATATCTCATCACTCTGGCGTCGGATTGGTCGGGTTATCACCGCTCGTCCACGCGTCCTATGGGTTGGCTCGATCATCATCCTGCTCGCAGCCAGCAGCGGCCTCATGGACTTAAAAGCAAATGGCGTCGCACAGACCGATCTCATTCTGACGCAGTCCGAAGCAGTCGACGGTCAAGCCGCACTCACACGCCACTTCGCCGCTAACGTCGCCACGCCGATGGTCGTCATCGCCGACGTGAATCGAGCCGACGCCGTCATCGCCAAACTCAAGCAAGTCCCCGGCGTCGCCGATGCGACCGTCTACACCGGCGCGATAGTCCGACCCGGTACGCCAGCCGGCCCACCGAAGGTCATTGACGGGAAAGTTCTGATCAATGCCACGCTTTCCGCCGAATCAGCCGACAGCAGCGAAGCGACCGCAACGGTCAGCGCCGCACGGGCGGCATTGCCGGCAGTCGATTCGACCGCGCTCGTCGGGGGTGTCACCGCCATTGCGCTCGACACCAATACAACCGCGCAGCACGATCTGGTAAAGATCATTCCGATCGTCCTCGGTGTCATCTTTGTCATCTTGATCGCACTGCTGCGATCGATCGTTGCACCGCTCATCCTGATCGTCAGCGTGGTCATCAGTTATGCCGCCGCCCTGGGTGTTTCGGCTCTAGTGTTTAACCACGTCTTCCACTTCCCAGGTGCCGACGCATCGGTCCCGCTCTTTGGATTCATCTTCCTGGTAGCACTTGGTGTCGACTACAATATCTTCCTGATGACGCGCGTACGCGAAGAGGCGCTCAACTTCGGCACGCGGACCGGCATTATCCGCGGACTTGGCAAAACCGGCGGTGTTATTACATCGGCTGGCGTGGTTCTCGCAGCGACATTTGCTGCGCTCGGCATCATTCCGATTCTCTTCTTGGCGCAAATCGCCTTCATTGTGGCATTCGGCGTGCTGCTCGACACGATCCTCGTTCGCTCACTGCTTGTGCCAGCTGCGTCATACGACATCGGTAAAGCACTCTGGTGGCCATCGCGCCTGTGGCGTAGCGGTAAGTCGTAGACTACTCGAGCACGTCCATCGCGCGGTACGAGATCCGTCGATTGCGGTGCATAAACAGCGCCACGACAGTCAACAGGCCCAGGAGCGTCACCGGCACCATCATGCCTGCCAATAGGCCGTTATGATCAGCGATAAATCCGATTAGCGCCGGGCCGGTCATCAGGCCGATACTGCCCATCGTGCTGACACGGGCAATCGCTTGGTCACGGTCGCCACCTGGAGCATTGCCTGCCATAGAAATCAAAATCGGCACCAGTGCCGCCAGCCCCAGCCCTACAACTGCGAAGCCAATCAGCGCGACGACAAGATTAGGTGTCAACAGTCCCGTCACCAGCCCCACGAGCGCCAAGGCGCCGCCACTGATCAGTGTCTGTACCGAGCCGATTTTGCGAATGACGGAGTCGCCAGAGAAGCGCCCAATCGTCATGCAGGCATTAAACAGCATATAGGCAAAGACCGCAATAAACGGATCAGCGCCATGAGCCGAGCGCATATAAATCGCTGTCCAGTCCGCCATCGCACCCTCGGTCAGGTAACTGATAAAGATCAGGCTGCCGACTAAAAGGACCGTACGCCACCAGCGGATTTTGTGATGCTTGTGCGGCGTTTCGATGACCGTATGATCGTCTTTAAAATTATATTTTGTCTCGTCGAACAGCCGCGTAATGACCATGATTCCGATTACCGACAATCCGGCTGCCACAATAGCCATACTGCCGACAATGGAGACGTGATGGGCCGCGAACGCACCACCGATGCCCGCACCCACTAGGCCGCCGACACTGAATAGGGCATGAAAGCTGCTCATAATCGAGCGGGAATAGGCTTTTTCAATATCAATCGCCTGAGCGTTGACCGCAATCCCGGCGATACTCGTCAGTCCGCCAAATAATCCGAAGGCAAGGGCAAGCATCGCAAAACTGCTGGACATGCCGATAATGATGAGAACGAGAGGGAAGACTGGCGCCAGAATCGCAAGCAGCAGACGCAGACCGAGCTTCTTGATCAGCGGCGCTGCAAACTGCATCGCCACGAAGCCACCAAGCGAACAGCAGAGCAGGGCAATACCAAGCATACCGGGGCTTAACCCCAGCGCTTCTTTAATACGCGGGATATTCGCGGCAAACGTGCCGCTGCCGGCACCTAACATAAAATACACCGTCTTTGCGGCGATTCGGCCCCAGAGGAGCTCATGGTTCGTGAGGTGTGGTTTCGACATCTGTTCTATCATAGCGTATTTCTCTTCGATTCTCGTTACAGAAAGCATAATTATTATGTATTTTAAAATATAATTGACATATTTAAAACAAATTTGTATAATCCTGGCAATACACAAAATCTGACCGTCAACAATCACCATCTCACGGCCGCACTCGGCCGACCAAGGAGGAGTTACATATGTACAGGACTGTACTAGTAGCTACTGCAGTGGGCGCAGCGGTTCTTACGACCGTTGCCACGCCGTACACCACGTTTGCCACCTCGGGCGACAAACAAGACAACACTAAGGTAACGATTTGCCACCGGACAGGCTCGGCGACAAATCCCTACGTCAAGATCACCGTCAGCAGCAGCGCTGCCTACGGCGGCCACGACGACCAGCACGATGGCCCCGTCGCAACGAACACGAATGTCGCTGCCAAACTCAAGAGCCAGCACGTCGAATGGGGCGACATCATCCCCTCCGATGCGACCCACGCTGGGCGGAACTGGACCACGGAAGGCAAGGCTGTCTACGACAATGGTTGCGGCTGTATCGACAAAAGCGGCCCGATCGTCGGCCCCATCAGTAACAAATCCGACGACACATCAGAGTCCGACGACTGCAAAACAACCCCGTCCAAGCCATCCACGCCACCAGCCAAGGGCGGGACTATCACTCCAGCAACGACGCCCGCTCCGACCGTGACGACGCAGCAGACAGCCAGCACGCCGATCGCTCCGACCGTCACCGAACTGCCACACACCGGCATAGGCAGCAGTACCTTGATTGCCGGCAGTATCCTCTCTCTCCTTACTGGTATCGCCACTTACTTTGGTCGCTTTATCCGCGCCCGCCTTATGACCAATCTCTAGGTCTTCACACAATAAAAACACCTGAGGTGCCCCTACGGGTGTTTTTATTGTGGTCGGGGTGACTGGATTTGAACCAGCGACCTCGCCGTCCCGAACGGCGCGCGCTACCAAGCTGCGCCACACCCCGATAAAAAATATCCTACTCCTTTGTGTGCGAAAAATCACTATACTATTGCAACCATTCTCAAATTGCTATACAATATATAGTAACAGACAATGTAACACCAGACGGAGGAATTATTATTCATGTCTAAGCACGTCCAACTCATCATCGGCTCAACCCGCCAAAACCGCCTTTCGCCAACCATCGCAGAGTGGATCAAGCAGCAAGTAGCAGGGTACGAAGACCTCGAACTCGAAGTCATCGACCTAAAGGAAGTCAACCTGCCACTCTTCGACGAACCACTGCCACCATCGATGGCACCAGCTAGCTCACCAGCTGCCAACAAATGGCGCGCTGTCGTGGAAAAGGCGGATGCATTCATCTTCCTGACATCTGAATACAACGCCGGCTACCCAGCCCCCCTCAAGAATGCCATCGACTACTTTAAGACCGAATGGCAGAACCGTCCAGTCGCAATCGTCAGCTACGGCTTCGGCGGCGGCGTATCGGCTGCAACCCAGCTCGGCCAAGTCTTTGCCCGTATCGGCGCCGACCAAGTCAAGCAGAGCGTCAACATCGATCTCGGCCCAGTATTGAACGACAAGGGCGGCATCACCGACCCGACCACCGCACTGGGTGAATACGAAGCACCACTTCAGGCTGCACTCGACGAAATCGTCGCCCACAAGCCAGTCGAAGTCGAAGCCGAAACCCAGGCCTAACCCTCAAAAATCAGCACCTGTTTGAACCGCCCGCACTCCACGCGGGCGGTTTTCTTTTGGACTCTTGCGAATCGTGCAGTAATCATCGATAATAACAGCAGAAAACCACAAGAACTATAGGGGGCACTTCATTAAACCATTACCACTGTCACGGTTTTGGCACCGCCGCATCTGCGAAGCGGTGATGTTAGTGGCGGGGGTCATTCTCCTAATTTATGCGTGGGTACATCTCGCCACCCAGGGAGCTGTCCAGTCGGTGCCGCTGATCAGTGACGCGGTCGCCCTGCTGGCCGGTGTGGCGCTGATCAGCAGTATCGTCGTCTACGTGTGGGCGGCGGCTCAGTCGACATTTTGGAGTACATACAGTATCTTTGCAGCACTGAGCCTTGCGGTCGGGCTGCTGATTTACGGCAGCGGCGGAGCAAATTCGCCGTTTCTGGCAATCTGGATCTTACTCTGCGTCTTCGCAGGAATTTTCGGCGGCTGGGGACTGATTCCACTCTTTTTGGCAGCGACGAGCTATTTGATCCTCGGCTCTCTTGGTGGCAAACTGCCGCACGAATCTGTCGTGACAGCCGCTCTTGCCGGCGAACTGCCGCTCATCGCAAGCTATATCATTTGGCATGCCCGGGGCGGGGGAGAACAGTCCAAGGACAAAGCTTACCGCGAACTCGCCAGCGAACTAAGCCAAGTAGCTGGCAAATCGGAGGTCGTTATCAACGCCATCACCGATGGCGTGCTGGCACTCGACGGACAAGGAATCATCCAGCTCATCAACCCGGCCGCCCAGCGCCTGATCGGCTGGGGCAAACAAGACGCGCTCAGCCTCAACTACAAGTCAGTCATCAAGCTGGCCGACAAAAAGGGAAGTGACCTCGACGATACCCAAGACCCCGTCGCCTTAGTCCTCGCCACGAACCGTGAAGTCGCCTCGAACGACTTCATGCTCATCACCAATGCCGGCAAGAAACTTATGATCTCCCTCGTCATTTCACCCGTCGGCCAAATCGGCACCGGCGTTATCATCGTCTTCCGAGACATTACCCGCGAAAAGGAAGAGGACCGGCAACAGGCAGAGTTTATCAGCACCGCCAGTCACGAAATGCGCACGCCGGTCGCCTCGATCGAAGGTTACCTCGGCCTGGCGCTCAACCCCGCCACTGCGCAGATTGATGACAAGGCACGTGATTTCATCACCAAAGCTCATGAATCCGCCCAGCACCTCGGACGCCTCTTCCAGGACCTGCTCGATGTCAGCAAAGCCGATGACGGGCGCCTGTCGAACAATCCAAAGGTTGTCGACATGGTCGAGTTCGTTCACGACATCGTCACTGGCCTGACACCGAAGGCCGAAGCCAAGGGTCTGCGCGTCCTCTACAAACCGATGCCGGACGGCGCCGAGCATATGGGCGACCGTCAACTCAACCCCGTCTATTATGCCAACCTCGACAACGACCACCTGCGCGAAGTCGTGGCCAACCTCGTCGAGAATGCTATCAAATACACGTTGCAAGGTGAAGTCGTTGTCGACGTGACTGGAGACAGCGAACACGTCCGTGTCAGTATCACCGACAGCGGTATCGGCATCCCGAAAGAAGACCAGGTGCATTTGTTCCAAAAATTCTACCGCGTAGACAACAGCGATACACGTGAGATCGGTGGAACCGGCCTGGGGCTATACTTATGCCGACGTCTGACCGAAGCAATGAACGGTCGCATCTGGGTCGAGAGCGAATATAAGCGCGGCAGCACGTTCTACGTCGAGTTTCCACGCCTCGATCACGAAGAAGCAACCCGACTCATCGAAGCTTCCAGCATGGAACCCGCCGTCGACCTTGCGCCGCAAATCATCCCTGATGCGTCGCCAGCTCCAGCGCAGTTCACATCTCCCGTACAACCTGACGTGCTACCGTTGGCAGCTCCGAGCCCAGCGTACGCCCAGCCCGTACCCCCGGCATTGCCCCCGGTAGCTCCAGTACTCCAAGCCCCGGTCTACGCCCAGCCTGCTAGTACCCCTTCGGCTGTGAGCGCCGCACCATTAGAGCATCAACCGACAGCACTCGAGACAGGCCAAACGATCGCTCAGCCGACCACCACGCTCACGCCAGGTGTCACCGCCGCGCCTGTCATCCAGCCAGCCGCCCGTCCCAATGTCCCCCTGACAAGTATCGAGCAAAACCCGTCTCAATATGTATCACGTCAGCCCTCGGTGAACATTCCGCCGCGAAATCGCCCGAATTAAGCATGAGAACTATAGTATTTTTGCAGAACGTTGAGTAAAATAGGGGGTAATATGACCAAAATCCTACTAGTCGAAGACGACAAAAGCCTGCGCGAAATTTACGGCGTCCGTCTGCTCGCCGAAGGCTACGACATCGTCTCCGCTGGCGATGGTGAAGAAGCCTTGGCGATGGCCATCAAAGACCGACCAAACCTAATCATTAGCGATGTGATGATGCCAAAGATTAGCGGCTTCGACATGCTCGACATCCTCCGCTCAACCACCGAGACCCGCGACATCAAAGTCATCATGATGACCGCGCTTTCGAGCGACGACCAGCGTGAACGCGGCGAATCGCTGGGTGCTGACCGCTACCTCGTGAAGTCACAGGTTGGCATCGAAGATGTCGTCCGGACCGTTCATGAGGTTCTCGCCGATGCGCCCGTCGCTGCACCCGCCCCAAGCTTTGGTACGCCAGCTCCAGCCGTCGGCATGCGCCCGGCTCCAGCAGCGCAGCCAGCGCCACGCCCTGCAGCACCAGACGCACAACCCACTCAAGCACCCGCCGCCGCACCAGCAGTGCCTACCTTTACACAGCCAGCACCAGCTCCAGCCGGTCTTCCGCAGCCAACCGCGCCGTTTTCAACCGGCCGACCAGCCAACCTCGGCGACCGTGTTATTCATCCGCCAGAACACGACGCTACGACAGGAACCGACCTGAATAACCTCATCGCACAGGAACTTGGCGCCGCTAGCGAACCAGCGCCGTCTCCATTTGGCACACCAGGTGCACCTGCCGCGCCAAATCCATTCCCGCCAGCGCCATCACTCAATATTCCACCTACACCGGTCGCACCAGCGAGCGAGTCAACGATGCCCGCTCCATCGACACCGCCAACTGCGCCTAGCCCGACCCCAGTGCAGCCACCCGTCCCGCCGTCGCCATTTGGACCAGCGGCTCCGCAGCCACCCGTTGCGCCCGCTCCTCAAAACCCACAGCAGCCGCCTCAAGCGTAATCTGCTATTATAGAAGGAGCAATGACCGCCACTACTCCTGAACGCCTCAATAAATACCTAGCCTTGCAGCTAGGTATTTCGCGTCGGGAAGCCGATAATTTAATCGCCCAGGGGAAGGTGACACTCGATGGCACCGTCGCAACGCTCGGCGCCCGATTTACGACCGAGACCATTGCCGTGAGCGGTAAACCGCTCAACCGGCAGACCGCTATGCAGTACATCGCGCTTCACAAGCCAGTAGGGTACGTCTGCTCCCGCAAGGCCCAGGGCGACGCGCCAACTGTCTATGATTTACTACCCCCGGAGCTCCATAGTCTCAAGCTCGTTGGCCGCCTCGACAAAGACAGCTCGGGCATCATACTCCTGACGAATGACGGTGACTTTGCGTACCAGATGACGCACCCAAAGTTCGTCAAAACCAAGGTCTACGAAGTACACCTCGACCACGAGCTCGAGCCGCTCCACCAACAGATGATCAATGATTACGGCGTCACCCTGGACGACGGCGTCAGCAAATTCGCCCTCATGCGCCTCAGCGACACGCAGCGCGAGGACTGGCAGGTAACCATGAGTGAAGGCCGCAACCGACAGATCCGCCGTACGTTTACCGCGCTCGGCTATACCGTCGCACGGTTGCATCGTACCCATTTCGGTACATATGCGCTGGGTGATATGAAGCCTGGAAACTATAAAACCGTCAATATTCAATAGATGATATAAAGCCAAAAGAAATCCCTCGCCTGTATCAGCGCGAGGGATTTCTCTCTCGAGCGCCAGGGGCGAGGGGAGTGGTGATAGGCGTAGAAGCTAGCGGACGGGCCGCTTAATCTCCAACGCGGTGATCTCCGCCAATTCATGGAGATCCTGGAATGAGATGCCGTTGACCCCTAGGCGTCCGATCCGCAGCGCTTTACCGGAGCGAAGCGTAGGGCGACCCGCTTGATCGAAGATGACGCGCAACCCTGTAGGGTGGGCGGACACCGCAGGATCATCGCTCGCTAGGAGCTCAAGCCCCGGACCATCCACGACGGCGAATTCGTACTGAAATTCATCCGCCGTGACGACCTTGACGCCTGAATTTGCGACGAGCGAACCGATTTCGACATGCACAAACCGGATTCTCAGTGGCGCGTTCGTCATTACTATCCCCCTTGTTGGATGCGAGCACTGCTAGGCGAAAACAGACACATGCCGGACGCGCCCCAAAAGGCGCCGCCGCGGCTGTCGGCTAGTCGGTTGACGCTCCACGACGTAGAGAAGATCGCCGACCTGTACGCTTAGACCGCCAAGCCGCGAAAACAGCTCGCCAGTCTCAGTATCAAGCTGGTAACTCTCTACCTCGACGCGCCAGACAGAGCCACCATCAGAGTCTCGCCACAAGATCTCGCTTGCCTCGCAGGCAAGTCGGACCTGGCGCTGATTCCGAGCGATGGCCAACATCGGTTCGGAGCCTTCACAGGGCTCAAGTATTGCTCGAGCATAGGGCTCGCGGTGACTGACCGGACCATCGCCAAAGGCATGCAGTTCAAACTGATCGCCTTCGCCGATGTGCACCGCCATAACATCTACCACTGACATCGTAACCCCTTTCTGTTGGGATGGTCAAAATGTCGTTATTATTATACCACTTTTGTATACTATATGCAACATATTCCGCTCATGCTCGCCAACCACCGCCATCTCTGTTATAATTAGCGAAAGTTATGGCTTCTAAATTACCAACCGTTGCAATCATTGGCCAAGCGAACGTCGGCAAGAGTTCGCTTTTTAATCGTATGGTCCGCGCCCAGCAGGCCATCGTCGCCCGTGAAGCCGGTACGACCCGTGACAATGTCCTGGGCCGCGTTGAACACCAATACCACCAGTTCTGGCTCGTCGATACTGCCGGCCTCAAGGACCCGAACGACGAGTTCGAAGCCAGCATCCAGGAACAGATCACCGAAGCCGCCGACGCCGCTGACGTCATCCTGGTCGTCGTCGACAGCACCCAGTACGTCTCAGATCAAGACCGTTTCGTCGCCAAAAAGGCCCTGAAGAGCAAGAAACCAGTTATCCTGATCCTCAACAAAGACGACCTCAAGGGCAACCTGCCACCAGACGAATTCAAACGCCTTGGCATCAAGACTATCCTGCGTACCAGCGCCGAGCATAACCGCGGTATCACCGAGGTCCTTGACGAAATCGTCGCTCACATCCCAGCCAAAAGCGAGGAGGCACCCGACGAAGTCCTGCGCATCGCCCTGATCGGCCGCCCGAACGTCGGCAAATCAAACCTCTTCAATACGCTCGCCGGCAAGCAGCAGGCGCTCGTCGCCAATATCGCTGGCACCACTCGCGACGTCAACCGCGTCGCCCTGCGCTACGGCGGCCGTGACATCGAACTGCTCGACACCGCGGGTATGCGTAAGCCTGGCAAACAAGAGGTCGGCATCGAGAAATTCTCCGTCCTGCGCACCCTGCAGGCCATCGAGGAAGCTGACGTCTGTTTCCTCCTTATGGATGTCAACGAACTCAACACTCAGCTCGACCAGCGTCTGGCCGGCATCATCGACGAAGCGGGCAAGGGCCTCGGCCTCGTTGTCAGTAAGTGGGACAGCGTCATCGATAAGGACGCCTACACCCGCGACGCCCTGGCGCCAAGCATTTCCCGCACCTTCGACTTCATCCCATGGGCACCGTTAATTTTCACCAGTAGCGTCACCGGCCAAAACGTCACCAAACTCTTCGACCTAGCACTCGATATCGATGCCCGCCGTAAGCAGACCACCAAGACCCGCGTCCTCAACGACCTGCTCCAGACGGCCGTCCAAAAACATCCGCCAGCTGGCCTCAAAAACACCCACCCGAAGCTGCGCTACATGGTCCAGACCGACACGACGCCGCCGTGGTTCGTGATTTACGGCAGCAACCTGAAGTTCATCCACTGGTCGTATAAGCGCTATCTAGAGCGCCTACTGCGCGAAACCTACAACTACGCCGGCACGCCGATCAAGCTCAGCTTCCGCGACGAGAAGCAGATCAAAGCCAACAAAGAGCGTATCGCTCAGGGCAAAGCTCCGGTCACCAAAGCCTACAAACAAGCCAAAGAAGCCGAAAAGCGCGACAAAGACGCAAAATAATCTACTCAAAATACCGCATCCATCGAATGCGGTATTTTGTTTATTACACCTCAGCTACTGCCGAGTCTTATCGACAAGCTTACTGGCACGCAGTAAGCGTTTTGTGGCGCGCCGTTCAGCGGGACGCAGCGTCGGATTAGCTAGTGACTCATGGATCGCCTCGTGCGATTCCGTCGACAAACCCCCCACCGGCACTAGTCGGCTTAGTCGTTCCGCCACCGCGCCGTGCGTGTCGAACGGCAGGGTCGTTGCCCAGTCTCGATCGGCCCGCAAAACCGGTGCACCATAGAGCGATGACTCCATGACATCCATAGCCCGGGGCGCATGCTTACCGCGGATAGCCACCTGCAGGCGGAGCTCAAGTGCACGCTGCAGCAGATCCCGGCGTCGGCGTATGCCCAGCATCAACGCACCAAGTACGGCCATGCCAGTCAGCGCCACCTCGCCAGTCCCCGATGGAGCGGAGGGCGCTTCTTGCGCCTTTGATGCCGGCTTGAGCGCATCTTCCGACACATTGCCGCTCGTTGGAGTCGGGTCGATCTTCTTACCATTTACGTCTACTAACCAGGCGTGTGATTCACGCTGCGTAAGTTGGCCGTCGCCATTATCATGGAACCCTTGGGCCTGATTGACGAGGCCTGGTCCGTCAGCAGTAGCAAACAGGTAGGCGGCGCTCGCTAAATTACAGTTGAGCGAATGGAGCCGTTCGATCTCCTGTGCCAGCTGGTCCATTTGGCCGTAAGCATCATCTGTTGCAGGGAGATTGAGCTTGGTACCGCTGTCAGCCAAGGGAGTGAAGCTGTACGTCTTGCCGTCACGTATCGCAGCCAGCACCTCGCTATCCGATGCGCCCGGTGATAAGCCGAGGGCCGCCTTGGCATCCTGCGCGAGTCGCTTACGAGCAGCTGCCATCGCCGCCATATCGTCAGAATGGACTAATTCACCGGGTTTTATGGGGGCGTAAATTGAAGGGTATTGCAGCGGACCAGCAAAATGCGATCGGGCAGGCGTCTCAGGAGTCAGCCAATACTTCAGCTGTGGCGTCTTGATGCCGGTATTCCACATCGCATCAATATCGGCCTCCGAAAGAGATATAGTGTATAAACCCGTCACCGTCGATTTAGCCACTTCTCGAGGCTTAAGCATGCGTGAGGGGTCATTTGCATCGACAATCACAGCACCCGCTACGCCGGTACCCTCGTGCACAGGCAAGTCAGTCATGCCCGACTTGACGTACGGGGAGGTAACAATAAATTCAGCCGACATATCGAGCTGCTTGATCAGTTCGTCAGAGGGTGCCGTAATGAACGCATAGCCCTCTCCGTCTTTCGTGGCGTCGTTAAGCGGCGGCTCGGTGCGTTCGAAATGAAAGTCATTACCAAGAACAGAGGCCTTGTCAAACACCTCTCCATACCAATAGCCTTCGGATGTCCGGCCTTTCGGCGAGGTGACGGTATAGATGGTCTGGTTTGCCTTCAGATCGACATCGCCCATAAATGACTGGTCGAAATTGTCTCGGTAATACGATGGAGGTGGAGTTTGCAGGGAATTCGCCAGCCATTCCGTCTTGGGCCAGTCGGCAGTCGAGCCGATGACCGCATGCAGCGTATCTGATCCTACGACGTCATACAGCCAGTCAAGCGCCTGGGTGGACAATTCAAATTCAATATCATCTAACTCGTTGACCGATTGCGAAAACATGGCTTCCACAGGATGAGCGTGTGCATACCAGGCATCACATTCATGATCTGCAGTCTGGTAAGTGTCGTGTGTCGCCGTCATCGGCTCAGCCTTCATCATCGCCCCGTAACTTGGAACTGATTCTTTGCAAAGTTCGATCTGCTGATGATATAACATCGTTTCAAGCGCATCTGCGCCGACTGCCACGCCGCCCCCCAGGGCCATTGCACCCAAGTACAGGCCAGCCGCGCCTAGCGTCGCCTTGACACGAGAACGCACGCCATACTCAATCGTACGCGATAGCTTAGTACGAAGGCGTAGCCGATACACTTGCTCGCTCGTCATCCGCTGGAAGAATGTCTCCTCGCTGCTGCGCATATCCAGGTCAACCTGGTGCAGGCCGCCATGCGCCGATCGGCGCTCATCTTCCTGATGAGCCAGCAGGTAAATCGCCGTAGTGAGCCGCTGGCGGCGTGCAGCCATATGTTCATCATCGGTGTCGCACTGCTCAATCAGCTCATCGAGTGTCTCGACCCCGCACAGCCGAAGCAAATCGGCTGCCTCATGATCCTGATTCATGACACCCGTTTGTGTATCGAGTGATTGCCCGAGGATATTCAACCGGCCCCGCTCGATATGTACCGTCCGATATACACGCTGACGGTTTGGATTACCATACATATCCCTTGCAATATGCGTTTCGTCGCCAATATGTTCATCCAGACTACGAGATAGACTCAAGTGGGCTTGCCGCACCAGCTCGGTCATGCCGCCTTGCGGATGGGCTAAATAACTATCATAGGCAGCCCGGAGTTGCTGGTCGTCCGACGCGTCGATCAGTTCGCCGAGCAGCCGAGTATCACCGGTTGAGCGCAGCGTCTCTAGCAAGGCGTCAATCTGATCAGGTGTTGCAAGGAGCACAGCATCATCGGTCTTTAGGTCATTTACAGACAGACGAGTATTCTTGTGCTCCGCCATCCACGTCACGCCAGAGGTAATTGTCCCGTATGTCTCCGGCTCAGCCTGCGACAGCAGCGTCTCATCTATCCAGTCCGCGCCAATCGCAAGGCGGGTGATTGCATATTCACGAGCGGCAGCGTTAAGCTGTGCCAATCGACGGACCGTATCACGTCCCGCATCAGCCTCCTCGGCGCCATACCACCGCAACGTCAGACTGGCGTCTTTCTTCGAGCCACTCCGGACGATATCTATTGGCTCGCCTAGCGCCGAACGCACCATGTCTTGCAGCGCATCGGCCCGCTTAACTCGCTGTCGTTCCACCAGCCGTCCAGCTCCATACACCATCCCAACGCCGACCGCTCCCAGTGCACCGATAGCAGGGGCTGCAAAGATCTCATGATTCCCGGCGGTCAGTCCAACCGTCGCTCCCTCGACAAGCAACAACGAGCCACGAGAAAGCGACGCTTGAAAGCCACGACGAAAACGACGGCGTCCATCCACCGGATCACCGGTTTGCTCAATTATTTGCAGCGCATCAATCGTTTCGGTTGAGGAGTGCTTTTTCATTTAATATAAAATAACACATTTGCACTGTTTAGTCAACTTAAACTGCCCCTGTGCTTCTAGAGAAACACAGGGGCAGAGTGGCAGGCGAACGCCGCGACCGGCATCACCCTGGCAGGTACATCAAAACGGACGAGCCACATACGGCGAGAATACTCGTCAGACCAAAGGCTGTACCGGCCGCCCTCCATAGATCACTCGGCAGGGGACGGGGTGGCATCGCAGTACGTATCAGCCGACGAAGCCGCATTCTTGCCCCGTGTGGCACTAGTTTGATTACTATGGCCTTTAAGACAATGGTTGCGGCCGTCTGAGCCTTCGACGTTCGCCTTGACGTCAAGATAGCTTTGTTGCCCATCAGTTCCGTGCGCTCCTCTTGCTGCGCCAGGCTTTCGCTCCGGGCGTTAAGGCGCCAGCTCGCAGCAAGCCCAAGACAGCCAAGCATCAGCACCAGGAAACCCCAGAACTGACCGTGCCTGACAAGGTGCATGTCTGCCGCCCACGCAAGCACCGTGAAGCAAAACGACAGCAGCGCCGTCGTCAGGGCCGGCTTGCCAACCCGACGCGCCTTCAGGCTGTCCATCTTGCCCTTGCTCCACTCCGAGAGCACGAAGATACCCACCGCACTCGCAATGATCATCACGCAGACGCAAATACCAAGCATGTTTCACCCCTAAAGCCGCAGCAATGCGACATAGTCGTTGTGTACGTTAACCACTCTATCTTGCGGTTTACAAGATTCATTGGGTATTACACCATACAATTATCATAATTTCAACATGACGATGCCCTGCGCCTCCGAAGAGACGCAGGGCGAATGTCACATCCAGGAGCCCATGGAGCCGTCAGGCCCTGAGGAACGGGGCGTAATGTCTTCAGGGCCGAGCTCGTCCGTATCGGAAGTGCGAGCAGGAGGGTTACGCCACTGCCGCGCCTGCCGTCCGAACACGACCAGCAGCACGAACACCGCCACCACGACAATCGACCAGATTGCCACTTCCGACAGGTGCGTGAACAACCATCCGAAAAACGAAAGAACCGAATTCATATTCATTACTTCACCTTACCGTGCGAGGATGATGACTTTCATGTTTTACCATATTTCCAATACTATCGCAACAAGGTATAGTAAAGAGAAAGAAACTGATTTTCGCCCAAGGCAATCCTGGCTCTGATTACACGCAAACCCGCCACAATGTCGGTTGGCAGATTCTCGATGCCTTCGCGCGGCAGCAGGGGAGTGATTTCGCACCTAAGCCCAAGTTCTTCGCCGATATCGCCGAAGCGTCGGTCGCCGGCGAAAAAATCCTCCTCGTCAAGCCGCAGACCTTCTACAACGAAACCGGCCGCAGCGCGCGAGCGATAGTTGATTTTTACAAACTAACACCTGCAGATATCCTGGTCCTCCACGATGAACTCGCGCTGCCGCTCGGCACCATCCGTGTGCGCGAAAAGGGTAGCGACGCAGGTAACAACGGTATCAAATCACTTAACGCCCATTTAGGCCAGGACTACACCCGGCTACGCATCGGCGTTGCCAACGATCAATTTGACCGTATCGGCGCCTTCGACTTTGTATTAGGAAAATTTTCGGCAGATGAGCGCGCAGCGCTCGAGAACTCTATTATCCCCAAAGCAACCGAGCTCATCGAGTACTTTTGTCGCGGTGAACTACAGCTCACCAGTCATAATCTCGACAAATAAAAAACACCCGTCATGGGTGCGAGCGGGTAGTGGCGAGAAACTCTAAAGATTCCTCGCCACTACCCATGTTGCTACCTCTTGTCCGCGAACGCCGCCACGAGCAGCACGATGATCGCGCCTACGGAGGCGATCCACCACCAGTCCTGGACGAACGCGAACCATGCCAGCCATCGTCCCATCGGCACGAGGGTCACTGCCATTGCCGTGAACAGTGCCACCGCGCCAGCCGAAGCGACGAATCGCCAGCGACGGCTTCCGATGGCCGGTATTGCGAGGAACATGAGTAGTAGCAGAGCCGTCAGCTCCACCCCTTGGAGAATCTGAGTATCGTTCATGATCTTCCATCCTTCAATCTAGGAAACTGTCGAGCAACGAGTATGATTATACTACTTTTTTGACAGTATGCAAAAGTTACACGCCAAGTAGCGTCACGAGTGTTCCGACGATCACGAGTCCCAGTACGAGCATGCCAGCCTGGATCGTACCAATCCGCCGCGGCTGCTCATGGATATCAGGGATAATGTCGCTCGCCGCCACATAAATAAAAAACCCAGCGGTCATCGCGAGCAGCGGGCCGGTCGGCAGCGTGGCATCGCTCCCCAGGAAATACACCAGTACCGCCGTTACGATGGTGGCGACAATCGTCATAAGGTTCACCAGCAGCACCTTGCGGTCACCCCATCCGCGCGACATCAGCAGCGCAAAGGTGCCGAGCTCTTTCGGAATTTCATGCGCACTCACCGCCAAGGTCGTAATGATACCCGTCGGCACACTCACCAGGAACGCCGCCGCGATAGCCAGCCCGTCAATCGCGTTATGTAGCAGGTCGCCAATCACAATCATGCGGCGCTGCCAGACAGTCTGCGGGTGGTCGCCCTCGTCGTGCTCGTGATGATGGTGAAACCAGCTCGCTAACCGCTCCAGTACGAAGAACAGCGTAAATCCTGCCAGCACCCAGGCGAGTAGCTGACGCATCTCACCGAGCTTGAACGCCTCGGGCATCAAGTCGAAAAACGCCGCCGCCAGCAGCGCACCAGCCCCAAACGGCAAGGTCAACATAACGGCGCGCTCTCGCCATTTCTTCGCCTGCAGCAGCAACACGCCGCCAATAAACGAAAGGAGGCTGCCAGCGATAATCACCGCAATCATTACAAGAAGTGTCATGTGCTTGTATTGTACCATATCAATCCCGACGCGAGTTTGACCCGTGAATAGACGAGGGAAGTTGCAAATATAGTATTTTATGTTATTATTTTAATGACTTGTTTGCCAGTATAGCACTGGCTTCAAGATAGTTTGACGGCCAACACGAGAAGGTGATACCTTGAGCTACACCGGTTACATTCAACAAGAACGAAAGCTTCGCGCAGCAGTTCACCGCAAGCGGCGGCAACGCGCTAAAGCCGAGCGCCAGGAGCGGCGAACGCTCCTGCGGGAGATCCGGCCGCTCTTGGCACTCGCGGTGGCAGTGGCCAGCACGGTCGAGAGCCGCTACAATGCGCGCGACACCCTGTATCGGCGGTGGTCATCGCGCAGCCTCCCAGGGAAGCTGTGGCAGTTCGGTAGGACGAGCCGCGTGAGGCGGTGGGAAATCCCACGCGTCGTCGACAGATCGGCCAAGGGCACGATTCGGCGCTTCGTCCTGACGAGCAACCACAAGCTCGTCTACCCATGGGACGGCATGCTGTATAGCCGTCACCGCGCCGCGAAAATCGCCTCCGCGGAAGAACTGCGGCACATCAAGCTGGGACTGAAGCAGATGATTGGCGAGGACCTCTCGCCACCGACTTCCGCTTCGTGATACACCCGCAGCCGTCAAACGGCCGCCCCTTAAACAGGGGTGGCCGTTTCCATATTGCACATAATTTTTTCCACTTAAAAAGCGCCAGGTAAGGGTGGGCATCACCTGGCGCCATTTAACCCTTTAACGCACCCCGGGGGGTAAAGCGTGACCCACCTCACACAATATGGAGGTCCGCCGGTTAAAGGGATTAGTATGCATGCAATGCTTTTTTGCTACGTAGTGGAGGGTAGAATACTGCGTAACACATTGCATACAACCTAACATAAGTTAGAATAGGGGGTATAATGTGCTTTTGGTTGATCTCGCAGTCACAACCAATCGTGTTTCATAGTAGCACGTATTTGACATTACGTCAATACCTTTCGACATAAAAGCCATGAAAATCAATACTATCACCCCCGATTCCCATCCATACTTAACCCCGCTGACGGCACTTGCAAAGGTGCCGTCAAGCATATACTACAGGGGTAACTTGCCAGAAAAGCGAATTCCTAGCGTGGCGGTGGTCGGTACCCGCAAGCCGACCCGCTACGGCCAAGAGGTCGCCGCCACGTTTGCTGCCGACCTCGCGAAGCGGGGAGTAATTATCATCAGCGGCCTGGCGCTTGGGACCGACGCCATCGCGCACCGGGCCTGCCTCGATGCCGGCGGTACCACGGTGGCCGTCCTGGCGGGCAGCGTCGACCGCATCTCTCCACAGACCAACCGTGCCCTTGGCGAAGCGATCATCAGGCAAGGCGGGGCGGTCCTCAGTGAGTATGAACCGCCGACATCACCACGCGACTTTCAGTTCCTGGCCCGCAATCGTATCGTCAGCGGACTATCTGACGCCATTCTCATCACCGAAGCAGCCGCCCGCAGCGGCACGCTCTCGACCGCAGCCAGGGCACTCGAGCAGGGCAAGGAAGTCTTTGTCGTGCCGGGTAATATCACCAGCCAGATGAGTGCCGGCTGCAATAACCTCCTCAAACAAGGTGCGCACGCCGCTCTCTGTGCCGACGACATCCTGGAAGTTATCGCCCCTGAACTCCTGCGACCACAGGCAGCTCTACCACTCGGTAATACACCGCTCGAGACCAAAATCCTGAGCCTCATCCAGTCGGGGACCCGCGACGGCGACGCCATCCACCAGCAGACAGGTGTCGCAATCACCGAATTCAATCACGCGCTCACGATGCTCGAACTAGCCGGCACGATTCGAGGACTTGGCGCAAACCAGTGGACAATTAAATAAATAAGGAGTATAACAGATAACGTTGCGTCGAACCTCGCCGCAAATTTTTATTTGTCAGAGGTTCCGCTATGGACCTTTGATATACAAGTGAAGGGAAGACCATGTCCGGAATCACGCTCATGTCCGCCGTCGACGCCGCTGCCGTTCAGGCCGCTGTCAACATCGTCAGCCGCGAGTCCATCATGCATGACCAGGAGTTGCTCCTGCGCGCCCTGACGGGAATGTGCAAGAACCACAAGCGGATCACGCACCGCTTCGAGGAGCTCGTCACCAACGTCAGCCACGAAGCGCCAGCTTCGCTCACGACCGAGATCAGCTCCTACTGCCCGCCCAAGTGCCCGACCAAGTACGGGCCCGCCGACCGGCAGAAGCCAGCCGTGCTGATCGACGCTCCCATCGGTGAGCACGGCTCGCTCATCGCCCGGATCGACCACAAGGCCTTCATCGCCCAGCCGCACGTCCATCGCGGCGAGCCGTTCTACGCGATGTACGCCACCGGCCCGCTGGCCATGAACCTGCTCGACCACTACGGAAAGCAGGGGATCACGCGTCTCGAGCGCGCGACCCGCCAGCTGACCGAGCTGCGCCTGACGTTCCTGTCCGCCCGCTAGCATCCATCTCTACTCACTCCTATCAACGGTCGACGGCCGCCACCCACCAGTGGCGGCCTTTGACGTAGGGTGCGTGGACGTTTCGATCATTTTATGATATAATTTAAATCATTGTGTTGAGCTGTACTTCCTTTGTACCTTCGGCTCCACATGGACCTTAGGCTACCCAACAGTTAGGATTTCTCATGGTCGACCTGCCATCATTAGCTGGCAACCTCAAACGCGCCCTGCGGGGCGCCGACGCGCGGTTCAGAAAGGCAACGCAGCCCATCCCGACCCACGAGGTGACTATCCATAAGGATGGGCTCACCTCCGTCCACCCGTTCACGACACAGCGCACCTCGCGCACCGCTCGGGCGACACAACTTCTTCCCGAACGGCATGACCTCGTCTATCTAGTCGACGAGGTCAGGATCGGCGTCATCCGAGCCGATGGCGGCTACGTTGCCATGCAGGCAAATACGTTCGTGGACGAGCTCGACGAGTATTACTCGGGAGATATCAAGGCTGTCGTGAGCGACCTCCTGGAAATCCACGAAGCGATCCTCCAACTGTTTCGCTGACACCTAGGT
>JAEWBQ010000002.1 GCA_023391075.1 Candidatus Parcubacteria bacterium
ACGCGCGCCTCATGAGCCAGGCGCTCCGCAAGCTGACCGCGACGGTCCACAAGTCGAACACGACGCTGTTCTTCATCAACCAGATCCGTATGAAGATCGGCGTGATGTTTGGTAATCCAGAAACGACCACTGGTGGTAACGCGCTGAAGTTCTACGCTTCGGTTCGTATGGATATTCGCCGTACTGGTCAGATTAAGGACGGCGAAGAGATTATCGGTAACCGCACCAAGGTCAAGATCGTCAAAAACAAGATTGCAGCGCCATTTAGGACGGCCGAGTTTGACATCATGTACAACGAAGGTATTTCGAAGACTGGTGACGTACTGGACCTCGCCGTGCAGCATGGTATCGTCGGCAAAGCCGGCGCATGGTTCGACTACGCCGATGGCAAAATCGGTCAGGGTCGTGAAGCTGCCAAGAAGTACCTCAAGGAACATCCTGAAGTACTCGACGAAATCGATCATAAGGTCCGCGAAAAGGTCGCAACCCAGGAAGACTAATAGTGACAAAACAGGTGACGCTGCGCGATCAATGGGGTAACCTAGCGGTTACCCTTTCCTGTAAGGCGGTCGCACTGGAAGACGGAAAAATATGGTTGCGACAGAACGAGCGTCTGGAATGGGAACTACCCGGAGGTCGCTTGTCTGAGGGTGAACAGCCTGAGGAGACGGTGCGACGAGAAGTTGCCGAAGAGCTGGGGGCGGAAATTGATACGCCTCAATTGATTGATGCATATATATGGGAAAAGGACTTCGGTACCAATACTCATGTCGGCATTATATCGTTTTTATGCCCAGTGATGCGTCGTACTGGCGAATTTGAAACACAGGGCGAGGCTGGTGAGGCTATGTTCCGCCTATTTGCTGTCAATGAAGCACTAGCCTTACCGGACCTTCCTGAGGTGTATAAACGCGTACTGCGAAAACTATGAAAATTACCGCGCTTACCGCACAGCAAAAGGATCATAACCGTGTCAACGTCATGGTTGACGGGGTGTTTCGCTTTAGCCTGGATATTTTCCAAGTAGGCGATCTAGGGATTAAGGTTGGCAAGGAGTATAGCGAGCAAGAACTGGTTGATCTCGAGATTGAGAGCCAGTTCGGTAAGCTCTATGGTCGAGCGCTAGAGTACTGCATGATGCGACCGCATAGCGCCAAAGAAGTGCGTGACTATCTGTACCGCAAAACTCGCAGCACGCGGGTGCGCAATAAGCGAACTGGAGAGATGAGCGAACGACCCGGGGTGAGCCAAGACGTGGCTAATCGGGTGTACGACCGGCTGGTTGATAAGGGGTACGTTGATGATGAGCGGTTCGCGCGCTACTGGGTAGAAAACCGCTCCCAAACCAAAGGTGTCAGTCAGCGGAAGCTGCAGCTTGAGCTGCGTGCCAAGGGCGTGGAGGGCAGCTTGATTGAGCGCTTGCTCCGAGAGACGGAGCGGGCAGATACCGATGAAATCCAGAAAGTCATCGCCAAGAAGCAGCGGCTCTATCCTGACCGTCAGAAATTTATTCAGTATCTGATGCGTCAGGGGTTCCGGTACGACGACATCGTCTCAGCGTTCGGTACCGACGACGTTGACCCTACTTGGTAAGGTCGCTGCCGTTGGTCTGCGGTGACGACGGACGGAAGGGATTGTGATACGACGGGAGCGGGGTAGTGGCTGGGTCGGTGATGTCGGCCGTATCTTCGCGCACGATAATTGACGTGTCGTTTACCTCGACGATTTGGCTGCGATGAATCAATAACTCGGTGTCGGTGAGGCTTTTGAGTAATGGTCGCTTGACGCTGAACTGTTGAATCATGAAGCCGACTGTATCGATGGTGTAGCTGGTGACTTTGCCGAGCTTATGTTTCTTTTCGTCGAGCACATGCTTCCCGATCATGTCAAAATGCAGGTCATAAATATCTTTGAAGCGGACAATGTCATCAAGTCCGACAAATTCATCGCTTGAATCGACGATAATACCGATGTCACTGAACTCGCGAACGTCGGCGATGCGCAGAAACGAAGGCTGCTCGGCGAGCAGCGGCCCTTCGAGCTCAAAAGCGATGATGGTCAAGGTTGCCGGGTCAATAATTTCACGACGCGTGCGGGCCAGCTCACCCCCAGTCTGGAGTCCCATGACGGGGCTGTGAAGGAAGCGTGATCCGGCGATTAGCATACGTTTAGTATAACCGGTTTAGGATTAATCGACAAATGGATTGATACGGCCATGTGACAGGTCGAGGCTAGACTGCGTACTGTCATCGGCAGTATGGAGCTGCTTGATACGATTGATGGTGTTCTGATCAAAGTCGGCTCCAGCGGCTGATGGCGTAGTGTTGGCGCTCGTCCCGGTCTGGGCAATGATTTGATTGATCAGTAACATACAGACCACGAGCCCTCCGAGGACGACGATGGTGAAAATCAGCACATGGAAGCGACTAAGGATGTGGCTAAGGGTGGTTTTGAGTGAAGCGGAAGTGATATTCATGGCGGCTACTTTACATACATTTGAATACTGATATCGGTGACGCTGACCTTTGACTTATCGGTGCCGTCGCGGCTCATGCTCAGCTTTGAAATCTGCATTTTCGGCAGGTTTTGCTCGATCGCATGCACGAAGTTGAGCAAGTTGGTATAGCCGACCGGATTACTTGGCGTGATCGTGATACTGATTGACTTGCTCGAGCCGCCTGTGTCACTGCCGCCTGTTGCGGGCGTCGCAGGTGCGGCTGCCGGCGTCGTGGCGCTCGAGTCGGTAGTGCTGCCAAAGTCAATATTGGTGATACCGACGCCGTTTTGGCGGGCATACGTTTGAAGATCGAGGATGATCTGGTTTTGATATTGGTACTGGGTCATGTCGGCTGTCAGGAGTTTGGCGCGGTCAACGACAGACTGATTGGTCTTTAGTTCGGTCTCGAGTCGTTTGTACGTGTCGAGGCTGTTGGCGCTTTGCTGAGCATCGGCAACGGCTTGGTTAACGCGTGTAGAAACGGAGGTCAGTTGGCTGCGACCGACGTAAAAGATACCGCCGATGATGGCTACGATGACGAACAGCAACACAGAGAGGACGATCCGAAGCGTCGAGGCGTTCATGGTACGAAGACGGTTCATTTGGCAGCGTCCTTACTGATGACGACGGACAAGTTGGCCGCTACGGCGTAGCCATCGCTCGAGTCTTTGCTCGTGGAGAGGTTGGTGAAGTGAACGTCAGAAAAGATCGGTGATTGCTGGAAAGCCTCTTTCGCGGCGAGAGCGGTGTCTTGGTCACGGGCTTTGAGCGCAAGAACGGTCGGCTTACCGAAGGTTGAGGCGTCGAGGTTGAGCGTATCGAGGACGACACCTGGTGGCAGCTGGCTGGCGATTGTCAGGATTGTTTTGCTGTAGGTCGCTTCTTTGTCGAGAATGTTCTTGGCGCTCGAGAGGTCGGAACGAAAGGCACTTGCTTCGGTATTGATGTGTGCGTAGGAGGTAACTTTGGCATCGTTGTCACGCTTGGTGGTCTCGGCGGCAGATTGGATAGTTACCAGGTAGAAATAAACAACGATCAGCGCCAGGATGACAAAGACTAATATGCCAACAAGAAAGATGTTGTAGCGGAGTAGCAGCGTGTTGGCTCGAGCGGCGCGTAGCTCGCGCAGCTGGTTGGGGGGTAAGAGGTTGATCATAGTACTTTCCCCTGTGGTACGCTGGCGAGTCCGGCGACAGTGATGTAGCGTGGCCGAAACTGTTTGTTGGGCTGGGATAACTTGCCGAAGTCGAGCTTCTGCCATGGACTTGCCACACGGGCGGCCATGATCAGTTCGTTAGTGAAATAGTCGCCAATGCCGGGCATGTTGCTGCCGCCGCCGACGACGAGCACCTGCTCAATCTTGCGCTCGCTCCCGAGGCGTTCGTTGTAGTAGCGGATGACTTTGTGGACCTCATTGACGATACGCTGCAGGCTTGGCTTGAGCGCGCTAGTGATCTTAGCCTGGCGCGGGCCTGCGCTGAGGCCATTGAGTACCTTGAGCTGATGAGCGTTTTCGAGGGTGACGCCGAGCTTCTTGGCGATGTCGAGCGTAAAAGTATTGCCCCCCAGGCCGAGGCCGCCGGCGACACGAATTGCTCCGCCGTCAAGCACGGCGATGTCGGTGCTGGCGGGGCCAATATCGATGATCAGGCTGGTCAGGTGGCCTTCTTCGGTGGCCTCCAGGACGCGGGCGACGGCATTGATGCCTGGTTCTACCATCACGGGCGTAAGACCGGCGCTGGTCACTGCCTCGACGCTACGGTCGACGATGGCACGCGGCACGGCCGACATGATAACGGTGAGGGTTTCCTTGGTGCGCTCGATGATATCGTAGTCGACGTAGAGAGAGCTAAGGGGAATAGGAATGTACTGGTCGACTTCAATCTCGATGGCATCAGACAACGTCGACTCGGCGGACGCAGGGATTGTGAACGTCCGTGAGAAAGTACGGGCGGTCGGGATGCCGACGACGACATGGTCGGAGGACAAGGTCCCGACTAGTTTTTCACTGACGAGGAGGCGGATGTTATCGGCGAGGTAAGGGTCGTCGCTATCGAGTGAAGCCTGAACTTTTGCGGGGTCAAGATCAATCGAGCCATAGCCGGTAACCAGCCATAGCTTGGGGTCGATTTCCATGACTTTAATACCAGTTTGGCTGATATCGAGTCCGATGATCGGCTTGTCTTTATAGAATACTTTTGCCATTGATGCCCTCTATGAATTTCTTGTTCTCATTATAGCATAAGCGGCAAGCGGCAGATGTTATGATTTAATCTGCTTTGACAGTCCGGCGATTGGCGACATGACGCTGGCAGCAATCAAACCGACCATGGCACCCATCACGACGATCATGACCGGCTCGATGATCGAGCTGAGGCCGTCGATAGCAACGTCCACTTCTTCCTCGTAGAAGTCGGCGACCTTGACCAGCACGGTGTCGGTCTGGCCGGTTTCCTCACCGACGGCGAGCATCTGGGCGACGATGGCGGGGAAGAGCGGGTCTTTTTCGATAACCGATGAAAGCGTGGCACCGTTTTTGACGGATTCGGCGGCGTCAATCAGTGCCTGTTCGTAGACGACGTTACCAACGGCGTGGGCGGTGACGTTAAGGGCTTCGAGCACGGCAACACCGGCACCCATCAGGGCGGCAAACGTACGCGAGAAACGGGCGACCGCCACCTTTGTGATGATCGTTTTGATGCCGGGAACCTTGAGCACCAGGTGGTGGAACTGTGATTTGCCGCGCGGCGTTTTGACGTAGCGCAGCAGCAACATGGTGCCACCTACGATCACCGGCACGAGGATGAACCAGTAACCGGTGATAAAGCCGCTGATATTAAGCATCATTTGGGTGATGGCCGGTAGTTTGGCGTCGGGGCCGCCCAGGTCTTTGACGATTTTACCGATCTGTGGAATCACAAAAATCATTAGCCCGAAGAAAGCGATGATCGTGATGCCGATCAGAACCGACGGGTAGGTCATGGCGCTTTTGATTTTTTTGCGCATAGTGGATGATTTTTCCTGCTGGAGGGCGAGGCGTTTGAGGATTTCGTCGAGGATACCAGCAGCCTCACCGGCACGCACCATGTTGACGTACACGTCACTGAATGTGCTCGGGTACTTTGCCAGGGCGTCGGCAAGCGGGGCGCCGTCCTGGACTTCATGAATGATCGAGCCGACAACTTTCTTTAATGCCGGACTCTCAGAGTGTTCCTGGAGCGATGTCAGGGCGCGCAGGAGCGGCACGCCGGCGCTTACCATGGCGCTAAGCTGTCGGGTGAACATCACGAGGTCGTCGGACTTTACCTTGTTGCCGCCAAATAATACGATGTTGCCTATTTTGCCGCCGGCCGCTCCGCCCTGCTTGATACTGATCGGGCGCAGGCCCTGTTTGGTCAGGGCGCTTAGGACGGAAGAACGGTCGGTCGCGTCGACAGAGCCGCTGACGGTGGCGTTTTGAGCATTGGTGGCGACGTATTGAAAAGTTGGCATGAATGTTATTCCTTCGTGACGCGCAGGACTTCTTCGACGGTCGTATTGCCGCGCAGTGCTTTAATGAGGCCGTCAGTCTGCATGGTGGTCATGCCTTCGCTGATGGCGAGGTCTTGGATTTGGTTACTGGTGCCGTTACTGGTAATTAATTTTTGGATTGGCACAGATACGCCGAGTACTTCGTAGATACCGATACGCCCGCGGTAGCCGGTGTGGTTACACTCGTCGCAGCCGTCCGGAGAGGCTTTCCAGGTCATCAGAATGGCAGTATCGCTGGTGCCTAGGGGGGTGTCGCCACCCACGTGTTGCTCTTGGGCTTGAAGCTCGAGCTCATGGATGTGCTTCATGCCCTTGCCGGCTTTGTCGTCTTTGACGTTAAAAAGGCGCATCAGGCTGGCGATTTCGGTCTTGTCGGGCGTGTGTTGCTGGCGGCAGTTTGTGCAGAGGCGGCGGACCAGTCGCTGGCCGACGATAGCCTTGACGGTACTGGCAATCAGGAACGGCTCGATCTGCATGTCGAGGAGACGCGGTAGGGCGGTGGCAGCATTGTTGGTGTGGAGCGTACTGAAGACTAAGTGTCCGGTCAAGGCGGCTTGGACGGCGAGATTTGCGGTTTCGCCGTCACGGATTTCTCCGACCATGATGATGTTCGGATCTTGACGGAGGAGTGCGCGTAGGCCGTTGGCGAAGGTCATGCCGGCTTTGGCGTTGGTCTGGGTTTGGTTGACGCCGATAATCTTGTATTCGACCGGGTCCTCAATGGTCGAAATGTTGACATCTGGGGTATTGAGGGTCGAGAGGATACTAAAGAGACTGGTCGACTTACCCGACCCGGTTGGGCCTGTAACGAGGATCATGCCGTCCGGTTCGGTCATGGCTTGTTTAATGACGGTCAGGGAGTGTCCCCAGTAACCTAGCTGGTCGAGTTCGACCGCTTGGTTCGACTCATCGAGGATACGCATGACGATCTTTTCGCCATCAGTAATCGGTAGCGTCGAGACACGGAGCGCGTATTGCTTGCCAGCAACTTTGATTTTGAAGCGGCCGTCCTGCGGGACGCGGCGTTCGTCAATCTTGAGGTTGGAGAGGATTTTGATGCGGCTCGTCAGGGCGCCGAGAACGTTGCGGGGCATGCGGTTGACTTCTTTGAGGACGCCGTCGATACGGTAGCGAACCTGGACGAATGTCTCGCGTGGCTCGATGTGGATGTCACTGGCGTTGGAGCGGATGGCGTATTCAAGCAAGAGGTTGACGGTTTGGGCGATAGGAGAATCTTCGGCGACATCCTCTTCGGTAACGGTCTGGCTTTCGCCGCTATCCTCGCGCTGGGTCTCGATAACTTCGTTGAGCTCTTCGTTGACGTCGCCGCGGTAATTGTCGAGACAAGCAAGGATATTTGCGGTGGTAGCCAGGTAGATCTTGGTGTTTTCACCGATTTGCTTTTCGATGAAGTTGACTGCCTGGATATCATCGGGGTCGGCCATGGCGAGGTGCTGCATGCCATCTTCGTCGATTTGGAATAGCACCGCGTTGTACTGCCGGGCGATGCGCTCAGGGATTTTATTAAGGATGTCGGAGACGATGGTATTAGGGTCGATCTCGACGAACGGGATGCCGGCGTATTTCGAAAAGGCTTCCGCCAGGGTTTTCTCGTCGGTAATCTCGTTTTCCAGTACGATGTCCTGCATAGAGCGACGTGAGCGAGATGCTTCTTCTTTAAGGGCGTCAATCTGCTCCTGGGTAGCCAGGCCGCTCTGGGTAAGTAACTTCTCGATAGTAACGTCGGTAATACGCATAATGCTTACGCTCAAGTATACGCCAGATGCCCCCCGAAACGCCAGCCTTTATCGTGTATACTGAATGCAGTGAACATAACGATTGAGAGTGAAACTGCTATGAAGGCATTTGGCGCCCGCCTCGGGTCGTTGCTTCGTGGCGGCGACGTACTGGAATTGGTCGGGGATGTCGGAGCGGGTAAGACGACGCTCACCAAGGGCATTGCCGAGGGTATGGGTGTCGACGAAGATGTCCAAAGCCCAAGCTTTACGATCAGTCGTGTCTACGATGAATTGCCATCGGGCCTGCGCCTGGCGCATTATGATTTTTACCGGCTGCACGATGCGGGCATCATGGCAGATGAGCTGCACGAGGCGGCACATGATGCGCAGACCGTGACGGTGATCGAGTGGGCAGATATCGTGGCGGGCGTCCTGCCTGATGATCGACTGACGATTTCGCTTGTCTCGCCGACTGAGGCGAGTCGCGTAGTGACGCTAACTGCCCATGGTGCCCGTGCCGAATCGCTAACGGAGGAACTCGCGTGATCCTACTGCTTGATACCTCGACGATGGAGTGTCGGCTGACGCTGCTCGACGGTGAAGCGCGCCGCGACTTTACCTGGCAGGCCGATCGTACGCTGGCGAGGCATCTGCTTGGATTTTTGGAGGAGAAGCTTCACGAGGCAAGCAGTGACTTTCAACAGTTGACCGGCATCGGCGTCATGCGCGGGCCGGGCAGCTTTACGGGGCTGCGAATTGGTATGGCCGTACTGAACACGCTGGCGGACGCATTGGAGATTCCTATCGTGGGTGCAGAGGGTGACGAGTGGCAGGCGATAGCCCTGCGCCGGCTTGAGGCGGGTGAGAATGACAAGGTGGCGCTGCCCCACTATGGCGGCGACGCGCATATCACGAAACCGCGCAAATAACCTTGCGACCGTAATGTGAAAAGCGCTACAATAAAAGGAGTCAACCATTGACTCTGATTATTTTTTGATACTTCCGGTACTGATAGACCAGTTGAAACACTTCCGATCCGTTTGACAATCGGTACTGCGAGAAAGGATACACCATGATAGAGGGGATTATTGCCGCACTTTTAGGGGCAGCTTTTGGCGTGGGCGGGACGGTCTATTACGAAAAGCGCCGCGTCCTAGAAGGCAAAAGCAAAGCCGAAAAAGACATCGCGGCCGCTAAGGCGAAAGCCAGTGACATCGTTCTCAAGGCCAAGGATGAAGCACTTGAGCTTGAGAACGAGCGCCGCAAAGAATGGCAAAAAACTGAAAAGCGTCTAGCGGACCGCGAGTCGGCGCTGGACAGCAAGCTTGACGAGCTCGACAAACGTGCCGAAAAGCTTCGCAGTGAAGAGGATGAAGTCGAATCGCTTAAGCAGGAAATCCGCGACATCCGCACCCGCCAGCAGGAAAAGCTCGAAAAGATCGCCGGCCTCAAAAAGAAAGATGCTGCTGACAAACTGATGGAAATGACCGAGCGTGATATCAAGCACGACCTGACGGGCTTGGTTGCAAAGCTACAACATGACGCCATGGAAGACGCCGAAGAGCGTGCGCAGACGATTCTGGTAAGCGCCATGGAGCGCATGAGTAGCGAGGTGACAGCAGAGCGTACGGTGACGGCCATCAAGCTGACCGACGACGAAATGAAAGGTCGCATCATCGGCAAGGAAGGCCGCAATATTCAGGCGCTGCAGCGCGCCACTGGTGTTGATATTCTGGTTGATGACACACCGGGCATGATCGTACTGAGCAGCTTCGATCCTGTCCGTCGCCAGGTTGCTCGTCTGAGTCTTGAGATGCTCATGAAGGACGGCCGCATCCACCCGGGCCGCATCGAAGAAGTGGTCGCCAAGGCTGAAAAGCAAATCGAAAAAGATATCATCCGCGCTGGCGAAGATGCCGCACGCGAAGTTGGTGTCGCCGGTATTCCAAAGGAACTGCTGCGTCTGCTCGGCGAGCTGAAGTTCCGTACCAGCTACGGCCAGAACGTGCTGCTGCATAGCACCGAAATGGCCCACATGGCTGGGATGATCGCCGAAGAAATTGGGGCGAATGTCCGCATCACCAAGATCGCGACGCTGCTGCACGACATCGGCAAAGCGGTGACGCACAAGATCGAGGGAAAACATCACCATATCGGCGCCGAACTGGCTCGTAAATACGGCATGAGCGATGAGATTGTCCATGCCATTGAGGCACACCATGACGACATCGAGGCGACGACGCCAGAAGCCCTGGTGGTCCGTGTCTGTGATGCCCTGTCAGCTGCCCGTCCAGGTGCCCGCAATATCAGCGCTGAGAATTTCGTCGAGCGTATGCGGGACCTTGAAAATGTCGCCACCAGCTTCAAGGGAATCGACAAGGCCTATGCCATTAGTGCTGGCCGCGAGATTCGTGTCATCGTCAGCCCGAAGACCGTCGATGATTTGTCGGCAATCAAGCTTGCCCGCGACATCGCGACCAAGATCGAGAGTACGATGCAGTACCCCGGTACGATTAAAGTTAACGTCATCCGCGAAACCCGGGCGATCGAATTCGCGAAGTAATCACTCGTGTTTTTGAAACCTGAGTTACGGGAATGGCTGGCGTCGGTTGCACGTGTCTCGAGCGCGTCACTGATCTTGGAGGATGCGGACGGCCGCGCGCTGATCGTCAAGGCAAGCTACAAATCGCACTGGACGTTTCCTGGGGGCGTGATTGATCCGGGAGAGACGCCCCTCGAGGGCGCCGTCCGTGAAACGCGAGAAGAGGTCGGGCTGATTATCGATCCGGCAACAGTATCATTTGCCTGGGTTGCCAACCGCAGCAGTGGCATAGCAGATACCTATCAGTTCGTGTTTCGCACGCAGTTACCAGCCGGCGCCGCGGATCATATCGTGCTGGAGGCTGCCGAAATTGATGATTATGCGTGGGTAAGTAAAACCGAGGTCGCATCGGCTGATCGCCATTACGGTAAGGTCATCGAGCACTGGGTGCAGGATATGACTGGGTACGTCGAGCAGACTTTTGGGAAATAGTGCCGCTCTTTACTGGCGACGCAAGCTCGCGTCTCGTGCTACAATACGAATTACTATGAAACGATTGCGAGTGGGCTTTACGATCGTCGAGGTATTGGTGGTGATCATCGTGATCTCCATTCTTGTGACGCTCGTCGTGCTCGGGTACGGGACGTGGCAGCGTAATGTTGCGAATTCTAATGTCCAGAGTGACGTCCAGCAGGCGACGAGTGCGCTCAAAATGTACCAGAACTTTTCGAATGATTATCCGCCAAACCTAGGCGGAGTAAGTTTTGCCTCGTCTGATAACGTTGCTCTGAAGCTCAGCACGAACGCCGCACAGGTGCGCGTATATAGCGGCCTGACGAGCGATCAGAACGCGCAACTTTTCCTGAATACATGTAACGCCTTGATGCCGATTACTTCTGGTGGCGTGACGTATAATACTTCATGTTCATTTGCAGGGAATAATATCCATGCAGCCGGCACTAACTCGTCAAATGTCGTCTGGAAGGGCCCGACAATCCAGCAGAGTGACATTGCGCTCACTTGTGGCGCAGCCTGTAGCACCGCAACCCAGACGATGATTTCGGAATTTACTGCTCAGGGTGGCACCTTCCCGCTGGCAATTCCCAACAAAAATGTTTCTCTGCCTGCTTACAGTACGCAAAGCACCGGCCCAGCTACTCGCTTTTGCCTTCAGGGCGTCTCGGTGCTCTACGGGGACATTGTCTATCATACGACCAGTGAAAACATGCTCGTCGTTTCCGGACCCTGCCCGAACGATCCTGCGCTCCACTATCCGTGAGAAGGGTTACTTGTGCATCAGGCTGTACGGATTTGAGAAACGATCGCCCTGTTCGGCAGTGATATCCCAAGAGCCAGAGGCAGTGAGGATGGCGCCAGGCCAGGTCCAGCCGAGCGTCCCCACGGCGTTCGCCTGAGTATATGGAAGGTAGCGTTCGGCACCAGTCGCATCATTGCGAAGCCGGACGGTGCAGTAGGTTCCAGATAGCGCCGTACAGCCGCTGCCGAAACTTTCCGAGGTGGTGTAGCCATGCTCGGAAGTGGCGTCACCCGCTTGCTGTAATGTCGGACTACTGCTGGTGCTATTCAGAGACGTTGCGACCTGCAACGCTTGGCCAGCGTTAATAATGCCGTGGCCATACTGCTCGGTGTACGTGGCGCCGTTCATGGCGCTCGGCTTGGTGGCGGTCGCCATGAGAAGCGCGCGGATATCGTCGACGCTTGAGCTTGGGCGGATTGATTTCAGGAGTGCGACGAGGCTAGCGGTCTGAGGGGTAGAAAACGAGGTGCCGTACAGGGTGCCAGAGTAGAGCGAGGTACCGTTCGCAGGCGTCCAGGTAGGTGA
>JAEWBQ010000024.1 GCA_023391075.1 Candidatus Parcubacteria bacterium
TCGTGTTTTTGTTTACGCGCCGCTAGTGCGCTTACCCGGTGCGTACTGATGTATGGGACCGGAGACACGCAGGTAAGCCATAGACATTTTGATATAAAAATGGTATAATTCTACAGTGATTAATCGAAATCTCAGTCATGATGATATGCCACGGGTGCAAGAGGCCGCCGGCCTTACTTTCTTTGAGATGGACGAGGGGCGGATTGATGTTGATCGAGTGTTGGATGGCCAGATTCTTTTGCCTGCCCAGCCGTATGATTACGATATGATGTCACCAACCCCGCTTGATCCTTTTAACCTTCGCACTACGGGCGTTGATTATTACAATGCCGCCGAAATGATTATGGACAATCGCCTCCACGAGATGGCCGTTCGCCATGCGATACCGGAGGACATTCAACGCGACGTGATGAGTGAGATTAAGTTCGAACATGAGCATCGCAGCCACAAGAATGCAGATGCGATGAGCCGGTTGCGTGCAGCCGTCAAGGAGCGAAAGGTCAAATCGTTCGATTCGTTCGAAGCAAATGACATTATGCGTGCGCGTGCCGGAGTATCTTGTCTCGGGCGCATTGCGGTGCTATTGACTGAATACCCCGAGATTGGCGGTATTGAAGTGATGAAGTTTACCAAGCCGTTTGATCGTGTGGCGTTGGCGCTTGCCGAAGCCGCATTCATTGCTCGCATGCACCGCACAGCGCACCAGATGGCCCCGGATTTTCAAGTTGAGCTCAAACAAAATGAGCAACCCCGCCCAATTGACACGCATGACCAAGTCAGTCCCGCTGTCATGCCGTACAAAGTTAAAGAGGCGGATTTGCTTGTCAACGGACAGCTCCTCGAAGTCGTCAGCCGACCGAGCTATATTGCTATCGACCCTGCATTTGAACTGCCAGGTGTACCGCCTCAGCTCAAGCAAACTGGTGACGTACTCGCAAATGTCCAGCCAATCGGCGTAACGAAATATATTCGCAAAGCAAAGCAATAATCTCATTATGCGTTGATGAGTATTCGGCCTATTCATCCCCTGATGCACTGCCGAATGTCGGAGTGCGAAGCGCTGCGTTTACAGTTTATCGATGTGGGCCATAATTTGCTCAGTAATGGCCTCGGGCGACTGTTGAGCATCGATGGTGTAGTAATTATATCGCTCAGCAATATCGACATACGCTTGCTGGACTTTTGACTGAAAATCATTGCCTAATTTTTCGAACGCATCAGGAGTCTCTTGAGTCTTGCCGCGGCGAGCAATGCGCTCTAGGCGTTCCTTTTTATTTTCAAAAGCCAAGATGAGTGTTAGATCCGGCTCCATGTAGCGCGGAGCGGTGAAGGCGCGCGTGGTTTGTTCAATTAGATCGAGACCGACCCCTTCTCCATAGCCCTGGTATGCGATCGAGGAGAGCCAGTTGCGCCCAGATAGTACATACTTGCCGAGCTTCAGTGCCGGTTCGGCTGCTTGTCGCCATAATTCATGTCGCGCCGCGCTGAAGAGCAAGAGGTTCGTGTAACCGTCCTTACGAAGGTTGCCATCCTTGATGACGCGGCGAAGTTCATTGGCAATCGGAATTCCCTGAGTCGGATCATCACTTCCTGGTTCCTCAAGGACAACGACCTCCTGGCCGAGTGATATGAGACGATTACAGATGTGGGCGATTTGCGTAGACTTACCCGCCCCGTCGTGCCCCTCGAGGACGATTGATTTTCCTGGATATGATTCCATTACTTTAGTCCTCCGGGCAGTCCGTCGATGACTGGCGGTGCTTTGCGTGCGTCTTTGTAGGCGCGAGGTAGCATCTGTGAGGGATCCCAGGTGCGGATCAGCTCGTCCAGGTCGCTCGTGTGCTGGTATTTGCCACTCATGCCCTCGCGACCGTCGCTGTAGTCACCTTCGACAGGACCGGTCTTGTGGAAGATCAGCTGACCGACGCGTTCGCCGACAGGCAAGACGACGGATTCGTGCATGTTGAGGTTGTAGATTTCCAGCGTGATGCGGTTGATGTAGCCTGGGTCGATCCAGCCGGCGTCAAAGCAGATCGCCACGCCGTTTCGTCCCCAGCTGCTGCGCGAACGGACTTCGCTTGCGCCGCCATGGGCGCGGATGCCCACGAATTCATGGGTGTGCGCCAAAATACGCTCGCCAGGACGCAGCACGATGATCGGGTGGTCTTCGGGGATGTTCTCGAACAGTTTGAAGCCGTACTTTTCGCACCACTGTTTGTGCGGCATGGCTTCGAGTGGGCCTTTGAAGTAGCGGTCGACGTCACCTTTGTCGAACGGGTTGTAAACCTTGGCGTTTTCGTCGAACTCTTGCTTGTAGAAATAGTGGCCGAGCGTGAAGTCGAGGCTGGCTTCGCTGACGTGCGCTTCGTTATAGGGCACGCTGACGATCGTCCCGTCCGCGATGGCGGCTTTGATTTCGGTATTGCTGTAGACACTCATGATCGGCTCCTGACACACTCAATAGCGTAGATAGCTGCGCTTTTAACACTATCATTAGTGTCTGTGAAAGCTTCTAATTCGTCAACCGTAAACCATTTGAAGGTATTAGACTCGCCAGGGCCGGGTTCGACGTTATTCGTATCACTTGTGAATACGTAGCTCAGGCAGATGTGGCGATGCGTATCATCGATCGGATGAGTTTCGATGTCAAATGGCAGCGGCAGTGCTTCGTTTTCGGCAGGTTTACGCAGGGTGTTGCTGCGTGGATGCGTTTCAACCAGTTGCAAATGCTTCTTGTCGATTCCCGCTTCCTCGCTGATTTCGTTATAGAGCGCATCGATCGGCGTTTGGTTTGTTTCGATGTGTCCTGCCGGCGCAGTCCAGATCGGCAAATATTTGTGCTTGATCAGCAGCGTTTTGTTGTCGTGCACCAAGTAGCCGGCCACGGTAAAGTCAAACTCACCGTCACCCGTGTGAACATGTGGCATTTTACACCTCCCCAGGTAAAAAATGTTTGTTTTTGTTAATTTGTGAATTCAGTGTAGCATGAGCGGAATGCCTATGCAATTTTTGGCAAACAAACAGGCCCGACAAACGGGCGACGAACTCATGGTTCATCGAGCCTGTCTGTCGGGCCGTAGCCCAGGTGGCGGGTTCAGTCGGCCCACACGCTGCGCCTAAAGCGCTGCTCATTGTCGACGCGCGAGCGGAGCGTCTCTATGAGGTGCTCGGTCGGTGTGCGGAGGGCAGTGATGGCGTCTACATCACTAGGGGCGTGGAACATGGGAAGCTCAGCGCTGTTTTGCTGCGCGACGGCGAGGCCTTCGCGCAGTGCCCTTTCGATGAGCTCGACATCACCCTCGCCCGCCTGGATGGCGATCGCGGCGCTGTTCGGCACCTTGCTCGTCGCGTAGACGAGGCCCTTGAGTAACGGAAGCAGGAGGCCGATGATGCTGAGCTGGTCGGACTTGTCGTACGACCGCTTGGCATCGCCATACCCCTCCACCGCGCTCAGGAGTGCGCGACTCAGGCTGCGCAGTGTCGGCAGATCCTTGCCGAAACCATACTCCACCAGTCCAACCCCAAGGTCGGTCGGGTTTTTGAGCCAGTGGTGTGCGAAGTGATTTACCACGGCGGTATAGCCGTCCTCACCGAGCGCTTTCACGACGGCCTCGTCACTGATGCCGTATCCGGCCATGCTACATACGTAGTTGACCTGCTCCCCACCTTGCAGAAGGACCGCGACGACAGCGTCATCGGAGTCCTCTTCGCCCGGGTAGGGGTCGATGGAGTCGTCGATCACCTGGTTGTTGCTGAGCGCAACGAGGTTGCCGAAGATGCTTCTTACGTCGTTGGCGTATTCCAGGTAGACATCGGCGACCTCGCCGTTGTTCATGATCTCGTCGAATGTGAGGTCGGAACCGTAGTAGTGGTGATTGAGGACGGCCTGCCAAACGTCTTCCGGGTGGAAAACGGTCGAGCCGCTCTTCACTGTCGCGCGTACGAGCAGTTGGAGCTCGGCGTTGTTCGCCGCGCTTTTGAAGGTACGCTCGGCGAGCGCTTCGAGCCGCTCACGCACTTGCTCGGGAGCAAGGGTGACCGCGGGCTGTGCTTCGGTGTTCATCGAACGCCTTTCTGTACGAGTCACCACGTGTGACTATGTGGCATATATTATAACAAAAAATACATTAAAAGTCAATTGATGCCAAATAAACAGGCCCGGCAAGCGGGAGGTGAATCGATCGGATCCACTCACCTGTTTACCGGGCGGGGTGTGCCCTAGTGCAGCGCTCATACGGCGATGGGTGCCTTGATCGTGGGATGGTGCCGGTAGCCGAGCACTTCGAAATCTTCATACTTGTACTCGAAGATGCTTGCCGGCGTGCGGCCGATCTGCAGACGTGGCGCCGGATACGGTTCCCGCGACAGTTGCTCGCGCACCTGGTCAAGGTGGTTGCCGTAGATATGGCAATCACCACCCGTCCAGACGAACTCGCCGACACCCAGATTCAGCTGGTCGGCCACCAAGTGTGTCAGCAGCGCGTAGGACGCGATGTTGAATGGTACGCCGAGAAACAGGTCGGCGCTGCGCTGGTACAGCTGGCACGACAGTTTTGCGGGCTGGCCATCCTGTGCTGGCTCGACGTAGAACTGGAACAGAGCGTGGCACGGCGGCAGGGCCATCTGGTCCACCTCGGCCGGATTCCAGGCGGTAACGATGTGTCGCCTGGAATCCGGATTGATGCGAAGCGACTGCATGACCTTGGCGATCTGGTCGATGTGGCCGCCGTCGGGTGTCGGC
>JAEWBQ010000007.1 GCA_023391075.1 Candidatus Parcubacteria bacterium
GGATGGCGCCAGCCTGAATCTCACTCAGTGAAAAGGCTTCGATCAGGTTTTTCGAGGCTTCTTCCTGGGTGCGGCTGGCGCGGATGATGCGGATCACTTCATCGATATGATCGAGGGCGATCTTGTAGCCTTCGAGAATATGCGCACGTTCTTTGGCCTTACGCAGCTCGTACTCGGTACGGCGGCGGACCACCTTTTGACGGTGATGGACGAATTCCTGCAGCATTTCGCGCAGGCCGAGGATCCGGGGTTGGATACCATCGATCAAGGCCAGCATATTGTAGTTGAAACTGGTCTGCAGCGCAGTTAGCTTATAAAGCTGGTTCAGGACCTTCTTTGGGTAGCCGTCTTTCTTGACTTCGATGACGATGCGCACCTTGCCGCGTGAACTTTCATCGCGCAGGTCGCTGATACTGATTTTCTTTTCTTTGTAGAGTTCGGCGATCTTCTCGACCAGTGAGGCCTTGTTCACGCCATACGGGATCTCGGTGACGATAATCTGGTGACGACCTTTTTTGGTCTCTTCGATCGTCGCGACTGCACGCATCGTCACGCTGCCGCGACCGGTCATGTAGGCCTGCTTCATCGGTGCACCACCGTAAACGACGGCGCCCGTTGGGAAGTCTGGGCCCTTGACGTGCTTCAAAAGGTCATCGATGGTTGCCTCTTTGTTGTCGATCAGTTCGATCGACGCGTCTACCAACTCACCGAGGTTGTGTGGCGGGATGTTGGTTGCCATACCGACGGCGATACCGATCTGGCCGTTAAGCAGCAGGTTTGGCACCTTGGCTGGCAGTACGACAGGCTCTTGCTCGGAACCATCGTAGTTATCACGGAAGTCGACGGTCTCTTTGTCGATATCCGCCAGCAGCTCATCGGCGAAGCGCTGCAAACGCGCTTCGGTATACCGGCTAGCAGCCGCCGGGTCGCCGTCCATCGAGCCAAAGTTACCCTGGCCCTGGACCAGTGGGTAGCGGAGCGACCATGGTTGCGCCAGACGCACCATCGCGTCGTAAATCGCCGAGTCGCCGTGCGGGTGGAATTTACCCATCACGTCACCGACGATACGGGCGCTTTTGACGAATTTAGCATTGCTGCGGTTACCATTGGTGTTCATCGAATGCAGAATGCGGCGATGGACCGGCTTGAGACCGTCGCGGACGTCCGGCAGCGCACGGTCGATAATGACGCTCATCGAGTAGCGGAAGAAGCTGTCTTCCATCACGTTTTCAAGCGTGCGGCGCTCGATACCCGATACTTCAGGCTGCAGAATGTCGCCTTCTACCGGCAGATTCTCGTCGATTGGTGTTGTGTCTTCGTTCATAACAGTTCCTTACTAAATATCCAGGTCATCAAGGTTAGCATCTTTGGCGCGGGTTTGAATAAACGTTTTGCGCAGTGAAACTTCGTCGCCCATCAGCTTGGTGAAAATCGCATCCGCGCGTTCAGCGTCATCGATGCGTACCTGACTGAGCACACGATTTTCCGGGTTCATCGTCGTCTCCCACAGTTGGTCAGCGTCCATTTCACCCAGACCCTTGAAGCGTGAGATCGTCACACCGGCTTGCTTGGTGAGATCGGCGTCTTCGTTGACCGCTGCGCCACGTTCTTGCTTCTGCGACACAATACTCTGCAGTGCTGCTTCAAGCGCTGCTTCGTCGTAGACGTACTGCTTCTTTTGGCCGCGGTTAATACTGTAGAGTGGCGGTTTCGCCAGGTAGACATAGCCGCCTTCGATAACTTCCTTCATATAGCGGAATAAGAAGGTCAGCAGCAGCGTCGCGATGTGGCTGCCGTCAACATCAGCATCGGTCATGATGACGATCTTGTGGTAACGCAGGCCGTTGATATCGAACGCATCACCGATCCCGACGCCAAAGGCTTGGATCATGGCCACGATTTCTTTGTTGGCAAACATCTTGTCCAGACGAGCACGTTCAGTGTTGAGAACTTTACCACGCAGTGGCAAAATGGCCTGAGTTTTACTGTCGCGCCCCTCTTTGGCAGAGCCGGCAGCCGAGTCACCCTCTACGATGTAAATTTCACTCTCGCTCGGATTCTTGCTCGAGCAATCATACAGCTTACCTGGCAGCCCCATGCCGTCAAGCGCGCCTTTGCGCAGCACGTTATCGCGGGCAGCGCGGGCCGCCTTGCGCGCACGAGCAGCCAACAGCGCCTTACCGACGATCTTCTTGGCGACTTCCGGGTTTTCTTCGAGGTAATAGGCAAAGTACTCGTTCATCACCTGCTCTACATAACGGCGAACTTCTGGGTTACCAAGCTTGTTCTTGGTCTGGCCTTCGAACTGCGGATCCGGCAGTTTGACGAGAATAATCGCTGTCAGACCTTCGCGGATGTCATCACCGCTCAGGTTATCTTCTTTTTCCTTAAGCAGGCTATTTTTGCGGGCGTAGTCATTAATGACACGGGTCAGCGCCGAGCGGAACCCAACCAGATGAGTACCACCGTCTGGTGTCAGGACGTTGTTAGCAAATGGTTTGACGGTTTCAACGAACGTATCGTTATACTGCACCGCCACTTCGACCATTGAGTCTTCTACTTGCTTCTCAACGTAAAAGACCGTGTCGCTGACGACTTCCTTACCAATATTGAGGTGTTTGACATAGCTCTGGATACCACCTTCAAAGTAAAAGGCTGCACGTTCGTGCGTTCGTTCATCGTAGACCGCGACGTGAATACCCTTGGTCAGGTAGGCCTGGTGACGGAGATAGTTGACGACCCACTTATAGTCGAACTCGACGGTTTCCTTGAAAATCGTTGGGTCCGGGTAGAAGGTAATCGTGGTTCCCTGCGGGCGATCAGTCTTGCCGACCTTTTTCAGTTCGCCCTGGGTAACACCACGTTCGAACTCGATGCGGTACAACTGACCAGCCTTGACGACTTCGGCGATCAGGCGAGTCGACAGCGCGTTGACCACACTCGAACCCACACCGTGCAGACCTGAGGACACTTTGTAACCGCCGCCGCCGAACTTACCGCCGGCGTGCAAAACGGTCAGCACCGTTTCGAGCGTGCTTTTGCCTGTCTTGGCATGCTTATCAATTGGAATACCACGACCGTTATCTTCAACCGAGAGGCCACCATCGGCCAGGATCCGAACGTTCACCCGGCTTGCGTAGCCAGCGATCGCTTCGTCGATCGAGTTATCGGCGATTTCTTTGATTAAGTGGTGTACGCCATCGTAGCCGGTACTACCGATGTACATTCCCGGGCGCTTACGAACTGGTTCCAGACCCTCAAGGACCTGGATTTGCGACCCGTCGTACGAGCCGTCATCGTGTTTTTGTTGAGCCATATTCCCTCACTCTTCAGACGTTCTGCTATTGACAATGCCTCTATTATACCAGAAAAGCAATTGTTCACTCAAGCTATTGTACTGAACATATTTCTTATGCTAATCTGGTGATTAATAGTAGTAAACACAAACAATATTGGGTAAAAAATGTTTCGCAAACTCGTTTCGAATCTCGCATTCAGTCCAGCGCTCGTCGGCCAGCTCGGTTTTTATGCCAAGCGGCTTAGAAAAGAAGAGGCCACGCGCCGCATCGGTTTGATCTTTACGGTCCTCGCCCTTGTCGTGCAGTCATTTGCTGTCTTCTCGCCGCCAGAATCAGCCAACGCCGCTAACGGCGACAACGTCATTTATAGCGGTGTGGCCGACAAAAGCGCCCTCCTTTCGGTCTACGACCGTGGCGTCGATAGCGCTGGCCGCAGTGACATCCAACAAATCTATACGCATTTCGGCATTAGCCGCCAAGACATCGTCAACAGTCAGCTCGGCACCTTTTACACTGATGATTTCGGTGGCACGATTAAAACCGTTGGTCGCTCAGATTGGGGTGTCAGTGACCGCTACCCGGTTCACGTTACCGATAGCAACACGACCGTCTACAGCGGTAACTACCTTGATGGCTACAACCACAAGCACTGGCCGATGAAAGCTTTTATTGGCAAGCGCTCCGTCGATGGCCAATGGTTCGCAATCCCGCTCGACTGTGGCAACGTCGTCTACACCGTCGCACCGCCACCAGTGAAGCACCCGGCCGCTGTTTGTAACGCACTCACGGTCACCCCGCTGAGCCGCACGGAGGTCCGTCTGAAAGCAGCTGCCAGCGCCAGTGACGGCGCCACTATCAACGGCTACACCTACACCATTAAGAATGCGAGCGGTGCTACAGTGACGAATCAGCACACGACAGCCAACCAGCTTACCGTTACCCTGCCAAAAGACGGCAACTACACCGCCGCGGTTACGGCGACCACTAGCGTCGGCGACAAAACCAGCAACGGCTGTACGTCTTCCCTATCGATCTCACCTGAGCCACGCTGCGCCCTCAACCCTGCCCTCGTTCAGAGTAGCCCTGACTGCAAGGCCTGCGAAAACGACACGACCTTGTGGTATCACGACACGAAATGCGCCTCTGCCTTCGCGCTCACCAAGAGTGTCAGCAACATCACTCAGAACATCACGAACGCCAACAACCACACTGCCCAACCTGGTGATCAGCTACAGTACACGCTGGCCGTCAAGAACACCGGTAACACCACCGGCACGTACACCTTGGCCGACAGCCTCTCTGACGTCAGCGAATATGCCGACATCGTCGATCTCGGTGGCGGCGTCCTGCAGCAAACCGGCTCACTTGATATCACACCAAGCAGCCTCAGTAACCCACAGTCACTGGTAAGTCCGGCGGTCTCATGGGCCACTATGACCATCAAGCCTGGCGAAACCGTTAACCGGGTCGTCCAGGTCCGGGTGAAGTCGGTCATTCCGGCTACCGCCATGAACACTGCCAACCTTAAGTCATACGACTGCCAGATGAGCAACACGTTCGGCAACACGATCACCGTACCTGTCGCCTGCCCGGCGCCAAAGGTTGCCGAGACTGTCACGACACAGCTGCCACACACCGGCCCGAGCGAAAACATGATGTTTGCCGCCGTCGTCCTGGCTGTTGTCGCCTACTTCTACGCACGCGCACGTCAAACCAAACAAGAAATTCGCCTGATCCGTCGCGATCTGCACGCAGGCACGATCTAATAGCATAAGGGGTGGTATGAAAAGCAACGAACAACTACAGGCAACCGGTGAACATCAGCTCGATCCACACGAGTTAGCCGACCTCGGGCAGGAGCGTCGCGAACAGCTGCGCGAAGCCCACGAAAAAGGTGTTGAGGAATTTAAGGAAAACAAAATCGAGACTGCTCGGGCTGAGGCGCTTGAAAAGGCTGCAGCAACTGAGCGTGCACCGGAAAAAGCCGCCGAGCGCTCACCTGCCGAGCGCCGCCGCGGCCCAATCAGCCGCAAGGAACGCGACGCCAGCTACAAGGCGACGATGAAAGAGGTGCAGTCACACATGTCACCTACCAAGCGAGCCTTTAGTAAGTTCATCCACCACAAGGTGGTTGACCAGGTTAGTGACGCACTTGGTACCACCGTGGCCCGGCCGAACGCCATCCTCTCGGGTGCCGTTGCTGCCTTCCTCTTCAGCTTGCTGACGCTCCTGGTCGCCAAACACTACGGCTACCGCCTATCGGGCTTCGAAGCGATTGGCGCCTTCATCGCTGGTTGGCTCCTGGGTATCCTTTATGACTTCTTCAAAGTCATGATTACCGGCAAGAAATAGTCTCTGAGTACATAAGAATACCGCCTCCTAGAGAGGCGGTATTCTATTTAATGTAGCGAAACGAGTCCTTTAGCGGAACGTGACCTTCACCTCGTGATCACCCCCGCTGGCATCGTCCCCACGCAGCGTCAGACGGTCAGAGGCAGGCGCTGGCGGCACGATTGGTGCTGGAGTCGGTTCGGCGGTCGGAGAAGGCACTAGTGGGGTCTGAGGAGCTAATTCAATCGGTGCTGCCGGCGCAGATGGGACTGATGGCGGCTGCGGTATAGCTGGACGCGCAGCAGGGGCTGACGCCATCGGTGTCGCACCAAGTTGTTGACGCTTCGCGAGCCAGTCATCCAAGAACGACGAGCCCGACCCGCCAGCAGCTACCGGAGATGATGGCGCCATAGGACGCGCCGCTTGCATTCGCTGCTGCTGCGCCTTCTTCATGGCCTCAAGCTTAGCCTTCTTCTCGGCATCAGCTGCCCCGAGCCGCTCAAAGATTTCCTTTTCGACGACACTCCGCGGCTTGCCGTACTTGGCCGCCGACAGACGCTTCAGGGCGCTGTTGAGCTCAGGATTTGCCTGCCCCATCGGTGGTACGAATGACATACTAAACGGCGCCGACGGCACGTTATTGATCATGACGCTAGTGACCGACTGGTAGTTCGGCATCTTAGTAAGATCTTCGGCGTCAAAGGTCGGTGCGAATTTCTTCACCAGGATCTCGGCATCGGTAATACCGATACGCCCGCTGACCACCGTTCCAACGTTACCGATGATTGCCTCGCGAATCTTATCGGTCAGCTGTGTCATGAACTGGTTACCGAGAATCAGGTTCAAGCGGTACTTTCGCGCCTCCGACAGAATCGACTCGAAACTTTCGGTGGCGAAGTTCTGGAACTCGTCAACATACAGTGAGAAGTCCTGGCGCTCATGCTCTGGCATATCGGCGCGACTCATGGCGGCCGCCTGGAACTTCATGACAAAGATAATACCGAGCAGTTTCGAGTTCAGCTCACCCATCTTGCCCTTACTCAGGTTCACGAGCAAAATCTTCTTGTTGTCCATAATATCGCGCAGATTGAAGCCGCTCTTTGTCTGACCAATGACGTTACGCATAGCATCATTGCTGATGAACGGCCCGAACTTGCTGACCACCCAGCTAATCACCTCACCTGCCTCGTTTGAGCGCTGTGAATTCGGGAATTCTTTCGTCCAGAAATCAAGCACCGTCTGATCGGTAACATACTTAAGCTTGCTCTTCATAAAGTCTTCGTCAATCAGCAGCTTCGGAATATCGATGAACGTCCCGCCGTTTGGATCCGACATAAGCAGCAAGGCACAGTTACGGAAGATGTGTTCCAGACGCGGCCCCACGATACCGGTGTGTCCCGGGTCATACAGGCCGTAGAGCATATTAATCGCCTCCTGCACCAAGAAGTCCTTCTGATCCGGGCTATCAAACTCAAACATATTGAGGCCGATCGGGTTGGTCATATCACCCGGATTAAAGTAGATGACGTCTTCGACGCGCTCTTTTGGCACCTTGCCAAGCAACGCCTCGACCGAGTCACCGTGCGGATCGACAAAGGCGAAGCCGCGGCCGTCCATCATATCCTGGAATGCCAGATTCTCGAGCAAGACCGACTTACCAGTACCGGTCTGTCCAATGATGTAGGTATGGCGACGGCGGTCATTAGTACTGAGACGAATCGGCTTCTTTACGCCGCGGAACTCGTTATAGCCCAGGAGGAAGCCGTCATCCATGACTTCAGTCGGCCCGTCTACCTGCTTTGATAGCTGACGCTGCACCTGCGACGTGGGAATACTCTTTTGGTCCGGCAGATGGAAAATCGTCGCCAGCTCCATACTATTAAGTACGCTCTGCGTGACCGATTGCGGGAAGAAGCGGAAGATATATGCCGTCACCAATTCTTCGATATTTTTTGTCAGCGCAAATTTAAAGCCATTAAAGCTCGGCGAATCAAACAGCGCGAAGGCCGCGACGATATTCTTCAGCAGCACCTGCGAGTGGGCAGCGGTGTTCGACGATACGACAACGCGTATCAACACCTCGTATCCTGGGTGGCGCGTCTTCGCTTCGATCGCCTCGATAGTCGCCTGCTCGAGCGACGTCAGCTGCTTGTCTTCTGGCTTTGTCTCATCAGTCTTCGGTGGCTGCCACAAGGCTTCGAGGAGCTCTTTCGGTGCAACACCGCCGAAACCGCCTTTTTTCTTGCCCTTGTCCTTAGTAATCTTCTCGGCCTCGGCAATCGACGCCTTTGCCCAGCCTTCGCGTGCTGGCCGAAGCAGAATCTGCACGGCGACACCATCCTCGCGTGAAGCCGCCGACAGGGCGTTAAGCAGCGCACGGGACGCATCCCGTTTCGATTCCTGGTAGGTCGCAATCGGATAGACAAATGATTTTTTCAGCGTAAACTCGCCACCGATCGTGCCGCTCATCTTGCCGATCTGGCTAAAGACATTATGTTCCGCGACTTCTTCGAGTCGGGCTGATGGATACGCCGCCGCCACCGCCTGGCGCACGACGTCTTCCAGGACCGTTGGCACGACGACATAATAATAGACCAAGCCGCCGCGCGTGACGATCTCAAACGAAATATGCCGCTGACCGTACACCTTGCTCTTGAAGCCGCGGGTCGCCGTACTGGCAATGATGTTATACATGACCTGTGCCTGAGAAAGCACCTCTTCGGTCACATCACGCTGGTCGCGGCCGCCCGACTCCAAATCATCGCTCGACGGCGGCAAGTGAATCAGTAGCGGCACCATCTTGAGGCCGCGTTCATAGTTCTTTGCTTCACGAAGCGTTCGGCGATACTGGGAGAATACAAAAAAGCCCACCCCGATACCGATGAAGGCAAAGACAAACACGCTGATAAACACGCCAAACATATACGTCAGGTCCCGCTACTGCGAGACGCCCAATTCCCGGCCGTACCGTTTACGCAGATATTCCGCCTGCAGTTTACTGACCTCTTGCTCACGCCGAAATGGATCGTCGCGGGTCTGCTCGATGATTTGTTTTGCCTTATCGACCCACTCTTTTTCAATCAGATCGTCGTCAGCCGCAGCTGCCGGAAAAGCTGGCGCAGCTGCTACCGGCTCGTCCTGAACCGCCGCAGGGACAGGCACAGGCAACACCGCGGAGTGGGCGCTAGCAGCAGCCATTGCCGCATCGGCACGCTGCTCTACCCGCTCGCCGCCACGCTCAACCTGCTGGGCGAACTCCGGCGTAGCGGATGGCACCTCTGGAGAAGCTCGTTCAGGAGCTGCAGGTGGTTGTTGTTCAAAACGAGGCAGCGGAGACTTTGGTTCCATATCCGTTAGTATAGCATAATCACTACGCGTCACCTATCAATCTACGTGCTTCGTTTTGCCACATAAAAACACGCTAGGCCTATGAAGGCGGCAATCAATAATACGTCGTATACACTCACCACTCCCACCGACTGCATCGCGACCAGCATGACCGGACCCAGTGCCAGAATCGATGCGTAATAATACGAACGTTGTAAGTTTAACTCTCCCATCGGCCGCCGCGTTACCAGAGACGACGTCAGTTTTCGGGCCGTACGATTACCCAGCCGAAGTAAAAAAGTCAACGCCGACAGGGCGATGACATACATCAAAATAAATACAAAAAGCAATCCGAGCGAGCCGATGGTTGACGGCGTCGTTACCTGCAGGACGATCAACAGCACCACACATGCCACGCCGCCACTTATCGCCAACACTCTCCCTAACATACATCCACTTTCCCATAGGTTATCTAAGAATACAAGGAAGCCCGAGCGGTACGTCGTATAAAGACAAAGCAACAGTCCACCGCTGTAAAAAACTATTTGGTGCGTGATTGTCTTTGGCGACCGCTCAAGGCGACTGACCGCTCTCCATATGGAGAGCACAGGTCGGGTTTTGGTGACGTTCCACAATGCGTCTAGTAGTCACGCTGCTAAAGATTAACAGGGTTTAACTAGACGCATCGGTACTTGTACCGGTGCATCCACATCTCTACGTCTTTTCAGACGGATTTGACGGAGCATCGATAGCGCCAGTATCGGGAGGTATCTAATGTAAAAAGGTGCGTGATAGATAAACTATCATGGGATACCGCTCGGTGCCGCTATCGACTTGCCGACAAATGTGTATGGTATTGATCTCGAATTGTTAAGGTGGTTTTTGCTGCTTTTTTGTGTTTGTAAAAGCTTACCCTTAATGTACCACGTAGCAGCCGTTTGGTCAATATGTTTATGGTTAATATATGAGTTATATTTACAACATAACTAAACAACGATTTTATTAAAGGTGTTAATATGTGTTCGTTGTCGAAAAATCAATTAATAAGTATTACAACAAATACCGCAAAAATTACCCTAAGTAGTAGGACGACACGCTTGATTCGCTCTTGATGACCCGATCGTTGCCCAGTGTCATCCATGTTCTCCGCCCGAACTGGCCGCGCACTCTCCATCACCGTTTTGATAGTCGTCATCCATAGAGCGCCATCCTATACGAATCGAATCACGCAGCGCTCTATGCAAGCTCGCCAGACGAGTGGATCAAGTGCTGAGTAGCCATCGGCTTGCCGATCAGCAATAAAAGTCCTCACGCACCTACCATTACCTGTAAATCTCGCCCTACCCACACTCCAATTTCCGCCAGAGCGCTTGACCCACCCGCATGTGAAGCCTCCACCACAACACCCGGTCATCCCCGCATACCTGCACTCACTCTCCGTATCGCTAAATATATAGGAGCGGTCGCCTTGACACCGCTACATATAGGTTATCCACATGTCACCTTTTTTACTTAAAAAATAATCCTAAAAATCGTTGACACAAGCGCTTTGGCGTCATATTATAGGGGTAGCTTCTGAATAAAAAAATTATGCAGAGGCCAAAAATAAACAAGACTCCAAAAAACTCCACACGAAAACAACCACTACTCGCAGGTGGTTGTTTTTTTGCGCTACGAATCTACTCTGAGCACCAAGCACGGGCGTACATTTCTGCTTTGCTCGCGGGCTAAAGCCTTGCCGCTCCGGTCCCCTGAACTACCACTGGCAGTTCTCACCTTCTCGGGCAGTACCCAACCAATTCACACAAACGAAAAGTACCCATCACTGCGATGGGTACTTTTCGTTTGGTGGAGCTGCGGGGTACTGCCCCCCGGTCCAAAAGGTAACGGACTATTCGTCTACAGGCATAGTTTGATCTAAACTTTTTACGACGCCCGGGCTAAAGAACAAACAAAAATACCCGGTTGGTCGCGCAATAAGCTGTCCCACTTACCCGTTGCTGCCCGAGTAGTTGGTTAGCAGCATAAATATAACACCGCACTCATCCTATGCTGCCTGGACAAAGCGATGATCGAGCGTATTAGGCTGCGATTGGCGCAAAAGCGAGCTTTGGAGCCGTAAACAATGAAGCTACGAATTCCTGGGCAGATGCTTTTACTGATGCAAGTTTGGTTGCAATTAAAAATATACGTACGTGTATAGTCGGCCTGCAAAATAATCTGTTAAGGTCCTCTTGTCGAAAGCTGTATCAGCCCCAACCATATGCCTATTATATCATTCCCTAGCTCTGAGCACATAGGGGCGGGACGGCAATATGAAACTATATTTACGATTAAATGTGTTTATGCTTAAATGTAAGCACGATGACAGCCGTGGCTAAGATACTCTCAATCGCACCTCTTGGTTTTGACGGTCACATCGTGGAAGTGGAAAGTGATAGCAGCCGCGGGCTGCCGAGCCTGCAGATCGTTGGTCTTGGCAACAAGGCCATCGACGAAGCGAAGGAGCGTGTCCGTAGCGCTATCACCAATTCCCTCCTCGAATTCCCCGCCCGCAAGATCACGATCAATCTCGCTCCGGCTGAGCTGCCAAGCACGGCACTCACTACGACCTCCCCATCGCCCTTGCTATCCTGACCAGCAGCGGCCAACTTAAACAATCTGATATCGAGAGCGCCGCCTTCGCTGGAGAATTGGCTCTGGACGGCAGTGTGCGCGCCGTACGGGGGGCTATCGTCATGGCCGAGGCCGCCAAACACGCTGGGCTTTCTACGTTGTTTATCCCGCACGCCAACGTCCAGGAAGCGCTCCTTGTCGAGGGCATCACGATTATCGGCGTCAGCTCGCTGCGCGACCTGTTTTTACATCTTAAAAAAGAGCTGGTACTCACCCAGGCCGCACCATTGGAGCACGAACCGGACACCACCACACCGTCCGCCCTACTCGATGACATCTACGGGCAGGAACACGCCAAACGCGCGCTCATTATTGCCGCAGCCGGCCGGCACAACCTCCTACTGAGCGGCTCGCCTGGAGCTGGCAAAACGATGCTCGCCCGTACGCTGACCGATCTTTTGCCCGCCTTGTCCTCCGAGGAGCGCCTGGCTGTCACCAAGCTCCACAGCCTCGCCGGCCACTTGACGACCGCGCAGACGACTCGGCCCTTTCGGACGCCACATCATACCGCGAGCCGCACAGCCCTCATCGGCGGCGGTACTCATCCCCTACCTGGCGATGTCAGCTTGGCGCATCTCGGCGTCCTTTTCCTGGACGAAATGCCCGAGTATCCGCGTACTACGCTTGAAGCGCTCCGTCAGCCGCTCGAAGATAAATCCATTACTGTCAGCCGCGCTGCCGGCCATGCCACCTACCCGGCTGATTTTATGCTCGTCGGCACTATGAACCCCTGCCCCTGCGGCTACTACGGCGACGACAGCCGGGAATGCCGCTGCTCCAGCACCCAGATTCTGGCCTACCAGCAGCGGCTGTCGGGACCGCTCATGGACCGTATCGATCTGATCGTGCACGTCAACCGAGTCCCGCACGACACGCTACTTACCGCCAAAGATACGTCAAAAGAACAACACGTAGCAGCCAAAAACTTAATCGGAATCGCGACCGAGACTCAGCATCACAGATACGGCAGTAGTACTAAATACAACAGTAACCTCAGCTCGCTGGAGATCAAGCAGCATCTGACCCTGTCGCCTGCCGTCCGCCAACTACTGACAACTGCCGCCGAGCGCCTCAGCCTCAGCGCCAGGGCATACTTCCGGGTCATCAAAGTCGCCCGTACGATTGCCGACCTAGAGCAAAGCGCCTCCATTGAACCAATACACGTCACCGAAGCCTTACAATATAGGTAAGAATACTTGAAACTACCTACCATATCTGTTAATATGGATGACGAGTAACGCTTAAACACAGTTTCGCGAGACCTCAGGAAAAGGAGATCCACAATCAACAAATCAATTCGCATCAACGATGCCATCCGAGCCCGCGAACTTCGCGTTATTGGCACGGACGGCGAACAGCTCGGCATCATGAGTCGCGCCGACGCGCTCAAAGCCGCCGAAGAAGCTGGCGTTGACCTCGTTGAAATCTCACCCAACGCTGATCCGCCGGTTGCAAAAATCGTCGACTGGGGCAAATACCAGTACCAGAAGATGAAAGAGCAACAGAAGAATCGCAAAAGCAACAAGCAGGGCGAGCTTAAACAAATGCGCTTTGGTTTGAAAATCGGCGCAGGTGATCTCGATATCAAACTGCGTAAGATCCGTGGATTCCTAAGCGAAGGACATAAAGTTCGTATCCAAATCTTTTATCGAGGCCGCGAAATGGCCCATAAAGAGCTTGGCTATGAAATGATCGAAAAGATCATCGCCCTTCTTGAGGACGAAGCCGTGTTAGAGCAAAAGCCTCAGATGGCTGGTCGCAATCTGAGTGTAGTAGTAAGGAGTAAATAATGCCCAAGTTAAAGACCCACAAAGGTACTGCGAAGCGCATCAAGCTGACCAGCACCGGCAAGCTGACGCGCCGCCGCGCGTTTGGCAACCACTTGCTCGCCAAGAAGAGCAAGAGCCGCAAGCGCGCCATCAACACCACCGCATCAGTGACCGGTGGCATGGCTAAGAACATTAAACGAGCCCTGGGAGCCTAATCATGCGAGTGAAACGAGGAGTTGCCACATCGGCAAAGCACAAGAAAATCATTAAAGCCGCCAAAGGCATGCAGCACAACCGCACGCGTTCATACCGTCTTGCCAAGCAAGCAGTAACCCGTGCCCTGCAGTATGCTTACCGCGACCGCCGCAACAAGAAGCGCGACCTGCGCGGCCTGTGGATCACCCGCATCAACGCTGCCGCTCGCGAACAAGGTACGACCTACGGCAAGCTGATCGCTGGCCTGAAGGCTGCCAACATCGAACTGGACCGCAAGGTACTGGCCGAACTGGCTGTCAGCGAACCAGCAGCGTTTGCTGCCATCGTAAAGGCTGCAACCGCCTAAGTATCTCTGGGACTGCCCACTAAAAAACCGCCTATACGGCGGTTTTTTAG
>JAEWBQ010000009.1 GCA_023391075.1 Candidatus Parcubacteria bacterium
GTTGCTGATTATTCGTCCGACAGTACCAGGCATTAATTGTCGCATGTCCAAGAAGTAATGCTTGAAGGGCTCGGCGGTTGCCGTCCATCACCATAGGGCCACCTTCTTTTTCTACAGCAATAATGGGATAGGCGTCTTGATCGTAACTCTTACTGAAACTCTGGACTGCTTCCACTTGATGAGCATGCTCCTCTGGGTTCAGCATAAGTTGCCCTTGGATTGCAGATAGCTGCAACTGGTCGCTTTGTAAACCGCTAAGGGCATCAAGTTGCGTGAGCTTAGAAGAAAGTTGAATACCCCTCACTGGGATTTCCATTTGCGACCAACTATAGTTCTCCGCCGTTAAAAAATGTACGATCGGCTTGAGCATAGTCCCACCCATAAAACCTTCAATGACATTCCAGAAAGTATGTTCATCCATTTTATCGAGCCACGATCGAACATCCAGATTCACATCCTGCGTACCACCCAGAAGCTGCTTGTTTATCTCTTTCTCCAGTAGTTCAACAGCAATCTGTCGCCGTGTTGGGTCATATAGGTGATCCGGGTAGATACGATGTTCTGCATGATTTTCCATAACCCCATTATATTCCCGACCTTAGTAAAGTTCTAATTTCCGCAATCATGCCGTACCAATTTTTGTTATACATAGAAACTATTTCACCTCTTTTGGTATGATGAGCGTATGCCGCAAATACTCGCGTACATCATTCTGCTTACCTACGCTATCTTCCAAGAGCTATTTTTAAGAGACAAGTCCGCCAGATCCTTTCGCCGTACATCTAAACTTGATCTAACAACCGTATGGTATGTAGCAGCGATTGTCATAAGCCTCATAGCTGCTCCGATTCTCAATAGCCTTCACATACTCTCGGTCCCGACTATCGTAGCTTATCTTGGGCTCGTAATTATGATACTCGGGATCGTGCTCCGTGCGGCAGCCATGGTAAAGCTTGGGCAATCCTACACACGTGCGCTCACTGTGACAAAAAACCAAGTCCTCGTCACTACAGGGCTGTATAAGTACATTCGCCATCCCGGCTATAGCGGCACCCTGTTTGCGGGAATTGGCTTTGCCATAGCTCAAGGCAACCTGCTGATTGTAATGTTCGTTATCATCCTCATGTCGAGCGTATATATCATTCGTATCCGCCAGGAAGAAGAAATACTCAGCAGGGCATTCGGCAAACAATACGATGCATACGCCAAGCATACCAAACGTATCGTCCCCTTCGTGCTCTAACCTGTCAACAAATTAGAAAAGTTCTAATTTCAGCTATCACGCCGTACCATTTTTTATGGTACGTAGAAATTATTTTTTATCGAAATCTTTCGTTCAAATATTTATCGATGTCTCTATAACTCCTGAATATAATTATATTCTTCCCTTGTGATCGCGCCGATTGAAAAGCTCGCCTTTTACGAGGCGGGAATTTAACGAGAGTATAGGGAATAAAGTACCGTAAGTTTAAATCCAAGCTTTCGCTTCCCTTTCGGCTCTCCTTTTGCGCACGAAGCCTAACGTATCGCATGATGTGATTTATTAACGTAACAAATCTATTAAAATCAAATATGTAAATCCTATCGGCCTGCTCAATGCGATAGCTAGCATCTTTCGTAAACGCATTTCCTTCGATTATCCAGTCTGGCTCTGAGGCTAAGTTCTTAATGTAATCACCGATACTTCGTCGATCATTTCGCCCGATGCTCTCCATAATCCTATCAAGATGCACAACAGGCAAACGTTCCATTTGAGCAAGCTTTTCAGCAAAGCTACTCTTCCCGCTCGCCGTATCACCAAAAATCATTATTCTCATTAGGTATCAGTATGCCACGAACGACAGTAAAGCTCTAATTTCAGCTGTCACGCCATACCAAATATGGCACACTCTCGGCTTTATGGCCGAGTTTTCTTGTATAATAGCGACACTATGCCACTCCTAAACCGCCTCAGGCTCAAGACGCGCGCCTATAAGAAATTTATAGAAGATTACGTCGACTCGCCAATTCGCTCGAACAATACCGTGCAGATATTAACCAATGGTGACGAGATTTTCCCTGCGATGCTGGATGCTATTCGTTCAGCTCACCAGTCCATCGCGCTGCTGACGTACGTGTACTGGCGCGGCGACATCGCCACACAATTTGCCGAAGCGCTTGCCGAAAAAGCCAAGGCCGGTGTGTCTGTTGCTGTTATGATGGATGCTTTCGGGAGCAGCAAAATCAACGCTGAACTTATCACTATGATGCAAGACGCTGGCGTTGAGTTTCGCTGGTTCCGGCCGGTAAAGTGGTATACGCTTCATAAGCTCAATAATCGTACACATCGGAAGATCTTGGTCGTTGACCAACGCGTTGGCTTTTTGGGTGGTGTTGGCATCGCTGATGAATGGACGGGTGATGCACAGGACGTCAATCATTGGCGCGACACACACTTTCGGATCGAGGGACCGGCGGTCAGTGATTTGATTGCGAGCTTTAACGACAACTGGGTCGAAGGCGGTGGAGCTGCGCTTGATACGACATACCTAGGATCAACCAAGGCCGGTATTCAGACGGTACAAGTGACATCGAGCAAGGCAATGCCGGGTCGCACCCATGCGGACAAACTCTTCATGTCGTTGATTCGATCGGCGCAGCAGAGCATTCATATTACAACGGCGTATTTCGCACCAAGCTCTCAGTTCTGTAACGCGCTGATCGTCGCCCGCGCAACCGGCGTAAAGGTTACGATTTTGACAAACGGCCCTCACACAAATCATGCGATTACTCGAAAAGCAGGCCACCGCTACTATAAGCGGCTCTTGGCGGCGGGGATTGAGATTCACGAATACCAACAGACGCTGATTCATACAAAAGTCGTAACGATCGACGGACACTGGGCGTGCGTCGGGTCTATTAACTTCGATGATCGCTCATTCGTGCTTAATGACGAGATAAACCTTTCGATTACTGACCCTGATTTTGTCGCGAAGCTCGATACCCAGATGGCGAAAGATTTAGCAGTATCTAAGCGCATGGTGCTGTATAAATGGATAAAGCGGCCGTTAAATGACCGCTTCGTAGAGCTTGTCAGTAGCCTTTTTCGGCCACAGCTATAGGTACTTGGAGAGCTTGCCCGGCTTGCGGCGAGCTTATTTTAATCAGCCTCTCGTTCGCCGTTCGAGTACTTCGTATAAAACGCTGTATCAATTTTCGTTACACATGGAAATTATTTTCTAAACCTGTTATGCTTTACCTACTATGAACGAAGGTGGGCAACCTATCTATAGACTTCCGCAGCTGGCGGTATTTGATATCGACGGTACGATTGCCATGGGCCACGGCGGCGAAATCTCAGACGAAGTTGTGCGGGGGTTCGAACACCTACGTGAACATGGCACCATTACCACCATCTCGACGGGTCGTTCGTACGTCCGCATGAAAGAAGCACTTGGCGAGCATTTCGAGAATATCATCGACGACAAGGCACTCATTTCTGTCGAGCATGGTGCCAAGATCGTCGACAAATGGGGCAAGGTGATCGTCGAATCCGAATTTAACGAAAAAGACATCGATAAACTGATCGAGTTCACCGGCCTCAATATCGATATGGTGCAGCTCCTCGCCTTTTATCCAGCCGACCTCAGCCGTAAAGCGCAGATTTGGTGCCCAGAGCCCAGCGATGTCGAGAAGACCCGAGAGCAGCGCGGCTACTATGCAGATGTTTACTCAGGATCTCTGATCGATGTGAAAGAGCATCTGAAAAAACAGCCTATCAGCAGCGTCACTATCAAGCTCAAAGGCTTTATCCATGTCGAAAACCTGAAGATTGAGTTTACCGGTGGCTCGATCAAGGCGGTGTTCCAAGACGGCGCACTCGAATACATGAAAAGTAAGGTCAGTAAGGCGCGCGCCATATCGTATATGTGCAAGTACTTCGGTATTTATGAGCACAATATTCTCGTGGCGGGGAATGCCATGAACGATGTCGATATGCTCAACATGGAGACGAAATACCGCATCCTTGTCGGACCCGACAGCAAAGAGCGCGAGACAATCCTCGGCTACGTGTACGCTCCCGAGCTGCTCACCTACATGGACACCCCTCAAGATTTGGGCAGATTCCTCCAAAGCCTCTAGCGATATTCGATTTATACAGCGCTATCGCACTACCCGTGCCGTACCGGGAAACTAGTTTTCATCTGCTACTATAAGGTCATGCCAAAGTTCACGTTTACTAAACTAGTTCGGGACAAGATCGTTGATAAACAGATTGCCTCCGGAGCGAAGCCTTCCTTTAGGCGGCTGAATGCCAGCGAACATAAACAGGAGCTGGTCAACAAAATTATCGAGGAAGCGCGAGAAATCACTCAGGCTCCAGCCGAGGAAATCATCGCCGAGATTGCAGACGTCCAGCAAGCTCTGGATGACTTGATCGCGCTCCACGGCATAACGGCCGATGACATCAAACGCGCCCAGCAATCAAAAAACGACAAGAACGGCGCCTTCGCGCAGGGCTACTACATCGACTATGTCGAAGTTGACGAAGCCGATGAGTGGGCCGACTATTACCGCGCCAACCCTGATCGCTATCCAGAAATAAAGTAGCAATCAAGCTCGTTTACCACCAGGGCAACCTCTCGTATAATGAAAGTATGTCCTACGCAGTTGATTTTGAACACGTATCCGAGGTCGGCCTGGAAGCTTCGCCGGTCGCACCCGCTCTCGCCGGACTTCGTGCCAATGAAGCGCGCTACTTCTATAATAAGTACCAGCACACCTTTACGACGCTGCCGGCAGCCGAAAGCCAGGATGTCGTTGCCTATGTCAGCAAGATTCTCAAAGTTGAGCGGGATATCGAAATAGCAGCCACGCCGCTCGAAACGGCCCGGTTTCGCGTCGATGATATCGAGTGGTCGTATGTGTTTTACGAGAACGGCCTGGTGGTGAACGTGCTCTACAGCGTAGACGCGGACCAAAAGCGGGCCGTCGGCTTCAAGCTTTCGGACGGCATGCCCATTCCCGAAGAATTAGCCACGAAATTCAAGTTTGCGAAACAACAATCTCGATTGGCCGGCACCATCCGGGGGTCATTCTTTGTAATTAAGGGTGAGTACTAATCTCGTCGCCTGACGGGCGGAGTCATTATAGGTTCATGTCATTTAACCATTACGCCAAAATCAAACGGATTCTCGCCAGCGAAACTCCCGACTGGGTAATCCGTCGTATCGACGAGCCAACACGAGCAACGAATTTCAAAGGCGAGACGGTCGCGTTCGATCACTACTATCGAATTTATCGCGCCAGCGGCGAGCCGATCAAATACTGCAGATTCCAGCAAATCGACCGTTTAGCCCAGATACTCGGCGTCCCCGTCGAACAGTTACCGATCATCGATGAGATTGCCTAAACATATGAGCAGACCCCTTGTCACCCCTCTATTCATCCCGCGAAAATTACCCTATATCCTCAGGAATACCACAGCTATATACGGTATAGTAACAACATGAACAATTCACCTAGCACACCTAGGCGGCTTCACCCCGCAGTCGCCGGCCTCATCGTTATTGTCATGGTTGGCATGATCGGCGCTGCAGCGGCGGCCTTGAGCGGTCATTCAGACACCGCAACACCGATGGTCAGTACGACGACGCCAAGCACAACAACCACTCCGTCGACCACTACTCCGAGCAACTCGAACACCACATCGGCCTCGAGTAATTACAAAGACGGCTCATACACAGCCAGTGTCAATTACTTTACGCCAGACGGGCAGGAGCCTCTGACTGTCAATGTCACCCTTGCTGGCAATACGATCACCAACAGCAGCGTCAACGCCAACACCATCTCGCGCGAAGGCCAACAGTATTTCGATCGATTCGATTCGTATTATAAGAGTCAAGTGGTCGGCCAAAAAGTCAGCGACGTTTCCCTGAACCGTGTCGCCGGCGCTTCACTAACGACCGAGGCATTCAACCAAGCGCTTCAGCAGATTATGCAGAATGCTGCCAGCTAAGCACCCTTTCACCGCACTGGGGACCCAGTGGCAAATCGACACGATCGAACCGCTCACGGCCGAGTTGCAGCAGGCGATTCATGATCGGATCGAGGCGTTCGACCGCACCTACTCACGTTTTCGTGACGATTCACTCATACAGCAGATCGCGCGTGCAGCTGGCACCTATGAATTTCCGCCGGATGCCGCTCCGCTCTTCACGTTTTACCGCGATTTGTATGAGCAGACCGGTGGTGCCGTTACGCCACTCATCGGCAATGCCCTCGAGCGTGCCGGCTATGACACTACCTACTCTCTCACCCCCCAGAAGCAAACTGCCATACCCGCCTGGGACGACGTCCTGCGTATCGACGGCACGACGATAACGACAACAGAACCGCTCACCCTCGATGTCGGCGCGGCTGGCAAGGGGTATCTTGTTGATATTATTAGCGAGCTGCTCGAGGGTTCAGGTATCACAGAATATGTCGTCGACGGCAGCGGCGACCTCCGCCACCGCGGCCAGAGCCGCAATGTCGTAGGGCTTGAACATCCCCTAGAGCCCGGGCTCATCATCGGTACTGTCGCCGTCGAGAATGCCAGCCTCTGCGCCTCCTCTACAACACGACGTACCTGGGGCGAAGGGCTGCATCACATATTTAACCCTCACACCCTCACGCCCGTCGATGATATCGTCGCAACTTGGGTGATTACGACACAAACGCTCCACGCCGATGGACTCGCCACAGCATTGTTCTTTGCGGAGCCATCAGCGCTCGCTCAGCGCTATGCGTTTGACTATGTACGGTACCACCGCGACGGTTCTGTTGATTATTCCCGTAACTTCCAAGGAGAACTATTTTAATGCTACGCCAGCTCGATTCATTACTTAACCGCGTATCCATGTACCGATTGGTCACCCTGAGCCTCCTAAGCCTATGGGCCGTTACCTTCGCCGGATCACTCACTGGTGCGGTCGCCTATGCGCCAAAAGCCGTCATCGCTACCGCCATCATTGCTGCGGTTGCCAGCTATGTCAGCAACCGCGTCTTCGGATACCTCTTTAGCATCCGCCCACATGGTGAATCGTCGCTCATTACGGCACTGATTCTCTTTTTCCTCTTTAGCCCCTCCACTGACCGCCAGTCGATTCTCGCGATCGGTGTCGTCAGTGTCATTGCCATGGCATCGAAATACCTGCTTGTTTGGCGCGGACGCCACCTGACTAATCCAGTTGCTGCCGGTGCCGTCATTACCAGCCTGACAGGCCTCGGTTTTGCCACCTGGTGGGTCGGTACTCCCTTTTTACTTCCATTCGTCGTAATCTTTGCGCTGTTGATTCTATACAAGACCAGCCGACTCGGTATGGGTCTGGTGTTTATCGGCATTGCACTCGTCACCACTATTATCTCGATGCTGCTGCGCGGTGCGCCGCTTGGCCTCAGCCTCAGCCTACTCGGCTCATGGCCGCTGGTTTTTATGGCAGGGTTTATGTTAAGCGAGCCGCTCACTCTTCCGCCGAAACGTTGGCAGCAGTACCTTATCGCCGTCATCGTTGCCCTCCTTGCAACCATCCCGCTACGCATCGGCTCATTTGCTATTTCCCTTACGCTCGCCCTAGTGATCGGCAACCTCATCGCGGCGATATTCGCGCGCCGACATGGCATCTCCCTCATCTTCAAAGAGCGGCGAGCCCTCACGCCGACCACCGATGAGTTCGTCTTCACGTCGAATACTCCGTTTTACTTTGAGCCAGGCCAGTTTGTCGAACTGACACTGCCGCATCGCAGCGATTCACGTGGGCTACGGCGTAGCTTCAGTATGACGTCCGCCCCAGGCGAGCGTGAACTGCGCCTCGGCATCAAGTTCTACGAACCATCAAGCAGCTTCAAGCACGCGCTCCGTTCACTAAAAGCCGGCACGCGCCTTACGACCACTGGTTTTAGCGGCGGCTTTACCTTGCCACGTCATAATGGCACACCACTCCTGCTCGTTGCGGGCGGCATCGGTATCACGCCGTTCATCAGTCAACTCCACACCCTCACCAAGCGCGGCGACCTGCGCGACATCATCCTTGTCTACAGCGTCAGTTCGCCCGAAGAGTTAGCGTACCGCGACGTCCTCGAAGCGGCCGGAATTCCGGTGGCAGTCGTCACGAACGGCATCATTCCCGATCTGCCAGCGCACTGGCGACAAGTGACGAAGCCGGACGACGCCATCAAGCTCATCCCAGAACTCGCCCAGCGTCGCGCTTATATTTCCGGACCGCCGGCAATGATCCGCGCCCACAAGCATTTACTGCAGAGCAAGGACGTCTCGCATATCCATACCGACTACTTCACTGGCTACTAGCTCGACGGCATAGTACAATAGACCATATGCTGACTCTTGCTGTGACGGGCGCGGTAGTTGCCTCGCTGATCGTCACGTATCTGACTAATCCCTTTGCTCGTTACTCGATCATCCGTTTACCCTACCGCGCCAAGCTGCAGGAAAAAACGCTCGAGGCCGTCAATAACAACCAAAAGCTCGTCATTCGCCAGAATTTCTTATGGCGAATGTTTGCCTACTACCAGTGCGGTATCTACATCTTTACGACTCGTTATTTCAATAGCCCTCGCTCATCTGGCACCAGCATCGACGAAATCATCGCCGACATCCATAAACTGCGCTACGACCCAAACAAACTGCTGCTAATCTCCGGTGATCATTTCAACGGCTTGTTCGTCCGCAACCTTGGTGTCTTCTACTACCCGATGCTTGACCGATCCATTCCTGGCACGACCGACGACTGGCGCGACCGCGAGACTGTCTACCTACAAACCGTCGCCTTCGCACTCGGTGTTTTTGCCAAGCAGCCAAAACTTACCACGACGATCGTCTCGATGGGGCCATACGCGGCGACGTGCATCAATTTTTACGCCCACCCCTCAGATTCACTCTTTGGCATGCTGTATGCTCTGGCGAGCCTGCGCGGTGACGAGACCGCTCAACCGCACCGCTATGGCAAAACTGTTCACTCGCTCGATACCAAGCAAGCTGCCAAAACCTTGGTCGATACCTACGACGATACACTGAAGTCGCTCTATGCCAGCTACAGAGCGCATGTGTACGACGAGCAAACAGGCCTCATCAAAAAGACCGTCCACTTATCCGGCGCCAAAGACATTACCCGCCGCTACTCGGCGTTTTACGATAATGTTGTCTTCTGGAAAACGACACAGCTCGCCATGACTCTTGGGCTCATTTCTCGTGACACTGCATTCCTCGCACGACTCAAGCAGACCATCCTCGACACCTTTTGGCTCGAAGACGAAGGGTACTTCCTGGAAGACTTGTCACACGAGGGACTGCGCGACAAGCTCTACTCATCGGACTGGCTGATCGTGCTATCGACCGGCTTCCTAGACATTACAAACCCGCTGGAACGCCGTTACTATGAACGCTCGATCGCCTACATCCAGGACAACAAAATCGATCAGCCGTTTGCCATCAAGTACCAAAACGATACCCGCGCCCACCGACAATTCTTTGTCGTGCGCCTTGCGGTCGCCTCATATGGCGGCGATGCAATCTGGAGCTTTTGGGGGATGGAATACATCAAGACCCTGACCCTGCTTGCCCATCATACCGGCACTCCTGCATATGCCGAAGCTGCCGCCTATCACCTCGATGCCTACGAGACGGCCATGCTCCAAAACGGTGGCTTCCCGGAGACATACGACAAAAATGGCGCGCTCCTCAAAACCCCGCTCTACAAAAGCATCCGCCAAACCGGTTGGGTCATCGGCTTTGAGCAGGCGCGCGAAATGTACCGCGCCTTGATTGGCGAGCGCTAATTACTTCGACAAACTAGCGAGCGTATTAATCGTCGCGGCAATGATCACCGTACCGTAGAGATATGACAGCAACGTATGGCGAATGATCGTCTTGCGCATATCTTTCGTTTTGACATCAGTATCCGACACCTGATAGGTCATACCGAGCGTAAATGCCAGATAAGCGAAGTCAGTGTACTGTGGTGCTTGTTTTTCATTGAAATCAACGTCACCCGCTACGCCCTGATAGTAAAGCCGGGCATATTTAAGCATGTAAATGGTATGGACCAAAAACCATGAGGCCACGATCGTCACCAACCCAAGCACCAAGTCGACGACTCGCGCCGTTCCCTCTTGCTGCGCACCATTGATCACCAGGAATACGACTGCCGCCAAGCTGATAACGCTCGCTGTCAGTACGAGCGCATCGGCAACCTTGCGGCCTGGATCCTCGCGAACCGCATGTCGCTTGGTATCTGCAGGCCCAAGCTCGCCAATTACCCACCAGAGCCATAGTAGATATGTCAGCGCCGCAACATCCCAGGCAACAACTGGAGCTAGTTTCGGCTCTCCCCCCACCGCCAGAATAGTCCCTGCGCCTACGCCTATCAAGCCTGATAATGTCATCCGTTTGTACGTGTGAAGCATGCGTTGTGTCATAGCCTAAGCTTACTCGCGAGGCGCCTGTTCGGCAATAAGCTGTTCGGCTGCCTGGTGAGTTCCAACGATTTGCTCGACTTGCTCCCGCGAGATAGTTATCACCCTACCCGGTGCTACGCCGCCAGCCAGCAGCTGTTTGGCAACTGTGTTTTCAACGGCACGCTGCACGACGCGGCGCATAGGACGAGCACCGAGTCGAGGATCATACCCTGCGTCCACAAGAGCGATCTTTGCGTCATCGGCCACATCAACGCTCACCTTTTGAAGCGACAGCGTCTTGATAATACTGCCAATAATAAGATCGACTACTTGAAGGAGCTCGGGCTTGGTGAGTGGCCGGAACACGACGATCTCGTCAAATCGGTTAAGAAATTCAGGACGGAACTGGCCGGAATTAATCAGCTCGTCGGTAATCTGCGACTCAAATTGTTCCAACTGATACCCCCGCTCGATATATTCGCGAATCCGTTCCGCACCAGCATTACTCGTCGCGATGACGATCGTGTCTCGGAAGCTGATTTCGCGATTCTTGATGTCACGCAGGATACCTTCGTCGAGCAGCTGCAGCAGCGTCGTCAGCACGTCCGGGTGCGCCTTCTCGATTTCGTCAAGCAGCACGACACTGAACGGCTGCTTCATAACCTGCGCCGTGAGGCTCGCTGGGTCAGCGGCGCCATCCGCGATCAGCCGACTGACATCCTCGGAGCGGACATATTCGTTCAGGTCTAAACGAATCAACCGATCTTCGCCACCAAAGTACACGTCGCCGAGCGCCTTGGCCAGCTCGGTCTTACCGACACCGGTCGGCCCCAAAAACAGGAATGCACCGATCGGTCGGTTTTGATTACGCACCCCAGCACGCGCGCGCCGCAGCGCATCACTCACCACGCTCACTGCCCTGGTTTGGTTAATCATGCGCGTGTGGATCAGGTCTTCGAGGTGAAGCAGCTTCTCGCGCTCCTCACCTTCGCTCGCCACACCGACTTTGACGTCCATCGTCTGCTCAATTGCCTGCTGCACCGATTGAACGGTTACCAGTCCGTCAGTGGCATAGTTCGCCGCAGCTTCGAGCAACTTTAGAGCACGGCCAGGCATCGCCAGATCATGGACGTACCGTTCGCCCAGGCGAAACGCCTCGCTCAGCGCCTGGTACATGTAGCTGACCTTGTAGCGGAACTCATAGAGCAACAACTGCTCCTGCATAATAATCATCGTCTCTGCCCGGTCGGCCGCCGCCACTGTGACCCGGTTCAGCGCACTGGCGAGCGCAGGGTTTCGTGCGCTGATTTGCAAATAGCGCTGTTCGTCCATCGTTAGAATCATCCGCAGCCGTCCTGCTTCGAGTATCGGAAGCAGCACGTTGGCAATATCAACCGAGCCGACTCCTTCTTCGAAGAACAGCTGCGCATTGTCGAGGCAGATGATGACATTTTTAGCGCTATAAGCCTCACTCAGCAAGCTCTCGACCAGCCGCTCCAGCTCGCCGCGCCCACCGGCAGCGCCGACAAGCGACGACGCGTCGAGCATGATGACTTGACGAAACTTTAAACCATGGGGGATATCGGCATCAGCATCGAGCAATTGCTCGGCAAACGCTTCGACCAGCGTCGTCTTGCCGACGCCCACTTGACCGATCAAAGCAATGTTTTGCCGACCTTGGCTGCCGAATATTTTAATCATTTGGTCGCGGGCCACCTGATGTGCAGCGACATCGACCGTCAGTAGGCCGCCCCGGCCGATTTGCTGACTGATGTTCTGTCCGAACCGATCGAGCAGCGGTGTATACCCAAACGACCAATCGCGGGCAATGCCACCGGTCCGGCGCGGCCGTTTGTGCTGATCCACCAATTCACGGAGGTGCAGCTGCCAGCGTACCCCTTGGACCACGTCTGCGTCGTCGAGCATCAAATGTGCCAACACCTCATCCCGCGCCACAACTGTTCGCATCAGCGCCAACACCAACACGGACGCCGTAATATGCTCGCTCCCGACCTCCTCGGCCGCTGCAATCGCCGCCTGCCATAAGGCCACAGTATCGACCGCCTGTTCGGATGCCAGATGCAATAAGGTTTGTGGCGTCAATCCAAAGCGTATCCCCATAAACTGACCTGATTGGACCTGGCCGACGGCGAGCGCGATGTCGCGCGGCGTCGGGTTCTCCGGTAGCCGCCCTAAAACATCGCCGGACAGAATATCATCGATACGTACGCCCTGGCTCCGCGCGGGCAAGTGGTGCAGCTCATCGCGTGCCCAGCCAGCTACCATGAGCGGTAGGGCAGCCAGGCCTATCACAAACCAGCCAGTCGCGCTCCGGACTGCGAGCAAGCCACCGCCAGCCACCACGAGCAACAGTGCGACAAGCGACAGCAGGCGCGCCACCTTCAACGTCAGACGACGAGCAATGCGAGCTTTACGGGCCCGCGGACTATGATAATGAAATTCCGGGCTTACCATGGCAACCATCCGTTCACCATCAAGATAAGTCCTACAAACGGCAGCGCCGGCGTGCATACCCACGCGACACCCACCACTAGGCCGCCAATAAGCGTTACTGCGAGGCTCACACTTCCCGCGAGGATTAATGCCAAGCGCACCATGGCTCCGATTAGTCGAGAAATCAACCGGTCAAAAAATGCACGTAATTGCACTTCAAGCGACCCCCGAACCTGGCCGGCTGATATCTGGCGAAACGGCGAAAACAGCGTGGCCAGCAGTAGATCTATCGAGAAAAAGTCCGCCGTCGCCATCAGCCGCTCACCTACGCGCCGGATACAGAGACGCCATCCAGCGCCATACCACCACCCAAGAAGCCCGACGATAAACATATGCTTATTGTACTACGAAGTGAGCGTATAATGAACTTGCTCGTCATATCGAACAAGAACGTACATTAGCGCCAGTATCGTACTACGAAATGAAGGTCGTGCAAACGTATTCACACGACCTTCATTGATGTTTCATCGTATACCTTACTTTTCGAAAACGATCGCAAGCGGCGTCTGCTCGTTGGTCTGGCCGAGCGGATTGTCGCCAAAGACTTCTTCGTAGCGCGTGCGGTCACCTGGCAGATCCGTGCCAAGCACGTTACGGCCAATGTCATTGGCGTCGATAACCACTGTACCGACGTAGCGTTCAGCATATTCAGCTGGCACAATTTGCTGAATGGCTGCCGTCAAGCGTGCCGCGACGTCATCAGGATCCTTTGGTGCAAGCTTGGCTGAAACGTTCGCTGGATACACGGAGTACTCAGTCGGGCCGTCGATGGCACGAATGTCACTGCCGACGAGGTTATAGAACACACCACGCTTACCAAATACTTTGCCGATGGCGCCGCCGATTGACGCGAAGAGAATGCGCGGCAGGCCGACTTCACGAATCGCAAGTTCCATCGTCCATGGGCTGCCGAGGCCAATACCGTATGGTGTGCGGCGGACAAAGCGGCTCAGGGTGCGTGCCCACCAACTGACTTTGATATCCCAGACGAAGTACGAGCGGCCCTGGGTAATGGCGACGATTTTCTCGCTGATAAAGAGATGCCACTTGCCCTTCAACTCGCTCGCGTGATCGCTTGGCAGGTTAGCAATGAAATTTTTGACGTAATTTGTCACGAACTCGTCGAGGTTCGTCTCGGCGCTGACCAAATCAGTACGGATCGGGTAGCGGCGGTAAGTCGTGTCACCGACAGCCAGGTCCAGCTGCTTGTTTTTGTTCGGCTCGTACTCACCCTTGATGACCGGCTCCTCCTCGACGGTTTCGTCGAAGAACTCGCGCAGCCATAGTTCAACGTTCAGCAGGCGCCAAAACAGCATGCTCGACGTATTGTTCTTACCCTGAATGAAGCCTTCGAACGCCGTCAGTACTTCGTTTTGATTAAAGTACGGACGTGACGCGAATTCTTCGGACAGGAAGATGCCGTAAAAACGGTTCTTGAGGCGCATGAACCATTCGGACTCTGGCGTCGTAAAGCCGATCTTGTTACGGCGGCGGTTGATCATGTCAGGCAAAATACCACGGGTCGCATCACGCAGAATCCGCTTGTTCCAGCCGTGATAAATGATCGCCTCGTCACTCAGTGCAAACAGCGACTTGACCACTTCCTTGTCGAGAAACGGCACGCGGCCTTCGATGCTAAAGCGCATGGTGTTACGGTCTTCGTAGCGCAGCAGTGAGGGTAGGCTATTTTGGAACAGATCTTCGATCAGACGCAGTTTCAGGTTCGCGCCTTCGGTAACGAATCGTTCGCTGCTGTGTGCGCTCGTAAACTCGCTGTTAAGCAGCTCGCCAACGGTGACATTCTTCTTGAATGACAGTTTATCCATCAGACGGAAACGACCAAGGCGGAACAAAATGTCGACCGATGAGAGCAGTTCACCGACAAACTTCAACCACTGGCCATTCTGGCGGAGTTGGCGCAGATAGACGAAGTAGTACGGAATGTAGCCAGCCATCATTTCGTCGGCTCCCTGGCCGTCAAGCAGCACGGTGACATGCTGACTGGCCTCTTGCATCACCTTGTACTGAGCGTACGGGCCGGTGCTGATGAGCGGCTCTTCCTGCGTGCGCACGAAATCTTTGAGGTCTTTCACGAATTCGTCGGCGTTCGGCTGGATCTTGTGTGCACTGAGGGCGTCGCCGTATTTATCGAGCAGGGCATCGACGTACTTCTCCTCGTCGTTGAGCGAGTTCGGAAAGATCGCCGAAAAGGTATTTTGCTGCGTACCGACCGAGTCGACCGTGTGATCCTGCTCGCGGTGCTTGAGCAGCTCGGCGATGATCGCGACGACCGCTGAGGAATCAAGGCCGCCCGACAGTGACGTCCCGACTGGCACTTCACTCTGCAGACGCAGGCGAATCGCTTCGGTCAATGCCGTGCGGTACGCATCGGTTTGAGCGGTACCATATGGAGTTTTAGTATTAGCGAGTTCCGCCAGTTCACCCCGTAAATTGGTAAACGGCTTCCGACTGAGGCCGCTAGCATCAATCACCATCATTTCGCCGGCGTTCAGACGGTAGATGCCCTCGAAAAACGTCTGGTCGTTGTCTTCGTGAATACGGAACTTCAGGTAACGGTAAATCGTCGTGTCGTTCGGCTTCTTCTCGATCAGGCCCGTCGCGAGCAGCGGCTTGATTTCCGAGGCGAATACCAGCTGCGGCTGCTCAGTGCTGCCGAGGTTGGCAAAATACAGCGGCTTGATGCCGAAGTGGTCACGCACCAGCACGACGCGGTCGTTCGGCTTGTCGTGTAGCGCAATCGTGAACATACCGTTAAACTTGTCGAAAGCGTCATCCCCCCACACGGCATAGGCATGCAAAATTACTTCGGTGTCCGAATGTGTCACAAAGACGCGGCCAGCCGCCTCGAGCTCCTCGCGAAGGGCCAGATAGTTATAGATTTCACCGTTATAAATAACGGTTAGCGTGCCGTCCTCTAGCGTCATCGGCTGCGTCCCGCCGGCACGGTCGATAATCGCCAGGCGTCGCTGGGCGAATCCGACCTGTCCTTCGACGTAGAACCCTTCGCCGTCTGGACCGCGATGCGCCTGACATTGATTCATCGTTTCTAGGAGTGTTTTGTCATAAGGGCCGTAGTAGCCGGCAATACCGCACATAATAAATAAAGGGTTCCTTGGTTAGAATTTTGGGTAACTGATTACTAGTATACCCCGAAGGGAACATTCAGGCTAGGCGGCTTGAAGCCGTTTCAACTCGCTCACTACCTGCTCACCGTGACCGAGTGGCGTGACGCGGCCATAAACCTTCACGACTTGCCCATCAGGATTGATAATAAAGGTCTTACGAAGCACTCCTTCGATACCGAATTGCTTCTTCCCCCACGCACCGTAGGCGTCCATCATCACATGGTCGGGGTCTGTCAGCAGCGTGAAGTTCAGATTGTGCTTGGCCTTGAATTTCTCGTGGCTTGCAGCATCATCGCGACTCACGCCGACTACCTCGGCACCCAGCGCAGCAATATCATCGCGCGCGTCACGCAGTGCGCAGGCCTCAATCGTACAGCCAGGCGTATCGTCTTTGGGGTAAAAATACAACACCAGCCACTTACCTCGGTAATCAGCAAGTGTCTTCACGGTGTCATCGGTGGCGGAGGCGCTAAAATCTGGGGCGGGATACGGAGTCGCTATCATCATATGTTTAGTATACGCGTCTCGCACCCGAGCTGTCAGCTTCCTCTAGGAATCTATTTGCTATACTTGGTATTGCATGCACGTTACCCCTTCGCCTTCGGCCCCCACCCGTTTTCTCGCCCTCGATTACCTGCGCGGGTTTTTTATTGTGGTGATTATTGTCGACCACCTGTGGCGATGGCCGAATCTTTTTCAAGTTATCAGCGGACGGGGTGAGTTATGGTCATCGGCCGCCGAAGGCTTCGTGATTATCTCTGGACTGCTTATCGGCTACATCCGTGGCCACAAAAACCGTGACCAGCCACTATGGAATATCACGAAAAAACTTTGGAAACGCGGCCTCACGCTATATATATGGATGATCATCACCACAACCCTGCTCGTCGGCGCATCGTGGTACTTTAATTTCCGCGGCAATATTGCCGACGTGCCCATCAGAGCCGGCGACTGGGGTGCGCTTGCCTCGAGCATGTTGCGCTTCGACTATGCGCACACCCTGACACATTTCCTCTACCTCTATGCTATTTTCTTGGCACTGTCGCCACTTGCGATCTGGCTGCTGCGCCGCGGCAAGGCGTGGATCGTGCTGGTGGCGTCTGGGCTAGTTTGGTATCTAGGCTATCGGATCGACCTAGAATGGTTGATTTGGCAAGTACTCTTCTTCGTGCCGGCGGTTGTCGGCTGGTACCTTAAGCCGCTACTGGCGGCGTACTTGCGCCTGGCGACATGGCAACGGCGTAGCATCAGTATTACCGCGATCAGCGTTACGCTCATCACTATGATTATTTCCGGTGCGATTATTTTGCCTCACGACCCCGGCTCATACGAAAATACGCTGTTCGGCAAAGATCCCGTGACATTCGCCACCATTCTCATCTCATTCGTGTGGTTTTACGGGCTCGTTCAACTGTTTCACCTGGCACTGCCCGTCCTGGAGCGGTGGTTCAAATGGCTCCTACTACCATTTGGCCAACGGTCGCTGACGGCCTACATTCTCCATACGCTACCCCTTATGGTCCTGCAATTTTTCTTTGCCTCGACGACGAACATATGGATCAATACGCTCTATACGCTCGCCTGTATCCTTGCTACCCGGCTCTTGATTGCCATACCGCACATCAACCGCATCGTACCGCGCTAATACCGTATACTAAAGGTATGATTTTACGTGCTGCACGCCTCTATCCTTACCACTGGCTCATTGCTGCGATTGCCGTCTTAGTGGCACTGCATATAGCCATCTTGCCCGTCGCTCCACCAGGCTTTTACGTCGATGAAGCCGCCAGCGGCGCTCATGCCATCGCGCTTGCTCATCATGGTACCGATGCACATAGTCAGCCGTGGCCGCTGTTTACCGCTAGCCTTGGCGGCGGATACACCACTCCCGTATATCTCTATCCGCTTGCCATCTGGACGCTTGTTTTTGGACCGAGCGAACTGTCACTGCGTTCTTTTTCGCTATGCATGACACTTATCGCCTGCGCGTTCCTGGGATTGGCGACTCGGCGACTCGTCGGATCGACGCGCTCCGGCCTCATTGCAAGTGCCGTCGCGCTCGCACTTCCCTGGGGCTGGCTCCAAGGCAGCCTGGCATGGGACCCGGCATTGGTGCCGTTCTTTGTCACACTGAGCCTCTGGATGCTGGCGATCCTCCTGACAACAGCGAACCGCCGCGCCTATATGACCGCCGCGACCCTGCTCCCTTTGACACTCGTCGCACTCGCCTACGTCTATCCGCCTTGCCGCGTCACCGCACCGCTCTTAGTGCTCGGGTACTACGCTCTCCTCTATTGGCGCCGTCGGGTCAGCTGGCGCCATTTGGCTGCCGTTGCTGTCGCGGGCCTCGTTCTTGTTGCGCCACTTGCGAGCTTCATGTTTCAGCCAGATGCCTTGGGGCGTAGCCAGGCGCTCAGCGTCTTTCATGGCCGCGGAGTACTTGGCGGACTCGGGCAGTTTTTCATCAACCTGCTTAGCCTCGTCAACCCTGTGTTTCTGTTCGTGACGGGTGACGCCAACCTCCGCCACAGCACAGGGATACAAGGCATGCTCGGACTTGCCGCCATCATACCGCTCGGTGTACTCGCATGGACCGCACTACGCAGCCGGGGATGGCACATTCTCGGTAGAGCCCTCACTCCGCTGCGTACTATCGCACTTATCGGCCTGCTTGGTGTTGTCGCCGGCCTGCTCGGATCGGCACTGACTGCCGAAGGTCAACCGCACAGCCTCCGCGCAACCGCTGCCTGGCCATTCTTCGCCCTCCTTATTACTATTGGCTGGCGCTATGTCCTGCGCGCGCCTCGTGCCGTACGGCGCACGGCGCTTGTAATAGCTATGTTCAGTGTCGTGCTCTACGCCACTGACCTGGCGTTCCTCTACCCACGCCGAGCCGCCGATTCATTCGACAGCGCACAGCGCCAAGCAATTGCAGCCCATGCGCCCGTCGACTATCCCGAACTTGCCCTCGACTATTATCGCTGGCGCTAACGTTTTGTGGCGTATGTATCGATGACTAATTTATCGATATAAGTTGAATCACGTAGCACCAATGACGGATCACTTGGCTGTGCGTAGTCGTCATTGTAATGAATATAAATTGCCGTATCATGGCCGTCCATTGCCTTGATGCGCGTCAGACGGGGAGCCATACCGCGCAGTACGCTGAAGCCGCCAAAGCTCGGGAAATCACTCGCGCTCAGCACGTACACCGGGCACCCTTCAAAATAATAGGATTCATCCAATGCGAGGTACGGCCCATTAAAAATAATCGTCTTATCGTGACACACCGGCCTCAGAATTGCCGCTGTCTTTTTGCCGTCAGGCCGATCGAGTCGCTGATAGTTGTAATTACCGGCATTCGTCAATCGCATCGTACCATACAGACTGACCGCCACGAGTCCGGCCAGCAGCCAATAGGCCGGCCGCCAACCTCGTTTAGTCAGTATCGACACGCACGCCGCAAGCAGCAGCAGCAGTCCGATCATCGCAAACGACAGATAGCGTTCCAAATACATCGGCTTTACCAAACTAACGAGTGCGATAAGCGCAGTCGGCACCAGCGTGTACAGCCCCAACAGCAACACAAGACGGCGCTCAGGCGCAGTAGCCGCCGCAAATCCACGGCGCACCATAACGACAATGGCGACAATGATTGCCAGCACGACAAGCGACGTCACACCGTTCAATTCATAAGGCGGAGTGTACAAAAACCAAAATGATATCAGCCCAACCATATTCTCGATCGTCAGCTGACGCGCAACCGACGTCAGAGCTCCGTTGCCAAGCTGATGCACCAGCACCCCGAGCCACGGCAGGAACAGTGCGACACTTGCCGCATAGGCAAGTAGCCACGGCTGCCCCACTACCGCTCGCATCGACCGCGTCTTATACCACCCTCGCCACGCCAACCATACCGCATGCGCCGCCCATACCAGTGCCAGGTAGTAGAGCGTATACACGCCCGTTGCCACCAAAGCAGCGTACGCGCCATACCACCACCAGCCGTATTGGTCAGGTGTGGTGACTGCCCTGAGTAGCACAGCCGTTGCCGCCACGCCGATAAAAAGCGCCATACTATACATCCGAATTTCAAACCCATACCTGAGTAAAAAGGGCGACAGCGCCATAAGCACCAGCGCCCCGATCGCCGCTCGCGTACCTAAATAACGTCGCAACGTTGCCGTGGCAATCGACACTGCTCCACCAAACATCAGCACACTCAAGCTCCGCAGCGACAATTCACTCCACCCAAACAGACCTACCCACGCCTTAAGCGTCATGTAGTAGAGCGGTGGGTGCGTGTCGAGCGACGTCGCGTGAATCAATCCAGCCACCGACTGCTTGGCAAGCGTAATCGAATAGGCTTCGTCAAACCACACACTCTGCTGGAGTCCAATCGCAAGGCTTACGGCCATCGCCGCCAGCACGACAAGCAAGACGACACCCGCAAAGCGCCATCGCATCAGCCATTCGCCAATCTGTTTCATATCATCTATAGTAGCGATTCGACCACAAAAAAGCTACGCGCCTATTATCGCAGCCTACCTTTGCGAGGTCGTCGCACGAACCTACCGGCAGTTTTTTTGTGGTTCCCTCTAGAAAAATCCATCGTTTCCCTGTATAATCACATAAGTTACCACCTATCGGGGTGTGGCGCAGTTGATAGCGCGCTCGGTTTGGGACCGAGAGGTCGAAGGTTTGAGTCCTTTCACCCCGACCATATAAAATGACCGTCTTGCACGGTCTTTTTATATGGGCTATAGCCAAGCATAAAAAGAGAACGAGGCAAATGCTTATGCTTGCAAGACGCAAGTCATTGGTTCATAACTAGTGATGTCACCCCACTCAGCGATGTAGAGATCTGGGTTTTATGGAGCTTAGTTCCCTGCACCGCGCAGGCAGTCAGGCGATTGCCTGCTGAGAGTGAGAGAAGGTGAAGAACATGGAGTTTTGGGTGATCGTGCTCGTTTTGTACGGTATCGGTATCATCGGTACAGCGATCATGAACATGGTCAGCTTCCTCAACCGGCACCCCGACGAGACGGCGAACCTCAGTGTTTATGACGTAAGATCATTTGCATCAACCGTGCCGGCGATTGCCATCGTATGGCCAATCCTGGTGCTCGCCCTGCTCGTCAGATGGTTGTACCGAAAAAGACATCGGATCACATAAGCTTCACGTCATTCTCATTCAATCCCGCACCTCGCGGCGAAAAGAGCCCAACCCTCCCGGGTTGCCAGCCATTCGCCCACTAGAGGTGCGGGCTCTTTTCGTTTTTCGTCCTGTTCGCCGAGAGAATAGTAACAGCACAACAGATACGATACGAGTGCCGCACACTCCTTCACATGAACTGTAACCCACCACGACCGCAACATGGTTATGCTATCATCGAAGTAGCTTCATGAAAATAATCTCAAAAATAGCCATAATCTTTGGAGTCTGTATCGGGCTTGCGGCGATAACTGGCACTGTCTTCTTTTTCTCGTCATCATATCTGAATCATGCGACAGCCCCACATAGCTGCACCGGCAATCATATGAATCACACGGTCATCATTAAAAATGACATCGCTACCCCATCTCACATCGATGCAACGCAGTGCGACACCTTGACCATCGCCAATGCCGATACAGAGGATCGCCTGATCGCCTTTGGCCTGCATGATCGCCATGAGCCATACGACGGCATCACCGTGCAACCCCTGAAGACCAATCAGAGTTTTATAGTCACTCTGCATCAAGTAGGCAGCTTCCGCTTCCACGACCATATCCATGACGAGGTCGAAGGCACGTTTACTGTTTCACCCCTAGATCAGTAGCCCTACAGGCGGCTTCCTTGTTTAAACACCAGCGGTATCTTATAGTAAGAAATGAATATGGCTGGGCACCAAAAACAAACAACCAACCACTTCCAGCGCGGCTTCACGATCGTGGAACTGCTGATTGTTATCGTCGTCATTGCGATCTTGGCAGCGATAGTGATCGTCGCCTATAACGGCATTCAAGACAAAGCGAGGTTTGCCCAAAAGCGCAGTGATATCGAAAACCTGCAAAAGCTGGTCGAACTATACTATGCGCAAAATGGTTCTTACCCTGACACTGGTCTCAACTGGAAATACCAAGCTGAAGTAGGGGATGCATTTATACCGGGACTTGTTCCACAATTTGCAGGCAGCCTTCCGAAAGTGACTGACGGTCCCACGGGCTCAGTCCACAACAATACATACGTCTACAAATCAAACGGCACCGATTACAAACTCATCCGTCTCTACCAACCGGCAATTCCAGCCGGAGAGTGGTCTCAGGTACCCCTATCAATGCATGATGCAAATACGGGCTATACAGACCGATGGGGCGTATGGTCGCCAGGCGGAGCGAATATATAGGTCAATTTGACAGTACCGGCTATGAAAGCAACCACAAATAACATCAAGGCTGGCTCCGGCTTCACGATCGTGGAGCTTCTGATCGTCATTATCGTCATCGCGATACTAGCCGCGATCGTGATCGTCGCCTATAACGGTATCCAGGGCAAAGCCAGTGATACTGCCGTTCAGGCAGATTTACGAAACATCGCGACGCTCATTGAAAACTATAACGCCACCAATGGCACCTACCCGACCAATTCCTATCCGGCCGTCGATGGGCTCGGCGCTCGCGTCAGCCAGGGATCCTACAACACATCAGTAAACAATCTCATTTTGTGCTCGACGGCGACTGATTATGCGATTGCCGCCGTCAGCAAATCCGGCAAAGCGTTCTATCGCAGTACCATCGCTGGTAGTGGCGTATACACCTGGACATGGACAGCCGGGGGTGCCACAACCTGTCCAAATATTATGGGCGGTGCGTCCACCTGGTGGTACTGGGGCTACGCCAACGGCGCGTGGGCATGGGCGAAATAATCATGTCTCGGAGACCTCGCGGCTTCACGATCGTCGAACTACTCATCGTCATTATTGTCATTGCGATCTTAGCAGCTATCGTCATGGTGACGTATAACGGTGTTCAGGAAAGGGCGCGCATGGCCAACGCCGTATCGTTCGAGCAATCGTTTCGCAACAAATACATTCCCTACGCCACTGGTATTTGGACATTTAACGAATGTAGCGGGTCATCAGTGAAAAACACCAGCGACACGAACACTACTGATGCCATATCGGGTACGGTGTCATGGATCACAAGCGGAACACCAACAGGCCAAGGCTGTGCGCTGCACTTCGATGGCACGACACACATCGAAACGACTACGCCGCTAGGAGCAAGCTGGTACGCCAAGGGTGCATGGGTGCGCATATCTGCGGCCAGCTGCGGAAGCTATAACATTATTTCACAAGCCGCCACTAATGGAGCGACTGCGGCACTATTTGCACCCAACTGCCATCCTGCCGCAGGACACAACGGCTCATGGTACTCGGACTATAGCCCCACTACTATCAATGACAACAAGTGGCATTACATCGCGTTGACATGGGAAAACGGTACGCTCACCCTCTACGTTGACGGACAAGTGGTGTCAACGGCCGCCGGCATTCCAACCCCCACTAATGCCACAGGATATGTTGCGATTGGCTCAAATGGTGGCGGCAGCTTTATGGTCGGTGATATCGCCCATCCATTCGTCGCTGCGCAGTAAAGCCACTGCTCGCTCAAACAAGACGCTTATGGTATAGTAAATTTAACAAAACCATGAAACAAACACGACCGCTCACCCTAGGTATCATAGGCGCCGGATTAATCGTCGGCACCATGCTGGTTGTCTATTTTCAGATTCTTTTGCCGCAGCGACTCATGCCGTCCGTCAGTACGCAAAAAGCTCCTGTTGTCGTCTACCACGGCACCAACAACAGCACCAGGCCTACCATGACCGCAGAGGACAAAAAGCAGGCCGATGCCCCCGGGTCGAAAACGCCCACTGCTCAGGTCGCGACACCTGATGCGCCAATTACCCAGCCGGTTCGCACGACTAACGCCCCTAAGCAGGCGGCGATTCGTGCCGCCACCAAGCAGGAATTCACCTATTATCCCTTGGCTGCACCAAGTGACCCCGGCTACGCCAACGAATGGCAACTGCAGCACGTCAATGCACCTGCCGCTTGGTCGACGAGCACCGGCAACGGTTCGACGACCGTGGCTGTCATTGATACTGGCTTTGCCCTATCCCACGAGGACCTGGCGGCCGCATGGTACACAAATCCCGGCGAAACCGGCATGACAAAGCTAGGCGACCGCTGCTGGACTGGAACACCACAAGATAAGTCCACCAATGACTGCGATGACGACAGCGACGGGTACGTGGATGATTGGCGCGGGTGGAACTTCTATCTTGGCGATAACAATCCACAGGCCGGTCGGACCGATCCAAACGGCGCCGCTGTGTCTCATGGCACCGAGACCGCTGGCCTGGCAGGCTCAGTCGGCAACAACGGCCTTGGTATCGCCACGATTGACTGGAACACCAAGATTATGCCTCTCCAGGTCCTAAGCGACGACGGCCCCGGCTACACCAGCGATGTCGTTGCAGCGATTTATTACGCAGTCGACCACGGCGCGTCGGTGATCAGCATGAGCCTAGGCGGATCGAGTTATGACAGCACCCTGCAAGATGCAATTAACTATGCCTACTCACACAAGGTTCCGGTCATCGCGGCTGCCGGGAACTGTGGCACGGGCACAGAAGCGGGGTGCTCGTCTACTGATCCGGGGGCCATGAGCTACCCTGCGCTCTTCGACCATGTCATCTCAGTCGGAGCGACCGATATCAACGATCAGCGCGCTAGTTTCAGCAGCTACGGGCCACGGCTTGATATTATGGCCCCTGGTTCTGGCAGCCTCA
>JAEWBQ010000015.1 GCA_023391075.1 Candidatus Parcubacteria bacterium
TCCATGTCCTTGCCGTAGGTGCCGGCTTCACGGCGGAAGCTGGTGGCATAGCCTAGGTAGCGGAGTGGCAGTTGCGCTTCGTCAAAGATTTCGTCGGCATGCATACTACCCAGCACGTGCTCGGCGCTGCCCTGCAGCCACAGATCGTCGCCCTCCAATTTATAACGATCATCGCGCGGCTCCAGACGATCCATCGCATCGTAGAGTTCCGTGCGGATCATCAGCGGTGGGAGCACCGGGATAAACGGCGTAGTGGCGACGTTTAGGCCGGCTCCGCTGGCGATTTCCTTGATCTTTGCCTCGTCACTGAGGGTGTTGATCACGAGCTGGACGATTGCCATCTGCAGCTTGACCATGTCGCCCTTGATGTACGCGAAGCGGCTACCGGCAACCTTGCTGGCGCGCTCTTTGTCGATCCAGCCGCGCTGCTCGCCGATCTCGTAGTGATTACGGGCAGCAAAGGTAAATTCAGTCGGCTCGCCGACCTTTTTGGCGACGACATTTTCGTCTTCGCTCGCACCGACCGGCACATCAGCGGCTGGCATGTTCGGCACTTTCTTGAGAAGTTCAGTGAATTCCGTGTCGACCGATGACAAATAGCCTTCACGTTCGGCTAATTCGACCTTGATCTGCTTGCCTTCGTCGATGACGCTTTGTTCAGGCTTGCCACCTTTCATCATGCTGGCGTTCTCGTTGCGGCGAGTGCGCAGATCGTCGACCTGCTGCTGCAGCTCGCGGCGCTCGCTATCGAGCTCGAGCAGTTTCTGGATATTGACCTCGTAGCCTTTCTGGCGGGCGGCCTCTTGGACGCGGTCGGCATTGTCGCGGATAAAACGGATATCTAACATGGCATTATTGTAGCACGATTTCCTACGCCAACGGTGGATTACATTGCATTTTATAGGTATTTATGTTATAATTTGCATCAATCAGTCGTTCGTCGATTCGGGACTGAGGTCCCTTAGTGAGGAGTATCATGTATTTCGGCATGTTTACCATCGCGCCAATCATGTCCGTCAACTTCCCCCTGCTCAGCGGCTTAGCAGTCACCCCTACTATCGTCGCCTGCTACTGCATGGTTGCCACTCTGCTTCGCAGCAGACGCCGTGGCAGTTCACGTAGCCAACTGATTGTTTGGGGGATTGCCATCGGAATGTTAGTAGGTATAGCGGGCGTCGGCGTCGACAACTACGTCAATGCCGCCACTAGCCCCGTCACCGCTCGACAGGCGGCCAAGCTGACGGAGTTCGGCTTCACGAACGTCCAGATAGACCCTGTCGGACATACCTTTACGGGCACCTACGACGGGACGAAGTTCTACGGACACCTGGAGGGTACCGGTGATGTGTACGCCGTCTACACCGACAAGGTGATAGAACCCCTCAGCTCCTAGGGAAACCCGCCTCTGGCACAAAAGAGCCCGCTCTCGCTGCCAGGAGCGGGCTCTTTTTTGTTGAACACAAAAGTTATTCCACAGGAAGCGCTTCAGGGAGATTGATTTGGCGGCCAGCCAGATTACTCGCCATGCTATTGCAAAAAATAATAAAGTATGTTAAAGTATATTTATCAGTTCTTGTACGCTAGGGCTGACGCCCCTCTACTCAAAGGAGATATGGTGATCGTTACCGTTCCCTACACCACATACCAGCCCGACCCAAGCGCCAGCAACACTGTCCTGTTCATCGGACTGCTTGTCGCCATTAGCGCCCTCATCCTGCTGGTTGTTGGCGCGGTCCGAGGCCATCACTCAATGACAAACCCCGTCGGGTTCGTAGCCTTGGGCCTCGCGATGGTGATTGAGCTCGTCGGCTTTCTGGTGCTCGCACCGCTGGCCACCGTCCAAGCGCAGGACCTTCAGTTCCATGAGGAGCAGGTCGTCCAGATCGAGGCCGTCGAAAAGGCATTCCCTGGAGTGCCCCACAACGGCCCCACTGTCACCCCCGACAACGTCGGAGCAGGTGCTGAGTTCATCATCACCGATGCGACCGGACCACATCTGGTTACTGTCACCCCGGTAACCACCACGAGCAACGCCCGCGACTACCGCATCTCCTTGAAGTAATGTCCGCCCTGGCCACACCAATTGAGCCCGCTCTTCTGTTGCCAGGAGCGGGCTCTTTTCGTATGCAGACAAATCTTATTCAGTGCGGAGTGCTTCGATCGGGTCGAGCTTGGCCGCCTTGCGCGACGGCAAGATACCAGCGACGACGGCGATCAGCATGAGGCCGCCGATAACAATCACAAACGACAGCGGCGTAAAGATCAGCAGATTCGTTCCCGCTTCAAGGTTCAGGGCTTTATCGATGTACGGGTTAGCAATCGTCCCGCCAATCGCCGCCACCATGCTACCGATCGCACCACCCAGGAAGCCGATCCAGGCCGCCTCGAACTTAAAGAGCCGACCGACATCGCGCCGGCGCATGCCAAGCGCTTTCATCAGTCCGATCTGCTGGGTACGCTCGAGGACACTGATGTACTGAGTATTGATGATCCCGAACACCGCCGTCAGCACCGCGAGCGCCCCGAAGCCGAGCAGAATCCCCTGTAAGACGCCGATGAAATTAAACAGCGTGCTCATGATATCCTTGGCGGTTTGGGCATCGTAACCCTTGTCGGTCAATGCTTTTTTAATCACATCCACATCAGCCGACGGATTGGCATGAACGAAGGCAGCCATATAGCTACCGTGACCCGGCAGGCCTTTGGTGTTGAAGTCGTACATTTGCTTGGCGGTCGCCGGCAACACCTGCATCGACGTACTGTTGGTAAACGACAACGCCGCCGACTTATAGACGCCAACGATTGTCTGGGTAAAGGTGGCGGTCGCATGTTGAGCGGCATACTGCGTGGCCGTCTGGTCAATGACGAGGTCGATCTTTTGGCCGATGGCCGACTGATTATCCGGGAAGCCCAGGGCCGCGCGGTAGCTTTCAGGAATAATGATACCGTCGGCGCCTAAGTTATTAGCGCTGCCGGCCAGGTAATCCTGGGTGACGCTTTTGTTAAACGAGGTCACGGACGCGACGTATTTCTTTTGGCCAGCACGAGTGACATACTTCACCGTGAAGGTATAGACAGGCTCCACCGAGGCGACGCCGTTAACTTTCTGAATCGCATCGATATCTGCTTGCGTCAGTTGCTTGATCGTAAAGCCGTTACCAACGGTTTGACTCGCTTGGTCGCCCTGGTATTCGTCTGGTTTCGGGTTGCCGCCCAGCCGTGACTCCACTTGGTGCATGACACGCAGCTCATGAACGTCAGTATTCGCACTGATGAGGTTGGCGATATACTGACGCCCGCCAGCACCTGCCGCCAGACTGAGCATAATCGCGAACGCTCCCACGCCAATTGAAATGCTCGTCAGGATAGTACGGGTTTTTGCCTGGCTCAGGCTACGGCCGGCGCGGCGAATGGTATCGATAGTCTTCATTATTGGATCTCCCCTACTGGCTCAGCTGACAATGGCACCGATTGGTGACGGTGGTCGATGGATTCGATTCGGCCGTCCTTGATACGAATCGTTATGTCGCATTTTGCTGCCAAGTCGTCGTCATGGGTAACAATAATGAGGGCCGCACCCTTGTCACGTGAGTAGTTGAATAATAGGTCTTCGATCTTTTCACTCGTTGCACTGTCGAGATTGCCAGTCGGCTCGTCGGCGAAGATAATCTGCGGATTATTGACGATGGCCCGGGCGATAGCCAGGCGCTGCTTTTGGCCGCCCGAGAGATTGCGAGCCTTGCTCTTGATCTTGTCGCTCAGTTCCACGCTCGCCAGTGCTGTCTCGATGCGTCCTTTGCGCTCACGATACGGCACGTTGGCAACTTCGAGCGGCAGGCTCACGTTGTCGTAGACCGACTCGTTTGCCTGCACGAAAAAGCTTTGGAAGATGAAGCCGATTTTTTGCGCACGAAATTTATCCACCTGCTTTTGTTTCAGCTTGAGAATGTTCTCACCGTCAATGATAACCTCACCCTGCTGGGGACGGTCGAGGCCACTCATGGCGTGCATCAGCGTGCTTTTACCGCTACCCGACTTGCCAAGAATCGCCACGCTGGCGCCATCAGGAATCTCAAAGTTAATACCATCGAGCGCAGTAAAAAGGTTTTGCTTTTTACCATAGGTTTTCGTCACGTTTCGCAGTTCAATCACGCGCGCTGGCCCCTCCGTCATGCTTATGCTACTTATTATCGTATCATACGACGTACGCTCTACCAGCCACCGCCGCCACCGCCGCCGCCACCACCGCCTGAGGAGCCGCCACCAGTTGAGCCGCCAGTAGACGAACTGACCGCAGTCGTAAAACTCGACAATGCCGAAGTGAGACTGGCGGCATTAAATACAGCGCTCTGACCAACGTACCAATCGGGACTCGTTTGCAGCGTTTCGTAATAACGACCAAGTTGGCGATTCCATTCTTTTTCCTGCCCAAACAGTACCGCATACGGCAGGACTCGCTCGTAAAGCTTTACCATCTGTCCCGAGTCGTCGGTATTGAGCGGGCCTACCTTTTCGGCGCCTGCAGGACTTTGGAGCATCCGCAGGCGATCGGTCTCGGCAACCGTGATATACAGCTTTAGGCCTAGGAGATATCGTGATAACGCCAGGCCTTTGTCGGTGAGCGGCCATAACGTATACGCGCAAATCAACGCAATGACCGCGGCGATCCACAGCGTCGGCACTGCAACACCGATGATCAGAAGCAGCAGCGCCACGCGCTTAAACCAACGCCGCTGAGCATCGTCCTTGATGCGCAGTCCATAGACGTCGCGCGTCAAGCGTTGGAACTTCTGCCAATTGTCGGCAAATCGGAATGAGGACATGTTCGTGCGCAGCGCCGCCAGATCGAGGCGTTCGCCTGCTTGCGGAACATGCCCGAACATATCGGAAAGTATTTCGATTTCTTCCGGACGGAGCACCGTTACGTCTTTTACTACCTCGATAGCATATTGTCCAGAGAGCCATGTTGAGGGCGCCCGCAGCTCATATACTCTGATGTAGTGCCGCACGGCCATGTCGATCAGCGTTGCCGCAAACAACTTGGGTGAGCCGAACAGGTTTGCCGCCATTGCAACGCTCGCATCACTTGGCGGCAAATACTCGGCAATGATCGTCCCAAGCTCACGCGTGCGGTACTGACACCGACGCCAGCGTACGCCGATAATGATCGCCAAGATGCCCGCTATGCCGAACCCGGCCCATAGCACGACGCCATACCACTGAGTCACGTCCACAGTAACGGGCGCAGCAGCGAACGTCCCGGGATGAAAGCCGATGGCAAGTGTCACATTCTCGCCCGCCTGCAAGCCAACGGCACTTACCGTAAAGACATCGTCTTGCCGCTGCAATTGGCACTGGTTGGTGCTGCCGCTCAAACCCTGGTAGCACGCCGAACTTCCCGTCAGGGCACGTGCCACGCTCTGGTCAATTCTGACCGATACGTTCAACTGGTCGATCGGCACTTTCCAGCCGGTGCCATTCGTATCCCAATACCACTCGTCGCTTCGTGTATCACTAAACGCCTTGGTGACGTCATGCTGCGTATAGCTGATGACATAGGTCTTTGTTCCATGTACATATGCGTTGGCATTGCCAATGCGCAACACGCGGTTACCGTTGCTTTCGTATGTCGTATAGTCTAAAGCGACATTTGATTCGTCCGCCACGCTATCAATCGTAACGCTTGTCGAATGCCCGTCATACTGCTCGGGGATTGCCCGCTCGATTCCATGATTTTGATCGATCGCCGGAAACTCCGCCGTTATCCGTTCAGTGGTTCGAAGGACCGAATGGTTGTCACTGTCTTTTGACAGGACGTAATCAATTCCATACTGACTAATCGAATAGTCATTGACACCGGCGTGTGCCAGCGGCGCCCCTATGACCATAGCGAGCATACATGCAGCAACAAGGCCAAGCCCCTCAAAAAACCGATTCATAGATCTAGTGTAGCAGGTTTATTCGAAATGAACGTCCGGGTATACCGCTTTGGTAGTGGCGTCGTACTCCAGGCGAAGCTGCGGGAATGGCACGCCTTCACGGGCGGTGACGCCTTCGAAAATCCAGAACACACGCTCCGAGTAACCCCAGCCGCAGGCGGGCGGCATGCCGTATTCAAGCATCTCGACGTAATCGATGTCGAGCATCATTGCTTCGTCGTCACCTGCTTCACGCATAGCTTGCTGCTCGACGAAACGGTTCAGTTGATCGATCGGGTCGTTCAGCTCAGAGAAGCCGTTACCGAGCTCCGATCCGGCAATCACCGGCTGGAAACGCTGGACAATGCGGTCATCCTGCGGGTCGCTCTTGGCAAGTGGCGAGATGAACTTCGGTGTGTTGATGAGCCAGACGGGGCCGGCGACATCTTTGCGGATATTCTTCCAGAGTTTGTCGATACCGCGGGCGCGATTTTCGGTCTGCTCGACTTCGAGGCCGTTGTCAGCCAGTGCCTTCTTGACTTCGTCAAGCGAGCTCTCGTAGACATCGATACCGTAGCGGTCTTTGATGACCGTCGCGTAGTCCCAGACTTCCCATTTGCCGCTCATATCGACATCGAATCGGCCGAGTTTGAACTGTAAGGTACCGAACGTTTTTTCAAGCACCGTGCGGTACATATCTTGCATGAAGGCCATGCCATCCTGCCAGTTGGCATACGCCCAGTACCACTCCATGGCGACGTGTTCTGGCAAGTGTTCGTCTGAGTAGTTTTCGTTCCTAAAGCGTGGACCGAGGTCATAGACTTTTTCAAACCCAGCCCCGATCAAGCGCTTAAGCGGCAGTTCGTGGCTGATACGCAGATAAAAGTCCTGATCGAGCGCATCCATGTGTGTCACGAACGGATTCGCATCAGCGCCACCCGTGGTGTGCTCGAGGACTGGAATGTTCACTTCTGTGAAGCCGTGCTGGTTCAGGTAATCACGAGTTGCTTGCCAAAACATTGAGCGGCGAATGAAACGCTCGCGAACCTCAGCATTGACGCTCATATCGAGGTAACGGCGGCGCAGGCGCTCTTCCTTGCTGGTCAATTCGGTCGGGGTTGGTCGCAGGCTTTTCGTGAGCAGACGCAGGCTTCTGACGCCTAGTGAAATTTCACCGGTCTTGGTTTTGATGATGTCACCAGTGGCCTCGACAAAGTCGCCTGTATCGAGCAGTGGCAATTCGCTCATCCCGAGCACACCCGCAGCCGCATCAAGCGGCGCAACGTCAGGTGCGTGAAGGAATAACTGCAACGAACCGCTAGCGTCTTTGATGACGATAAACGCCAGCTTGCCAAACTTACGGATGCCGGTGACCCGACCGGCGACCGTTGCCGTCTGACCCTCAAGCTGTTCGAATTTCGCTACGACATCGCCCGCCATATGTGTCCGGTGCGATTCAGCCGGGTACGGATTAACGCCCAGTTCCTTTAGTTCAGCGAGTTTACGAAGTCGTTCGTCACGGTAGTCTTGCAGTGTTGCCATATCTGTTACAGTATAGCATATCTTTCACACGACGCTCGTGCTACATGACGAGCCTGCAGCCGACGCAGCTATCGTCTAAAGAATGTAGAATCGATGCAACCATCGACTCCAGCCAAACGCTTAAAAGAAGCGCCACCGGCGCTTCTTTTAAAAAATATACTCTTTGGTGATAGGTGCGGCGACGAGGTGCCCGACAGGGATTACGAAATTGAAACGATTTCGTAGCTCGTATCACCCTTTGGTGTCGTGATAGTCGCAGTTTCGCCGACCTTCTTGTTCATCAAGGCGATGCCAATTGGCGACTCGTTGCTAATCTTGCCTTCGAGCGGATCAGCTTCGACAGGGCCGACCACGTAGTATGTCACGGTCTTGGCGCCGGTCTTCAGCTCTACCTTGCTCCCCAGTACGACGGTCTTTGAGCCGGTCGACTTGATCAGCTCGGCGTTGAGCAAAATGTCTTCGATCTCGGCGATACGGCTTTCGACCAGCCCCTGCTCTTCGCGGGCGCTATCGTATTCAGCGTTCTCGCTGAGGTCACCGAAGTCGCGAGCATTAGCGATCTTGTCGGCGATGTCGCCACGACGGCCCTTGAGCTCAGTCAGCTCAGCTTCGAGCTCCTGTTTGCCTACTTCTGTAATTTGATAAAGTTTTTTCATGGTTGCTATTATTTCCTTTATAAATAGTGTCCTGGGGACACTTCATACGCTATATCTAGTGTAAACCCCCACTCACAAGTCGTTTACAATTACCCCAGTCTACCGAAAATTGCCTCTTTTGTCAATAATTCGGTCGTGCCACTCGCCCGCTCCGTCCATTCGTACTGACCTGCCTCAATCAGTCGATCGCTGACCGTCAGGCGATATGGGATCCCCATCAGCTCCGCGTCGGCAAACTTCATACCCGGGCGCTCGTCGCGGTCGTCATAAATGACCTCGACACCGGCAGCCGTCAGCTCATCGTACAGCGCGTCAGCGTGCGCAGTCGCTTCATCACTGCCAATCCTGACGAGATACACCTTAAATGGCGCTACGTTGACCGGCCAGACCAGGCCCTTGTCGTCCGCGAAGTGCTCCGCGATCAATCCCATCACGCGGCTTGGCCCAATGCCGTAGCTGCCCATGATGACCTTTTTGCGCTCGCCGCCTTCGTCGGTATACTGCAGGTCGAGCGCGTCCGAGAACTTCGTGCCGAGGGTAAAGATATTCCCCACCTCGACGGCCGTCTTCTCGACCAGTTCATCCTTGCTTACGCCAAGATCTGCGAGCACTTCGTCGGTATAGACTTCTTCGTTGATGGCAATCTTTTTGCCTTCATGGACGTAAATTTTATCCTCACCCACTGGGCTGAGCGTTTGGAATTCATGACTGTACTTGGCGAAACTGCCACCGCTCGCGAATGTCTTATACGTGATATCACCCAAGCCAAGGCGTGCGTAGACGCGGTTATATGCCTCGGAAATGACCTCGTAGAAGGCGTCGTGCTCTTCCTGAGTGCGGCTGAAGCTATAGAGGTCTTTCATCCAGAACTCGCGGCCGCGCATCAGCCCACTCTTGCTGCGCAGTTCGTTACGGAATTTGATCTGGAACTGATAGGGGTAGACCGGCAGGTCCTTGTAGCTGCTGATGTAGGTTTTCATCAGCTTGGTCAGCGGTTCTTCGTGGGTTGGCGCCAGACCCAGATCGGCCCCGTTTGCAAGCTTGGTCTTGAACCATACGTCCATCACCTCGTCGCTCCAGCGACCTGATGCTTCCCAGGCGTCTTTGGGCTGCAAAGCCGTCAGGCTGATTTCATTGCCACCGATCGCATCCATTTCTTCACGGATAATCTGAATGATCTTGTCGAGCACGCGCTTGCCGAGCGGCAAATAGGCGTAGACACCGGCCATCTCTTTGTAGACAAAGCCTGCCCGGATGAGCAGCTGGGCGTTTTTGGCCACTTCGTCAGCTGGCGCAGTTTTGCTGGTTTTGGTAAATAATTGTGAGATTCGCACGTGATACTTCCTCGTTTAGTCGTGATATAAAAGCTGAATAAAAAGAAAACCTACCGGCTACGCGGCGTACGGAGTGCGGGCACTGGGTTTACTCGGTGCATCATTACCCCCCTATTGTATGCAAAAACGCCGGATTGATAAAGAGAAGGTAAAACGCCAAGCCGTTTTTGAGCATATGGACGCCCACGCCGGCCCAAATACTGCCCGTCGATTCGCGCAGCAAACAAGCTACGACACTCATGACGAATACGTCGACGCCGACATTCCACTGCAGGTGGACGATGCCAAAAAGAACACTTACGACCAGGACAGTCAGCCAGAGCGGTGCGATTTGGCGAAGCTTGCCGAATAAGTAGCCACGAAACAACGTCTCTTCAGCCAGCGGCGCCACAACCACCAGTGTCAGGAACGCCAGGACATACTGGTACTGCTGAGTCAGCCCCGAAAAGCCGATTTCCTGCGCTTGATTAGTGTCGAAGTGCGGGATGACAAGCGGCGCGAGCGCTCCGGCGATATTCGTAAGAATCATATAGGCCACGAATGCAGCGGGCGCCCAGGCTAAGTCCTGCCAAGCCGGACCGCGCTCGAGGCCCAGCTCACGGCGTGTCGTCCTCCGGCGCCAGACCAACCATGGCACACCGATGACAATCGCTAGCGTCAACGCATACACCAGCACCGACACGATCGTCTGCGCTATTGTTTCGCCGCCAAGCGCCGCGACACCGACTAGCTTAATAACCTCCTCGGCCACCTTGGTAACAACAAAGATGGCAGCTACAAAGCTTAGCACTACCCATAGCGGCAAGCCAAGCACCAGGCCGGCGGCAGCGCCCCGCGAAGGCCTAGAAGAGTTTTCCGACATCAGCAACCGTCACGACGACAATCAGTAGCATCAGGATCGAGAAACCGGTCGCCTGAATTTTTTCTTCGCGCTCCTTGGTAAGCGGCTTCTTAAGTAGGCGGAAGAGTGCCGTCACGAACCAGCGCCCGCCATCCAGCGCCGGAATCGGCAGCGTATTCATTACCGCCAAACTCAGCGAAATCAACGCTGTCAAAAGAACGAGCTGCGTCGGACCTGCGCGCTCGGCCGCCGGAAAAATCACCCCCAGCACACCCACTGGACCCGAGACGCTATTGCCCGCCTCGGCCAGACTGTCATTGGCAGTCTGCTGGGCAGCGTGGTCTGGACTCAGTTTCAATACCAGGCCCTTCCCGAGGTTAGCGAGCATGTCACCAAGTCCCTGGAACGTCGCACCGGTCAGCTGTGCGGTCGTCGCTACACCGACGATCGGCGCCGACCAGGTGGAGTGGCTGACGATACTCTGGGCCGACTGGACCCCCAGGTGCCCCTCGTGGCCGCTCGATTTATTCAGCGTCGCATGAGCAGTGACGTCACGGTCGCCGCGGGTATAAATGATTTCGACGTTTTGCCCCGCATACTGCTTGGTCATGTCAGCAAGGCCGGTCGTCGTCGTGACATGCTGTCCGTTAAGGTACAGGATGCTGTCGCCCGTCTTGAGACCAGCTTTGTCTGCCGGCGAACCCGCCACCACCGATGCGACCTGCACCGGCGTACTCTTCGTATAGGTATCGCCGGGCATTTCGAACTGGTTCGGCAGAATCTTAGGCATGCCGGTCCACGACAGAATCGTCAGCAGCACCGCTGCCGTCAACCAGTTGATCAGCACGCCAGCGAGCAAGATTTTTGTCTTCTGCCAAAATGTCGCCGCTCCGTAGTCTCCCGGCTGATCAGCAGCGTCGTGTTCACCCTTGAGCTTGACGAAACCGCCAAGCGGCAGCCAGTTCAGACTGAACAGTACGCCATTCCTTAGCTTGCGCCCCCAGGCGCGCGGTGGAAACCCAATGCCGAATTCTTCGACCACTACACCGTTGCGCCTTGCTGCAATCGCGTGCCCTAGCTCGTGCAGCACGACCAAAAGCACCAAGATTAACAAGCCACCAATAATTTCTAAAACCAGCATTTATCCTCCAAATCGCCGCTGCCGCGACGCGTATTCCTCTAGTATAACCGGGATATCTTCCTTTGTCATGTCAGGCCATGGCTTGTCGATGAACATAAATTCGCTGTATGCCGCCCGCCACAGCATGAAGTTGCTCAGACGCTGCTCCCCGCTCGTGCGGACCACCAGATCCATCGGCGGCACCTCGGGTGCGTACAGATTCTCCGCGATAAGCTCGGGAGTAACATCGTCAGCCGCCGTACCCGCCGCGATGATTTTTTTGCAGGCGTCGGCGATTTCGAGCTGGCCGCCATAGTTGAAGCAAATCGCCAACGTGCCGGCAGTATTATTTGCCGTGCGCGCTTCGGCGTCGTCGATTGCTGCCAGGATTTTGGCACTGACACGGTCGCGTGATCCTAGCACCCGCAGCCGGATGTTCTTTTTGTCGAAAATCGGCAAATCAGCTGTCAAAAGCTTCAGCACCAAACTCATCAGCCGCTTGACTTCGTCCTCGCTGCGTTTCCAGTTCTCGGTACTAAAGATATAGGCAGACATGTTGGGCACGCCTGCATCAAACACCGCTTCAGCGACTTCGTGAATCGCGTTATAGCCAGCCATATGACCTTCATACGTCGGTAATCCATGGCGCTTTGCCCAGCGTCGATTGCCATCGACAATAAACCCGATATGCTGCGGTGCGACCGCTTTGTGTTCGCTCATGCCCCTCCCTTACCTAGATGGTAAGGATGTCCTTTTCTTTGTCCTTGAAGAGCTGCTCGATCTGGTCCTGATACTTGGTCATCAAGTGGTCGATATCCTTTTCGACACGTTTGACGTCGTCTTCCGACAGTTCCTTGGCATCCTTTTTGCGCTTGGCGTCCTTGAAGGCGTCTTGGCGAATCGTCCGCAGCGCGATGCGCGTCTCTTCTACCTTTTCACTCGACAGCTTCACCAGCTGCTTGCGGCGCTCTTCTGTCAGTGCGGGCACCGGTACGCGCACGACGCGGCCATCGTCGCTCGGGTTAAAGCCAAGCGATTGGTCAGCGCGGATCGCGCCAGCGATCTTTTGGACATTGCTTGGATCAAACGGTGTGACTAGCAACTGCTGTGGTTCTGGCGCCGTAATGTTGGCCACTTGGTTGAGGGGCACATGGCTGCCGTAAGCCTCGACCTTGATGCCGTCGAGCATGCTCGGGTGCGCACGGCCGGTGCGGATTTTCTTCAGTTCATCTTCAAAGTGAGCAATCGCGTGGCTCATCTTGGCTTCGTAGGGTTTCGTGTCAAACATGGTTCCTCACTTCTTAATCTTTACTTTTAGTATACCACTAGCCACCAGTGAAGACGAAGGGGCTATCCATATTGATACCCCTGTTGTCATTAAGTGTCACAGCGGACACTTGGCGCCAAACAAAAACCAGCCCCTGAGGGCCGGCTTTTGCTTTTGTTGTACCAAAAATTTATTCAGTCACACCTAGCTCAATACGCTTGAACTGGCTGACGCGGATGTTTTCACCGCTCTTGGCGATCTGCTGCTTGATGCGCTCTTCGACAGTCATGCTGTCGTCGAGGATGTAAGCCTGGCTCATGAGAACCTTGTCGGCAAAGTGCTTCTTCAGCTGGCCTTCGACGATCTGCTCACGCATGTTCTCAGGCTTCTTCTGCAGATCTTCACTTGAAAGCAGCTCTTGCTTGACGCGGTCGTACTCTTCGGCCGGAATATCGTCGGCTGAGACATACTGTGGCGCCATAGCAGCGATCTGCATCGCCATCTGGTGGGCCAGTTCCTTGAAGTCGTCCAGGCGGGCAACGAAGTCGGTTTCGCAGTTTACTTCTACGACGACACCGATGCGGCCAGAGTGGACATAGCTGTCGATCAGGCCTTCGCGGGTTTCACGGTCGCCCTTCTTTTCAGCCTTGGTCAGACCCTTTTTACGCATCGCTTCAAGTGCCTTATCGAAGTCACCATCGGCTTCGACGAGTGCGGTCTTGGCGTCACCGAGGCCCACACCGGTCAGTTCTTTGAGTTTTTTGATATCTTCTACAGATACGCTCATTGTTTTCTCCCTTCGGGAAATAGGACACACCTGCGGTTTTTCCTATCGCGCGGTGTCGCGGAATGAATCCGCCGACGCCGGCTGCGCTTTTCCCTTTAGTTAAAGTTAAATTTAGATTATTTAGCTTCTTTAGCGGCGCCAGCACCTTCGGCAACAGCAGCAGCGAAGTAGTCGAGCAGCAGTTGGAGGCCCTTGATGGCGTCGTCATTCGCAGGAATGACATAGTCGATGTCGCTAGGGTTAGCGTTAGTGTCGACAAGGCCGATAACTGGGATACCCAGAGTCTTAGCTTCCTTGACGGCGTTGGTGTCGGCAATGATGTCCGTGACAACCAGGACGCCTGGCTTGCCGTTCAGATCCTTGATACCGCCGTACTTGGTGTTCAGCAGGTCGATTTCTTCCTGGAAACGCTGGACTTCAAGCTTGTTGTAGCGCTTTTCGAGGTCGCCGCTGTCCATGCGCTTTTCGAGATCCTTCAGTTTGCGGATCTGTGCCGTAACAGTCGCGACGTTGGTCAACATACCGCCGATCCAGCGTTCAGTCACGTATGGCTGGTTAACGCTTTCGGCAGCTGCCTTGACGATGTCCTTGGCCTGCTTCTTGGTGCCGACGAACAGGACTTGCTTGCCGCTTGCGGCAACCTTGGTGACGACTGGCAGCGCAATTTCAAGCGCTTCGACCGTCTTCGTCAGGTCGATGATGTGGCTGTCCTGGCGCTTAGAGTGAATGTATGGCGCCATTTTAGGGTGCCAGCGGCTCGTTTTGTGTCCAAAGTGAACACCAGCTTCGAGCAGAGCTTTAATATCGACAGATACTGCCATTATGGAAACTCCTTTTTCCTCGTTCCCGCGCCTGAGATACCCAGGAGTTCATGCGGAAACTGTGTCATTAAAAATAGTACGCTCTGTAGTGTAACAGACGCGTACGTATTTGTCGAGAGGTCGGCCTCTGTTTAGCGGCCGTCTTTGCTGCCGCCGTACGTCGAGCTGCCATAACCAGCCGACTGTTGGCGAATCGATCCGCCCTGCAGGCGTGAAAGTGCGCTCAAAAGAGTCGGCAGCCCCACGATTACCGCCACTGCAATACCGATGTGCCGCAGGAATTCCTTGCGGTCCATTTCTTTTTGAAGCAGTTCAGCGACTTGGGTTTTAATCATCTCGTAGTGCCTTTTTATATGGTTAAGATTTGCTCATAGCATAAGAAGTTTGGTAGCGCCTGTCAAGCATTCTGTGATTCTGAAGCGAACACGTCCATCGTTCGGCGTGACTGGACCGGCCGCACAGTCCGGCGAACCACCCGTGATGGTACGGCAACCCCTTTTGGCCGGGCCCGGACGATTCCATCTACCATCGGACGGTGAGACGACCCTGAAGCTGCCGCAGGAGCAGCGCCGGGCATCGACGGCGCGGTGACAGCGACAGGTGGCGCTACTGGCGAGGATACAGCCCGCACAGCCGCCGGCTTCTTCCCCACCCGTTTGCTCCGGGCGGTCGAAATCATCACCCCGATCACGCCCACCTGGTACATCGCGATAAATGGCGCCGCAATCATCGTCTGATTGAGTGCGTCGGGACTCGGCGATAAAAGTGCCCCGATAATAAACGCCCCCAGGATGATATAACGCTCGAACTTCAGCAGACCGCCCGGCTTGAGTGGTTTGATCCAGTGGATCAGCATGATAATAATCGGCAGCTGGAACAAAATACCGAGCCCGACCGTGTAAAGCAAGACGAAGTTCAGATAGGAGTCGGCCGTAATCATGGCCTGGACATACTGGCTGCCGAATCCCACCAGGAAATGCAGCGCACCGGGAATGGCGTAGAAGTACCCGAAAGAAGCGCCGACGAGAAACAGCAGCAGCGACCCGAGGAGAATGGTACTGCCACGCGACCGCGCTGCCCCCGGGAGGGCTGGTGCGATAAATCGGAAGATATTATAGAGTAGCAGCGGCAGCGTCAGCGCGAAACCGGCCCACATCGTGACCGTGAAGATAAAGCTGAACCCACCAGCCGGACTAAGGTACATAAGCTTTTGGCCGTGGAGTGGGAGCAGCAGCGCCCACATAATCCGGTCATACACCACGTACGCGAGGCTCGAAAAAAGCACGAACACCGCGATACATGCGAACAGACGGTTTCGCGCTTCTTTCAGATGAGCCTGGAGTGTCAGGATCGGGCTCGCCACTGCTGAGCGGGAACGCCGAGACACGAGGCGACTATTCCTTTGTCGCTTCAGGCTTGGTGTCGCTCTTGGCATCTTTCATGCCGTTGCGCAGTTCTTTGGCTGACTGGCCGAGACTGCGTGCGAGCTTTGGCAGCTGTGTGCTTCCGAACAAAAGCAGAATGATGATCAAAATAATGACCAATTCGCTCGTGCCCAGCCCCAGAAGTCCGAAGTAAGTAGCGTGCATCTTGTGTTTTCCCCTCTTATGCTTTTTACTTAAATACAATACTACTGCTTACGCTTAGGAAATAGCAATATACTATGGCAGAATTTTCAACTTACCTCCCCGCCTCTTCTTCTCTACAAGTGTTAGCACAAGCATATGGGACCGACGCATATAATAGTAATAGTTACAACGGGCAACCGACACCCAGCACAACCGCTACGCCGCTGCCGCCAAATACCGGTGTTCACCTCCCCTCATCGGCGAATGACGTCGCCCTCCTGCTCGTCATCGCAATCATCGTCGGCACACTGAGTTATGCCCTTAGCCGTCTCATGCGACGGCGTGCTCGCGGCAAGTAGCGCCACCTCTTTGACTTTTCTCTCTATTAGCGTATAATTGAAGAGATATGAAAAGCAGTATACACCCTACAACGTACCGCCCAGTCGTATTTAGCGACGATGTGGCAGGGTTTGCCTTTGTGACGCAGTCAACCGCGCAGACCACCGAAACCATTAAATGGGAAGATGGCAACGAGTACCCACTGGTGAAAGTTCACATTTCATCAGCTTCTCACCCATTCTTTACCGGTGAAGAAAAGATTATCGACACCGAAGGTCGTGTCGACCGCTTCAAGGCACGTTTCGCTGCCGCTGAAGCTCGCAAGGCTGAGCTGGCCGCCAAAGCCAAGAAGCAGAACGCTAAGAAAGCTGCTAAAACCGCTAACTAGCTCCGCTCCTAAACACCACTATCGAATCGGTAGTGGTGTTTTCTATGGCAGCCTACCCCTTAAATTTGCTATACTATACTTATAAATTAAGAGAAGGATTCCTGATGGACCCGAACGCTCCCCAATTCACCCCTGCCCAAACGCCCACCGCGCCGGCACCAGCTGCTGCGCCGACCCGTGATCGCCGCTTCGTATGGGGACTTGTCTGTTTGATCGGGCCGACGGCATTGATCGTCGTAACACTGCTGCTGTACGCCCTCGTCAACTTCATCGTCGGCACCACCACACCCGATGCGACTGGCGCCTTGTTCGAGCCCCCCTCTATCGCCTCACGCATTATGAACGTCATCCTCTTTGTCGTCGGAGCCGTCTCTGTCGCGACGTGGCTGCCGGGCATTATCGTCGGAATCGTCCTACTCGCCACCCGAAAGAAATAACATGCCAAAGATTAGCCTCAACCTCGATGAACTGACCGCCGAACGCTCCCAACTGAGCGAGTTTTTGGCGTCGCCAAACGCCTACGCCGACCCGGACTTTACCACCAAGAACAAGCGGTTTACCGAACTTGAAGCTATCATCGCCAAAGCGACTGAACGCGAAACTCTCGAAAAGAACCTGGTTGACGCCAAAGAGCTGGCAAGTGGCAGCGATGAGCTGGCCGAGCTGGCAAAAATGGAAATCGTCGACACCGAAGCGCGCCTCACTGAGCTCGAAGACGAACTGTTCATCATGCTCGCCCCCAAAGACCCGAACGATGAAAAGAACGTCATCATGGAAATCCGGGCCGGCGCCGGCGGCGACGAAGCCAGCCTGTTTGCCGCCGAGCTTTACCGCATGTACCTGCGCTACTGCGAAACCCACAATCTCAAGACCGAGCTGCTGAGCGAAAGCGCTAACGATACCGGCGGCTACAAAGAAGTCGTCTTCAAGATCGGCGGCGACGCGCCTTACTCACGCCTGAAGTTCGAAGGTGGCGTCCACCGTGTCCAACGCGTCCCGGCGACCGAATCACAAGGGCGCATCCACACCAGTACCGTGACCGTCGCTGTCCTCCCGGAAGCCGAAGAAGCAGATATTGAAATCCATGCCAATGACCTGAGGATCGATGTGTATCGCTCGGGTGGCCATGGTGGCCAGAGCGTCAACACGACCGACTCGGCTGTCCGTATCACTCACCTGCCGACCGGCATGGTCGTCACGAACCAAGACGAAAAGTCCCAGATCAAGAACAAAGAGAAAGCTATGAGCGTCCTCCGAAGCCGCCTCCTGCAGCAAAAGATCGACGAAGAAAACGCCAAGATCACCGCCGAACGCCGCAGCCTTGTCGGTACGGGCGACCGCAGCGAAAAGATCCGCACCTACAACTTCCCCCAGGACCGCATCACCGACCACCGCATCGGCTATTCGCGCAGCAATATCCCTGGCGCTATGAATGGCGCTATTGATGACCTAATTGAGCATTTGCAGGCTTATGAACGAGAACTCGCCGCAGCAAACGCCAGCAATTAGCAGCTGGCTCCATGACGCCACGATCGAGCTCGTCGGAGCCGGCATTAGTTCGGCCAAGCTCGACGCCGAGTTGATTCTTGCGCACACCCTGGCACGGCCGCGTACCTATCTGCATGCACATGGTGACGAGCCGCTCACCCATCGCCAGCACGAAATCGCCGACGCCCGGCTGCGCCTGCGCCTCGAGCGCACCCCGCTGGCCTATATCATCGGCCACAAAGACTTTTACGGCCACCGTTTCAAGGTCACGCCCTCGACCCTCATCCCCCGCCCTGAGTCAGAAGATATGATCGACCTGCTCATCGAAGCTGACCGACAGACCAGCCTGCCACTCCATGGTGCGCGCCGCCTGGTCGACGTCGGCACGGGCAGCGGCTGTCTGGGTATCAGCGCCAAGCTCGCCCTGCCCGACCTTTCGGTCACGCTTGCCGACATCAGTCGCCACGCCCTGACGGTCGCCGAACAAAACGCCCGCGCCCTGCACGCGGACGTCACTATCCTCCAGAGTAATCTCCTGAGCAGCTATCCGTTCACTGCGCAGTACATCCTGGCTAACCTTCCGTATGTCGACCGGCAGTGGCAGCGCTCGCCCGAAACCAACTACGAGCCCGACCTTGCCCTCTTCGCCGATCACGAGGGCCTGGCACTGATCAATAAACTGCTCGCCGATGCGCCAGCGCACCTTACTTCAGGCGGCCACGTGCTTATCGAAGCCGATCAGCGGCAGCACGACGCTATTATCACCACAGCAAAAACCCACGGCCTTACGCTGCATGCGCGCCGTGGGTTTATCCTCGACTTTATCTACGCTTAGCCGTTATAGGCTGCCAGCGTCACATTGACGGTCTGCTCCTGGCCATCACGCAGGATCGTTAACTGAATCGTATCACCTGGCGTATACTCCGCCACGAGACTCGCCACATCGCTGCCCGGGCCGACCTCGATGCCGTTGACCTTGGTGATGATATCTTTGTCCTTGATGCCCGCTTTGTCGGCTGGGCTGCCACTGCGGACGGCCGATCCGTTGCTCGCGATGACATATGCACCCTTGTTGACTGACAGGTTGTACTTTTTTGCAACGTCGGCCGTAATCGAGACATAGTTCACACCCATAAAGACGTGCTCGATTTTGCCGTTTGCCAGCACACCCTTGAGCACACCTTTGGTTGCGTTGATCGGAATAGCAAAGCCGATCCCCTGCGCGTCCTGCGCGATCGCCGTGTTCATGCCAATCACCTGCCCCTGCAGGTTAAGGAGCGGACCACCGGAGTTGCCTGGATTAATCGCGGCGTCCGTCTGAATCAAGTCGTTTAGTGTCTCCACTGAACTGCCCGACTGGGCCGATACCGGGCGGCCGACACCCGAGACGATGCCGCTCGTTACGGTATTCTGATACTGGCCGAGCGAGTTGCCGATAGCAACGACGGACTGGCCGATACGTAGCGTGCTTGAGTCGCCGATTTCTGCCGGCTGGAGATTGTTGACGTTATTGATCTTAAGAAATGCAATATCGTTGAGCGGGTCGGTGCCGACGACGTGGACGTTATCGTACGTCGTGCCGTCCGTCAGAATCACCTGGACTGTATCGGCGCCTTCGATGACGTGACGGTTGGTCATGACGTACCCGTCTTTACTGACGATCATACCGGTACCAGCACCAGCCTCGGCCGTCGTACCGCGCATGACGTTACCCTGCGTCTGCGTGACGATCGAAACCACGCTTGGTGCAACCTTTTCAGAAACGCTGCTGATACTGGCTTCAGTCGGTGTTACTACCTTGTTGCCGTCGTTTGCGACACCCTGATGTTGCGTGATGCTCCCATGCGAGTTCAGCTGGCCCGACATCCGGTAACCGACATAGGCACTGGCCCCAGCAAGCAGCACGAGGCCGATGATACCAAAACCAATCAGGCGGCTTCGGCGGACCGGTGGCCGGGCCGTATTCGTGTCAGGAGATGCCGGAGCATCCTGGGATGTCGGAGCTGGCAGCTCGTCTGCTGGTGAAATTGTTGGTCGTGATGTGTGCGTGTCGTCCTTCATAATCCCCCTTATGATATGATGCCCTTCTGAAGTCTGTCTTAAAGCGATCCAATACCCAGTCGATTAAAGACCGTCAGAAGTACGATAATAATACTGACCGAAAGCAGCGCCGGCAGCGTAACGTCCTGTGACCGGACCGAACCATGCTGGCGGTAGCTGGTATAGACCCGTTCTGCCAGGAAGCTCAGAGCGAGTCCGACGAGTGCTGCCTGCGGTACTTTAATGGCCCCGACGCCAAAACTGTACGCGAATGTCCAGTGGTATGCCAGCCAGCCGAGCTCGGCCATGATGAGCCCCCAGACAAAACTATAAAACGAGCTGTGTGATTCTTCGTACGAGGTAAATACATGCCGCGAGCTGGCGTAACCGATGACCCACATACCGAGCACAACGAACGTTGCCGGCCAGTTATACGAAACGGTCATCAGCGCGCTTATACCAAAGAATACTGCGGTCGCCGCCTGCGCAGCTACATAGGCACGGCTTGAGCGCGGTTTGACGAACAGCAGCCAGCCGACATAGAGTGCGGTCAGTAGCAGCTGGACCGGCAAGACGCCGACAGCCGATGTGCCGATCAGCACCGCAATACTTACGCCAACGATCGTGTCGACCAGGTTGGCCTTGATGTTAGCGACCCAAAAACGCGGCCGCACCGCGACGACGCGCCACTTACTGAGGATGACAAGGCCGATTGCTGCCAGAGGCGACTGCGTCGTCAAGATAACGATCAGCACCGCAGCCGCGAGCCCGACATTCAAAATAATATAAACCAGCTCGCTGACTAACGTACGCCGCTTTGATGACTTAAGAAACTCCATAGTGCCTTTATTATACCACGAGACGGTACGAGAAAGGATGCCGGAGTCCTTCATGAGAGACGTCCGGCATCCTCCGCTTATTAATTGTTTGACGATTGACTTGAACTACTCGGCGCTTCACCCACGATGACCACGAAGTTGGTGTCGCCTGTCACGGTGACCGGCGGTGTCGCTGTACTCATGACCGTACCGTAAATCTTTTCCAGTTTCGCTTTTGTCGCTGTCATACCCGATCCGACTTGGTAAATCGTCACCTTGCCGTACTCACCGGCCGGCGCATTGCCAACCCGGCTGATCGTCATACCCTGCTGCTCAAGCTTGTCGGCTTCCGTCTGGGCTACACCTGGCGTGCCGCTAGCGTTTAGAACGACGATATTGGCACCTTCGCGGGCGACCGGGTCGGCCGATAACTGCTTCGCGATAAAGGCACGGATACCGCTGTAGTTGTACATGCCGGCGACCGGCTGGGCATTTGCCGTAAAGACCGCCGTGCCGTGGTCACGATCAAACAGATTGATCGTCGTTATCTGATCCGGCTTAATATCTTGTCCCAGTTGCATCAGGGTCCGGATTTCCGAAGCATCGAAGTTGGTGCGCAGGTTATCACTCATCGCATCAACAATACCCGTGACTTTGGTAATATCGGTCAGCGTGCCGGTACTGAGCGCCTTGTCCTTGATTGCCAGCATGATTTTGCGCTGGTTAGCTTCACGGTCAAAGTTAGAGTTGCCCAGGCCATACGTCGGCATGACATCGCCGCGCGCCTGCGCCAAGTAGAGCGCATGCTCGGCGTCGAGCGTTGCCGGACCGTTCGGATAGTCGATGAAGTGACCGTTTGGCGGACAGTTTTGCTTGATTACCGCCAGGCCCGGATAGTGCTTCGCACCGTTCCAACACTTCCAGTCAAAGTTGCTGTCCATCACACCAGGATCACCGTTCGATCCCTGGATATCAACCGTGATACTATTCCCCAGAGCCTTCACGAGGTCGCGCATCACCGTGTAGTTCACGTGTACGCCATACTGAATGTCGAGACCGTAAATGTCGCCGATGAATTTCTGTGTCTTAGCGAGGCGATCTTGCTCGCTGGCCGAATCGGTGCCGCTGTTGACGCACGAGAAATATACGTTAATCTTGCCGGCATAGCCGCTTGGACATGCCATGCCGTACTGCACTTCCAGGTCGCGCGGCACACTAAACATTGCCACCGTCTTGTTTTTCTGGTCGATGCTGATGATCTGGATCGAGTCGGTCAGGTTGCCGGCGTCATGCCGCGGATCATCCTCTGAGGTACCGAGCAGCAAAATATTGCTGCGGCCGTTAGCGTCTTCTTTTAATGGCTGATTCTGGAATAATGACAAGATGTTACCGCTTTTGAAAATATTGCCGCCAGCATGGAGCACCTTGTAACCCAACCAGCCGCCCACCGCAAGTAACACGACGACGACAGCAATGATAGCCCATTTGACGATACGACGGGTACGGGTCTGTGGTTTTTTCTCACCGCGGCGACGGCTTAGACGCTTCTTGGGCGGCTGCGGCACATCTTCGATGCCGCGGAGCGAATCGTTGAGATCTTCCCGACTGACACCCTGAGCGCCGGTCGCGATCGTGGGCACGGCCAGTGCGGCACTGCGAGCCACGACGCGACCACTCGCGCGTTGCAGTCCCGTGGTGCCGCGTGCGGCAGGAGCGCGTCGCCGAGTTTCAAATGATGCCTGGTTAGCCGGGCGGCGTGGCTGAAAGCCGTCGATAGAAGGTTTGTTTGGTCTCATAAATACTTACCCTAGTATACTAATTCATGGCTGTTTTGAAAACGCCAAAACATAGGCTTTTTCGCTAGGTATTCACCCTTCCGAGATGTATAGTAAATATATATGCAGCTATCATTTCTACAACGCCATCCAATTTTCAAGGACGTGCTGAGCATTTCAGTTTTTATCGTCAGCGTCCTCGTTGGCACACTTATCATCAACAGCTTTATCTTCCGCACCTTCAATGTCCTGGGACCAAGTATGGAAGAAACGCTCCATACAGGTGACCGCCTTATTGTCAATCGCCTCCCCGTCACCTGGGCGCAGCTACAGAACAAGCAGTATGTTCCCGAGCGGGGCCAGATTATCGTCTTCAAAAATCCGCGCTACAGCACCGGCACGGGCGAAGAGTTCATCGTCAAGCGTGTCATCGCCTTTCCTGGCGAACGTGTCACCGTCAAAGACGGCGTCCTGACTGTCTATAACGCCGCCCATCCCGAAGGCTTCCATCCAGATGACGCCCAAAAGAACGACCCAGGCTCCCACCCGGGCAGCTATTCGAGTGGTGACGTCGACACGGTCGTTGATGATGGTACGCTGTTCGTCGCCGGCGACCACCGTATCGGCAGCTTCTCGTTCGACTCGCGCAGCGGCCTCGGTCTCATCCCCTACTACGACGTGATCGGACCTGTCGGCCTACGCATCTGGCCGCTCGACAAGATCCGGTTCTTCTAATTGGAACGTTTCCTACCAAAAACCGCCCTGCAGTCAGGGCGGTTTTTGGTAGCTGTACGTGCTCGATTATTCGGCGAGCATCCCCTGGATCCGCTGAAACTCGTCATCACTCTTGAACTTGATGACAATCTGCCCGGAGCCACGCGAATTGGTCTTGATTTGGACGTTGGTACCAAAACGCTTCGTCAGGCGCTCGGTATCCTGCTGGTACGGCACCGCTTCCATCTTGGCGAGCGGCTTCTTCGCGCCGGCTTGGTTCTTCTTGATCTGCACAATAAACTGTTCGATCTTGCGGGCACTCCACTCTTCTTTAAGAATCTGCGGCAGGATTTCTTCGATTACTTCTGCGTCGAGATTGACGAGCGGCCGAGCCTGGCCTTCGCGTAGCCGCCCCTCGGCTAGCGCCTGGCGAACCGACTCCGGAAGGCGCAGCAGGCGCAGCGTATTGCTGATCGCGCTGACCGATTTGCCGCCAACCCGCTCACCAATCTGGTCGAGTGTCAGGTTAAACTGATCACGCAGCTTCAGGTAAGCCGTCGCGGTCTCGAGAATATTGAGGTCGCGGCGCTGCAGGTTTTCGATGAGCGATAGTTCCAGCTTGTGCTGCGCATTAAGCGTACGGACCAGTGCCGGTACTTTGGTAAGCCCAGCCATCTTGGCCGCCCGGTAGCGGCGTTCACCAGCGACGATCAAGTAACCACCGCTTTTCGGCGTCACCACGATCGGCTGCAAAATCCCATGCGCCACGATCGACGCCGATAGTTCCGTCAGCGCTACTTCGTCAAAATGACGGCGCGGCTGATCGGGATCAGGCGTGATTTCAGTGAGCTTGATTTGGCGCAGCTCGCTAACCTTGTCGTCCTGCTCTGCCGTCGGATCAAACGATTCATCGAGCAGTTCGGTCGGAATCAGCGAATCAAAGCCGCGTCCGAGTCCTTTTTTAGCCGACACGTTGCACTACCTCCTTCGTTACTGCTTTATAAGCGCGGGCGCCCTTTGAAAATTTGTCATAGGCGCCGATTGGCAAGCCGTGGCTTGGCGCCTCCGCCAGGCGGATGTTGCGCGGGATGACCGACTGGAACACCTTACCCGGGAAGTGTTTCTTGATTTCTTCGTGCACCTGGGTGCTAAGCGTCGTGCGGTGGTCGACCATGGTCGGCAACACACCGAGCAGATCGAGCGTCGGGTTCATGCTTTTGCGGACCAGCTTCATCGTCTCGAGCAATTGACCAAGCCCCTCGAGGGCGTAGAATTCTGCCTGGACCGGCAGCAGGACATAGCGGGCGGCAATGAGGCCGTTCACCGTCAGCAGACTCAGGCTCGGCGGGCTATCAATCAAAATAAAATCATAGCCTTCGGTCTGGTCGATCGCTGTTTTCAGGCGGCTGAAACGGCGCTCCGCCTGCGCCAGCTCAACTTCGGTATTCGCCAGGTGCGGCGTCGTCGGTGCGACGAATAAATTCTTGTGCTCGGTCGGCACGATAACCGACTCCAGTGCCGCCTGCCCGAGAATGACGTCGACCATGGTCTTATCCAGACCTTGCTTATCGATACCCAGCCCGCTCGTCGCGTTGCCCTGCGGGTCAAAATCAATCAGCAGCACTTTCTTGCCCTGCTTCGACAAATAATACGCGATGTTAATCGCACTGGTAGTTTTACCTACTCCACCTTTTTGATTGGTTACAGATATGACGATTGCCACTGTTTATGTCTTCCCTCTTCTTCTCCCATTGTAGCACGAGCAGTATGTTTGGCGACCAAAAAACCTCGCCGATTCAGCGAGGTTTTCGTGGCAGCTACTTGATCGACGTGATCTCGAGCTTGGTGTACTTCTGACGGTGACCAGTTTCCTTGTGAACGCGCTTCTTAGCCTTGTAGCGGATAACGCGGATTTTGTCGCCCTTGACGAGGTCTTCAACGACCTTAGCGGCAACTTTCACACCCTTTACCGCTGGCGCGCCGACAGTAGTTTTGTCGCCGTCAATCACCAACAGTGCATCAAGCGTGAGCTCTTTTGTGCCTTCCGGGAGGAGGTCCACCAGGAGGGTCTCTTTTTCAGCGACAATATACTGCTTGCCACCGATCTTAACGACTGCTTTTGACATTATGATTCCTTTTAGGTATTAATCAATCTCATTGATTGTAACAGATACCAGGGGTTTTTACAAGGGTCGTGCCGCTCCTGGCAAAACACTCCTAGTGCGCTTGACGCGCGTCCATGTCGGCATGGCTCAGGCCGTAATAGTGTGCCATCTCGTGCCACAACGTCTGTTTGATCTGCGCAAAGAATTCCTGCTCGCTGCGCGAGATTTCCAGCAGCGGGTATTTAAAGAGCGTGATCTTATCGGGTAGCATCCCCGACCAGCCGCTGCCGCGCTGGGTAATCGGTACGCCCTCGTAAAGACCGAGCAGTAAGTGGTTATCATCCAGCTGCATCTTCTCGCGCTGGTGTTCGTCAGGCTCGTCAGCCATGACGATGGCAACGTTGTCGAGACCCTTGATATACTGCTGCGGCAGTTCGTTCATGGCGCGCGTAATTAAGGCGTCAAATGCCACGTCAGATACGATCGCCCTCACTACTCGCTCGCCTCGCCGTCCGTCTGCGCGTCGTCGCCGGCCAGCTCACGCCCAAGTTCTACGACTGACGACACGACGTCGTCTTTGAGCGCCTCGAACTCCTCACCCGCCGCACGCACGTCGTCAAGAAATTCACCGAGCCCTAGATCGTCGAATAATCCCATATAATTATGATACCAAACCGGCGGCACTATTCGTCATCGTCATCGTTGACGAAGGTAAACCATTCGGGATCCTTGTGGACGTCGTCGGCGATCTTTTCCCACGCCTGGATAAGCTGCGAGCCGTCTTCGTCACCTAGGACGATAGCTTCGGTCTCGTTCATTTCCTGTTCGATTTCTTCGCCCAGGCCGCCACCCAAGGGGTCGGCTTGTTGAAATGTTACGCTGTGATGAAATAATGACATAATCGTGTTGTTTGTGTTAATAGATGTTGAATGTATATTAACACACTAAAACGCTTTTGTCAATCAGCTGTCACGTCGTACGGCGAGCCACTGCGTCATAAATGCCGGCAGGAGCGGGCGTCGTAACCTCCCCTTCGCATCGCGCCGCTGCTGGCAGTAACTGACGAAGCCGCCATATATCATCAGGGCCGTTTCGTCGGATTCCGGATGCCACTGCACGCCGAAATGCCCATTGCCAGCAATTGCCTCGATACAACCGTCATTAGCTCGGGCAACGGCGACCATTCCCGTGCCTAATTCGTTCACAGCTTGGTGGTGGCGGGCCTCGACATACACCGCATCGCCAGCATGAAGGCCGAACAAATCACACTCGAAGTTGATCTGGTGACGAACGGGCGCTGCACTCGAACCATGCGCCTGCTTTTCCCCGAATGCCGCCGCCACATCCTGGTGAAGCGTACCGCCGTAATGGACGTTCAACAGCTGCGATCCATAACAGACTCCCAGGATGGGCACGTCCCACTCGTTGCAGGCATCGATCAATTGCCGCTCCCAATCCGTCCGTTCGCGCGGCTCGAGGACCGTGGCATTTTGCATCGCCTGTCCATAGAGTGATGGATCGATATCTTCGCCGCCGCTAATCACGATGCCGTCACACAACTCCGCAGCCGCCCATGGGTCAATCGACGGATCAATAAAGATCGGCTGCCCGCCGGCCTTAGCGACCGCCTGGCCGTAGGTACGACGCACATAATTGTACATCGCGCCCTTCGTGATCCGATCCTCTTGGTCGATGCACATCGTTATCCCGATGACGAGTGGTTTCATGTTGGTGTTCCCTTTTGTAGCCTTGTTTTATCGTAGCGCGTCGTCAGACAGCAAGCTGGTTAGGCTTTTTGCAGCGCAATCGTCAGACTCTCGCCTTCAACCGCCACTGTGGCCGTATAATCGTCGGCCGTCGCCATCGCGTCGGCTAACGTTTCCGCCATAATGACCGCTTCATGCTCGGCAATTGCCTGCGAGAGGTCCAGGCTGTCAGTCGTAAGGCTTAAGACGATGTGGTCGTCGACGTTCAGACCAGCCTGCTTGCGCGCGTTTTGGACATGACGGATGACTTCGCGCATCAGGCCTTCGCGCTTCAGCTCTGGTGTCACCATCAGGTCAAAGGCCAGTTCCTTGCCCTGCTTGACCGCTTTGACGTTCAGCTCTTCTGTCAGAATATCGGCGAAGTCGACGAACTCGCCCATGGTTGGGACGGTGACGCTGGCGAGCGGTTGGCGGATCTTGAGCTTTTCTTTGGCACGGATGCTCAGGGCCTGCGTGACGTAGTCGCGGACCGTTTCCATGTCGCGAACGACCAGCTCATTGATGTGACCAGCGGTTGGCCAGTCGAGCAGGTGCACGCTCTCGCCATCGGTCAGCTTTTGGTACAACTCTTCGGCGAGGAATGGCGTAAATGGTGCCAAGACCTGAGCGAGCTGGACCAGTACATAGTGCAGCGTGCGATAGGCGTTATTTTTGTCGGTATCGTCACCAGACTTCCAGAACCGGCGGCGTGAGCGGCGGACATACCAGTTGCTGGCGTCATCGATAAACGGCAGAATCGGCTTGAGGGCGCTCGGGATATCGTAGCGGTCCATATTGGTTTCGACCTCATTAATCAGCTGGTGGAGACGACTGACGACCCATTGATCAAGCGGATTAGTCAGACTCGGGGACGGGTCACTCAGCTCACCATCAAATTCCCAGCCATCAACTTCGGCGTACATCGTAAAGAAGTCGTACATGTTCCAGACCATCGAAAGCTTGCGGGCGACGTCGCCGACGTCTTTGTCCTGCAAACTGAAGTCTTCGGCGTTCAATACAGGCGATTGGAGCAATAGGAAGCGCAGGCTGTCGGCGCTATACTGGTCCATCAGCTCGTTCGGGTCGGTATAGTTGCCGTAGCTCTTACTCATCTTGCGACCGTCGTTACCGGCGAGCGTACCGGTCACGATGACGTTTTTGAAGGCACTGGTGCCGAACAGGCCGACGTTCACCACGTGCAGGTAGTAGAACCATGCCCTCACCTGCCCGACGTACTCGGCGATAAAGTCGCCGGGGAAGTTCGCTTCGAACTTTTCTTTGTTTTCAAACGGATAGTGGAACTGAGCAAATGGCATCGAACCGCTTTCAAACCAGCCGTCGAGCACTTTGTCGATGCGCGTGTAGTGAACACCATTTTTATCAAACTCAATCGCATCGACCCACGGACGGTGGTAATCGTCGAGTTCGACGCCGCTCAGCTCCTTGAGCTCCGCGTAGCTGCCGACGACGATCTGGTGCTTCTTGCCCTTTTCGTCAGTACCTTCCCAGACCGGCATGGCCGTCGCCCAGAAGCGGTCGCGACTCAGGTTCCAGTCCGGTGCAGCCTGGATGTTCTTTTCGAAGCGGCCGTGCTTGATGTGTTCTGGGAACCAGGTAATATCTTCGGTATTGTGCGCTAGCATTTCCGCACGCTGCCCATCGACATCGAGGAACCAGCTCGGGTGAGCCCGGTACATCAGGCGTGTGCCGCAGCGGTGACAGTGAGGGTAGCTGTGGCGGATGTAGTCGATCTTCCAGACCATGCCCCGCTCATGCAACGTTTTAGCGATCGTTTTATTGATTTCCCAAACGTTCTCACCCTTCCACTCGGTCTCGGTGTAGAGGCCGTTCTCGTCGATGACATGCACGACGGGGATTCCCTTTTCGCGGGCGAGGATAAAGTCCTCCTCACCATATGCCGGCGCCAAGTGAACGATCCCTGAGCCATCTTCGGCACTGACGTAATCGGCGTGCCAGACCTTATGGGCGCCTTCGCCGCGGTTTTCAAACAGCGGTTCGTAGGTCTTGCCGACCAGCTCTTTACCCTTAAGAGTCCGGACCACTTCGTAGTCGAGCGGCTTATGCTTTTCGTCAACCAGCACCTTGTCAAGCAAGTCTTTTGCTAAAATAAATTGTTCACCCGCAAGCTTCACTTCGGTATAGTCAAAATCTTTGTTCACTGCGACGGCCGTGTTGGCTGGCAACGTCCATGGCGTCGTCGTCCAGGCCAGTAGTGTCGAGCCATCATCAAGCTTAAACTTCACGTAGACGCTCGGATCGGTCACATCCTGGTACGCGCCGGCGTCCATCGTAACTTCAGCCTTACTAAGCGGCGTGGCATCGCGGGTACAGTACATAAGCACGCGCTCACCTTCGTAGATCTTGCCCTTTTCGTAAAGCGTCTTAAACGCCCACCAAATTGACTCCATGTACTCTTTGTCCATGGTCTTATAGGCACCCTTGAAGTCGACCCAGCGGCCGATGCGGTCGATAGTGTCTTCCCAGAGACTGCTGGTCTGGACCATATTGTCACGAGCCGTCGTGATGTACTCTTCGAGGCTGATTTTGGTGCCGATGTCGCGGCGATCCTTGATACCAAGCTTCTTTTCGGTAAAGACTTCGGCTGGCAGACCGTGACAATCCCAACCCCAGACGCGTTCGACGCGCTTGCCTTTCATCGTCCAGTAGCGCGGCACAGCATCTTTGACGATAGAACTTAGCAGCGTACCGTGATGCGGCACACCGGTGATGAACGGTGGCCCATCATAAAACACATACGAGTTATCAGCCGGGCGCTGTTCGACCGACTTTTCGAACGTCTTATTATTCTTCCACTGCTGCACCAAATCTTTTTCGTATTGCAGTGCGCGGCGGCGGGTGTTTGCTTTAAATTTCATCGTTAAGCCTCCGTTATTCCATACTGTTTAAAAATCATATCCGCATCGAGGCCTTGGTCCTCAAGCTGGCCGTATAAAAATCCAATCTGATCTTCCTCGTCAAGCTCAGTCACGAACGTTGCGTCATCCGGAAAGTAATCTTCGATAAGTGACTCTAGCGCCCCGCGATGCTCGTACTGCTCTGGCATAAATGGCGGACTACATGTCATCAGGAGGTCAATGTCACCATTCCAGGCAAACCAGGTTCCCGGTTTTACTTCGACCGTAGCGCCCGGTTCCAAATCAATCGACGCACCACCCCGGACTACCAACTGACCTAATCCGCGCACAACACGCACAAGTTCATGTGAGACATGATTTTGCGCCCACCCCTCTTCGGGATATCGGCCGGCAACCGAGATATCTGCCAAGTCGTGCGGCGCATCAGCCACGTACGCCACACCGTCGCAGGTAGGCCCGTTTTCAAAAGGTCGTCCTTCCAGCTTCGTCATATGATTCTCCTTTAAATTAATAAAAATCCCTATTCCGACACTGGAACCCGAACGTCGGGTGGTACCATCCAGTTTCGAAAAAGAGATTCTTCCTTTTCTCCATAACGCAGGCGTTACGGAGGCCTCTTGTTCGCGCTTAGTTGTTCGCTCTGTCGCGGCGTACGCGCCGGGTTCTACTAACCTTCCAGTGTTCTTCCCGGTGACTTCGCGGGTGATAGCCGCTCACTTGATTCCTCAAAACGTCCCTTTTATCATACCCCAGTTATCACCCCTCATCAAGTGGCGTATACTAAGAGAGATTATGCGAGACAGTTTACCTAGAGAACAAGCGGTTCGCCGCAGTGTCGCGCTGCTAACGTTTGCCGTCGCCATCATCGCGCTGCTCTACGGACCATCGCGCCTGCAATACCCGGCTCCGCTCATCGTCCTGCACGCTTCATCACTCATCGACAGCCTGATATTGGCGGCGACGTTTTATGTGTCGATCGGCCTCATGATTGGCCGACGAGCAGCGTGGCAGACGGGATTGGTCGTCCTGGGACTCGCGGTCGTATGGGAATCGATCGAAGTGCGTGAAGCGGTGAGCTGGCTAAGCCTCGCCCCGCTTTTTGCACTGGGCATCCTTGCCGTCACTCACCGTTACTACCCCATCGCCGGTCATAGCTCCGTCATTGGACGCACCCTCAAGCGCGCCCTCATTGTCACGACGATCTCCACAGCCATCGGCTGTATCGCCTTTTTTATTCTCGCCAGCAGCGAACACCGACCATTTTCGCTCGGCTTTAATGTCATTCGCGCGCTCGATGACATGTATTCGCTACAAGATCTATTCTCGCCGCTGCGCTACCCTTCAGCCTCGCACGTTATCGGTCGAATCCTACTCTTCCTGCTAGGAGTGATGAATTATACGATCATCGCCTTTGCGCTGCTCCGGCCCGTTGCAGACACCTTTCGGCTGACCCCGCTCGCCCACGCACGGGCGCTCCACCTGTTGCGTCGGTTTGGTACGTCGAGCGAAGACTACTTCAAATACTTTCCGGCTGATAAGTCGTATTATTTCGGCCAAAATGTCGAGGGGTTCGTCGCATACGCACTCGTCGAAGGCACCTGTATCGCACTTGCCGATCCGATTGCCGAATCATACCTGGCGCGCCGTTTCTTGCTCGAGGAGTTTCTCGACTTTGCCGCCCGCCGCGGCTGGCAAACTGCTTTCATCGGTATCGAACATGATCTGTTGCCTTTGTACGAACACAGCGACCTCCATTTGCTAAAAATCGGCGAAGCTGCCCGCGTCCCCCTCGCCGAACTGCCCGAGCTGCTCGGCCGCAAGAATAATCGTAATATTATGAACCGCTTTACGAAAAACGGTTTCACAGCCACGATGTACAGTCCGCGGCACAACCCTCGCCTGCTCCAAGAACTACGCGAGGTGTCAGACGCCTGGCTGAGTGGGGGTGGTCGCAGCGAGCGCGCCTTTGCCATGGGGTCATTTACGGCCGGCTACTTACAGCAAAGCCGCCTGTTCGTCGTCCGGGATGAAACCGGCCAAGCGGTCGCCTTTGCCAGCCTGCAGCCGAACTTTTCAAGCGCTCAGCGCCGGGCGTCAATTGATCTGATGCGCCTTCTCCCCGATGCTCCCACCAACACCATGGACTTCCTGTTCCTCAACCTCATGCGGCAGCTGCGTCACGAAGGCTGGCAGGAATTCGACCTGGGGCTGGCACCACTCTCCGGGCTCGAAGGCGGACGCGTCGGAGAGCGCGGCCTCCATATGCTCTACTCCTACACCGATCGCTGGTTTTCATTCCGCGGCCTGCGTAAGTTCAAAGAGAAATTCAAGCCGTCATGGCAGCCGATTCACCTGGCGTATACCGGCTCCTTATCGCGATTACCAGCAGTTGCACTGGCAATAAACGAACTCTTGAAGTACCCAGATTAAGCGAAGAGGCTCGAGCCGTACTTCGCGACGATCATCACCGCACCGAGCACGATCAGGCTAAAAAGCAGCAGCTTGTCATAGTCGCGAGCGATAAAGCCCTTGAGTTTGTACTCAAGACTTTTCGGCAAGTACAAATTGTTCTCGCGGATGTTAAACCGGGTAATCGCGAACCACACGAAAAGCGTCGTGGCCGTCACGAGCATGCACCATGGGCACAGCGCACCAATCACCGCGAAGCTCATGTAGAACAAAAAGAGTGCGAAACCGAGACCGAGCGTGTACCCAATTTGCGCAGCGAACATGAACGCTTTCGGAAAACGAATACCCGCCAGTCCGGCAATTGCGACGGTAATAACGATCGGCTCCGTCACAAGCCCTAAGAAACTGTTCGGAAACCCGAAGATAAACGCGCTCGGATGAGAGTTCACCGTCCCGCAGCTGATGACAGCATTGACGTTGCAGCTTAGGACCGCATGTGAATTCTTCGCGAGCTCGATCGCATCAATCGACAATACAAAGGCCGCCAACAGACTGAGCATCGCCCCGACGAGCATGCTGATGAAAATCCAGCGGTTATCGCGCAGCTCTTTGTCGCTCGGCAATAGGTAGAATTTGATTCGTTTAAACATAATAGCTCACCTCGCTGATCGTCGGCAGCGGCAGGCCGCGCCACAAATTCTGCATCGTGCCGTCATCGCTGAGTGCGACGAGCGACGGATATTCGACGATGTCATAGGTTCGGCAGAAGTCACTGCCCTCGCTCGAATCAGGATCAAGCGTCTCAATTGCTGCACCCGTTTGGCGCTCGAAGTCGCGCAGATAATCATCAACCGTCCGGGCGTAATCAGTCTGGTCCTTATACACGACAACGACGCGCATCACTATGCCTTCCGGTGACGGCGCTGCTTTAGGATTTCTTCGAACTCGTCGAGCGTCTTGAACTCGTGATAGACACTGGCGAAGCGGACATACGCCACTTCATTGCACTCAGCAAGCGTGTCGAGCACGATATCACCGATCTGCCGCGAAGTAACTTCGCTTTCACCCAGGTCGTAAACGGTATCTTCGACATCATTGATAATCCGCTCGACTTCCAGTTCCGACGAGAAGAATTTACCCACCGAACGGTGGATCGCCGATGATAATTTGTCACGGTCATATAGTTCGCGTGAGCCGTCTTTTTTGATGACAGCGAGATTTGGGCGCTCGATGCGCTCGTAGGTGGTAAACCGTTTGCCATCCGGCGTTTCGCGGCGGCGGCGAATCGTCACACCGTCGGCTGACTCACGTGATTCGATGACGCGGCTGTCACCGATCTTAAACGGAACGCTCATTAGTGCTTACTCCTCGCTGCCGTGCTTTTTGCGGCGGCGTAAAAAGGCAGGCGTATCGGATTCGTCATCTTCTTCAGCTGGAGTATTCCAGATGTCGTGCTTTGGCTCTTCGGCGAACTGCTGGGCAGCTTCGGTGTGATCAAGTTCCATATCGAGCTCCTTAACAGCCGCATCGATGACCGCTGGACGGTCCGTTGGCGACGCGACTTCGAGCTGAGCGGCCTGCTCGTGGAAGAACGCGCTATCAAAGCCGGTTGCGATAACCGTAATGATCAGCTCATCTTCGAGTTCAGGCTTCAGCGTCGCACCAAAGATAATGTTAGCGTCTGGCGAGACAGCGCTGGTGATGATTTCGGCAGCTTCCTGGATCTCGCTCATACTCATGTCGTAGCCACCCGTAACGTTAAACAGGACGCCCTTGGCACCGTCGATCGAGACTTCGATCAGCGGCGACTCGATTGCCTGCTGAGCAGCCTGCGCGGCACGGTCATCACCGCTAGCACGGCCGATACCCATCAGTGCCGAACCGGCATTGCTCATGATTGCCTTGACGTCGGCGAAGTCGAGGTTAATCAGGCCGTGTTCGGTAATCAGTTCAGAGATACCCTGGACGCCTTGACGCAGTACGTCATCGGCGATCTTAAAGGTTTCGAGTAGTGGCGTGCGGCGATCGATCGTCTGCAGTAGACGGTCGTTTGGAATCGTAATCATGGTGTCGACCTGACGACCAAGTTGCGCTACGGCCCATTCGGCATTTTGACGGCGCTTTTCACCCTCGAAGCTGAATGGCTTCGTGGCGACACCGACGACGAGAATACCGAGTTCACGGGCAACTTCAGCCACCACGTGACCAGCACCCGAACCGGTACCACCGCCGGCACCAATAGTGACGAAGACCATGTCGGCACCCGTCAAGGCCTCTTTGATTTCTTCGCGCGACTCATTGGCCGCGGCTTCACCGACCGAAGGGTCGGCACCAGCGCCAAGGCCGTTCGTCGTTGAATGACCGAGGTGAATCTTGATGTCTGCTTTTGAATTATGGAGCGCCTGCGCATCGGTATTCATGGCGATAAACTGTACGCCAGCAAGACCCGCTTCCTTCATTCGGTTGACGGCTGATCCACCGGCGCCACCGACGCCGACGACTTTGATGCTGGCAAATGTTTGTATTTCGCTTGGTTTTACTTCAGGCATGAAATGCACTCTCCCGCTATTCTGTACTTATTTAGTATAGCACTTTATTGTTCAGCTTAAAGCTACGCCTTAAACCTGTCAAGAAACTTGTTCAAGGCCGAACCGGCGCTCTTCAGTGTCTTTTTGCTGTCGAAGCCATGGACCCCAGCAGGCACCTGTTGGCTTGCGCCTTCGGCATCCGCTAGCATAAGCCCGATAGCTGCCGCGAACTGCGGCTCTTCGATATGATCAGCCACGCCGGCAAAGCCGGTTGGCTTACCGACACGGGCAGCGAGCCCGAGTGCTTTTTTCGTAAACTCAGCCATGCCCTGGAGTTGCGCCGAGCCGCCGACAAGTACGATACCGCTTGGCAATTGACCTGCACGGCCGGCACGTCTCAGTTCTTTGGCGACCGCTTCAAAAATTTCTTCCAGACGTGCTTCGACGATCTCGTCGATATCCTGAGTATCAAAACTGAGCGTTTCGGTATCGCTCGTCACGCTGACGCTTTCATTCACACCGCGAGGTACGGCGACTGCATGCGCCAGTTTTACCTTTTCGGCAATTTCCGGATCGGTCTTGAGGCCAATCGCCAGGTCGTTCGTCAAGTTGACACCGCCCATCGGCACCACTGCGACATGTTGCAGATCACCCTCTTCAAACACGGCGATACTCGTCGTTGCGCCGCCAAAATCAATCACTGCCACACCGTTTTCACGCTGCTGTTCGCTGAGGACCGCACGCGCCGAGGCGAGGACCGACGGAATAGTAGCATGTGCTACGACCTTGGCCATGTCGGCAGACTTTTGCAGATTTTGTAGCTGTGGTGCGAGTGCCGAGATGACATTCGCGTTGATTTCGAGGCGAGTACCAGTCATCCCGAGTGGGTCTTTGATGTTATCCTGACCATCCAGGCGGTAGCTATGCGGCACCACTTCGAGGATTTCACGATTTGCCGGCACCTTGCCGATCGTGGCGACTTCTTCGATACGCATAATGTCATCGTGGTTAATTTCGTGATCCATCGCGCCGACAGCAATCATACCATCGGTTTTGGTACTCAGAATATGCGCACCGTTGATACTGAGGGCAGCGCCACTCACCTGGTAGCCGCTCATACGCTCCGCTTCGCCCAGAGCAGCGTCAATCGCCTGCGCCGGCCCCTGAAGGTGTGCGACCGTGCCTTTACGCATGCCGCTGTTTGGTGCTGCGCCGACACCAACGATCGTCGGTGTGCCAGTCGTGCCGTCGAGATGTCCGATCACACACCTGACCGTCGTCGTACCGATATCAATGCCGACTGCATATCGAGAAGTTTCTTGCATACCATCGAGTATACCGCTTATGCGGGATTTTGCCTAGCTTTCAAACAGCGTACAATAACAATATGAAACTTGGCGTATTCGATAGTGGCATCGGCGGCGAAGCAGTGGCTGCCGCCCTGCAACAGACGTTTCCAAACACGGAAATTATTACCGTCAATGACCGCGCCAATGTCCCCTATGGCGACAAATCACCTGACGAGGTTATTCGCCTGACCGAGGCTGCGATTCTGCCGTTACTCAAAGAGCGCTGCAACGTCATCGTCCTCGCCTGCAATACTGCGACAACCGCCGCGATCAGCACACTACGCGCACGCTATCCGACGCAAAAATTCATCGGCATCGAACCGATGATCAAGCCCGCCGCCAGCCTCACTACCACCGACACGATTGCTGTCTGCGCGACGCCAGCTACTCTCGCCAGCGACCGCTACCGCAACCTCCTCTCCCGCTATGGCAACCACCTGCGCGTCATCGAACCGGATTGCAGCGAGTGGGCCTATCTCATTGAAAACAACCAGCTCAACCACGAACGTATCAAAGCCGTGATCGAACCGGTCATCCAAGAAGGCGCTGACGTCATCGTACTGGGCTGCACCCACTATCACTGGATCAAAGACGATATCATCGCGCTCGCGGACGGCCGCGCCGTAGTACTCGAACCGTCCGAGGCCATAGGCCGCCGCGTCCGTGAGCTGCTAAAGCTGGGTTAAGATTTCAGCGCCGGTTTCAGTAATCAAAATAGTGTGTTCAAAATGCGCCGCCAGGCTGCCGTCGTAGGTCGAAATCGTCCAGCCATCGTCTTCGGTGTAGATCCGCTCTTTGCCAAGCGTCGCCATGGGCTCGATCGCCACAGTGTCACCAGGCGTCAACAGAACACCGCTACCTTTACGGCCGTAGTTCGGCAGTTCGGGCGGCATATGCATCTCGAGCCCCACGCCATGCCCCACTAACTCACGGATAATTCCTAATTTTCCGCCCGCCAGCACCGCTTCGACCGCCGCACCAATGTCACCGGTATAAACTGGCCCCTTGATGGCGTCAATTGCGGCATAGAGGCTGCGTTCGGTCGTCGCGAGCAGGTGCTTTACCGCACCCTTTGGCTCCTCGCCAACCACCATGGTAAAGGCCGCGTCAGTCTTCATGCCCTTATTTTCAATCACGAGGTCAAAGCCGACGACATCGCCGATTTCGAATGGCGTATCGGTTGGCACGCCGTGGACGATTTGATCGTTGACACTGATAC
>JAEWBQ010000019.1 GCA_023391075.1 Candidatus Parcubacteria bacterium
GTGTATAAGCTCAAATACGGCGATTACCCAGATGCGCAGTCGACGCCAAATGCGAGTAGCTGGGAAACCTCGACCAACGGGACATCAAACACAGACTTTATAAGTGCACTACGCAGCGGGGGCGTTATGGCAAATGTACCCGTAGACTCCGGGAACCCAGTCACCCCAGGATCGTTAAACCCTGGCTCAAGTGGTAGTACCTACGAGTTTTTCTATTACAAATATAGCGCAGGTAGAAACGGTTGCCCTACCAACCTAGGCAACTACTATGTCCTCGGCATTAACCGTATGGATACTGTCACTTGGGGGCAAAGGGCACCACAGAACCCCGGACTCCAGTGTGGCTTCATCCCGCCGAACGTCCCTTGGCTCACGCAAGGTTTCCAGTACAGCTAGGTGACATACCCAAAAATCGACCGACTGTCAAGCGGGTATGTTGACACCTTTTACAACACCTGCTATATATAGGGTATTAGTTACAAAAATAGACAGAAGGAAACTGCGAGTCACTATGTCTGAATTACCAGAAAAACAAATCAAACGGCTGAAGTCGTTGATTCAAGATGCCGAAACCAACCTCGCTGCCGCTAAAGAATTACTGATTAGCATCGTCGGTGACGACGGCAGCGTTATTACCCCTCATAGCAGCCATGACGACGTCAGCGGCAAGATTGTCGAAGGCGTATTTGACGGCCAGGTCATGATCGGCCCTGACGGCAAGAGCTATCCAGTGCCAGCCAACTACGCCAGCAAATCAAAGCTGGTCGAAGGCGACATCCTGAAGCTCACCATCGCCGACGACGGCGGATTCATCTACAAGCAAATCGGTCCAGTCGGCCGCAAGCAGATCATCGGTACGCTGGTCCAACACGACGGTGTGTACTTCGTCGAGGCAAATGGCCGCGAATACCGCATCCTGCTCGCGAGTGTCACGTACTTCCGTATCAATATTGGTGACCAGGTCACCATCATCGTTCCAGAGGACAATCCAGAGGCCGCGTGGGCAGCCGTCGAAGCAGCTCTGTAGTATTACTGGGAACGAAGAAGCACCGTACTGGTGCTTCTTTTGTTTTTGTGTTATAATATAATTTAAGTCATATTTCATGACCACAAGCAGACGAGAGAGGAAGACTCCTTGGCGACTATCTATGTCGGCAAACCCCATCCGGACTCCTTAACCCGGACGTTTGTCGTCGCGAAAACTGCGGAGCCCACCGGCTATCACCGCGGTGAGCTGAAATACGCCCCGCGAGTTCAGCTCAAAGGCACTGCACCCGCCATCATCGAAGAGGTGATAAAGAAACTCAACCGAGCCCCAGTGAGTGTCGACGACTACGCCGACACCGTGACGGTCGTACTGTCGAGCAACGCCTGGACAGAAGAGCTGGTGCACACCATCGCGCAGATCATCGCCGGACATCTCGGCCCCAACGAGACGGTGGAAATACACCGGAAGTACTAGAAACTATCCACCGGGTAATCCAGATCTCTCGTCTGCTTACCCCTAACCCTCCGAGCGGAGGTTTTTTATTTCGCCCAAAACTACAACACTGCTCACTCCAGATTCGCGCTATAGTAGAGCGAGATAGGGAATATAATGGCTAAACTTCAATGTAAGTACGGCGCGATGAATAGCGACAAAAGCGACACACTGATCAAGACGGCTTACAACTATACCGAGCAGGCGGCAGTGGTATAGTAGGGAAGAATAGGAATAATATGTCACAGGCGCTTTACCGTAAATACCGCAGCAAGAGTTTAGCTGAAATCGTTGGCCAGGAACACGTGACCGATATTTTGGCACGCAGCCTCAAGGCAGGCCGGATTGCGCATGCCTATCTACTAACCGGTCCGCGCGGCGTCGGCAAGACGTCGATCGCCCGCATCCTCGCCCACGAAATCAACCAGTTGCCCTACACCGACGACAGCAACCATCTCGACATCATAGAGATCGATGCCGCCAGCAATAACGGCGTCGAGGATGTGCGCGACCTGCGCGAGAAAGTACAAATCGCGCCGGTATCCGCCAAGTACAAGGTCTACATTATCGACGAGGTGCACATGCTGTCGAAGGCAGCCTTCAACGCACTCCTCAAGACCCTTGAGGAGCCGCCTGCACATGTCGTATTCATCCTGGCGACGACCGACATCGATAAACTCCCGGCAACGATCATCAGTCGCACCCAGCGCTTCTCATTCCGCTCGATTTCACGCGAGGCGGCCGTCACACATCTGCGCATGATCGCTGACAAAGAAAAGATTACGATTACCGACGAGGCACTTGATCTGATCGCTCAACACGGCGATGGCAGTTTCCGCGACAGCATCAGCCTGCTCGACCAGCTACGCAGTCTGACCAACGAAAAAGAGGGGGTTACTGCCGAGCTCGTCGAAACGACGCTTGGCCTCGCGCCGCGTGGCCGCATCGAAGCGCTCATCGCCGCCTATGAGCGCAAAGATTTGTCAGAAATCGTCAAAGTGTACGACCAGAGCGAATTTGACGGTATCCAACCGGCCGTATTGGCTCGACAATTATCGCTGTATCTACGCGAACTGATCGTTACCAAGCCGCAGCTGCTCGAACTGCTCGAGCAACTTCTCGACGTGAGCAGGTCATCCCAACCTGGTATCAAACTACTGGCCGTACTCGGGTCACATGCCGTACCAAAGCCGAAAACCGCCGCCCTGCAGGCACCGGTCATGGAAGTCAGTGCGCCCGTCGTCGAGCTTGCCAAGCAGGCAACCGTCCCGCACCCGCAGATGCCCGCTCCAGCGGCCGCCGTAACCCCAAAACCTGCCGCCAAAGTTGCCGCTCGCACGCCTGCTCCCGTCACTCCATCGTCAGCACCGCACGAACCAACCGGGCCGATCGCCATCGATAAATTCGATTGGAACGGACTCATCGAATACACCCGACAGCACTTTGTGGCCGTCTATAGCGTCCTTAGTAAATGCGGCTACGAGCTCAGCGGCGAAAAACTCGTCCTGTATACCGGCAATGCGTTTTACAAGAAGAAGCTCGACGATGCCAAACACCGCGTTAACCTCGCCAAATCGCTCATCGCCGTTGGTGTCGGCGACATCATGGTCGAAACCATCGCCACGTCCGCGCCGCCAAAAGATAGCCAGGCGGCGGCCGTAGCTGCTATTATGGGTGGAGGAGAAGAGGTGAGCGTCGCGTAGCCGCACGTTCAATCAGTGAGATGGCCCAAAAAGAAGTACCCGCCGGGAAAGTCCCGCCCCAGAATCTTGACGCCGAGATGAGTCTGCTCGGCGCAGTTTTGATTGACGAAGAAGTTCTGGCGGAGATTTCCGAGCAGGTTACGCCACGAGATTTCTACGATAAGCGCCACGCCACCGTCTTTGGTGCTATGATGCGCCTGTATGAGCGCCACAAACCCGTCGACCTGCTAACGCTGACCGATGAGCTCAAACGCAAGGACGAGCTGGAAATCATCGGCGGTTCAGCATTCCTGACCGAACTGACCAACTACGTGCCGACGGCTGCCCACGCCGAAGCCTATGCAGAGCTCGTCGCTCAAAAAGCAGTTCGCCGTCGTCTCATCAAAGCCAGTGGCGAAATCTCGGAACTTGGCTACGACGAAGAGCAGGATGTCCAGGAGCTGCTCGGCAGGGCAGAGCAAGAGCTGTTCGCCGTCAGTGACCAGTCGCTCAAACAGGACCTGACGAGCATCGAGCAGATCCTGACCGAGAGCTTCGACCGCATGGAAGAATTGCACCGCAACAAGGGTGCGCTGCGTGGTATCGCCACCGGCTACCGCGACCTCGACAACATGACCGCCGGGCTGCAGCGTTCCGACCTGATCATCCTGGCTGCCCGTCCTGCCATGGGTAAGACGACCTTCGTGACCAACCTGGCTTATAACGTGGCAACAATCGCCAAGCAGCCGGTCCTATTCTTTAGCCTCGAGATGAGCAAAGAGCAGCTGGTCGACCGTATGCTCGCCGACGCCTCAGGTGTCGACTCATGGAACATTCGTACTGGTAATTTGAGTGATGACGACTTCGCGAAGCTCTCCGAGGCGATGGGCGAGATGGCTGAAGCGCCGATCTATATCGACGACAAGCCGGGTCTGACCGTCCTGGAAATGCGCACCAAGGCCCGCCGCGCTTCACACGAAGCGCCGCTCGGCCTGATCATCGTCGACTACCTGCAGCTGATGCAGGGCAGCGGCAAAAGTGACGGCAACCGCGTGCAAGAGGTGAGCGAGATTTCCCGTGGCCTCAAACTGATCGCCCGTGAGCTCAACGTGCCGGTCATCGCCCTATCACAGCTGTCGCGTTCGGTCGAAAGCCGTAGTCCGCAGATCCCACAGCTCTCCGACCTGCGTGAATCAGGTTCGATCGAGCAGGACGCCGACATCGTGTCATTCATCTACCGCCCTGGTTACTATGAACCAGATAATCCTGAATTCGAAAACATCACCAAGCTGATCATCGCGAAGCACCGTAACGGGCCGGTCGGGCACATCGATCTGTTCTTCCACCCAGAACGCCTGCGCTTCATGTCGCTCGACAAGACGCACGAATAAACCCCTATACTATCTGGCATTCCTATTTAGTGCTACAATCATAAACAACATATGGGCAGAAAAGTTACCGATTACTTACTCTACCGCTGGCGCTACATCCTAGGTTACGGGGTGATTAGCCTGATTATCGTCGTACTCATGTTCGTCGCAGGACTCCTGATTCCTGGCGCGCTGACGCAGGCCGAAATGGACAGTGTCGTCACAAGCAGTCATCCACTGACGTCATTCGAGCCTGCGCTCATCGTTAACCTGCCGTATCATTTGCTGCAGCACCTGAGTCTCCATTTCTTAGGGGTCTCCGTCCTGAGCGTCAAACTGCCGTCAATCATCCTCGGACTCCTGTCAATTGCCGGCATGTTCGTCCTGCTTCGCTGCTGGTTCCGCCATAATGTCGCTCTACTGACGACGCTGCTCATCATTACGACAGGGCAGTTCCTCTATCTTGCCCAAAGCGGCACACCTAGTATCGTTTATATCTTCTGGTCGGTCTGGCTCCTTGTCGCCGCGCTGATGATTTCACTGCGCGCTCGATTCGGCTGGCTTTGGAAGATTATCCTCGCGGGTATCGTTGCACTCAGCCTTTATACGCCGCTCAGTATTTACATCCTTATCGCACTGGTTAGTGCCGTCGCACTGCATCCGCACCTCCGGTATATCGTCCGTCGCCTACCCAAACTCAAGACAGCGATCGCCGTAGTCGTCGGCTTGGTACTACTCTCGCCGCTAATCTATACCGTCGTCCACCATCCAGTCGTCGGCTTCACGTTACTTGGTGTGCCAAATAGCAGTTTTGATATCGTCGGTCATATCCTCCAGGTCGTCGCGCTGTATCTGGATTTTTGGTCACCGGCACACACTCCGTATCTGACGCCACTCTACGGAGTCGGGACACTGGCGCTCATCCTCCTCGGCATCCTACGCCTGTTTACCACCAAGTATACAGCCCGCAGCTACATCATTACTGCCTGGACAGTACTGTTGATTCCGGTCGTCATTATTAATCCCGACTCAGCAAGCATTTCATTCGTCCCGGCGCTACTGCTCACTGCCATGGGCATCGCCTCGCTGCTCCATATGTGGTATAGCTTGTTTCCGCGTAACCCCTATGCGCGTATCGTCGGGCTGATTCCACTTATCATACTGATGGGCGGGATGCTGATTACAGGAGTCGATCGTTATTTCTACGGCTACTCGTACGATCCCTACATCGCTAAGCAGTTCTCTCACGACATTAAGCTACTCCGACAGAATTACCCTGCAGATCACGCCGCGGCCACACTCGTCGTCAGTCAGCAAGAACAAGCGTTTTACAACGTCGTCGCGAAATACCAAAAGGGTCTCACTGTCACGACAGACACCAACGCGCCGGCACAGGGGACGCTCATCGTGTCGCACGCTGCCTACACCAGCCGCAGCGAAACACCGGCACGCATCGTCACAGACGCCATGAGCGACAACGCCGATCGCTTCTATATCTACAAATCTACGCAACAATAGCGTATACTTGTACATAGTTAATCGACGGAGGATCAGACATGGCATTCGACCAAATGAAAATGCTTGCTAAATTGCAAAAGGCTCAAAAAGAGCTCAAGAAAGAAATCGTAGAAGTAGATGCTGGCGACGGCGCGGTCATCGTGCAGATCAACGGTGAACTCAAGGTGCAGAGCATCAAGATCGACCCAGCACGCGTCGACTTGAACGACATCGAAGAGCTCGAAGGCTGGATCCAATCAGCCATCCGTGACGGCATGGCCAAGGCTCAGGAAATCGCCGCAGAAAAAATGAAGCCACTCATGGGCGGCCTCGGTAGCCTCGGACTCTAGCTAGGAGGGAATTTGGCCCAGTTATTGCCATCAGCGCTCCTTCGCGCCATCGATGAGCTCGGCAAGCTGCCGGGCGTTGGGGCACGCACCGCCGAGCGGTATGCGTATTTTTTGCTGCGCGCCAATCCACACACAGCGGATTCCATGGCAGCCGCCATCGCCCAGCTCCATAGCGGAGTTAAAACCTGCCCGGTAACCTTCGCATTGATCGATAGCGATCAAGACGTGTCACCCCTCTATGCCGACGCCGACCGCAACAAGAAGCTCGTCGCCGTTGTCGAGGAACCGCTCGATATCATTGCCCTGGAGCGCACTGGGCAGTACAAAGGCACCTACCATGTCCTGGGCGGCGCGATTTCACCGATCGATGGTATCGGCCCTGAGCAACTGCATATTCCCGAACTCATCGAGCGCCTGACGCGTGACGGGGTAGAGGAGATAATCATCGCCACCAACGCAAGCGTCGAAGGTGAATCGACGGCACTCTTCCTGCAGCGTCATATCCAGGACGCCGGCATCGACATCAAGATGACCCGCCTAGCGCGCGGCATCCCTGTCGGTGTCGACCTGGAATACGCCGATCAGATTACGCTCACCCATGCGCTCGAAGGCCGCCGCACTCTGTAGTGTCCGTACTTTATACGTTGCGCTGACATCATTTTTATCGTACGCTATACTCACGCTTTTTTCCAACGAGACACGAAGGAGGAGCGATGCTCCTTACACAACGCAACGGTTCCGCATGGCTACTGACCGACGTACCGGAAAAGAAGTACCTGCACGCACTGAATGCCGCGCGCTTGAAGCCATATAGCGTGTGGGTAATATTGCCCGCAACTCTCCTAGCAGTAGCGCCGGCTTTTACCGTATTCCTTTTAATCTGGACAGGCAGCATATCAGTGGACGCCCATTTGCGAGGGTTGGTTACAATCCCGCTGCTGTTTGTCACGTTCCCAATTGGCACAATGGTCATGCATCCTATGATGACGCGACCGGAAAACAGCGAGCGTGCACTTAGCGAACTGCAGCGCGGTTTTGTCGACAACATCGTCCCCGACACTGCCTATGCCTACCAGCTCATCGCCCCGGCCATAATTGCAAGCCAGGACGATCCAACGAGGCAGTCTGCCATCTCGGACTACTTTCAGCGCGTTCGCAAGATGTCCAAGCTGAATGCGTGGTGGACGCCGAACTGGTGGCTTGAGTTTCAACAAACCCACGACGAACGTCTCGTAATCTATCATGCGGCAACCCTGCTCATGGATAGATACTCGGAATTCCGTCCGCTGCTAAGCATGGCATTAGGAGAGTTCGAGCGTCAACTGCAGGCCGACTATGCCACGGGGCTCCGGAAGGATATCGCTACCAAGCTGGCCAGCATCGGCAGCCACCAAGACACCATCCGAAAGGAACAGAACGCCATCGCTAGCCTTCAAGAGGGAATCCGCGACCAAGAATTGATCCTTGGCGCGCTTCAACCGTTCAACAAGGAGTAGACTCAGGTCCGTCTCTGTCGACAACAACTTGACAGAGACGGACCGCTTTTTATGTCATCATATTTACGCACCAAAGAAAATGACCTCCCTAAGTGAATAGGAAGGTCGGGTGGGAGCCGATAGGCTCAACCAAATGTCGGAGACGGTGCTCATACCAAGGAGCCGTAGGCTCAACTATGGCAGAGTGCTAAGCACTCACGAACGATCCACCAGAGAGGCGAAGGCGGGTCAATCACGAGATCCAACGCAAGTGCTCTGCCAGCACCCACTACCTTCGCCCCTCGGCGGAACAGCGAGACGGTCGATTGGGGGGGTGACGACCATCTTGAGCGTAGGTGCGGTCTCAAGGACACCACGCAACGCTGTTAAATTAATTATACACCCGTACTTACATATTGTCAACGGTCGTACATTCTACGCACCTCTGTTACAATAGGTACAATGTTTGACACCGCAAAACACCTTATCGAATCGGCTCAAAAAATCGTCATCATTCAGGCCGAAAACCCCGACGGCGATAGTCTGGGCAGCAGTCTGGCGCTCGAGGAAATCCTGAGCGATCTCGGCAAGGAAGTGTCGCTGTATTGCCCCGTCGAAGTCCCTAAATATATGCGCTACATCCTAGGGTGGGACCGTGTCACGAACATCTTCGACGTCAAGGCTGACCTGGCGATTATCGTGGATACAGCTGCCGACGTTTTGATCACCAAGGTCTTGGAAACACCTGGTGTCCGCCACTTTCTCGAAACCCACCCCGTACTCGTCATTGACCATCATACTACCGCGTCCAATCTGAGCTTCGAGCACACGATGCTCAGCGTTGATGCCGTCGCAACCGGCGAAGTTCTGTATGCACTGGGAAGCGATGCCGGATGGACTATCAACGCACAGGCTGCCGAGAACATGATGATTGCCATCATGAGCGACAGCCTGGGCCTCACCACACAGAACGTCACCGCCAACACGTTCTTTGTCGCTGGCAAACTGGCCGAGCTAGGGGCGAGCAACGCCGTCATCGAAGCACGCCGCCGGGAATTCATGAAGAAGTCGCCGGAGATTCTGGCGTACAAGGGCGAGCTCATCGGCCGCATCGAATACCTGCTGGGTGGCAAGCTCGCGCTCGTCCACATTCCCTGGGAAGACATCCAGCAGTACAGCGACCAGTACAACCCAAGCGTGCTCGTCCTCGATGAAATGCGCCTCGTCGAAGGCGTCGAGCTTGGGGTCGCCATCAAAACCTACCCGGACGGCAAGATTACTGGCAAGCTCCGCTCGAACCTGCCAGTTGCCGAGCAAGTCGCTGGTTACTTTGGCGGCGGCGGCCATGCCTACGCGGCCGGCTTCCGTGCGTATGAGCAATACGATGTCATTGTCCGCGAACTGGTCGAAGCCACCGATAAAGCTTTGAGGGACTATGATGCAGCGCAGTAACACCTGTACATGGCGTGTCTCGCGGACACCCTCTCTGCCGTGCACGTATCAGCCTAAATAAGGATTCCGACATGTCGCTTTCATTCCACAACACACTCACCAAACACATCGACCCATTTACGCCACTCGCGCCTGGGCAGGCGAGCATTTACAGTTGTGGTCCGACGGTTTATGACCACGCGCACATCGGCAATCTTAGCGCTTTTATCATGGCTGACGTCCTGCGCCGCACGCTCACCGCCAGCGGACTCGATGTCACGCATGTTATGAACTTTACGGATGTTGACGACAAAACCATCCGCCGCAGCCGTGAGGAATTTAGCAGCGACGAGCCGATGACTGCGCTACGCAAACTGACGCAGCACTACGGCGATATTTTCCTACAGGATATGCAGGCGATCGGCAACGACACCAATGCCCTCACCATCATCAAAGCAGCCGACGACGCCACGATCGAGGGCATGCGCCAACTGATCACCGAGCTCTTTGAGCGCGGCTTTGCTTACATTGCCGATGACGGAGTGTACTTCTCGATCGATGCCTACAAAAAATCAGGCAAGACCTATGGCCAGCTCGTCGAACTGACCGATGAAAACACCAGCAGCGAACGCATCCAAAACGACGAGTACGACAAAGAGTCGGCCCATGACTTCGCGCTCTGGAAAACCCAAAGACCCGGCGAGCCCGCATGGGAATTCACACTTGACGGCCGCAGCCTCACCGGCAGGCCGGGCTGGCATATCGAATGCTCTGTCATGAGCCGGCAAGGCCTTGGTCAGCCGTTCGATATCCACACCGGCGGTATCGACCTGGCGTTTCCGCACCACGAAAACGAAATCGCCCAGAGTACGGCCGGCCATGACGATTCACGCTACGCCCAGCTGTTCGTGCACAACGAGCATATATTGGTTGACGGCAAAAAGATGAGCAAAAGCCTCGGTAACTTCCATACGCTTGCAGATATCGAGGCACGTGGCGCCGACCCGCTGGCATTCCGCATGCTCGTACTACAGTCGCACTACCGCAAACAAACCAACTTCAGCTTCGATAACCTCGAAGCAGCCCACAACCGCCTTCAACATTGGCGCGCGATCGCCGCACTGCGCTGGCAGACGGCCCAACAAACAACTACACCAGTCGATGCCCAGGCAATAACTAGCAACATCCTTAGTGCCTTACAGAACGACCTCGACACACCCGAAGCGCTGCGGTTGATCGATGAGGTATTTTCAGCCTATGACCATACACCACTGCGCGACATCGACGGGACGTCACTCACTACGCTCATCAGCTTCATCGACCAGACGCTTGGACTCGGACTCCTGGCGGCAACACCCGACATTGACAGCAATACCAAAGAATTACTCGTACGCCGAGATCAGGCAAGGGCAGCGAAGAACTGGGGACTGTCTGACGAGTTACGCGACGAGCTGCTGCACCACGACGTCACTGTCCGCGACACGGCCGACGGCCAAGTCTGGGAATACAATTGACAGTCGCACGTCTAATTGCTATAAAAATATAGTTCATCGCTTGATCAATCTATCGTAGAGGAGCACGTCATCATGCCAAGCTCATCAAGGTACGTTGACCTTGCCACCGAAACCCCGACAGGCTGCCAGAGCAGGATCACGCAGCCTCACACCAGTGAGCTATGTGGCACCCCACACCTGCCCGCAGACCTCGGCGGCGTCGACGACGGCATCTCCGAAGAGGACGGGGAACACCAGCTCGAACAGAGCTAGTACCCGAGCGGACACCAAAGGGCCCCGCGGTCAATCGACTGCGGGGCCCGCTTCACGCTCCTAGGATATTAGGCGTCGGTTTGATTTGTCAGCTTTTTCGCTAGTTTCGCCAACGGCTTCTCGCTCTTAACACGCGAGCGCTTGGCTCCTGCCAGATAATCCTCGAGCAGGACACGTACGCAGCCGGCAATCGGAATCGAAATGATACCGCCAGCCAGACCGAAGACATACAGACCGATTGTTACCGATGCGAGCACCGTCAGTGCTGATAGTTCGACACGCTTCGACTGAATCGTTGGAGCCACGAAGTTGTTTTCGATTTGCTGATAGAGGAAGAAAAAGACGATAAAGATAATCGCAGCCGTCACATCGTTAAACGCGATGAGCAGCGTCATGATCACACCGGCAATTGTCGCGCCGAACATAGGAATCAGCGAAAGCGTAAAGGTCACCGCTACCGTCGGTAGCGCTAGATTAGCCGGAACATTGAAGATCATGCTAAGGATAAATACGGTGAGTCCCGACGCAGCCGCTCCAATAGCCGACACCGTCAGCTGGCCGGTGACATACCCCGTAATGACACTGTACATACGATGAGCGATATCACGGTGGTGCAGCATCCTGTCTTCGTCACGATAGAGCCCCCAGATGCGCTTGACCCACATAGGACCTTCGACGAGCATCAAGAACGACAGTACGAGCACCAGCAGGAGCGAAGTGATCGCACCGAGCAGCGAACCCACACCACTCGCCACATTCTTGCCGAAATCCGTTACCCAGCCGGTCGCATTGTTCTTAAGCGAGGCAATCGCCTGGTCGACTTGCGGCTGCAAATGATAGTGATTGATGAACGAATTTAACCCCTGCGATTGAGTCCGTGCCGAGTCAAGCAGTCCAGGTACCGTATCGACAAAGCGCATCGTCTGCTGGGCGATTGGCGGTACGACGAGGAACAAGAATCCACCCAGTACCACAACCACTGCGATAAAGGCGATCGCCGTACCGGCGAGACGACTACGGCCAGGCAAATGGCGCGCCAGACGAGTGACTGGCTCGTTCAGTGCCAGCGCCAAAAACAGGGCAGCACCAATGATAATCAGTGCCGTGCGGGCACTGTAAATTGCCAAGATTGCCAGCGCAAAGCCAATGACCACCAGCCAGAATCGGACGAATGTTTTGGTGTCGATTTCGATACGAACTTTCATAATATCCCCTTACTTTGCCTGTAGTATACCATGCTCTCAGCTATTTGTCGGCGTAGTAGCATGTCAGAAACTCCTGCTTGAATGCGAAGAATGTACCGTCCTTGATACTAGCCCGAATATCATCGACTAGGCGCACAATAAAGCGCTCATTATGAATAGTCGCGAGCGTATTCGACAGCAGCTCGTCAGCGCGAAAGAGATGGTGCAGGTACGCGCTCGTGTAGTGAGTACACGTATAGCAATCGCACTCGGCATCAAACGGCGTAAAGTCAGTACGGTATTTCGCGTTCGTAATGTTACGTCGGCCATCGCGGGTGTAGAGCGCACCATTACGCCCCACTCGGGCAGGAGAGACGCAGTCAAAGGTATCCGCTCCGTTTTCAATGCAGGCAAAAATATCATCCGGCTCACTGATTCCGAGCATATGTCGCGGCTTATTCTCTGGCAGCTCCTCGCACATCCAGCGCACGATATCACCTATACCATCTTTAGTGAGCGCACCACCAAGTCCAAAGCCATCAAACTCCATAGCCCCTAGGAAACGGGAACATTCTCGGCGCAGATCCTCAAAATTTGCACCCTGCACCACACCAAAGAGAGCTTGTGGTGGTCGATGGGTGCGCTCGGCATTAAGCCGCTGGTGCTCGGTAAGACTCCGAACCGCCCATGGATGCGTACGGTCACGAAGTGATTCGACTTGGTAGTCGTACGAGTCGTGCAACGTCGTCAGCTCATCAAATGCGAACGTAATGTCGGCTCCAATCTCGTGCTGAATGCGCATCGAGACCTCCGGCGTGAAGCGGTGGCGCGAGCCGTCTAGGTGAGACTTGAACGTCACGCCGTCGTTGTCAATCCAGGCCAGCCGCTCTTTTTTACTGAGTGGCTTCTCAGTCGCGCTCCCGTCCATGTCGATGACTTTTTTGAAGCCGACACCCAGACTCATTACCTGAAACCCACCGCTATCCGTAAATGTCGGCTTGTCCCAGTTCATAAATGCATGCAGGCCGCCGGCCTGGTCGACGATATCAGAGCCCGGACGCAAGTATAGGTGGTAGGCATTCGCCAAGACCGCCTGGGCGCCCGTCGCTTTGAGCTGTTCGGGCGTCAGCGCCTTCAAGGTCGCCTTGGTGCCCACCGGGATAAACGCCGGCGTCTCAATCGTGCCGTGCGGCGTCGTGATCGTACCCACGCGGGCCAGCGCACCGTTAAGTCGGTGCGAAATCGTAAATTCAAGAGGTTTCATCTGTACTAGCGTATCATATTCCTCTCTGGTGATATACTTGGTATAGCTTAAGTAGAAAGGAATCTTTCATGTCTCAACCGCTCACCATTGCTGTCATTGCCGGAACCACCCGGGCACAGCGCCTTTCGCCACGCGCCGCCCAGTATATTGCTGAGCGCGGCCGCCAGCACGATAACGTCGAGATCATTTATATCGACCCGGCAGACTTTCATTTCGCAGGTGACGGCAACGACCCGGAAGGGAAAGACCCGCGCTACACGGCGATCGTCGAGAAAGCCGATGCGTTTTTTATCGTCACGCCTGAATATAATCACAGCTTCCCGGGCAGTCTGAAGCGCATGCTCGACAGCGAGCTGGCGCTTTATAATCACAAACCCGCCGCCCTCGCTGGCGTCAGCAACGGTAACTGGGGCGGCGTCCGTGCCGTCGAGCAGCTCTGCGGCGCCATCCGTGAGCTTGGCCTCGTCGTCATGAGCTGGGACGTTTACTTCCCGTACGTTCAAAACATTTTTGACGAGCAGGGAATAATCAACGAGGAATTCAAAGAACGCTACGACAAAAGCGTCGACAAACTTTACCGCGAACTGATATGGTTTGCCGACATGCTCAAAACTGCCCGTCGGAATCAGCAGTAGCACTTGCGCAGCGTAAAAATCTGCGCTATACCATAAGCATGAACTGCGTATGGAGCCTGGGGAACTAAACAATGCACGAACAGCTGCTCGATGCTGATACGCACACACTTCTCGAGCAGCTTCCGCCCATCAAATACGCACCCATCCTGAGCCATCTCGGTCACCTAGGTCTCAAACGCTTTAAAGACCTTTACGCTATCCCGACGCCCGTACATCCAAATGGCATCGTCGACCACACGGCGCTCATTGAGCAGGTTAGCGCGTTCGTTTCGCCCGAGTATCGCTGGCGGGCACCGTTTTTTGACGAGCATCACCTCCACTGGAAAAAGTATTATTACAATCCCGGCTTCTACGACGGCGACACGCTTCCCGCCGAGTTTCGCAATCTTCCGATTCATACACTTTGGGAGCCGCGTGAATTTCACGACTTTACTCATCTGATGACCATACCCTCCGATGTACCACGCTACGATGTCATGCGAAAATCAGTCGACAACTATCGTCTTAGGCACCACTTATTCAAAATTAGCAGCCAGGCAATCGCCCTGCGTGAACGAGACGAACGTTCTATACCGCTGCCGGGCAGTGAGGATCGAGTACGAGACCCGCTAACAAAGCGCGTGATTGACGCGGGCGTCTATGAGCGACGGCGACAAGCCTTTATCCAGGAAATCATGGAGCACTTTCAAAGCGGTCGACTGCCTGATTTGTCACATCTCTCAAGCCTATCACTAGAGGAAGCTGACGACGTACAGCCTGTGCTCATACAAATCCGTAAAGATGCCAGCCAGGCGATCGTCCATTCCACAAATCGGCGGCGCGGTCGACCGGTCCGACTCCCGATCGATACCCAGACCATCGAGCAACCCGTGCGAGCGGCGTAGTACAATAGAAATATGCCTACATTTTCTTTCGACATCGTTTCCGACTATGACAAAGCCGAGATGAACAACGTGTTCATGGCGGCCGAACGCGAAATTGCGACGCGCTACGACTTTAAGGGTACACCAGCGGCCATCGAATGGCTTGGCGACAAGACCGGCTTTAAGATCATTGGTGCAGGGGAGTGGCAGCTCGACGCAGTACTGGATATCGTCCGCAAAAAGCTCGCCGGCCGGAACCAAAGCAGCAAAGTACTCGATCTGACAAAGACACCGGTCGAATCAAATCTCAAAGCCACCTGGGAGATCCCATTCAAACAAGGGCTTCAGCAGGACAAGGCAAAAGAAATCACCGCCAAGCTTCGCACCGAGGCGCCAAAAGTCAAAGCCCAGATCCAGGGCGACATGATCCGCGTGACAAGCAGCAGCAAGGACGAGCTGCAAAAAGTCATCACGCTCCTACAGGCAGCCGATTACGACGTGCCGCTGCAGTTTACGAACTACCGTTAGAACGACGCCATCAGGGCAAACAGGACCAGGCTAATCGCTGCCAAGGCTGCCACGGCAAGACTCATACGATTCGGGTAGATGTTAACCTTGGGCGCACCCGAGGCGTGCTTTTTGGTCGATTTTGTTGATTTTTTTGCGGTTGTCGTGGCTTTCATGTCATTAGTGTACGCCGCGCGACCCCATCTGACAACCGGCTTATGGTTACATGGCGGGTTGATTGACTATTTTCGCTAGATAATGTATAGTAAAAGTATGAATAACACCCCTACGATCGGCTGCGTCAAGGCAGCAACCGCAGTACTCGGCGACAAGTGGACGCCTCAACTGCTACGGTTTTTCATCAATGAAAACATCGTTCGGTTCTGCCAGCTCCAAGACCTCGTCGGCGGCATCAATCCGCGCACGCTCTCGGCGCGTCTCGACAGCCTAGAAGCCGCGCAGGTCATCGAAAAACTTCCCACGGGCGAAAGCAGCAACCGCTGTGAATATCGCCTCACCGAAAAGGGGCGTGATCTCATGCCAATTCTCCGCGACATGGAAGCGTGGAGCGCCCGCTACGAAACTGCTTAATTACAGGGGGGAGCTACAGGAATCTCTCAGATTCTGTGCGTATACTAAAAATATGAGAGTATTATTAGTCGAAGATGAGCATAAAATCGCTCGCGCGCTGAAAAAGGCGCTTGAGCAAGAAAAGTACGCCGTGGACGTAGCCTATGATGGTGATGAGGGTTACGCTATGGCAACCACGGAGCCATATGACGTGGCAGTTATCGACCGCATGCTGCCCGGAGAATACGACGGCCTAGCTATCGTCCGCGCCATGCGCGAACAAAAAATCCATACGCCAGTCTTACTCCTGACTGCGCTTGGCAGCGTCAAAGACCGCACCGAGGGTCTCGATACCGGTGCTGACGATTATCTCGTCAAGCCGTTTGCCCTCGAAGAATTGCTTGCCCGTGTCCGCGCACTGATGCGCCGACCAAAAGAGCAGCAAGCCACCATCCTCAAGGCAGGGGACTTGACGCTTAACACTGTGACCTTTGAAGTCACCCGCGCCGGTCAAACCCTGTCGCTCACCAGCAAGGAATTCGCCCTGCTTGAGTATTTGCTCCGCAATCAAGACCGCCCGTTGCCGAAAGAAACGATTATCGCCCATGTCTGGGATTACGACGCCGACATCTTGCCCAATACCGTCGAGGTATACATCAAGTACTTGCGCGCCAAGGTCGACCAGCCATTCGACACGCCGCTGATCCATACGGTACGCGGTTTCGGGTACAAACTCCAAGCGACCAAATAATACATGTTTCACTCTGCCACGCTTAAACTGACCGGCTGGTATTTGTCGATTCTGATTCTTATCAGCCTGTCATTTAGCATGGTGATTTATACCGTGGCCTCGCGCGAAGTAGGGTCGCGGCTTCGATTTGAGCCGTCGGACCCGCAAATCCTGCAAGTCTATAACCACGAACAGCTGAACGAGCTCCGTCAGACACAGGTCGACGAAAGCCGCCACACGCTCTTTGCCGCCCTGGCGGTAACGAATATCGTCCTCTGGGCGGCAGGCGGCATCGTCAGCTACCACCTGGCACGCCGAACCCTAAAGCCGATCGAAGAAGCTCATGAGGCACAGTCGCGCTTTACGAGCGACGCGAGCCACGAACTCCGCACGCCACTCGCCAGCATGAAGACTGAGCTCGAAGTCGCCCTGCGTGACCCCGATCTTAGCAAGAGCGATATGCGCGAGCTACTCGAAAGCAACCTGGAAGAAGTCAACAAGCTCACGAACTTATCCTATAACCTCCTCCAGCTCTCGCGCCTTGAGCATAGCAAGATTGCTCACGAACCGGTCGATCTCACCGCTGCGCTGCAGTCGGTCGGTAACCGCTTCATGGCAAGCCGTGAGCGCCTCGCCTTACCGCAGAGTACGGCACCGCTCATGGTCATGGCAAACCAGGCGAACGTCGAGGAGCTCCTGACCATCCTCATCGATAACGCCCTCAAATACAGTCCCGAGGGCAGCAAAGTAAGCATTCACTTCGTTCGGGGACGCGTCGCCTCCGGGTTCATCGTTTCCAATAGCGGTCCCGGCATTCCGGCCGACAAATTGCCCTTTATCTTCGACCGCTTCTATCAAGTCGAATCTTCGCGCACCAGCAGCGAGAAAAAGGGGTATGGCCTAGGACTATCGCTGGCCAAAAAACTCGTAGAAATCCACGGCGGGGCACTGACCGCCAGTAGCCAGCCAGGCATTAAAACGACGTTTGAAGTGACGCTGCCAAATGTCAGCAAATTATCAGACGAAGAACAGTAGATTATAAGATTTATACGCTATCATTCCTGTATCATCTAATAACAAGGAGATACGATGAACAGCATATCACGGGGTATACGCGGTGCCCTCCGGAGTCCACTCCGCTCGGGAGCCATTGTCCTCATCCTGGCAATCAGCATCAGCCTCTTGCTCGCGATGCTCGTCGCCCGAAGCAGCATCTTGAATAAAATCACCAGCGTCAAAGCCCAGGCGGGAACTGACATCACGATTAACCCGGCCGGTATTCGTGGCGGCATGGGCGACGGCACTCCGCTGACATCAGATCAGATCAGCAAGATCACGACGACTGCGCATGTTACCAGCGCAAGCAGTACATTGACCGATCAAATGGGCACGAGCGATACAAATCTCGTTTCCTCGCTGACACTCGGCAGCTTTGGCCGACGCCAGCAACGCTTCGAGACCCAGTCTGGCGACAGCACGATGCCAGGCGGCGGCTTTGGTGCTAACCGCCCGGCGCCTACCCCACGCATCAGCGTCACCGGGACGAACCACCCTGAAACGGTCGTCACCGCATCAGCACTCACGTCTGGCAAGATGATCGATGGCGCGTCATCAAGCGATACGGCACTGATCGGCAAAAGCCTGGCCGACAAAAACAACCTAAGTGTCGGTAGCACCTTTACCGCCTACGGCAAGACGATGACGATCAGCGGCATCTATCACACGAGTAATACGTTTCAGGATAACGGTGTGATCTTGCCGCTCGCCACGCTGCAGGCGCTGACCTCACAGCCCGGTGCCGTGACGGCCGTCACCGCGAGTGTCGACTCGGCTGACAACGTCGAGAGCACCGTCGCGGCACTCAAAAGCAACCTCGGCGGCAGCGTCGACATCACTAGTCAGATCGAACGCGCCAACCAAAGTGCCGCATCACTCGCCTCAATCGCTAACGTAGCCCTTTACGGCGTCATCGGTGCTGCTGGTGCAAGCGTGGTCATCATCCTGCTCGCGATGGTAATCGTGGTCCGCGAACGAAAACGCGAGATCGGCATCATGAAGGCCATCGGCGGTACGACTCGCACCGTAGCCGTTCAGCTCATGAGCGAGTCGCTGACATTAACGCTCATCAGTGCGATTATCGGCTTTGGACTCGGCATCCTGATCAGCGGCCCGATGACCAGTTCACTCGTCACAAGCCAGACGGCCAGTGCATCCCGCGGTTTTGGCGGTGGGGCAGGTGGCTTTGGTGGCCCGCGCGCCTTTGCGGCCGGAGCCGGCGCCCAGCTGGGCAGCAATCTTCGTAGCATCACCACCAGCGCCACTCCTGCAGTCTTTGCGATCGGCATCGGCGCGACCCTCGCCATCGCCTTGATCGGCAGTCTCGTACCGGCACTATTAGTAACACGTATCCGGCCAGCAGAAGTGCTGCGAGCGGAATAGGAGCAATATGATTACCGTAGAAAACCTCACTAAATCGTTCGCCACGCCGCACGGCACCGTCCATGCACTAAAGGACATCACCTTTAGCGTCCCGACAGGCCAGTTCGCTTCGATCATCGGCAAAAGCGGCAGCGGCAAGTCGACGCTCCTCAGCCTGCTCGGCGCGCTTGATACGCCCACAAGCGGCAGCATCAGCGTCGACGATACAGACATCACCAAGCTGTCGGGCAGTGGCCAGACAGACTACCGCGCCAAGCAAATCGGCTTCGTGTTCCAGCAGTACAACCTGATTCCAAACCTCACTGCCCTCGAGAACGTCATGTTGGCACTCGAATTCGGTGGCGTCCCGGCTCGTGATCGCCAGGCGCGCGCCCAAGAGCTGCTCGAAGATGTCGGCCTGTCCGTCGACGAGCAGGGCAGGCGGCCACTCCGCTTAAGCGGCGGCCAACAGCAGCGCGTCGCTATCGCCCGGGCGCTCGCCAACGAACCGGCCTTTATTCTGGCTGACGAACCGACGGGCAACCTCGATTCTGAAACAGGCAAAAAAATATTTGACCTGCTCCACAGTTTGACCCGTAGCAAAAAGACCACGATCATCGCTGTCACCCATGATCTTGAGGTCGCCGGCAAAACCGACGTCACCTTCACGCTCAAGGATGGCACCCTGACACAAGCATAAACTTTGTAAATTGTACGAAATGTGAAATATTTCATAATTTGTTCAGAAAAATGCGTCATACTAGAGGCACAAGAGGTGTAAACGTCAAAAACGGAAACATCCTCTGATAAAAGGAGGGAGTCAATTATGAGTACCACCAATACCATTTTGCTTAGTAAACAAGGTATGCGTGACCTAAAGAAAGAAATCGCGCAACTCGAGCGAGACCGCAATGAAATCCTGCGCGTCCTGCACGAACAAGAGAAAATCGACACGCACGATGAACGGCTCGACCGCATCGAGAAGCTTGCCGCCCTTGAGGCCGCCGAAAGTGACCTGAACGAGCGTAAAGCCATCCTCGAACACGCCAAGCTGTTCCCGCGCAAGCGCGACGCGCTCAAGGTCGCGATCGGTTCGGTCGTCGAGCTGATCGACACCAGCGGCCGTATGGTCCGCTACACCCTGGTCGACACGATCGAGGCAAACCCGAGCGACGGCCGCATCTCGATCATGAGCCCGCTCGGCAAGAACCTGATCGGTAAGCAGCTGCACGATATCGTCGAATGGACGGCCGGGCTGCGCACTAATCAGCTGCGTCTCGTCGGCATATCATAATCTACAACATTCTACACCTCGAATCCCCGTTCATCACGAGCGGGGATTTTTGAGTGAACCATGAGCAAGCTTGCTACAATAGAGCTAATGCTTTATTACACAAAAACTGCCGAGCAAACACTCCATGAACTCGAGGTCTCAGACAAGGGTCTTGCGACCAGCGATGCCACGGAACGGCTGCGCCTGCACGGTCCTAACAGCATCCGGGTGCCCGGGGATCCGTTCTGGCGGAAGGTATTAGAACCATTCCTGAACGTCTTCATGCTCGTTCTATTTATCGCGGCGTTCATTAGCGTCCTGCATCATACCTACCTGGATGCCGCTATCATCATCGCCATTATGTGTGCGAGTGCCGTCATCTACTACGTGCAGCGGTTCTCAACCGAGCGCATCCTTCGCTCACTCCAAAAGCACACCGAGCAAAAAGTCGAGGTCCTCCGCGATGGCAAGCCGCATGACGTTTTAGCCGAGGCGCTTGTGCCTGGCGACATCATCGTCCTCGCGGAAGGCGAGAAGGTACCTGCTGATGCCCGTATCTTGTTCGCCGAATCACTCCGCGTCGACGAGTCACAGCTCACGGGCGAATCCGAGCCTATCAGCAAGCAGCTCCTCCCGCTTGACGGCGACAAAGAGGTGTATGAACAGACCAATATGCTCTTCCAGGGCTCATTCGTCGTCGCAGGCGACGTGACGGCGGTGGTCGTACGGACTGGCAACGAGACGGAATTCGGTCAGCTTGCCGCACTCACCAACAACCAAGGGAGCGAGAGTCCTGTACAAGCAAAAATCGATAAGCTGCTCGGCAAAATCATTGCAGGGGTAGGCGGCGTCGCCGTCGTCACGTTCGGACTCATGCTGGCGCGCGGGGCCGATTTTACCGAAAGCTTGCGTTTCGTCTTGGCGCTATCTGTCAGCGCCGTTCCGGAAAGCCTCCCTGTCGCCATATCGGTCGTACTGGTCCTGGGCATGCGCCGCATGGCCAAGCGCAAGGCACTGGTACGCAATATGCGCGCAATCGAAACGATCGGCGTCATTACTACCATCGCCACCGACAAGACAGGGACGCTCACTAAAAACAAGCTGACCGTCCAAGAGACCTGGCAGCCAAAGGGTGCGCACGTCAATTTGACCCAGTACGTCGCCCGTGCAGTCAACCGCGCAAGCCGTGGCTCCCACGACCCGCTGGACGTCGCTCTGCACGAATATACCGAGCATCAACAAGTGCAACTGCCTAAGGCAGTGCCTGCCGCGCGGTTTCCTTTCGATCAAGCCACCGCGATGAGCGGCAACCTATGGCATCATGGCAGCGGGCTGGAGCTTGTCGTGAAGGGAGCGCCGGAATCTGTCCTCGCCCGCAGCGACCTGACCGAAGGGGAACACGAGACCGCTATCGCCGCGCTCCATCACCTGACAGGGCAGGGCTACCGGGTCATCGCAATCGCCCACACGACTCCGCATCATCCGATTGACTCATTCAATGAACTCACCCGTAGCGATCGGCTGACATTCGATGGATTCGTCGCCGTAGCGGACGTACTGCGCCCAGAGGCAAAAAAAGCGATCTCGGTCGCACAGGCGGCCGGCGTGACGGTACGCATGATCACCGGTGACCACTACGAAACCGCCTATCATATTGGCAAGCAGCTTGGCATGCTCACTCATCGCGGCCAAGTATTCGATGCGCGTCACATGAGCGTCATGACCGACGATGAACTACTGGCGACAATCGATACGACCCGGGTCTTTTCTCGGGTTACTCCCGAACACAAATACCGGATCCTGACGTTACTCAAGCAAAAGCACATTACCGCCATGACCGGCGATGGTGTCAACGACGTTCCCGCACTCGCCAGCGCCCATGTGGGAGTCGCCATGGGAAGCGGGGCGGGCATCGCCAAGGACGCCGGTGACATGATCCTGCTTGACGACAATTTCAAGCACATCGTCGATGCCATGAGCGAAGGCCGCACGATTTTTGCAAACATCCGCCGCATGCTGTTTTATCTGCTTGCCACCAATACCGGTGAGGTGCTGACGACGCTCGGCGCGTTGATCCTTGGCATGCCGGTGCCTATCGTCCCGGTCCAGATTTTGTGGATCAACCTCGTGACGGACACGTCCATGGTCATTCCACTTGGGCTCGAACCGGGCGAGCGCAATAATCTGCGTCAGCAACCGAAAGCTCCCGACGCACCGATTCTGAGCACCTTTCTGATATCCCGCATGCTCCTCGTCGCACTTACTATGGCGGCGCTGACCCTCTGCCTCTACCTAGCCTATGCGCACCACTATGGGATGGAATACGGCCGCACCGTCGCGTTCAGCGCGCTAGTAGTAATGCAGTGGGCGAACGCGTTTTGCAGCCGAAGCACGCATGAATCGCTGTTTTCACGCCTTCGCACGATGAGCTGGCCATTTTATATCGGTCTCGCCGTCGCTGTCAGTATGCAAACGCTGGCAATCTTTGGCCCGCTTGGCGCCTATCTGCATGTCGCACCCGTTGCCATTGGCGACCTATTCATAACGAGCCTCATCGCATTCACCGTGCCGATTGCTGTCAGCGAGCTTCACAAATTCGCTGGCTATCTCATGCGACGACGCAGTTCAGCGCTGAACGCGAAACCTGTCGCCAGCCCTGCGCGCTAACTGATACTGAAGCGCCGCCCCGATAACCATAACAAGCAGGGCAGGCAGCAGGAATGACCAGGCCGGTCGGCTAAAGCTGAAGAAATCCCGCAGCGTTGCCGATCCGAAGCTAATGATAGCCACGATTCCGACGGCAAAAAGATAGACGACACGAGCCCACCGCGTAACCCGGTCATACGTCACGCCGAGCATACGCGACGCCAGCCACACCATCCAAATCCCAAAGAACGTCGCCACGAGGACCGTTCCGGTCGTTACGCCGCTGGGATCTTCCGGCTGCACGCGCGATGCGATCACGTAAAAACTTGCGACGATTGCACCAGAAATCAAAGCGATTGGCACAACGGGCCGCAGCGTGTCACGCCAGTAGCAGCGCGGGTCAATGTGATGCTGCGGTGTCGGCGGGAAAAACGCCCACATCATAGTCGGCAGCGTCACCAAGAAAATATTCAAAAACGTCACGTGACGCGGCTCAAACGGATACGGTAGGCCAAGCAGCAGCGTCGCAAACAGCAACGTGACACCGTATACGATCTTATGAAAGAACAGAACCGAAATCAGCTCGATAGCCTGCATGATCCGATTACCCAGACTCATACCCATCGGCAGCGACGTGAACGCATTATCGAGCAGCACGATGTCGGCTACGCGTCGACTAGCGGCGGCGCCGGCATACATCGCAATTCCCAGGTCGGCCGCCTTAAGCGCCAGTGCGTCATTCACTCCGTCACCGACCATGCCAGTAAAGGCGCCGTCTTCCTGAAGCGTCGCGATAATCCGCTCTTTTTGCTCAGGCAGGACACGCGCAAACACAGTCGTCGCAAGGACCGCTTTACGCCATGTGCGCGGCGATAATGCCGCCAGCTCCGCACCAGTCGTCACCCGATCAGCTTTACGTATGCCCGCTGCCGTTGCCACGTAGCGTACCGTTTCGGGGCTGTCGCCGCTTATCACCCGTATGTCGACGTTGTGGCGCTGCAGGTATTCAACCGCATCCGTCACCCCTTCGCGCAGCGGATTGCTCAGCACGATCAGGCCGGCGATCTGTCCGCTATGCTCCTGTAGGCGCTTCACGGACGTGTCCTGATCTTCAAAGGTCGCGACAGCAAGTACCCGCTTTCCTTCGCTTGTCAGTGCATCGATGCGCGTCTTAGTCTGACGCGACAGGGAAGCGTACTGCGCCACATACTCCGGCGCGCCCATCATGAGCGTCGAGGTACCGATTTCATCACTCACCCGCAGTGCACTGAGCTTGCGCACAGAGGAAAACGCCATGACGTCCTGTACCGTGTACTTACCGTCGACAAAGAATGTCTGCGCAACCGCATCACCGGTCGTAGTATTGGCACCTGTCTCGCGGGCCAATGTGCCGATGTGCCGCAACAGCCGTGCACGCGCCGCTTCCGTGCGCCGCTTCGCTGGTATCCACGTATCGACCGTCACGGTATCGCTCGTCAGCGTACCGGTTTTGTCGACGCAGAGAGTGTCGAGCAGTGCCATCGCTTCGATTGCCGCGAGCTTCTGTGGCAGCACGCGCGCCTGGGCCAGCTTCAACGAACCAAAGGCGAGGAGCAGGGAGCTGGCGAGGAGCAAGCCCTCGGGGACGACCGTTACGGCGGCCGAGGTGATTGCCTTAAAGATACGCACCGGTTCATACCCGGCACTATAATATACAGCGAAGATAAGCAGCGAAAGCGCAAGTGCTCCGTACGTGAGCCAGGTGATAGCTCGGTTGATGGCTTTTTGCAGAGGCGTCAGCTGCGGGGTATAGCGCTGGAGTGTGGCTGCCATCGCGCCCGCTTTGGTCGAGCTGCCGACTGCGGTCACGCGCGCATGTGCCGTACCCGCAGTCACAATACCGCCGGCATGCACCGATTGGCCGCTTGCTTTGTCTATCGACGCAGCCTCGCCCGTGAGCATACTTTCGTTAATCTCGAGACCCCGGCTGAACGTTACTTCGGCGTCGGCAGGGATTTCGTCACCGGCGCGAAGCAGAATCATATCGCCGGGTATCAACTCAGTAAACATCACCTCCTCAAATGTCTCATCGTCTGACAATCGACGCGCATGGGGTGCGCTCATTAGCTCGAGCTTCCTCAACGCTCGCCGGGCCCGGATTTCTTGGACAATCGCGAGCAGGGTATTGACGGTGATGACGACCGATATAAACCACGCGTCGCGTCGTTCGCCCAGCGACAGGAGCGTGATAGCTAGGAGAAAAATCGCGATCACGATCGGCGATACGACGTTGCGCCGGATTATCACCAGGATATCCTTCATGGAGCTAGTATACCGGCCGAAAGTCAGGGAACCAATATCGGGTATAATAAAACCATATGACAGAACAGCATCAAAACTCATCACCGATCAACAACAGCACCCTCAACCAGCTTCGTGCAGCAGTCCTCGGGGCTAACGACGGCATCGTCTCGACCGCCAGCGTCGTCATGGGTGTCGCCGGCGCAACCGACAACCGAGCGGCGATCATTACAGCTGGCCTGGCCGCCCTTGTGGCTGGTGCATTGTCGATGGCAGTAGGGGAATATGTCTCCGTCAGCAGCCAAAGCGACGCTGAAAAGTCTTACATCGAAAAAGAACGTCAGGAACTTGTAGCCAACCCCGAAGGCGAGCTTGACGAATTGACCCAACACTACATCGACGAAGGCGTCAGCCCGACCACGGCGCGCAAAGTTGCCGAAGAGCTAACCGCCAAAGATGCCATGCGCGCGCACCTACGCGCCGAGTTCAACCTCGACGAAGCCGACATTAGCAGCCCGACTCAAGCGGCGATTGCGTCGCTCCTGTCGTTCACCATCGGCGGTTTGGTACCGTTTCTCGCCGTCATCCTGTCGCCGCATTCGATGCGCATCTGGGTGACCGTCGCGGCAGTCATCGTAGCGTTATTTGTCACCGGTTACCTGAGCGCGAGTGTCGGCGGTGCCTCACGCGTCCGCGCCATGGTCCGCGTCCTGCTCGGCGGCCTGATCGCCATGGCCGTCACCTACCTAATAGGCCATCTCTTTGGCGCCGCCGTCGCGTAGGCAAACACCTGATTATCTGCTACCATCAAGCTAATGTTTGAATCGCCGCTCATTCGTATCGACCCGTGGCTTGCTCCGTTTAATGCGGCGATTTTGGAGCGGCGGCAACACGTCCGCGCTATGCGCCGTCACATCATCGGTGATGACAGGCTGGCCGATTTCGCACAGGGCCATCACTACTTCGGACTTCATCAAACGCCCGAGGGATGGGTGTTTCGTGAATGGCTGCCTAACGCAGCGGCCGTCTACCTGACCGGCGAGTTTTCTGAGTGGCAAGATACCGCAGACTTCCAGCTTCGACCGCTGGATGATGGTGTCTGGGAGATTACGCTACCGGCTGGTACGCTGCGTCACGAAATGCTCTACAAGCTGCACGTTCATTGGGACGGTGGTGATGGTGAACGTATTCCGGCCTATGCGACTCGCGTCGTTCAAGACCCCGAAACCCATCTCTTTAGCGCCCAGGTGTGGGCACCATCTGATCCCTACCAGTGGAAACATGACTTCACGCGACCGACGACAGCCGCGCCGTATATCTACGAAGCGCATATCGGCATGTCAGGAGAAGGCGAGAAGGTCGCGACCTATGCCGAATTCATGCGCGATACCTTGCCACGCATCATCCGGGCAGGCTATACGACCATCCAGCTGATGGCAGTTCAGGAACATCCGTACTATGGTAGCTTTGGCTACCACGTCTCGAGCTTTTTTGCCGCGTCGTCACGCTTCGGTACGCCCGAGGACCTGAAGGCCCTGATTGATGCGGCTCATGGCGCTGGCATTGCTGTCATTCTCGACCTTGTCCATTCGCACGCCGTCAAAAACGAAGCCGAAGGCCTGAGCCGGCAAGATGGCACACCGAACCAGTACTTCCACGACGGTCCGCGGGGCACTCATGAGGCATGGGATTCACGGCTATTCGACTATGGCAAACCCCAGGTAGCGCATTTTCTTCTCAGCAACTGCCGGTACTGGCTCGAGGACTACCGTTTTGATGGCTACCGGTTCGACGGAGTGACGAGCATGCTGTACCGCGACCACGGCTTAGGGCGGAGTTTTAATTCTTACGACGAATATTTCCATGACATTGACTTGGATGCAGCAGGGTACTTAACACTTGCCAACCAACTTATCCACGAATACCGGCCGGACGCGCTGACAATCGCCGAGGACATGAGCGGGCTGCCCGGACTGGCCGCTCCGGTTAGCGATGACGGCCTGGGCTTTGATTACCGGCTCAGCATGGGCGCTCCCGACAATTGGATCAAGCTCATCAAAGACCAACGCGATGAGGATTGGTCGATGAGCCAGTTGCTCCACGAGCTCTCCGCACATCGTCCGGAAGAGCGGACGATCTCGTACGCCGAATCGCACGACCAGGCACTGGTCGGCGACAAAACGATAATGTTCCGCCTGGCTGACAGCGATATGTATACCGGGATGAGCGCCGAGTTTCATAGTCCGGTCATCGACCGGGCAATGGCGTTACATAAAATCATCCGCCTACTGACAGCCAGCCTGCATCAAGGCGGTTATCTGAATTTCATGGGTAATGAATTCGGTCACCCGGAATGGATTGACTTCCCGCGCGAGGGCAACGACTGGTCCTACCGCTATGCCCGGCGGCAGTGGCAACTTGCGGACGACCCCGATCTCAAGTACCACTGGCTCCGCGATTTCGATGCGGCCATGATAGAGCTGCTCCGTGCCCATGACACCGACATGCACGAACCTGTTTCTTGGAGTACGGTCAACGATGGCGACCACGTGCTGGGCTTTATGCGCGGCGACCTGCTATTCGCGTTCAATCTTCATCCGAACACATCGTATGAACACTACGGCTTCTCGGCGCCGGTAGGGAAGTATACGCCCCTCCTCATGACCGACGATCCGGCCTATGGCGGCTTCGGGCTGATCGATCGCGCTATTACTCATAACGCAACCGACGCCAAGCGCAGCCTCAAACTGTACCTGCCCGCTAGAACGGCCCTCGTCTTGCGCCGCGAGCCATAGTCAGGCAAGCGTTATCGGGTATAATAAGAGCAATGAAGCGCCTCGCTCACTATTCCCAACACTTCCTTCGTAGCCCGAATCTCGTCAAAGAACTGATCGGTCACAGCAACCTCACCAAAAACGATATTGTCTACGATATCGGCGCTGGCAGCGGCGTGATCACCTCGGTGCTCGCGACCCGCGTCAAACGCGTCCTAGCTATCGAGTACGAGCCACGCACTGCCGCAAAGCTCCAGGAAAACATGTCGTCGTATCCGAACGTCACGGTCATGCAGGGAGATGTCATGACCTTGCCGATTCCAACCGGTTCATACAAGATCTTCGCCAACATCCCATTCCATCTCAGCTCGCCAATCGTCCGGCGCTTCAGTGAGGCAAGCAATCCGCCGGAGGCGATATACCTGATCGTCCAAAAGCAATTCGCCCAAAAGATCGTCCCGAGCGACCAGCGGTTTACTGCGCAGCTCGGCATCATCCTGGCGCCGCTTTACGCCGCCCGCATCAGAAAGCGCCTGCAGCGCACCGATTTCTGGCCACACCCCAACGTCGATACCGTCCTGCTCGAGCTGATCCGCCACCCCAAGTCGCTGATTGCGGCCGCCGACTTGCCGGCCTACCGCAAATTCGTCACGGACTGTTTTTCAACCCCCAAAATATTCGCCGCGACACCTCGCGCCGCCGTCGGCATTTCGCTCGAACGCAAACCGTCCGAGCTGACGCCAGAACAGTGGATTGCACTTTATTCCCGCCAACAAGCAGCGCTGCTGTCTAGCGAGCCTCCTGTGCCTGCGCAGGGGAACTATAAGGTTCGCAGTACTAGTCCTCGGATGCGAAGGGATCGGTATCAAAAGGGGAATCGACACTCAGGCCGAAAGCCTGACGTCCAGCCGTAACCGTTGCCTTAGTCTTAGCTCTCTCGCGCCGTTTCATTTCGCTATTAAGCTCAATATACTGCGCAAAGACCTGCGATCGGCGTAACCGCTGAACAGCTTTGTCGCGGACCGGCATATCCCCTGGCAACGTGCGAGCATCATACTGCAATACCAGTCCGTATGCGTAAGCCTGCCGCTGGGCAAGCGTAGCATCGCTCATATGTGCAATATATTGCCGCACTTCGCTGCTTCGCATCGATCGCAGGTATGATGCGTACTGCTCGTTTGCCGCCTCAAGAATATCCTTTGGGTATTTAGGCGCGTCTTTGTCCAAAAGGCCCGTCACCATAGGGTTAGGGAGGTCATTTGCCACCAGCTCCGGCGCGGCATCGCCCACCATGGAGCGTAACTCACCCGAGACGCTCGGATGACGCAGCTTGGACATCGTTTTGCTTTCGATTTGTCGCACTCGCTCACGCCCGACTCCATATACCAAACCGATGTCGTCGAGAGTCATCGGCTGGGTAGGACGAACGCCAGACGAACCTTGCGGCGTAGCAACACCATAACGCATCCGAATCACACCTTCTTCACGTTCAGAGAATCGATTAGTGAGAATGGCATTCAGCTCGCTCACTACCTCATCCTGCCGTATTGTGTCAGCTATAGTATCGACCATTTCATCCTGCTCGGGAAGGCTGTTCATATAGTTATCATCCCATTCCACGCGTTCGCCGTATTCGGCGACGAGGTTTTCTTGCCACTGCGTCAGCCGCGCTTCTTCGACCGTCTCGTCAAAGTCCGGTTGATACCCCTCGCGGCGTGCAAAACGAGCGGCAGCCTTGCCAAGCTCACGATGGACAGTGGTCGGCAGGGCAACGTTATAGTCTAACTCGGCCGGCATACCTTCTTCAGCGAGGCGTCGCTCCCACGTTGCCGTTAGCGGATCGACTCGCTCCGAAGTCTTCGTCAAAAGCACATCGCGCACCGATTTACCTTGGCTCTGGCGCAGTAAATCCTGAATCTTGTCATTAAAAAGTTTGTCGATATTCGTCAAGTGCTTGTACGAAGTCTCTTCCCGAATACCAGCGTGACCCTTGCCAAGATGCCGATGGATATCGATATCTTCCAGGCCAAGCGCGTGATACGCCGTATACTGCTGCTTGTCGATACCTGATTTCATATCTACGAAATCAACGTAAACACTCTCGCGGCCGTCAGGGTTCTTGCGTAGAATACGGCCAAGCAGCTGTTTGGTTCGCACTGGGGAAGTTGTCGGCGCCAGGTTAATGCAAAAATTAGCCACCGCACTGTCCCAGCCCTCTTCGAGCGAGCGGGTGAATGTCAGCACGTCGATTTCGCCGCGCTCAAATGCCGCAATACGCTTTTGTTGTTCTTCGGGCGAAAGATGCGAGCCGACATCGCTTGCACTGATTATGCGCTCATCATTCGTCAGAGAGGCAATCATCCGCGCCATCAGCCGGGCGTGGCCATTTTCTAGGCCCGGCACGCAGGCAACAACACCCTGGCGGCCGTCCCGCGCCAGACCTTCCACTAACTGCAGGGCTATGCCGTTACGCTCCATATTCTCGATCAGTGGTGCCAGTTCGGTTTCGCTAAATTCACGCCGGACGTCCGATAGCTCGATCATCTGGCCTGTTTCAAGCAGAAGTGGGCGGACAGGGGCAGTTACTCCCGCCTCGACCGCATCGAGCAGCGAATACTCAAACAACGATGTACCGTACACCTCATCCGACCTGCGGTCGACTGCATAGTCAGGCGTTGCGGAAAACCCGAGCTTCAAAGCACCGGGCATATACTCCACCAGTGCCCGCGAAGTCTCGGGCCCCAGACTACGATGGCACTCGTCGGCGATAATCATATCAAACTCTCCGAGTCGTGGAGCATCAGACTTCACCTCATTAAGAAGCCCTTGGTACGTACTGACAACCACAGGCGAGGACGCCGAGCCGCGTCGGGTACCAAAGTGATGCCGGACGTCTCCATGGGCATGCATGTTCGTAAACTTGCCCAGGCCAGTTTTGCCGTCAGCCCCCGACAGTTGTGAAGCGATTTGTATCGACGACCCCAGCATTAACACACGCTTGCCAGCATTAACGGCAGCCTCCGCAAGCAATGCTTCAAGGAGCGTTTTACCTGACCCGGTTGCCATCTCGACGTATCCCGAGCGCTCACCCTGCATTAACGCCGTGCCTATTGCTTCGATTGCCGCTTCTTGATGCCAATCGAGCCGATATCCCTTGTCGCCAAAGGAGCGGTACGCACGCTGTAAACCAGCGGCAACTTCAATGTTAGTTAGTGGCACAACATCGCGGGAAGGGGGGTATTTTTCCATTAAATTATATTATAGCATATTTTTGCTACATAAGCAATCACCAGCGTCATTCAAAAACTGCTATACTATACCCATTATGATTACCACACTCCAAGCCATTATCCTCGGCCTGCTTCAGGGCATCACCGAGCTTTTTCCTATCTCTAGTCTCGGCCATACGGTCATTCTGCCACAACTGTTCGGTTGGAACCTGCCGTCCGACGGCAAAGCCATGCTGTTGTTTCTGATCGCAACCCACTTTGCCACCGCCCTCGTCCTCTTCGGCTTCTTTTGGCGCGACTGGGTAATGGTATTCCAAGGTCTCTGGCGGGTCGTGACGACGCGGCAGATCGCCCGTAACGACACGTACGCAAAGCTGGGGGCCTTGCTGATCGTCGGGACGATTCCAGCTGGCATCCTGGGTCTGGCACTTGAGAAGCCTATCCGTGAACTGCTGACGTCAGCCTCACTGGCCGCATTCTTCCTGATCGTGAATGGTCTCATTCTGCTGCTTGCCGAGCGCCTCCGCAAAAACGCCTCGTCAAAATACGAAGACTCGTACGACAGCGACAAGCAGATCAGCCGTCTGAAATGGACAAGCGCACTCGGCATTGGTGCCGCACAGGCCCTCGCCCTGATTCCAGGTATCTCGCGCTCTGGCTCGTCGATGGCCGGCGGTCTCAAAGCAGGCCTCAGTAACGAAAGTGCCGCGCGTTTCAGCTTCCTGCTCGCGACACCAATCATCGGTGCCGCTGCGCTACTCAAACTTCCCGAGCTCTTCCACCACGACGCACAGCCGATCCGCGGCGCGATTATCGCCGGTGCGCTCGCCGCAGCACTCGCCGCCTACGTTTCGGTGCGGTTCTTGGTCAAGTTCTTTCAGACTCACTCACTCAAACCCTTTGCCATCTACTGCCTGGTCGCCGGGTTCGCCTACAGCGTCTGGCTGATGATTGCATAAGTTGACACACATCACACACGGGTGATATAACCAGTTCAATCTTGCACGCAGGGTGAAGATTGAACCGAGAGGCACCGTCATGATTGTCGATGTCGCCACACTCCGCAAAGACCAAACGGTCACGATCAAAAGAGGGGACCAGTACGTCGGATCCGGCAAAATACTGGAACTCGACCGCAAGTACATCCTTCTCGTCGAGCAGCAGCGCGGAGGACGTCTCACTCAGCACATTCCGCTTGATGGTCGCGAACAATACACGCTGCTATGTTGAGTGCGCACCTTCCAGAACCCACCGAAATGACTCGTCGAAGTTGCTCAATCCCAGCACTTCAGCTTGAGCCGCTTCGGTGGGTCATTTCGTACCAACGGTTATTCGCTCGACCGTGCAGCAAACCACTCACCGAACTGCCGCCAATGGCCCAGTTCTTCACCGGCAGAGGCGATGTCACCGTCCGCAAGTTGCTCGGCCATCGTTTTGTCACCGTAGAGAATCACGACGCGTTCGATAGCTTCCTGGTCATGTTCGCGCCCACGAGCCTCATCGACGAACCGACCTTCGTACCGCTCTTCGAAGTGCTGCAATTCATTACCGTCATAATACGCGACGTGCTCGAGACAAAGAATTCGCTTGTCATCTTGATCGCGCATAATATCGAGCCAGTTCTCAGGAGTCCACCATACGTTGACATCTTTCATGTAGCCGCCAGGGAAGCCGCCCAGAGCCGGGACCGCCCAGCTGGTGTCGGAAACGACCACCGGTCGGCCTGTCGCCGCATATGCAGCACGCGCCTTCGCCTTGGTGATTTCAGCCGGGTCGTGATGCTGAATCTCATCAATCTCAACCCTTACCGGAGCAACTGCGATACCAAAGGGTGCGAGCGTCGCCGTCGCCTCGGTAATCTTACGGTTATTTCCGGTCGCAAAAAGAATCGTTGTCATGTCACTAGTGTATCATCCACCCAACGGCACCGTACCGATAATTCGTCGCTTAGTCGGGTCGCCGTCCGGGAACATGTCAATCAACGTCAGGGCACCGAACCTCACCGAGTCACCAATCTGCAGCTCCTGATCGCGCTTAACAGTTGAATGCGGCCGAAAGCCCTCATGCATGAACTGCGGCGAATTAAAGACGACGTCAAATTCCTCAAGCGTAGTGACGCATACTTCGTGCAGTTCCCGAAGCGCGGGCGTAGGGTCGAGCAGTCGCACCCGAACAGTCCGCTCAGGTCCAAACCAATCCTCGCCAACAATCGTCGAACCGAAAGGATCAAGCTGTGCAACCGCCGCGCCAAGCCGATCAAGCACCGACTGCGGCTCGCCAGTTATTTTAAAGACGTCGGCAAGCGTGACATGCAGCGGCCATTCACTCATGACAAATTCGAATCCATCGGGCAGGGGAGTTATCAGCTGCACTAAGCAATATTTTTGTGTGAATCGTTCAGCCACGACGCACGCCACCTGTATATAGTTGCGATATCATACGCTTAGTATACGGCGTACTGCCGAATACTGCCGCGGCGCACCCTAGATGATTTCGCCCCGCATCTCAAAGTTCTTGCTTCATATAGAAATACTCTACAGATTGCTTTCAGAGGAAAGTGGTTTGATGATACTGACGCGAAGGGCTGCCACATACATCAGCGAGCTACCCGATTACGCCGCGCCAGACACCCTTTGCACACGTGGCGGCATACTATATACTAACCGCTAGAGCTTATCAATACAGAAACACAGCCATGCTCACCAAAACCATCCAAACAATATACCGGATCTACCGCTTATACCGGTCACTACCGCACCGGGTCCAACAGGGCGGCTTGATTGGTGTGGCGATTCTTTGTCTGGTCCTGGGTATCAGTTCTCATTCCTGGGCGGCTACGACAACGATCAAGTCGGCCGCAGGCAATTACTGCGTCGATCTCGAACACAACAGCACGACACCCGGCACTCATATCAACAGCCGTGGCTGCAATCACTCGCAGGCACAAAACTGGACCGTCAATCACGACTCGATTACACACGGTGAAAATTCATGCCTGGCTGTCGCCGGTGACGGCAAGGCAGTCGGCAGCAAGATCGTCGTCGCCAACTGCTCGGATGCTCCAGGTCAGGTATGGCTCCAGGACCAGCATGGGCTCGTCAATCCCAACAGCGACTTATGCCTGACGCTCCCGACCGACACCGCCGGACAGCTCGTACTGGGCGACTGCACCGTCCCGACCACCAAGCAGCAGCAGTGGATCGCCGATAACCTGACACCGGCCATGCTCTCGCATCAGTGCAGCCAGCTACAGGGGGGTGAACGCGTGGCCTGCTATGCCGAACTAGAGTGGAGCAACTGGCAAAACAGCCCCGACCACAAAGACCAGCTCTATACCTATACCGCAGGTAGCCCGGACGAATCATGGTGCGCCGATTTCGTCAGCTATGTCTACCGCGAAGCAGGGCGACCATTCACGGGTGGCGAAGTCTATAGCTGGGATGTCGCTGCAGCCTACCAAATCAAAACCCAAGGCTTCACTATGCATGATCCAGAAAATTACACGCCTAAACCCGGTGATGTCGCTATCTTTAATTACAATGGCGGCCATGTCGAACTCGTCATCAAAGGCGGTGCGCACCCGACGTTCCTCTATGGCAACTCCGGTACCGTTGACCCGACGACCGGTAACGGCACCATGGCTGCCAATACCATAACAAGTGACGAGCCAATTGGGGAACTGATTTACTACCTCTCCAAAGATTAACAGAGAAAGACTGTGAGAAATCTCACAGCATTATTCGAAGCATAGGCACTACAATCAATCTCAGTAACAGGAGGTGGTTATGGCGAAATTTTATGACATGGTCAAAACAGTACAAGCCGCATCGAATTTTTCTGACAGCGAGTCGCGCGAAGCGCTCGAAATGATGGTAGAGAGCATCGCGGTGCACTTACCCGAGCATGATCGGCTTGAATTTGCCGAGCAGTTACCCGAGGAGCTTCACGACATCGCTCTCAGTGTCATGGCGACACCAGAAAACTCGCGCATGGACATCCTAAAGCAGTTCATGTTAATCGAACATATCTCGCGCGCACGCGCACGGCGCCAAATTGCCTGCGCCTGGAAAGCTCTCAAGCGTACGGTCGACGTCACCAAACTCGAACGCTTCAAAGCCTATCTGCCACGCACCAGCATGCCGCTGCTCGCGTAAATCCAACAGTCCTGCCGTCCATTTGGAGCGTGTAATAAATTTCATATCACCGACGGAGATCTAATCCCACAATAGATAACACACAAGGAGGGAAGACAATGGACCAAACACCCGATGACAACAGCGACTTAATAAAAGTCGTGCTTCCGACCAATCTGCTCGCACAAATCGACGCTCAAGTAGGCAGCACGTTCGTCGACCGCGAAGACTTCACCCGCTCCGCAGTGCGCCGCTACCTCGAGTACCTGCAATCCGTTAGTAACGCTCACGACGAAATGCAGTAGGAGAGCCGGATGACGCGCGCCGCCTGGAAAGGGTACATCAGCCTCGGCCAGCTCGGAATTCCCGTGCGGCTTTACAGCGGCGCCCGGTCCATTCGGCCGCATCTGTTTCAGTTGCACGAAAGCGACGGCTCACCCGTCGAACGCCAGCTTCGCTGCAGTGCCGAACAGCGCGAAATCTCACCCAGTGAAATTATCCGTGCGGTCGAGACCGAGCCAGGCAAGTACCTGACGTTGACTGACCAAGAGCTTGAGGCGGCCGCGAGTGACACGCCCAAATCAATTGCCGTTCGGCAGTTCAGCGACATGGCAGCTATCCCGCCGCATCATTTCGACAAGACGTTCTATATCGTTCCGACGCGGGGCGGCGAACGCGCGTATGCACTGCTGCGCGAGGTACTGGGTCGTACCAGGAAAGTTGCTATCGCACATTTCTCGATCTATGGCCGAGAGCACCTTGCTGCCCTGGGAGTTGCTGGCGATTTGCTCATGCTCTACCAGCTACGCTACGCTGCAGAAATCATGCCGCGCTCCAGTCTTAAGACCCCCTCACTGCCGCGTCCTACACCCAAAGAGATCGCAACGCTTTCCGCCGTGGTCGACCGCTTCAGCGGCCCACTCTATCTTGAAGATTATCACGACGAGTACGCAGACCATCTCGCCGAATTAGTTGAACGAAAGACTCGGGGACTACCCAGTAGTAAGAGCGAACACCCCGAACCCCACGCCACTGGCGACAAAGAACTCATTACTGTCCTTGAAGATGTCCTCCAGACGGGCCACTCACTGCCAACCGCGCAAATCCCGTAGGAATGCTCGACCAACGGACATACTCCATAATATTGACATTCTTATTATAATATGATAATATAATATTAGTGAAACTATTCGGTTTCAAGATCGTATCTAGCACAGGAGTGACATGATCATCGCAGAGAACCGCCCGACCACCATACCGGCGAGCGCGTACGGTGAAGCCAGGGAGCTCTGGTTCGCCCTCAGCTACACACTGAACGGCGAACGCTACCTTGTCCTCGTCGACCACGCTGTCGAAAAGGGAGATGGCTTCAACGTCTATTGGGGTGAAGCGAGCGACGTACCCGGAGAGGAGTGCTGCATCGGCTACCTCTGTACCGACAGCAACTCGGTCTCGAAGCAGTCGCGCAGTGGCCTCGTTGTCGCCGGCACAGAGGGGACATTGCTCCTCTCGTCAATATTCGACGCAGCCCCCAAGGCTCAGTTGATGCTGATTGGTCGGTCGGGCATCGAGCCCACCATCGAGCTCGAGCCATTTGACCACACACGAATCACCATCAGCTTCAGGCGCACTGCGCCCGGGCTGATCGTAACTCGCCGCTAGAGCTATCCGCTCCGGCTGCCGACATAGTGAGCAACTTGCTCCGTGTCGACAGACCGGAGCATTTTGCTTTCGCATTAATACGCTCGGTATACTGCATCCGCAGTGCGCCATTTTAACTACAGCATACATACGCACATGCTCTCTTGCAGCCAACCCCGCTGATTTACTACAATAAAAAGAGAAGGGAACACCCTTTTCGCGTACGTTATCGAATGAAAGGAGGTTATGATGAGTAACTTAGTCAAATTTGATCCGTTTGCGGAGATGCAGGCCCTACAGAAACAATTCTTCTCTGATGATTGGTTTTCACCGATCAAATCCATGCAAATGCCAACGACCGACGTCTACACAAAGGACGACAAAGAACTCCATGTCGAAGCGCACCTGCCAAACTTCGAGCAAAAAGACATCGATATTAACGTCGACAAAGGCACGCTCGTAATCCGCGGCGAAAAACATGAACAACAAGAAGACAAGGATAAAAAGTACATCGTCCGTGAAAGCAGCAGTAGCTTTTATCGCAGCATCCGCCTGCCTGATGCCGCCGACGAAGACAATATCAAAGCCAGCATGAAAGATGGCGTCTTGAGCATAGTCGTACCATTCAGGGAGCTGCCGAAACCGAAGCAGATCGCAATCGAAGGGTAGAGTTCTACGCGTACATACGTTGATTCCACCACATCGTCGGGGGATCAACGTATCATGTGTCTTTTCGTTCGAGCAGCTGCAGCACGCAGCGCTCATCGCGAGTTAAGAATTCATCTTCTTCCATCTTTTCCATTGTCGTGCGGAGCGTCCGTAAATCGCTGCCATCCATATACGAATTGATGACACGCGGATCGATATACGAACTGCGCGCAATCGCCGGAGTATTACCGAGCCGACTCGCCACCCGTTTGACACACGCGGTAACTTGTTTTTTACGCTCCCGGTCACTCGACGCCGGCTCGATTTGAAGCAGCTCGCTCGCCGCGATGAGCGTACCGCCCCAGGTGCGAAAATCCTTGGCAGTGAATTCCTCACCCATAATGTCTTTGATATAGGCATTGACGTCGGCACTGCTCGTACTCGTCAGATGACCGTCTTCATCATAATATTTAAAGACCTCATAACCCGGCAGCTCATCGAGTTGCTTGACGATGCGTGCCAGACGGCGATTGGTAATGCGTTTTACCTGGTGCTGGCCGCTCTTACCGATAAAGTCAAAGACGATCGTCGCACCCTCGACAGTCGTGTGCTTACTGCGCAGCGTCGTGATTCCGTAACTCTGATGCTCGCGGGCGTAGACATCATTACCGACACGGAAGTACGCTTCGTCCATCAGGCGAACGATACAGGCGAGCACTTTTTCGCGGTCAAGTTTTTTATGAGCCAAGTGCGTTTCGGTCACCTCGCGCATCCGCGGCAGCGCCCGAGCAAAGCGTACGATACGCTCGAACTTCGCCTGTTCCTGTTTGGCGCGAAACGATGGGTGATAGATGTATTGGCGACGCCCGGCTCCGTCGCTGCCGATTGCTAAAATACGCGCCCGTTTGTTGTGGGCGATTTGGACGTCGCGCCAGGCGGGCGGAATGCCCAGTGAGGCAAAATATTCGAGAAGCGATTGATCGGTAACACGCTCATCGTCATCAAAATACCGAAAGCCGCGCCCAGCTCGGCGGCGACTGTACCATCGTTGACGACTCACGATATACGCTCCATACATCCACTATAGGGATAACTGACCCAGGATGCAAAGCTGGCCATACCACAAAGTGTGAGACTTCTTTATAATAAAAATATGACAGAGCCGATCATCCGTGTTGAGAATCTCGTCAAAACCTTCGACACATTCACAGCTGTCGATGGGGCGAGTTTTAGCGTGATGAAAGGCGAAATATTCGCGTTTCTCGGTCCGAACGGCGCAGGGAAAAGCACCACAATCAAAATGCTCACTACGCTCTTACGGCCGACAAGCGGATCGATTTTCGTGAACGGATATGATGCGCAGCAAGCGCAGGATGCCGTGCGTCGCTCTTTCGGCATCGTCTTTCAAGACCCGAGTCTTGATGATGAGCTGACGGCATACGAAAACATGGAGCTGCATGCCGCGCTCTACCATATACCTCGCCCTCAGCAGCGGCAACGAATTTTCGAGCTCCTCGCGCTTGTCGAACTCGATGATCGACAAGATAGCCGGGTCAAAACGTTTTCGGGCGGCATGAAGCGCCGCTTAGAGATCGCGCGCGGACTATTGCATCATCCGCAGCTCCTTTTTCTTGATGAGCCAACGCTTGGACTCGATGCGCAGACGCGTCAGTTGCTCTGGGCGTACATCCGTAAGCTCAATCACGACGAAACCATGACGATATTTTTTACGACTCACTACATCGAAGAGGCCGAAGAAATCGCCGATCGAATCGCTATCATCGACCATGGCAAAATCGTCGCGCTTGGCACCGCCAGCGAACTCACTCACCAAACCAAAACCGAGACACTTGAAGACGCCTACCTTGCGATTACCGGCCGTGACATTCGTGATGAAACTGTTAGTGCACAGGACGCGCTCAGAACCCGCGTCAGAGCCAGGAGGATGCGATGAGAGTCATATATATTTTATGGTTACGGCAAATGCGACGCTACCTGCGATCTCGTTCGCGAATCATCGGCGCGATCGGGCAACCGTTGCTGTTTCTTGTCGCGCTTGGCTTCGGGGTTGGCGTGCTCTATCAGCGAGCTGGCGGTGGCAGTTATATAGAATTTCTCGTGCCTGGTATCATTATTCAGACCGTTTTATTTGATGCGATGTTCTGAGGAATAAACATCATATGGGACAAGCAGTTCGGGTTTTTAAAGGAAACGCTCGTTGCGCCGGTGCCGCGCCTGCATATCCTTGTGGGAAGTGCGCTAGGCGGGGCGACCACGACCACGCTGCAGGCGATTCTGGTGTTTGTCATTTCGCTGTTTTTCGGGTTTTCACCTCACCAATGGTACGTGCTGCCCGTCGCCCTGTTGGTGGCGGCGTTTTTCGGCTTCGCGATGGTCTGTTTTAGTGCAGGACTTGCATCAATCGTCAATGACTTCCAGGGGTTTCAGACGGTCAACCAATTTCTGGTATTTCCGTTGTTCTTTCTATCGGGCGCGCTGTTTCCGCTCGACTTCGCGCCGCTTGCATTAAAGTCAATCGCAGCTATCAATCCCGTCGCCTACGCTGTCGATGCGATGCGGACGATTCTTATAGGCCAATCACATTTCGGCTTGCCGGTAGATTTGCAGGTCATCGCGGCGACGGTCATTTTGCTCGTCGGGTTTGGCGTCTATACGTTTCGGCGGCTGGAATCATAGGAGGCGGTCACATCCTGCCGACGCCTCTATCTATGACGGTGGCGGCTCGTTCGCGAATCTCGTCGAGCGATATGTCAGCTTGGTTGCCCGCGATGATATCGGCGGCAACACGAGGATAAGTATTAACTGAGCGATACGTACTCACGACATAATCAACGCCCGCCAGAATAAGCGGGTAGGGGTGCTTGTGCAAATACGGACGCAGATAGGTATCGATCCGGCGAAAGAATTCTTTGAGAAGCGTCTTGTCGACATCGCGCGTCCCGTACTGCTCATGGAATGCTTCAGAGCCTTTACCGCGAGCAGGCGAGGCAATCGAATGAGTCTGACGAGATTCCGGATACTCATCGATACCAAGCGTCTCCGCCATGTCGCGCGGAAAGCCCGCAGGGTGAAGAGCCCGCAGTTGGTAGCGGTCTCCTTCGTAGAGACGCACATCCTTGTGACCCAACATCAACACAAAGTAGGGCTCGCTCGCCTCTAGCGCAGATTCTAGTGCAGTCATATCAAAGCTCGACCCAATCGTCACCGCGGACTGCTCGCCCGCGTCAGGGACATGGAAATAGCGGAAAAGGTGCGGGTGCGAAAAGAACACCAACGCCTCATGGCGGGTCGGCCACACCTCGCTCAGCTCCATATGTCTTGCAATCGGACGTAAGGTCGCCTTGATATGATGATCAGATGCGCCCGCCGCCCTCAGCTCCGCTTCGGCGGTACGCAGTAAATTCTTTACTTCGATGCGGAGTGGATTATCAGGCCCGTTCGGTTCGATAAATGGGGCATACAGCGTCAAACTTAGCGGCTCATGAAACGAGCGTAGTGTCTGGAGCTCTTGATCCGATGGAATAGAAATCATAGCATTTTACCCTAACCGTATGCCGATTCGTCGGAGTACAAGCTTAGTATACGGTCCAGGAGCGACTTTATCTGTGACAATGCTCACTTCCGGATAAAAATATACATGCCGTCAAAGGAAGGGGGGCGACCAGCACAGCTCGCCGCCCCCTATCACCTAGCACACCGACAGCGATTGCTCGCCGTCGTAGATTGCCGAAACGACCCACTGGTGTAGCACGGTGCCGTTGTACTCGAAGCGGTGATCGGGCGTACGTTCGAGCACGACCGTATGAACTTTGCCGTTTTCTGGGTAGAGTACCGCGCCATTTGCGGCGCGTACCGTCCAACTCTCTCGCGTCACGAGAATCGCCCGGTTACAGGCGAGGCTTGCCCAGGCACCCACGATATCGATATCCGGCCCGTCAACGGTGTTAGTGCCGCTCGGCCAGTTCGCCGTTCGATTCTTGATCAATTGCAACGCCTGACCTTTGTACTTCAGCTGCAAGCGGTTGGCTAGTCCGCTGAATATCGAGCTGCTGTGCACGTACTTATAGTACGGCTGGAGCGACCAATGCGCGTCGTTCCATACATACGCGAAACATGCTTCGTACACGTGATCCTTATATGCCAAACAGTCCTGCGGGCTGGCAGTGGCCGGTGGGCTGATACCGGCGAGCGCCGAGCTCATCACCGATGCGATCGTCGTAGGAGTCTCGGTGGGCACTGGTGTCGGCGTCGCCGTCACCGTCACTGTCGGCACGGGCGTTGCACCCGCCGTGCCAGTAGTCGACGTACACGCGACAGCAAAAATGCCGATGAAAAGTGCTGCCACCAAACTTCCAAACACGCGTCGTCTGATCACACCTACCTCCTATGAGTCGTTGCTGGGTGATACTTCTATTATACCGCTCGCGCTCTCCACTTCATAGCGACTTGACCCGCACACTGCCTTGGGCATATAGTGCAGACAACGGAGGATATATGGATAAAAATATTTCTTTGCTCGTATTCGTTCTCATCATGGCGGTCATCATCGTCGCGGTCGATTTCGTGCTGTTCCGGCAGCACTTTTGGGCGCGACTCATCGCCAATATCGGCATCGTGCTTATATTCGTGGCTCTGTATCTGCGATTCTTGCGCTAATACGCACTCACGTAACTTGACGGAGCATGTCTGTCACGCGTATTGTGGCGAGTAGATTATGCGCATCCTTCTCCATAGCTCCAAGACCATGAAACCCGAAGCCACACGGGTGCACGAACTCACCGTGCCGTCGTATCTCGACCAGGCCGGACAGCTGCAGAACGTGTTGAAGAACCTGAGCCAGCACGACATTGCGCGCATCATGCAGCTCACTGAACCGCTCGCCGCCGCCACACGACAGCTCATTCGGGAGTGGAACGATACAAGTGAGGGCACGGCCGCCGCGTTAACTTTTCGGGGCGACATATACAGCGGCCTGTCGGCAGGGCAGTGGAGCAGTAACGACGCAGAATTCGCGCAAACACATCTCCTCATTTTGTCGGGACTTTATGGACTGCTTCGGCCGTTTGACGCCGTCAAACCCTACCGGCTCGAAATGGGCTACAAACTGCAGGTCGACAGCCGCACTCGACTCGACGCGTTTTGGCAGCAGCAACTGGCCGGAGTGCTTGACCTTACGGATACACATATCAATCTCACTGCTAACGAATATTTCAAAGTCATCAAGCATCAGCTTAGTTGCGCCACGGTCATCTCACCAAAATTCCTGACTATCAGTCCCAAAACTGGGGAGCCGACATTTGTCACCGTCCACGCCAAAATCGCCCGCGGATCATTTGCGAACTGGCTGATCACAAACAAAGTTGACGATCCCGCTCGCCTAAGCGACTACACTGAGCTCAATTATCAATACGACGAAGCCTTAAGTACTGAACACGAGCCAGTCTTCGTTTGCCAGGAATTTGGCGGCCTCGGGCTGAGTGTGCGGCTGAAGTAAGTAAGCCAAGGGTCGCATAATCACCTCACGGCGGCCGCTAGTGTGCGTCGCGATTTACGCCTACGCTATCCCTGCAGTTTGGCTAATACTTCGTCAGGATTCTGGGCGGTTAGTATAGCCGAGTAGGAGTCTGGTGAAATGAGGCGGCCATCAGCCAGCTGCTTCTTTTTGAAGCGGGCATTTTTGTGACTTTCACGATACGCAACCTCCACGCCACCGTATCTCTCCATCGTCTGGAGAAGTGCATACGCCTGGAGAGCAAAGGCGCCCCGCACTTTGTAATAGCGATTGATATCATGCTCTTTCGTGACCGCAAACCGGTCAGGCAGCAAGCCGCTCAAGCCAGCGTCAGCAATTCCTAGATTTTGGGCAATCGGCGTATAGTACACAGCCCCATTTGGTTTTAATACGCGCAGCGGCTCCAGCACCGAACGAGCCGCTTCGGCTGGCGAATCAGCCCAAAAGTTCGTCGAATACGTCACGAATACTGAATCATAGCTGGCGGGCTCGAGACCGCTACCCAACAGATCATAGCCATCGCCTTCGACGGCAGTGATATTTGGCCGCTCCGGAACATGCAGCAACATCTCTGGATCATTTTCGAGAACAGTCACATGCGTTGACTTGTCTTTCGCAACGTCACCCGCAAACACCCCGCGTCCGCCGCCGATGTCAAGAATACGCTGCCCACGCAGTGCCTTCGAGAGTTGTGTCGTCGAAACTCCTAGCTTTACCGCAACATCAGCCTTTGATCGGCCGTCAGAGTAGTTCTCGTCATCGCGCGTCGAATCACGAATGCCACGGTAGTGCATGAGATCAACATCGCTAACCTCTACCTTGCCGTGCAAGGTAGCAAGAAGGCGCTGCACGTCCCTCGACACCTGCTCGCGTGCCAGCGAATCGTTAGGTATTTCACTCATAGTATTCAATATTTTAACATCATGTACGTATTTGGTCAATTTTACGTCAAGACGGGGTCGTGGATATCACTTTGCCTCGCCGATTATTTGAAAAGGAAATGCCATGCTTTTTCTTTGCTGGAGTTAGTGGATGGGTTTCAGGAAGAAATGATAATCCCGGCACGGGTCACCGCATGCGATCATTGAGCTTTACGAGAGCGAGTTGCATACAGCATGAGCAACGCACCGATCACCAACAGAATGAGGACTAGGCCGAGATCATAAAAGATATATTGAAAACCCAACCCACCACATTGATGCCATCCTGCACCTACTTGGTCAGGCTTGCCGCCGCATTCAATCCAATGAAATAACTTCGGAGAATAGATAAGTACAAAAGGAGTAGCCGCAAACAGCAACAACGAGAAGATTATTAAGGCCTTTGATCCATTTCGCATTTTAGTCAGTTTTGTTTTTCTAACACCGCTTGCCATGTTCGTATTGTAACAAAAATAGACTCCCGAAGAGATCTATTTTAAGCATAAGCTCTATGGCTGGGCTGGAGGAATATCGCTTTGCTCCTCCGCTTGTTTGCAAAATAAGCTAGCTAATTTTGCTTCACGGCGCTTCGCCGAACCCCGCGTTGTTTTGCATTGCAAAACTCGGGGGCTCAAATCACACTGAGCCAAGAAAAAAGAAGGTGCGATGACCTTCTTTTTTCTTGGCTGGGCTGGAGGGATTCGAACCCCCGAATGCCAGGACCAAAACCTGGTGCCTTACCACTTGGCGACAGCCCAATGTGTAGTGAACGTGCGTCTCATTATCGCAGATAACTTGCGGTGGTTTTGGTCCAGGACCATATTTTATTCTTCGTGCTTTTGCCGGAAGCAAAAGCTGCGGGGCTGGTGCCCTACCACTTGGCGACAGCCCAATAACGTATTTAAACGCCATAGTATTGTACCATATGCCGCCCCAGGTGAAAAAGGGGAGGGAATGATACAATAGAGGGAATGACTAAAAAATCTTTTCCTATCGTAGAACTAACCCTTGATAAAATCGTCGGCGGCGGCCAAGCCCTGGGCGACCTGGACTATGGCAAAAAAGCCTTTGTCTGGGGCGGCTTACCTGGCGAGAAAGTTGTCGTACAATTGACCAAAAAGAAGTCGAGCTTCGTCGAGGGCGTGGTAACCGAAGTACTTGAAGCCAGCGATGAGCGCGTCGAGCCTGTCGATGCCACCAGCTACCTGTCGACGAGTCCATGGCAAATCATGAAATTTGATGCCGAGCAGCACTACAAATCAGCGCTGATAGAAGAAGCGTTCGAGTTGCACGACATCGTGCTGCCGGAAGCGATCGAGGTCTACACCGACGGACACGAATACGGCTACCGCAACAAAATCGAGTTCAGCTTCTGGTGGGACAAAGAAGTAGGACAGCTTGACCTGGCGTTCTTCCGCCGCGGCACGCACGGCAAGATTCCTGTCGACGGCAGCAGCCTGGCGAACGACGCGATCAACCGCGCCGCGCACTCAATCCGCGACACGCTCCGCGCCCGCGACATGCAGGCGTTTCCGCTCAAAACATTGCTTATCCGTTGCAACCGCCAAGGCGACGTCGCTGCCCAACTGTACGTCAAAGACGAGATGTTTGATGCGTTCACCGAAGACGAACTACGTGACCTAGGTATCGCCGGCTTTGAACTGATTTTCTCCAATCCAAAGAGCCCAGCCAGCGTCATCACGAAGCGCCTGCAGGCGTGGGGCGAGACGACGCTCGCCGACACGATTCTCGACGTGCCGTTTAGCTATGCCGTCGAAGGGTTTTTCCAGATCAACCTGCCCGTCTACGAGCAGGCGCTACGTAACATGCAGCAGTGGATTCCAGCCGACAAGCCGGCCGTCGACCTGTATAGTGGCGTCGGCACGATCGGTCTGACCATCGGCGGCGACAACATCACCATGGTGGAAATCAATGAACACGCTGTCCGTGAAATGGAGCGCAACATCACAGCCCTGCAGCGCGAGCAAGCCGCCAAAGCGATCCTGGCACCGAGCGAAAGCGCCCTAGAGCATATTACCGGCGACGCCACGATCATCGTAGACCCACCACGCGCCGGCCTGCACGACGACGTCGTCGCAAAGCTGCTCGAAACGACACCGAGCCGCATCGTCTACCTGAGCTGCAACCCGGTCACACAGGCCCGTGACGTCGCCAAGCTCGCCGAAAAATACGGCATCCGGGCGCACCGCGGCTACAACTTCTTCCCGCGCACGCCACATATCGAGCACCTGGTGGTCCTCGACCTCAAATAACATTGTCATACGTCGTGCTTTTCTCTACACTAGGACTAGCATGAAAAACAAAAGCGCTTTCACCATTATCGAACTTATGGTCGTGATTGTTGTGATCGCGCTGCTCGTCACCATCGCGACTGTCACCCTTAATAGCGTCCAGCAGCAGGCCCGCGACAGCCGGCGCGCGTCAAACGCCACAACGGTTGCCGAAGCGCTCGAGAAGTACTTCACCAAAAACGGCGAGTACCCCAGCGTCCCCCAGATGACCAGTTCCAACGGCTCAAGCGTTCAAACGCTCCTGGGTCTTCAAAACGGCAACAGTTTGATAGCGCCGAATTCACCGCTCAACACTTCGAACTCCTGGGTAGCCGGTGGATCCGGCCTCCCAAACGCGACCTCGACGATGACCTACTCGGGTAATACCGACAGCACGGCGTCATGTACGAGCGGTACCACGTCGAGCGATGCCTGCACCGATTTCAAAATTCAGTATTACAACGAGCAGGACAAGACCGTGACGACAGTTTACAGCCGCCACACCAGCTCAACACTCGCCGCGGTCAACCCGGATGCACCGGTCAGCGCGCCGACTATCACCACGTCATATAGCAGCCCAAATCTCCTCGCATCAGCCTCGACAGTCAGCTGTCCAGCCGGCGGCAGCCCGCAGTGGGCGTTTCAGTCCCGCACCAATAACGGTGCATGGTCCAGCTGGAGCGCATACGGTTCGTCGGCCACCTACACGGTCAACGCTCCTTCACAAGGAACACTGTACGGGTTCCAGGTAAAACAACGCTGCTACGTGAATGGCACCAACAGCACCGACTCACCGACGAGTGCGGAGGCGACCTATACCCAGCCCGTCGTCACCGTACCAAGTGTGCCAGCACCATATACGCTGCAGCCACTCGTGCCATATGGCAATACTACCAGCGTCTGTATGGATGTCTACCAAGCAGGAGGCGCCGGCTCGGCGATACAGATGTGGAGCTGTAGCGGAAATGCTCAGCAGTTATGGGCCTGGAACAGCAATGACGGCACGCTGCGTCCAAGCTACAACCTGAACCTATGCGCTACCAGCACCGGTCACGGCACGCAGATGACCGTCCAAACCTGTGATGGCTCAACCCTGCGCAAATTCTCACAATCAGCAAGCGCCCAGTACATCGTGGCAGCAAATGGCTGGTGTATCGACGATGCGAACTGGGGTACGTCAAACGGCACCTCTATCGGTACCTGGGACTGCAATGGCGGTACCGCTCAATCATGGAACCCACAGGGGACACAGGTTACCTGGAAGTGGCCTGGCTCCACCGGCTGTCCGGCAACCGCAAGTACCGTTCAGTATCAATTCAATTATCAGACATCAGGCGGCATCACAGATTCGGGCTGGTTAACGCCAACTACCAGCACGAGCACGCCGCGGACAGTGTCAAAGGGCTACTCGTACAATACGCAAGTTCAAGCTCGTTGCGTCAGTTCATATGCGAACGGACCATGGAGCGCGACCGGCCAGGCTAACATCCAGGTCGGCAACTAACGGATAGGAAGGGGGTAATTTATGGCTCGTCTCAATACAACAGCATTGATCATTGGCAGCGCCATCGTGGTCATCGTCCTCGCGGGCGCGGGAACCTACGCGGCGCTCCGCTACTTCAAGCCGGCCGGCCTGAAGCCACTTGCCGGACAAAGTTCAACATCTGCCACGTCATCGACACCACAGACGGGCGATGACGCCCGCAAGCAGGCCGAGCAGTATATGCAAGCCGGCAACCTGCCTCAAGCTAAAAACGCCTACCAAAAGGCGTACGATGATTATACGAGCGAAAAAAACACACCCGCCGCAGCCGATGCAAAAATCCAGATAGAAATCATCGAGTCAAAGCTCAGCAAACAAAGCAATACGCACCCATAGTTATCAGCTTGTTTTGATACGTCGGTAGGCGAATTTGGCACCGACACGCCATGAACCGCGGCTGTCGCTGTCGAACTGATAAATTTCACCGGCTTTTACTTCGCTGATCAGCACGAGCGCAGGATTGTAGGGTGCGAGCGTCCGGTAAAACACGATGTCATCATCGCCGATGTGTTCGCGTCCAGGAAATACCGCACGGAATTTATCCCGACCGATCATGTCGAAATAATCCGGCTGGTTTTTGGGCGGGAAGTAGAGCTCCGCCTTGAGACCCATACGCGAAACGATTTTTTTGATATCGCTCAGGAGCAGCTTCGAGGTACCATGGACGTACACAAGCAGCTGTTTTTTCTTGGTCAGGAACACAGTTGCCGTCGCCGTGCGGCTGACCGGCGCGTCCCGCAAAATCACCTGGTCGACTTCTGCCACGAACCCAAAATAATCCTTTACCAGGCGCTCGAGTGCCAAATCACCATACATATCATCGGTCATATCTGATTGTATTGTACCACCCTGGGGAAAGTTTGACAGGTAGGGACATGGTTTGCTTGGGCGACAGGTGAGCAGACCGCCAAAATAGCGTACAATAAGATGGTATGGATTTTCCCAGCCGGTATAAAAAACTCAATGTCAATCAGCAGCAGGCGGTCGACCAAATCGACGGACCGGTCCTGGTTGTCGCCGGTCCCGGTACCGGCAAAACTGAGCTGCTCAGCATGCGCGCCGCCAACATCCTGCGCGAGACCGACACGCTGCCGGAAAACATTCTCTGCCTGACGTTTACCGAAAGTGGTGCAGCCGCCATGCGCGAACGCCTGGCGACAATCATCGGCAAGGATGCCTACCGGGTTGCCATCCACACCTTCCATAGCTTCGGTACCGAAGTCATCAATCAGAATGCTGATTTCTTTTACCACGGCGCCCACTTCCGGGCCGCCGACGAGCTTAGCAGCTACGAACTGCTGCGCGGCATTTTTGACGAGCTGCCGTATGACAGCCCGCTGGCGAGCAAGATGAACGGTGAGTATACCCATCTCGGCGATACGCTCTCTGTCATTGGCGAACTCAAAAAAAGCGGTCTGACGAGCGACGAGCTGCTCGCCGTCCTGGACGCCAACGACGCCGTGCTTGACGCGGTCGAATCCCAGCTCAGCGATATTTTTGCCTCGAGGATCAGCAAGACGACTCCTGCGCTGCTCGTGCCGCTCGCCGAAAAGGTCGCTCAGATCGAAGCACCCGACTTGCCGGTTACCATCACACCGCTAGCGACCGTCCTATCACTCGAAATCGCGCATGCCTACGACGACGCCCAGGCGACCGATTCGACCAAGCCGATCACCGCTTGGCGCAACAAATGGCTCGAAAAAGACGGCGACGGCAAATTCGTTTTCAAGGACCGAAAGCGCCACGCCAAGCTTCGCGCCGCCAGCTACGTCTACTACCAGTACCTGGCGCGCATGCAGGAGGCCGAGCTGTATGACTTCGACGACATGATCCTGCGCGTCGTACACGCCCTCGAGGTATTTCCTGAACTGCGCTTCAACCTGCAGGAAAAGCACCAATACATCATGGTCGACGAGTTCCAGGACACCAACATGGCCCAGATGCGCATTCTCTACAGCCTGACGAACAACGAAGCCAATGCCGGCCGGCCGAACATCATGGCCGTAGGTGATGACGATCAGGCGATTTATAGCTTCCAGGGCGCAGACATCAGCAATATCTTCGGATTCGAGCAAATGTACCGCGATGTCAAAATCATTAATCTCGTCGACAATTATCGCTCCAGCGCGCCAATTTTGGAGTCGGCCCGTAGCGTCATTCTGCAGGGTAGCAGCCGCCTCGAAGGAACCGTCAATGGTGTCAATAAAGAACTGACCGCTCACCAGCCATCGACCGGCAGCGTCAGCCTGGTCGAAGCGCCGAGTATCGGCGACGAACGGCAGTTGCTTGTCGATGCCATCAAGCGCCAGATCACGGCAGGGGAGCAGCCTAGCAATATCGCCGTCCTGGCGCGCCGCCACCACGAGCTCGAAAAACTATTGCCATACTTCGAAGACGCCGGGGTCAGCGTCAATTACGAACGACAAGACGACGTGCTCGACATCGAGCCGGTCAAACTGCTCGAGACGACTGCCCGGCTTGTCGTTGCACTTTATGAATCCCGTCATGATGAAGTCGAAGCGCTTCTACCGGAAGTCATGAGTCATCCGGCCTGGAAATTTACCAGCGAAAGCATCTGGAAGCTCAGCCTGAGCGCGCACCGCAACCACGTCACCTGGATGGAATCAATGAGCACGCAGCCCGAATTCGTATCGTTTCATAGTTGGCTGACGAGCACCAGCAAGCGCGTCGGCACTGAACCGCTCGAGCAGCTGATCGACGTTATTTTTGGCAGCCGCGCTCACCAAGTAGAAGACGACCCAACTGGAGAAGGCGAGAACGGCTCGTCACTGGCGGCAGAAGTATCGTTCCGCTCACCGCTGTTCGATTACTTTTTCTCTTCAGAAACGCTCGCCAAAACTCCCGATGAATATTTAGTATACCTCGAAGCGCTCCGCACTCTACGCGGCAAATTGCGCGACTATCAACCCGAAAGTACGCCGAACCTGCAGACCTTCATTACGTTTATCGATCTCCACCGTCAGCTCGGCTCACGCATCGCGAGTCTTCGCCCACATACCGAAGTCCGCCCTGATGCGGTTCACCTGATGACCGCACACAAGTCAAAGGGGCTGGAATTCGATACCGTCTACGTCATCGGTGCGATCGATTCTGCCTGGGGTGAGCGCGTCCGAACACGCTCACGACTAATCAGCTACCCAGAAAACCTACCGCTCAGCCCAAGCGGTGACACGGTCGATGAGCGCCTCCGGCTTTTCTTTGTCGCCATGACGCGCGCCAAACAAAACCTGATCATCAGCTACAGCCTCTGCGACGACAACGCCAAGCCAACCGAACGCGCCAGCTTCCTGATCGATACGACACTTCAGCCGGTCAAGCCGGTGCTGAGCGACGGCGCCAGCGAACTCATCCGCGACGCCGAGCGCCGCTGGTACGAGCCGCTCCTGCATATATCACAGGGCACCATGCGCCAGCTCCTGCAGCCAACGCTCGACACCTACAAGCTTAGCGTCACACACCTCAATAACTTCCTCGACGTCACTCGCGGCGGCCCCGAGAGCTTCCTACTGAATAATCTGCTGCGCTTCCCGCAGGCGATGGGCCCGAATGCCGCCTACGGTTCTGCGATCCACAAGACCCTGCAGCGGGCGCACGCCCACCTCAGCGCGACCGGGGAACACCGGCCTATCGAAGATATCCTGCACGATTTCGAAACGAACCTTCGCGAAATGCATCTGTCCGAAGCGGATTATGAGCAGTTTCATCAGCGCGGCGGCGATGTCCTGACGGCATTTTTGGAGCAAAAATACAGCTCATTCAAACCAGAGCAAAAAGTCGAGCTGAACTTCGCAGGGCAGGGGTCGATGATCGGCGACGCACGACTGACTGGCGCGCTCGACCTCGTCGACATTGACCGCGAAGAGCAGGTCATGATTGTCACCGATTACAAGACCGGCAAGCCGAGTACCAGCTGGCAGGGCAAAACCGACTACGACAAAATCAAACTGCACAAATACAAGCAGCAGCTGATGTTCTATAAGCTGCTCGTCGAACGCTCCCGCGACTACCATAGCTATACTGTCACGCAGGGGGTTCTGCAGTTCGTCGAGCCCACATCGACCGGCACGATCGCTGTGCTCGACCTCAGTTTTACTGACGAAGAACTCGAACGGTTCAAGCAGCTCATCGAAGTCGTCTGGCGGCACATCATGGCACTCGACCTGCCAAACACCGATAGCTACGAGCAGAGCTACAAGGGCATGCTCGCCTTTGAAGAGGCGCTCCTCGAAGAGTATTGACATATAGTCAATAAATTGCTATTATACTAAATGCGTCTTCGCACTTGATCTGTCTTGATCGTGCGAAAGCGCGATCTTTGACAGGAATAGTGCAACAGACGGCTGCATGAGCATCTAGGGTTTCCCCCAAGCCCTCGCTTATACGCAGCGGCGGCGCCCCACACCTGTCCCCCAGAAACAGACAGGGGCGCCGCCCACCTCACCCCACGGCGTGTAGTTCAAAATAGAACCCTTCCCAATGGGAAGAGATGTGGGTGTAAGACCCATCACGTCGACTGCGTCACGTACAGTAGCGGCCCCGAATCGGTCCTTGTGCGTGACCTCAGCTTGGGCGGGGAGCCGGTGTTAAACCCCAGCGACGACAACAATGTCGACGCTGGATGAGTACCGACTCTCCGCCCAGCCAAACCCCGTTTTACCCAAACCCAATTCACATAGAGGAAGTGGTTCAACTGGCACAGCTAGCGCCGACCTACACCGAGCCGAAAGGCAAGTACACGACGAAGATCACATGCGGAACATGTTCCGCGAGCGTCTTCGCCAGCACCGAGTGGAACGAATACTTCGGGGGGTGGAAGTGCTGCGAGTGCAGCACAGAGCACAAGCGGACATGATCCTACGCACGGGCGAGGGCACCCCTCGCCCGTGCGGCACTGCACTATTCCTGTCCGTCCTACAGTATTCATAATCGCCGATTGTGGATAGCGTAGGACGTTTTATTTTTGCCCAAAATATGTCAAAATATATGATAGTATCGCACAAACACAGGAAGGCAAACATATGGAAACCGCACCATTCGAACAACAGAACCACACACCAATTACTACTCCGGAAATAACACGCGGCTCAAACGAAGGGATTATCCCAGGCTACCTGCGGGAGCAAATCGCAAAACGTCGCGCAATCGTCGCGACACGAATGGCAGCTCGCGCTCTCAATAACGAAGCGCTGCTGCAGAGTGAAACGATCTTCCCATCTGTCTACGACCTTCGGGAGATGCCAGAAACCGACTAATTATCATGAACAACATCTGGAACGACTTACCACGACCATTCTTTATTCTGGCTCCAATGGAGGCAGTGACTGACGTGGTGTTTCGTCATGTCGTCGCTAAAGCCGCGCGCCCAGACGTTTTCTTTACGGAATTTACCAACACCAACAGCTACTGCAGCCCGAAGGGTCAACACAGTACACGTGGACGCCTCGCAATCACTCCCGACGAACAGCCGATCATCGCGCATATTTGGGGCGACGTGCCGGAATACTTCGCCGAGATGGCGCGGGACATGCGCGAACTTGGCTTTTCGGGTATCGACATCAACATGGGCTGCCCAGCACCGAACGTCGCGCCAAAGGGCTGTGGGAGCGGCTTAATCCGCCGGCCGGACGTCGCCGCAGCGATCATCGCAGCCGCTAAAGAAGGCGGTCTGCCGGTCAGCGTCAAAACCCGTCTCGGCTACACGGCTGTCGACGAATGGAAGCCATGGCTGACACACATTCTACAACAGGACATCGCCAACCTCTCGATCCACCTGCGCACCAAGAAAGAGATGAGCAAAGTCGACGCCCACTTTGAACTCATCCCCGAAATCAAGAAGCTGCGCGACGAAATTGCCCCACAGACGACCCTGACGATTAATGGCGACATCCGCGACCGCCAGCATGGCATGGAACTGGTCGAAAAGTATGGTATTGACGGCGTCATGATCGGCCGCGGCATCTTCCATAATCCATTCGCCTTTGAACACGAAGCGCGCCCACACAGCATGGAAGAGCTGCTCGACCTGCTTAGGTTCCAGCTGGATGAGCACGACAAATATTCCGTCGAGCTCGGCCCGCGCAAATTCGAGCCGCTCAAGCGATTCTTTAAGATTTACGTCCGCGATTTCGATGGCGCCAGTGAACTGCGCGATAAATTAATGCATACAAAAAGCACCCAAGAGGTGCGTGATATCCTGGCTGAGTTGAAGTAAACAAGCAGAGAAACAAGCGATGCAAGCAGCGGCCATGGCGGCCGCTGCTTGCACACGCTACTTGAGCGAATCACGAACGACAATCCTGGCATGCTCCTCCGCGCCCTCTTGGCCGCTAAGCTCCTGGATACGCTGACCGATGAAATCGGCCAATTCTGCCAGCGTCATGTTCTTGTACTCGTCATAGTAGATGGGATCGCCGTGAATAACCAGCACGCCAATGCGCCGCCACCATCGCTTGCGCACACCGTTCGTACCGACGATTGCCGTGGGTATGATCGGTGCACGAGTAGCGAGTGCGATCTTTGCAACGCCGATGCGTGGTTTATAAAACCGACCGTCCGGCGACCGCGTGCCTTCGACATGAATCCCAAGCCACCCGCGGTGACTGCGGACGTAGTCAACTGCAGCCCGAAAGAAATGCACGATGCCGCGACCCGTACGGTCTACGGGGATTTGGTCGACTGACACCATGAACCACTTCACGACCTTGCCGAGTAATGTCTTGCCGACAAAATACTCCTGCTTGGCACCGAAGATCAGCTTCCTCTTGAGAAATGCCGCAAGGATCAAGGAATCCGACTTTGCCAGATGATTAGCAGCGATGATCGCGCTCTTCACCTTCGGCAAGCGCCGTCTACCGATCACCTTGACTCGGTACCGCACCCGAAGAAACGGTTTGATCACGAACGTTTTGAAAAACCCGTACAAACCCGCACCACCTTTTCTCTGCCTGTTAAGTATCTTCCGTTGACATTTCAACGGAATCTATCTTAATTATACCCGATGGAATAGTGGCGACCAAGCGCAGCCACGATAAAACTCCCCACGGCGACCGGGGAGTTTTATCGTGTGTCGCTAAGATTAGCTTAAAACGATCGTGCGCATACCTCTACCGCAAAGCACACCGGCAGTTGCGAGGTTATAGTACGTCATAGCGGCGACCTTTTGAGCAGCTTCTTCGGGTGAGATCGAGATCGCAGCGGCGGCATCGGCAAACGACCACGCGTCGACGTTGAATGCCTGGTAATCCGGGCCAAGCTCCTGTGTCAGCGCTTCGCGGTCGAGGGTCGTGCCACTGCGCAGGTTAATGACCGCGACAACTTCGTTATGCGTACCCTCGAGCGGATCGACGACGCTGTCGCCGCCGGCTTCACGAAGGGCTGTGAGCAGTTCGCCGCCGCTTGAGAATTCCTTGCGCTCGGCAGCATTTCGGGCGATGAGCTCGTGGGTATCATCATTTACCTCTACGCCAATCGCCGCAGCAAGTGCGCGAATGTCAGATGCTTTGCGCGCCATGAAGTCATAGATGAGTGACAACTTATCGTTCGCCCCACAGCCACTTGCCGCGCCTTCGGCATGATCATCGGTGTGGCCGCCGATTGCCAGCCCGTCACCCTGCAGCGTCGACAGGGCAGTTCGATACGCGCTCAACGTCGAGCCCTCTTCGTGCGCAAAGCGCTTGGTCGTCAGATCGTCTGCCACCATCAACGATTCGCTGCCGCCGGCGCTGTTCGGACCCAAACCACGCATACCAGGGCGGCCGTCGATACACTTAATAGGCACCGTGCCGCCGACCGTCGTAAAGAATTCACCGTTCGCCAGACGCTGTGTCAGTTCATCTAAGCGTTCCTGCTGGGTTTCGTGCGCTTCGATCGTACCCTCGGCAATATCAAGTGTTGGAAGTATGGTCGCCATAAATATAAATCCTTTTCGTTAACGTGACACCAGTCTCTATTGTACGCCCATCCATAAAAATACGCTCCGGCAAGGAGCGTATTTCTTGATTAGCGTCGTTGATGGCGACGGAGTTCGGCGACCTTGAGTCTGACCGCGTGGCGATCGACCAATTGGTGTGCCTTGTCGAGCTCGACTTGGTCTTTGGCACTGTCGCGCATCTTGAGCGCGCGTTCCAGGGCTGCCTTGGTCTCAGCTTCGACGATGTCTGCGCTACCGTCAGCTTCATCGACCAGTACCTGCACGTGATGAGGCGATAGTTTAACGACACCGCCACTGATTGCAAAGTAATCGAGTTTGTTGTCGCTGTCACCCTTGGCGTAGCGGACCGTCAGGACGCCCGGCTTTGCCACGACCACGAGTGGCTCGTGACCAGGGAAAACACCGATTTCACCTTCGGTGGTTGGGATAGTGATGTCGTAGATGTCCTGGTCGACCACGATCCCGCCGAGTGTAATGAGCTTCAGGTTCATGAGCTAGTCCTTCTTTTCGTAGAGTGGGCCTGGTGCCATGTAGAACCAGTTTTCCGGCTTGTCATCGTACTTACCAGCCAGAATGTCGGCAGCATCACGAACCGTATCTTCGAGCTTGGCATAGACACCTGCGTTGCCAGTAAACTTTTCGGCGACGAAGAACGGCTGTGCCAGCCAGCGCTGGATACGACGAGCACGGCCAACGATCTGCTTCTGAGCGTCCGAAAGTTCCTCCATACCGAGGATGGCGATGATATCCTGAAGTTCCTTGTACTGCTGGAGTACACGCTGGACTTCACGCGCCACGCGGTAATGTTCTTCACCGACGATCTCTGGATCGAGGCTGTTCGATGAGCTATCGAGCACGTCAACAGCAGGGTAGATACCGATTTCGGTCAGGGCGCGGTTCATCACGATAGTCGCATCGAGGTGGGCGAAGGTAGTTGCAGGCGCTGGGTCGGTCAAGTCGTCTGCTGGCACGTAGACAGCTTGGACAGAGGTGATCGAACCCTTCTTCGTTGACGTAATACGCTCCTGCAACGCGCCCATTTCTTGCTGAAGGTTTGGCTGGTAGCCCACTGCAGACGGCAGGCGACCAAGCAGGGCTGACACTTCGGCGCCGGCCTGAGTGTAACGGAAGATGTTGTCGATGAAGAGCAGGACGTCCTTGCCTTCGTCACGGAAGGCTTCTGCCATGGCGAGACCCGACAGAGCAACACGCAGACGTGCTCCTGGTGGTTCGTTCATCTGGCCGAAGACCAGGCTCGTCTTATCGAGGACGCCGGCTTCTTCCATTTCATAGTAGAGGTCGTTACCTTCACGGGTACGCTCACCGACACCAGCAAAGACAGAGTTACCCGAGTGGAACTTAGCGATGTTGTTGATCAGCTCCTGGATCAGGACGGTCTTACCGACACCCGCACCAGCGAACAGACCAGCCTTACCACCCTTGGCGAGTGGTGCGATCAGGTCGACAACCTTGATACCAGTTTCGAGAATCTCAGCCTTGTTTGACTGCTCAGACAGGGCAGGTGGCTGGCGGTGGATCGGAGCGGTCGTGCCCTTTGGCGCCGCTTTGCCGTCAATGGGCTCGCCGACGACGTTAAACATACGACCCTGAGTGCTGGCGCCGACTGGCACCTTGATCGGTGCACCGGTCGCGGTCACATCTTGGCCGCGTTTCAGGCCGTCGGTACCCGACATCGCGATCGCACGGACGGTATGTTCATCGAGGTGCTGAGCGACCTCGAGGGTTAGGGTTTCTTTGCCACGCAGCGTCGTCAAAGCGTCGTAGATTGCGGGCAGCGTATCAGTAAACTCGACATCAACGACCACACCCACGACCTGGGTGATAGTGCCGGTGCCAGTTGCAGCTTTCGTCATCATATTCTCCTTATTAATCTTTCAATGCTTCCACACCGCCGGAAATTTCGGCCAGCTCCTGGGTAATCGCCCCTTGGCGCGCTTTGTTCATCGCGAGCGTCAGGTCGTTTGCCAGGTCATTGGCGTTATCGGTAGCGTTTTTCATGGCCATCATGCGCATGCTATGCTCGCTGGCGCGGGCGTCAAGCAGCGCTTGGTAAATCTGCGCACCGACGAGGCGAGACGCCACTGCGTCGAGCACTTCGTCGAGACCCGGTTCGTAGCCAGCTTCGCGAACGAATTTGCTGGCTTCAATTGGCGTATAGCCCGCCGGCAAGACACGTTTCACGGCCGGCGTCTGCGTCATACTGCTCACGAAATCCGTATAAATCACATCGACAGCATCGATCTCACCCGACGTAAACCGGCTGATAGCCGTATCGAGAATCGCATGCAGGGTGTGACCGTCTGGCTGATCCGGCACGTCTTCGTAGGCACCGACGACATCGACATCCTTGATGCGTGCCGCGAACTGCGTCGCACGGCGACCGACGGTGATCGTCTTCGTCGTGATGCCGGCAGCCCGATCAGCTTGCAGCTGCTTGGTGTACAGCTTAAAGATATTGCTATTGTACGCGCCGGCGAGACCTTTGTCGGCCGCGACGACGATAAGCAGACGTGACTTCACCTCGCGCACCGCAAAAAGCGGGTGTAGGCGAGTCAGCGTCTGGCTCGATAAATAACTCAGCAACTCATTGGCAGCGGCGGTGTACGGATCAGAAGCTTTTTCAGACTCCTGGGCACGACGCATCTTGCTCGCGGCGACCATCTGCATGGCCTTGGTAATCTGCTTGGTGTTTTTGACCGAGCGGATCCGCAGTTTGAGCGCTTGGGTTGATGGCATGATTAGTCCTCAAACCCCTTAGCGACTGATTTGGCGACTTTCTCGATGAGCTTCAGCATGTCGTCCGACGGCTTGTCACCCTTGTTGAGTTCGCGCATTTCATCCTTGTGCTCTGACCATAGCTTGGTAAGCAGGGCAGTCTGGGCATCCTTGATCTTGCTAACGTCGACATTATCGAACGCGCCGCTCGTGACAGTCTGGATACTGACAAATTGCTCCCACACCCCCATTGGTTGGTACTGCGGTTGCTTCAGGAGTTCCGTCAGACGCTGACCACGGTCGATTTGTGCCTTCGTCGCATCGTCAAGGTCGCTGCCGAACTGTGCGAAGCTAGCAAGCTCGCGGAACTGCGACAGGCCGAGCTTGAGGTGCGAGCCGACTGACTTCACAGCCTTGGTCTGGGCGGCACCACCGACACGCGAGACCGATAGACCAGCCGAAATAGCCGGGCGGATACCCTGGTAGAACAGGTCGGTTTCAAGGAAGATCTGACCGTCGGTGATTGAAATTACGTTGGTTGGAATGTAAGCCGAGATGTCACCGGCCTGCGTTTCGATGATCGGCAGCGCAGTCAGGGAACCAGCGCCAAGGTCGTCGCTCAGTTTGGCTGAACGCTCGAGCAGGCGTGAGTGCAGGTAGAAGACGTCACCTGGGTACGCTTCGCGTCCTGGTGGGCGGCGAAGGAGCAGTGACATCTGGCGATACGCAACAGCGTGCTTCGTCAGGTCGTCGTAGATCATCAAAGCGTGCTGCTTGTTGTCGCGGAAGTATTCACCCATGGCAGTACCGGCATATGGCGCCAGGTAGAGCAGGGAAGCCGGGTCGCTTGGACCGGTGGCGACGATGATGGTTTGTTCCATCACACCTTCTTCTTTGAGACGCTCGACGAGGCGGGCGATCTTGGAAAGCTTCTGGCCGATAGCAACGTAGACGTTGACCACGCCGGTCTGCTGGCGAGCCTGGTTGATCATCGTATCGATCGCGATGGCGGTCTTACCCGTCTGACGGTCACCGATGATCAGCTCTCGCTGGCCACGGCCGATCGGGAACATGGCGTCGATCGCCACGATACCGGTCATCAGCGGTTCATGAACTGACTTACGACCCATCACACCGATAGCTGGGCGTTCGATCGGGCCAGTGTGCTTGGCTTTGATAGCCGGACCACCGTCAAGCGGCCGTCCAAGCGGGTCGACCACGCGGCCGAGCAGCTCTTCGCCGACCGGCACCTCCAGGATCGTACCCTTCAGGGTTACTTTGGCGCCAGCTTTTACCTCGGCGTCATCACCCAGGAGTACGGCGCCGATTTCGTCTTCCATCAGGTTCAGGGCGAATGCCTCGACGACACCGCTGACTGATTCGATTTGCAAAACTTCCGAGTAGCCGGCGTCACGCAGCCCATGCACCCAGGCAACACCGTCACCGACACGGACGACAACGCCGACACGCTCGAGGCCTTCGGTGGCTTCAAGCTTGGCGATGGCATCGCGCAGCTCTTTGGAAAGTTCCGTTACAGATACTTCACTCATTATATTTCCTATACTTTACTTGCTTTTAATGCATTTAATTTGTGACGCACGCTCGTGTCGAGCTCGTGGCCCGGCAGCTGGATTTTGACCCCAGCGATCAGATCAGCATCTTTGTGTAGCCGTAGCTGCACGGATGCGTTTTTGTGACCCGCAGCGATGAAGTCACGGATCGCCGCTTCGGCAGCCTTGCTGAGCGAGTCGGTGCTCGTCACGTCGGCGACGATGACGCCGCGAAGCGCAAGTGCCGACTCGATATCGCGCACGATCAGCGGCAGTTCGCGCGTGCGACGCGTATCGACAAGGTAGGCAGCCAGCCGCTGGAGGGCTTTTTTATCACCCCGAGCAAGCTGCTCGGCCATGTACGCGGCGATTTTGCGACGACTGACGCGCACCGCCATGACTTAGCGAGCCTCCTTGACGGCTTCCGTAATCAACTTCTCGTCAACCTTGGCAGTGACCACGTGGCCGATCACTTTTTCGGTAGCTTCGGCGACCAGATCAATCGTTTCGTCACGAAGCGTTTTCTTGGCAGCCAGCACATCTTTTTCAATCTGCTCATGTGCAGACGAAACGATCGCATCGGCGTGCAGCTTGGCCTTGGATTCTGCAGCCTCGACAGCCGCAGCCGCTTCTTTCTTGGCGGTACTGACGATATCGCCTGCTTCCGCTCGCGCTTCGCTCAGGAGCTTGGCGACGTCAGCTTCAGCCTTGGCGGCTTTTTTCTGGGCAGCTTCAGCAGCCTTGGCGCCGGCTTCGATCGCATCCTGACGCTCGTCGACCGACTTCATGAGCCATGGGTAGACGAATTTACCCAGCAGCCACACCAAGATTAGAAAGGCGACGATCTGCAGGATCAGCGTCTTCCAGTCGATGCCAAGCGCAGTAAAGATACCGCCGCTGGCAGCATCCGTACTCGCGAATGTGGTTAGTGTTGATACCATAGGATATCAGACTCCTAACCGAGGAACTTCGCGATGATTGCCACGATGATACCGATGATGGCCAGTGAGTCGGCAAAGACGATGGCGGTAATCATCAGGGTACGGATTTCGCTGAGTTTTTCTGGGTTGCGGCCAAGGGCGTTCAGGGCGCCGTTACCGATCACACCGATACCGATGGCGGCACCGAGTGCAGGCAGGGCGTAGGCAAGTCCAAATGCTAATTGATTCATAGTATCTCCTTATTTACTTTCTTACTTCATTCATTCCTGTTGTCGAACCACGTCAGACTGAACAGCAGGGGAATGATCGGGTGAAGCGTGGCTCTCTTGGGCCAGGGCGGTGAAAATGAGCGTCAGGATAAAGAACACATAGGCCTGGATGAAGCCGATGAACAGCTCGAACGCCATAAAAAACGGCAGGGTGACGGATGCGAAGTAATTAGTCAGCGCGGCGATCACGATCAGAAGCACTTCGCCGGCAAATGCGTTACCAAAGAGACGCAGCGCCAGGGCACTTCCGCGTGAGACTTCGCCGATCAGTTCCAGGATACCTTCGAACGATCCGATCGGATCCTTGAGCGGATTACGGAAGTAACGGCCGCCGTTGCCAAAGACACCTAGGTGCTTGATAGCATAGGCCTGCACCGTCACCATGGTAATGATCGCCAGCCCCAGCGTAAAGTTCAGGTCAGCTGTCAGACTGCGGAGTACCGGCGCACCGTGCCAGTGGATACTCTCTAGGCCAGGTAGCACGCTCAGCCAGTAGTTGAACAGCACGGTAAAGAAGATCGTCACGGCTAGTGGCGTGATCTTGCGGGCGAGCTTTTTGTCAGGCACGACACCGTCGATCTGGTTGAGCAAACCTTCAAACACCCACTGCACCAATCCGACAAAACGATTGTAGCGGCCGCGACGGACTGACATGCCGACGTAGAGCAAAATCAAGAAGGTAATGACACCGCCGACCAAACCGGTGACCATGGCGTTGGTGACGGAGAAGCCGCCGATTTTGAAGAGTTCGCTCGAGGCGATACTGATATTAAGATCGAGGGCGGCAAAATTATTCATATCTATTCTTGTGGTTTCGTGTTCCTTAATTGACGTAGAACGAGAAGGGTAGCAATGATTGCTCCGAGCACGATTCCAAGCGTCGTACACCATGGCTTCGTATGAAACGAATTGTCACCGATTACCCCGAGAATCGTCAGGCCGATCAGTGGCACAAACATCCGCCAGGTCGTGTCGGCAATCGTGCCAAGCAATAAAACGACCGGCGAAGACTTCGTCGGCGTAGGTGTGGTGCCACGCTGGTTGTGTGACGTGCTCATCTACATATATACTGTATCAGACAGTCGACGAAATTGCCACAATATGCCAAGAAAAAACCGTACCGTTCCGCACCAGCCGCTCCGCATGAACATCTCATGTTCGTCAAAGCGTCGCTTTGCCACGGAGCGCCAAGCTACGGAGGCGGCCGATCATCAGATGCTCCTAAAGCCCGCGCTGAAACTGACGGTCTATAAATGTGAATTTTGTGGCGGCTGGCACTTAACACGACGCGCAAAATAGTATACAATGTATAGTATAGCCTATTAAGGAGACGACTCATGAGCGAAGCAACAACATCACCAATCACCATTTACCGTACCAGCTGGTGCGCCTTCTGCCACACCGAAATGCAGTGGCTCGACAAGCTCGGCATCCCATATGTCGCTAAGGACGTCGAAGCCGACAAAGAGGCCTACGACGAACTGATGGGCAAGATCGGCGGCAACTTCCAGGGCGTGCCAGTTACTGACGTCGCTGGTGACGTCATCCTCGGGTTTGACCGCCCGAAGCTCCAGGCCGCCATCGAAAAGCACGCTATTCAGCCGACTGCGTAATCGGTTCTGCACCATAAAAATACCGCTCTGTCACGAGCGGTATTTCTTTTAGGCTGCGCCGACCTGTACGACATCGCCGCCGATGGCCGTCCGGAAGTATCCGTCGTGACTGACGTATATGATCGCGCCGGCGTATTTAGCCAGGGCAGTTTCGAGCTCCTCAATACTCGGCAGATCAAGGTGGTTGGTCGGCTCGTCGAGAATCAGCAGCTGCGGATCGTTTGCCAGCATGCTGATCAGCTGGAAACGAGCCTTTTGACCGCCCGACAGCTTAGAGAGGGGTATGTTCATGTCGCCTTCGGTAAACAGGTAGTCAGCCAGGAGCCCGCGCACCTTCGTCGTGCTGATCGCCAGGTCGCGGTCGAGATACATCCGTTCGATCGCCTCACCAAGCGGCAGGTTGAAGTAGGTGGGGGAAATCTCCTGCTCGTAGACGCCGACGCGCATATGGCGGTCGAGCGTGATGTCGCCCGAGAACTGCTTCACATGTTCGTCGGTATTAAGAATCGCCTTAATCAATGTGGTCTTACCGGCGCCGTTACGACCGCGGATTTCTAGTGCTTCGCCTTCGCGCAGGTCGATATTGATGCCGTCAAACAATGGCGTGTCGCCATAGCCAAGGCTCAGGTCCTTCACATTCACCAGTACATGTTTGCTGCGCGACGCTTCATTCTTGATGTTCATGCGGATGTTCTTGGCCTTGAACTTGTCGTATTGGGCAGCGACCTTGTAGTTCAGATTAGCGGCCGATTCCTTGTCAATCCAAAAGGTCGGCTTTTCTTTGGCTTGCAGCTCGGCAAGCTCGGCGCGAGACGTCTCCTCGAGACGTTTGAATTTCTGAATCGTGCTGGGGTTGCGCGATTTTTCCTTGAGGCGCTGGTAATCAAGCACCTTTACCTTGAGGTTGGCGATGCGTTTTTCGATCATCTCGAAATCATTCATCTGCGTGCCGGTCGAAACGGCGTTCTGCTTCAAGTACGCATCATAGTTGCCCTTATAGCTGACCGTGCCGCCGTCTTTGAGCTCGACGATCCGGTCGACGCAGTTCAAAACGTCGCGGTCGTGGGTGATGACCAGCATGGCTTCGCGGGCCGATTTCATCCATTCGACGTACTGCGCCTTGGCGATGTAGTCCATATGGTTGGTCGGCTCATCAACGAGCGCCAGATCGGCCTGCGAGTGCATGATTTTCACCACCTCGACAAGGCGCTTCTGGCCGCCCGAGAGGGACGCGAAGGTCCGGTGCGCGATGCCGCTCAGCTGAAAAGCATCAAGCTCGCGCTCGATCTGTTCCTCAATCTGGTAGAAACCCTTGTCATCAAAGCGCATCAGCGCCTGGGTGTACTCGTCGATTAATTTCATGTCATCACCCATGGTCGCCGGGTAGGTTTCAATAATGTGGCTCAGTTCGGCGTATTCCGGCAGGCCAGCGAGCACATACTGCAATACGGTCTGGTCGCCGACGTCGTGGTGCTCCTGAGCAGTTGAAACGACCACGGTGCCACGGCGGAAAATAATCTCACCGGTAAAGTCTTTGTCGGTGCCGGCTACGATGCCAAAGAGCGTCGATTTACCCACGCCGTTGCGACCGACCACACCGATCTTTTCGCCGTCGTCGATACTGAACTTCACCCCGTGCATCAAAGACTTGGGCCCAAAGCTTTTTTCGGTTACGGTAATATCGGCAATCATCCTTATCAGTGTAGCAAACAGAGGTGCGAGTATCAAATCACGAGCTCAGACGCGTTGACAAATTTTACTAAAATTGATATAATATCATTAAGCATTCGTCGACCCAAGGAGTAAGAAATGCTGTCCATCGCTCTTGTCACTATCCTCGTCGTCATGGGTGCCGTGATGCGCTACCGCAAGGCCTTCGTCATCGCGCGGCTCCTCGCACGACATGAGAACACACGTCACCGCCTGGCAGACCTCCGCAGCAATGCGCGAGACTGCAACGACAGTGATTATCCGCACGCCCTCAGGGAAATCGAGCGTTTCGAGCGCCTGAGCACCAAGCTCTACAACGCATACGTGACCGTCGTCCAGAGCAAGTAGTGTGGTCGTCGCCGGAAAGGTTCGCCGGAAGCCGCAAGCTTCCGTGTGTGAGCCTTTCCGGCGACCTTTTCGTTTCTAGGACTATTTCGAAGCGGTGATCCGCGCCGACTCGCCATCTTTGTCGTACAGCGACTGCACGATGCGTAGCGGATAATAAATTGCCAGATAGATGGCCATCGGCACGCGGAGGGCAGGGCTCATGATGCGGTGATTGGCATACGTCCGCTCGAAGCGCCGGACATAGTGCCGGTAATCCTTTGGCGAATCACGCAGCCGCCGCGCTGACATGCCACCAACCATCGACGGCGTATACACGACTTTCATGTCACGGCTCGAGAGGTGGATCGACAGGTCGATATCCTCGTGCATTTCGTTGGCAGCGTCGCGGCAAACCTCGTGTGAAATCTGCTTCCAGGCACTCCGGCGCAGAGCCATGTTGCTACCAAAGAGAAACTGGTGACTGCCGCCAAGACGTGAGACCAGCTGGCGCACCGCATCATCCGCCTGTAGACCGAATTTCTTGAGCGGCATGTCGTGGTAGGTGACCGGGCCGGTCGCAGCCATTACCTCGGAGTCGGCAAACACTTGCTGTACCTTTTCGATCCAGTTGGCATCAATCAGCGAATCGGCGTCAATCCGGCCGATGACCTCGCCCGTCGCTGCATCGAACCCGGCGTTGCGGGTCGGGATGATACCTTGAACCGCAGCTTGGTTCAGCAGGATGATATTGCCAAGCGGAAACTCGTGCTGCATACCGCGCACGATTGATTCGGTCTCATCGGTCGAGCGGTTGTTGACCACGATAATCTCGTGGGCCGGTTCGCTCTGCTCGAGTGCCGACAGAATGCAGCTCCGGATGGAGCGGGCCTCATTGTAAGCCGGAATCACGATCGAAACCGTCGGCTTATACGTCGTCATATACTCCTTATTTTACCATAGCCCCGCATAGCGCCCGACTCACGAGTCCGCTATAGTAGGGGGTAATGAAACCGATCCTCCACGACCTACAGCCCGTCCGCCACACTGCCCAGCTCTCATCGGGTAGGGTGGAATACTGGGACTATAACCCTCAGGGCAATCCGACCATCGTCGTCATCCACGGCTACCGAGGCACGCATCACGGACTCGAACGAATCATTGCCGAGCTGCCAAATGTCCGGTTCATCGTGCCTGATTTGCCAGGATTTGGCGAATCCGCGCCGCTCACCGGGACGCACAGCATTCCCGCCTACGCCGATACTATGGCGGAGTTCATCACTGCTCAGCAGCTCACTGGCCATACCGTCCTGGGTCACTCGATGGGGAGCATCGTTGCAGCCGAACTGGCCGTAACCCACCCCGATATCATGTCGTCACTGATTCTCGTCAATCCGATCGCCGCACATCCGCTCAAAGGTGCAAGCGGACTGATCGTCCGGCCGAGCATCGTCTACCACTGGCTCGGTGGCAAGGCCCTGCCGGCGAAACTCGGCCGCAAACTGCTCGACAGCAAAGCCTTCCTGCTGTTTGGCAGCGTGCTGATGGCGAAGACACGGCAGCCAGAACTGCGCCGCTGGATTCACGACCAACACACGACGCATATGCGTGAGTACGATAATCCGCGCATGCTTTACGAAGCCTATCTGGCATCGCTCAGCGGCACCGTCCGCGAACGAGCGCCGCACATTAGCGTCCCAACCCTCCTCATCGCCGGCCGGCAGGACGAACTGGCACCACCAAAGGCGCAGCATGAACTTGTCGGTGAGCTTGAAAATGCCACCTTGATCATGATCGACCACGTCGGTCATTTGATCCACTACGAAAAACCCGCCGAAGCGGCGGGGGCTATTGCTGAATTTCTTACTCGGTAATCTGCTCGTAGATTTCGATAAACCGATCAAGCGTCGTCTGGATGTCGTGCGTGCGGGCAATGCGCAGACTTTCGGCGCCAAAGCGTTCAGTCAGGTCGGGATCGGAAACGATTTGCTGCAGGCTCTCGGCAATCTGCGATACGCTGTCCTGCTCGCAGAGATAGCCGTTTACGCCGTCCTGGCAGAGTTCTTTGAGGGCACCGGCATCGACGGCCACGACCGGCTTGCCGCTCGCCATAGCCTCAAGGGTGGCAATACTCTGCAGCTCGGCGGGGGATGGCATGCAAAATACGGTGCCGACTTTGTGCAGCGCCACGATCTCGTCATCACTCACACGACCAGTAAACGTCACATGGTGGACGATGTGCAACTCATGTGCCAGCCGTTCGAGGTTGTCACGGTCCGTGCCGTCACCGACGATCAGCAGATGTGCGTTGGTTTCTTTGTGCATATTGGCAAAGGCGTGCAGAAGCACCCACAAGTGCTTTTCGGCATCCAGACGGCCGACGAACGTAATGATGGGACGATCGGTCGGGATGTGGAATTTCTTGTACATCGAAGCGTCGGGCGGCGTCGCCATGAATCGGCCAAGGTCGATACCGTTGGATACCGGAATGAGCGGCTTGGCAATCTTGTCGGTTGCATTAAACATATCGATGGCGGATTGGGTCGGCATCGTGACGCAGTCGGCCTTAGCATGGAACCGGCGGCCGTATTCTTTGAGCATGTAATTGATCGGACGAGCCATCGGCGCCAGCAGCTTCATGTTGTCCATCAGATTTTCGGGCATCGCATGGTTGGTCGTCACGATCGGGATACCGGCTTTGTTGCCATATTTCATGGCAGCCTGACCGATCCACATCAGCATCTGGATATGGATGACGTCAGGCTGGAACTCGTCGATGACTTTTTTGACTTCACGCTGCGGCGTAGGGGAGATGCGAAAATTCTGATAAAACGGAAACGGCACCGATTTGGTGCGGACCACTTGATGATTGCCGTCGATCTGCTTGTAGTGCGAACCCTCCTGGCTCGGAGCGATCACCATAACCTCGTGACCCCGCGACGCCAGCCCAACGGCAAGATTTCGACTAAACGTCGCAACACCGTTGATTGTCGGCCAGTGCAGGTCCGACACGATCAGAATTTTCATATAGGGACCATTATACCAGAAAGCCTCGGTGGGTCTGCCTAGAGGAAGTGGTACAATAAAAACACATGATCGTTTTTGACGCCCGTTACATCCGCACCGACTTCCATGACGGGATCAGCCGCTATGCTTTTGAGCTGGGGCGAGCGCTGGCGAAGCGACGGGATCTGACGTTTCTTATCTGCGATGACAAACAAAAGAAATTCCTGCCGCGCGGGGCGAAAACTATTTCCTTTCATGCGCCGACTTCATGGAAAGAGCCTTTTAGCAGCCTGATCCTGAACGAGCACCATCCTGATCTGGTGATTTCGCCGATGCAGACGTTCGGCACGATGGGGCGGACCTTTAAAGTCATCCTGACGCTTCACGACCTTATCTACTACCGCCACAGCATGCCACCGCGCGACCTGCCGTGGGCAATCCGCGTCGGCTGGCGGCTCTACCACGCCAGCTACTGGCCGCAGCGCGTCGCCCTCAACAGCGCCGACATGGTCATGACCGTCAGTGAAACCAGCCGTGCGCAGATTATGGCCGCCAACCTGACGAAACGCCCCGTCTTTGTCGCTCCAAACGCGCCCCAGCACCTCGAAACCTACCTGACGACCAAAGTACGCCGCAACGCGCCGCCGACCAATCTGATCTACATGGGCTCGTTCATGCCATACAAAAACGCCGAGACGCTCATTCGCGGCATGGCGGATTTGCCCGGTTACACGCTCCATTTGCTCAGCAAGGTCAGTCCCGACCGCAAACGAGAACTCGAGAAGCTCATTCCTGCCGATGGCGGTGCAGTCATCTTCCATAATGGTGTCACCGATCAAGTCTACGCGCAGCTGCTCGCCAACAACGCCCTGCTTGTCACCGGAAGCCTCGACGAAGGCTTCGGTATTCCGGTCGCCGAAGGCTTGGCGCTCGGCACACCAGGCGTCATCAGCGACATCCCGATCTTCCACGAAGTCGCCGGCGATGGTGCGCTCTACTTCAGTCCGTTGGATGCGAGCGATTTCGCCCGTGCCGTCAAAGAAGCAAGCGTCCTGGAAACATACCGCAAACTCAGCGAACGCGGCCGCCAGCATATGGAGCGTTTCTCGTGGGAAGAATCGGCCGAAAACCTCGATAATGCCATCTCTGAGCTCCTGTCTGAAAATTGACATTATCGTATAAATAAGCTATAATAATATAGTGACAAAGAGGGAAGAGGGCGAGCAGCCCAGGCTTCACGCCAACCAGGTCATCATCAGGACGGCCATCGATGGCCGTCCTAACCAACAACCGCCGTTCGATCGGCGCCCAGCCAAGGAGAGGAGCGTGAAGTCAAAGGCAGAGCCAGAGGATGCAACCACCAGTATCATACCCGCCAGCGTCCGGATTGCCGGACGGGCCATTCTAAGTAAGTACCGCAAAGAGTTCGGACTGACCGGTCCCGACTCCGACTACCTGGAATGGCACAGTGACGGCACGCTCACCGTCCATCACAACACCCTGTGGCGACAACGCCGCAGTGCGGTCAAACGGCCGCCCACTCTGAGCGAGTAGCCCCCCCTGTCTACCGCCCGCCTGCAACCAGCAACCGCTGAGCGCAGGCGGGCCTTTCGCATCTCTAAGATACGTCTGACGTATCACACCCCGGCGCGAGCAGTAGCGAATACAATATTTTTATGGTATAATTATAAAATACTTCGCTTTGAACGAAGTGGACCTTATCGGCATACCTGCACAGAAGGAGACGTACTGTGATCAAAAAAGCGATGCGCTTCGTGGGACCAGAAGGGGCAACATTCGCCCTGCTGCAGATCGTTCCGGACGAGGGCGAGCTGCTCTACAGCCCGGATGGGGCGAAATTTTATCCGCTCGAGTTTGTCTCAAAGCGAGGCGAGTACTTCAGCACCCACACACGAGTGGACTACGAAGTACACCTTGCTTCGTCCGATGGCGACTCCCGCCCCGAGAGCGATATCCTCCTGCTCCGTGACGGAATCATGCGATGCAACGGCGTCGACTACCGCATCGATCATGAGCACCGCTCGATTGACGATCAGGCAATCGTCCGCCCCTAGCAGTGCCGATATGGCCCGCTGTTCTTACCGGAATTCCGGCGAGAACAGCGGGCCTTTCGCATTTTTACCCCTATTCGCGTACAATACATAGAGTTATGGCTACAAAGAAACCCACCGCTAAGCCCACGGCGATTGTCAACCGACGAGCGCGGTTTGACTACGCGCTGGGCGACGAGCTCGAAGTCGGCATCGTACTGACCGGCCGCGAAACGCGCGCCGCCCGCGACGGCCATATCCAGCTCAAGGGTGCTTTTGTCAGCCTCAGGGATAATGAGCTGTGGCTCAACAACGCCAGCTTCAGCATCAAACTCAACGAGCGGGGCCATCCCGGCGCCCGCACTATCGACACGGCGCCGCGTAAACTCCTGGCGCACCGCAAACAAATCAGTGAGCTCGCCACCCACAAACAGACCGGCATGACCATCGTGCCACTGCGTTTCAAGACAGCAGGGAAGCACATCAAGCTCGTCATCGCCCTTGGTAAGGGTAAAAAGAAATACGACAAGCGCGAAACCATTAAACGCCGCGACCAAGACCGCGACACCAAGCGCGCCCTAAAATCCTACTAAAAGGAAAAGGCCCGCCGCTGAGTTGCGACGGGCCGGGCGCCATAGGCGCCCAATGTCCTTCAGTGGATGCTGCTCAGTGTTGTCACTCTGTGCCGACGCTGCTCCCGCACCTCCAGGTAGTCGTCCGGAAACAGCTCAGTCTCTCCGGACTTGGCTCTTTCCAGCAGACGGCCACGCAGGACCGGGTCGACCGCCACCCCTGATTTTCCAACAGTGTTGACGTAGACGACCGACCCCGCCTGGTCGCCCAGGAAGATGATCGCCATCCAGTCATCACGACTGACGCGGCGCTGGAAGTAGACCTCTGACCCGGCCGGGACCGTGATCGACACCTCCTGCGACACATCCTTCGCCTTCACGCCTTCGATCGTCGCTTCTTTCATCGTCGACCGGCCGTTGGCGCGGACCGTGCCGCCGTCATAGCTCTCCTGAAGCAGCCGCTTCAGTGTGTTCCGAGACACATTTACCCTTACTGTCGTTGAATTAGGACGTAATAATAGTATTATATTGTCAAATCAAGGTCAACCCTCGTGCCGTTGTATTTTGGTATACTAAGACCATGAAGATCTATTCCTGGAACGTCAACGGCATCCGCGCCGTCATCAACAAAGGCGCCTTTCAATCATTTATCGCAAATGAACAGCCTGATAT
>JAEWBQ010000022.1 GCA_023391075.1 Candidatus Parcubacteria bacterium
GCCCCCGGCTCCTCTCCCGCCCCCTCGGACCCCAACGCGGGGTCTCCTGGGACCGGCGGTACCGGTGGCGCTACCTGCGTAGCTAACCCGTTCACGCACACAACCTGCTAGGTGCGCATTTGAATGGGCGGGGTGTCGTCACGACGCCCCGCCCATTCCCCGCTCTTCGTTAGCAAAATCTGAGGAATCATATTCTCGCCGAGCTCTCCGAGAGCTCGCTGGTTGAGTATGATTCCTCGTGAGTCATTCCCGACTCGTCGCATTGCCGCCACTATGGCCTTTGTGACATGCACATTGTAATGATCTGATTTGTCCGGCATTAACAACTTGGCAATCCAATCACCAAGAACAGTCCAATCAATTTAACGACGTTTGATTTACATCTGCGAGATGAATCAAGCAAAGGAGAAGCATATGAGTACACTCACATCACTCGTTCGTCGCGCTCCGAAGCGTTTCACGACCCTAGTCGCGATGACTGCAGCCGCAATCATCGTGCCAGCCGCCGTGCTCGCCTTCGGTCCAGACCGACCGACCTACACGCAGGAACACCCTGCCGACCACATTACGTTTAACTCGATCACCAACAACCCTGAAGTTGGCGACGAGCGCAACTTCGTCCGTATCCGCGAAGACGGAACTGGCAACTACGGTGACAATGTCACTCTCGTACCAGGCAAGGTATATGATGTCACCGTCTTCTACCACAACAACGCCGCATCGAACCTTGGTCTCGTCGCACACGACACGACCCTGAAAATGGAAATGCCTGGTGTCATCAAGGCTGGCGTTAACGCCGCCTTCACCGGTACAATCTCAGCAAGCAACGCGAGCCCTACATCTGTATGGGATGAAGCGTACGGCAAGAACGCCACTAACGGCGACGTCGTCCTTCGTTACGTTACCGACTCAGCGACCGTCGTCAGCAATGGTGCGGTCAACGGCGCCAAGCTGCCAGACAGCCTGTTTACGACGGGCGCAAAGCTCGGCTACGACAGCCTTAACGGGGACCTGCCTGGCTGTAACCAATACGCCGGCTTCGTGAACTTCAAGGTTCGCGTCGACCAGCCAAACTTCACCGTCCAGAAGTACGTTAGTACTGACAGCGGCAAGACATGGGTCAAGAACGCAACTGCTCAGCCAGGTGCGACCGTACAGTATGGTATTTCATACCAAAACACCGGTACCAACCAGCAAGACAACGTTACTATTAATGACAAGCTCCCAACTGGCGTCAGCTATGTTGCCGGAAGCACGTCAGTCATGAATTCTGTCACCGGTGGCGCCTTCAAGTCGACCATCGACGGCCTGACGACGACTGGCATCAATGCCGGTTCATACCAGCCACAGGGCAACGTCTTTTACAAGTTCAGCGCCAAGCTGCCTACCGAAGACAAACTGCAGTGTGGCACCAATAACTTAGTCAACACCGCTCGTGCGACCACGAATGCCGGTTACAAAGAAGACACTGCAACCGTTACGATTAACAAGACCTGTGTCCAGCCAAAGCAAATCCAGGTTTGTGAACTGGCAACTGGCAAGATCATGCAGATCAACGAATCAGACTTCAACAGCAAAACGCAGTCGAAGAACCTGAACGATTGTGCACCAAAGCCAGGCATGATCAACGTTTGCGACCTCACTAGCAAGCAAGTTGTTTCGATCAAGGAAACTGACTTTAACAGCAGCAAGTACTCGAAGAACCTACAGGACTGTGTTGTTACCCCAACCACTCCTACGACTCCGACAGAACTGCCACACACTGGCCCTGCTACAGCTATCGCCAGCGTTCTGGGCCTCGGCTCACTGATCGCTGCCGGCAGCTACTACGTTGCAAGCCGCCGCGCCCTTCTGGGTCGCTAACAGAGACTGACCGCTCACCTTTCTGGGCTCCGTCTCAGTTCCAACCACCCCTGTCTTTCAGGGGTGGTTTTTGGTATTATGAAATTATATGGCAAAGCAGAAGAAAAAGCGCACCAAGAAATACACCGGTCAAGATGCGGCCGTGACACGACCGACAGTCACGCGCGTCAGGGCCGTCAAGCGCAATAAACTGCAGCTCTGGTGGCTGGACCGCAGGCGCTTACTGCGTCCTGTACTGATCATGACCGGCGTCGTCGCAGCGGCAGCGTGGCTAATTGTTGAGCTCGTCCGCGTCCTGAGCGGGGGCGGCCTGTAGGCGTTTCACCGGCAGCCGAAATCCAAAGACGCTCCCCTCACCTTCGACTGACGAAAACACCATCGAGCCGCCATGCTCGGTAATCACCTTCTTGGCCAAATAGAGGCCGACACCCGTGCCATCAGGGCGCTGGCGCCGGGCATTAGCGGCACGGAAAAACTTCGTGAATAGATGCGCCTGTTCGTCTTTAGGCACGCCGATACCCGTATCATGGACTTCAAGCACCACGTCGCCTTGATCGACACGTAACTTGACAGTAATGGCGCTGTCTTCGCGCGAATAGTAAATCGCATTATCGACAAAGTTCATAATCACCTGACGCAGCTTATCGGCATCGAGATACAGCATCGGGATCCGGGCCGGCGCCCGATAGCGAAGCTCGAGGCTCCGCGCCGCCGCCGTCGTACGCAGCGAATCCACCTCTTGGCCGACCAACTTCGCAAGATCAACTTCGCGCCGGTCCAGCATAAACTTACCGGTTTGAAGGCGCGACACATTCAAAAAGTCATTAATGAGATGCACCATCCGCTCGCTGCTCGTGAATGCTTCACTCAGGAGCTGTCGCTGCATCGGCGTAATCTTGCCGGCATCACCCTGCAGCACCATGTCGATATAGCCCTTCACGCTCGTCAGCGGGGTACGAAGCTGGTGCGACGCCATGCTGACGAACTCATCCTTTGCTTCATCGAGCTTCTGCAGCTCCTTATTGGAGCGACGCAGTTCTTTGGTAGCCTCGGCTACGCGCTGACGCAGCGTGTCGTTGAAGGCTTCGATCTCCCGAAAACGAAGCGTGTTCTGCACCGCAAGTGCCAACTCATCATCAATGCTCGTCAGCAGCTTCACATCCTTCGGTGAGAGATGCTTGCCATCCAATCGCAAACCGACGAGAAGCAGGCCGACACGCTGACCACGCACCTTGAGCTGCACCGCAGCATCGATCTTGCCTTCTTCGACAAGCCAGGTGCGCCGGCTATCGTTCGCTTCACGAAACATCACATGATCAATCAGCGTCGGAAGTGATTCAGGCAGTACCTGTGCGTACTCGTCTTGATAACGCTGCTGGTAGGCTGTGGTCTTGACCGCGCCTTGCGTACTATGCACCTCTTTGTCGTCATAAATATATAAATTCACGTAGCGCACCCGCAGTACGTCCGACAGGATCTTTGTCACCTTTTTGGCGAGGACGCGCGACTGCACTTCGTTCGTCGTCACTTCGCGCAGACGTTCGGTCACTTCCTCGATGTTATAGCTGTCGCGGTAGAATATCCGCCCCATGACCCGGTCGAATTGACGCCAGACTGGCTGAATCGCGAAGGCGAGCAGGACCGCCGTCAGTGTTAGCAGTACCGTCCGTCCCGATACGTTCGTCACGAGCGGCGAAAACAGCTGGAGCACACTAAAGACGATGACGCTATACACCACTACGACTGCCGCGACGAATACGATATACACTATCGACCGAGCCACCGCCTGGCGTAGGTCTAAAATCCCTTGGCGAATTATCGCCACCAGCGCCACGATTGCAAATATAATCGCGCACGGTGGACCAGCCCAAATGAGATCATACCTCCCCAGTAGCGGCAGTAGCAGGTTAAACCACACGCCACAGGCAAGTGAAATACCTGTGCCAAGCCCGATTGATACTAACGTTCGCGACAGCCGTCGGCGGTGGTGCCGCCGCGTCTCATGGATTCCCCGACCAAATGCTACGATCGACGCGCCAATCAGCACCAGGTATAACACCGTGTAGCATATATAAAATACAGGGTTAAGGTTGACCGTCCAGCCCGCCTCTCCGTGCATAACACTGCGCACAAGTCCGTCCCCCATGACCGCGATGGTTGCCATCGCAAGCGCGATCAACACAGCCGCCGCCCGATACGGCACGCTTACCTTGATGACGCGGGGGAACTGCAAGCAGAATTCAAACAGTCCATACACAATGCCGACGCCGGCGACATAGTAAATATGCACCCATGCGACGGCGCCAACGGGATTGTCAGCCGGTGACGTCAAGAAGCCATTGATTGCCACCGCCCAAACGGCCGCAGAACCAGTCAGCAGCGCAAACCAGCCATGCATTGGACGGGCGCGCTGAGCTGTCGCCATCAAAAGCATCAGTAAACAATTGAGTGCCGCCGTCACCAGCAGCATCGTTGATATCCCCACCGAAATCATAGTGCAATCATCCTGCCCTCATTATACCGGTTATGTCAAAATCTCATAGATGCCATACACATGATCATCAGGAAGCACGACGTGTATTTTGTCCGAAGGTACGCCAGCTTGCTGCAACAATTGGCAGACCTCTGCTTCGCTCCGGACAATCACACCAGGCCAGCCAAGCCCCCGACGGTGCACTTCCAGTCCCGGGTGCGTCGGTCGCATATTCGTGAATACCAACTGACAACCCTTTGGTGCATGGCGCCGAATTGTTCGCACGAATGCCACCAGCTGCGTATCGCTTAGGTATTCCACCAGCCCCATGGCGTCTACTACCTGCGGAGAAACCTGTTGTATCTTCTGCGACAACTGCCCTTCGTCGAGGGCATCCAGCTGTTCGATATGTGCCCGTGGCGACCGCGGCTCGGCCTCAATCAAACCAGCGGCAAACGTCAGCACTTCATGATTGATATCAGTCAGCCACAATGCGGGCGGCCGCTTGAGAACGCGCGCCGCTTCGATCGTCTGATGGCCAGTCCCGCTCCCAAGGCTTAGCCACCGCAGCATCGTTTTGCGCTCGCCGTAGCGCTGCCCCACCAACCACGCCAAAGCATATGAACGCGACCGCAGGCCCCTGCCGTCCGCCGAGTGGCGAAAGAGATTTTTGGTAATAATGTCGAGCATCGGGCCGTTATGAATCCGTTTGACGTCTGGATTATGGACCGGATATGTCGCGAACGCTCCTGGCATATGAGCAGTCCACGATCGCACGCCCGCAGGTGCATACACAAGCGTGCGCACAAGATTTGTCTTGCTGGCAAACGTAATATGCGGACGAGCCTTCAAGTAGCGCTCCATACCGTTTAAGAAGGCTTGCGTCGCAGCACGCAGCATCATATGTCGCGGATGGGAGAACCGGTCGGTCACGTGCACCTGTGTCATGAGGACGTTATTCACTGTGTCGCGGCTCGTTACCGCGAGTTCAAATTGCTCTGTTGAAAATGTTTGAGCCACGCCCCACTCCTATGCATTACCGGTGTCGTTTGTTATAGTATAGTCAATATGACCAAAATTGCTATCATCGAAGACGACCCAACGATCAACCAAATGTACCGCATGAAATTCGAAGCGGATGGGTTTGACGTGCAGGTCGCCGACGACGGCAAACGAGGGGTCGCACTGGTCGAATCTTTCTCGCCTGACATCATCCTCCTCGACCTTCAGATGCCTCACATGGGCGGCGCCGAAGCGCTCGCTGAAATCCGCACGCACGATTGGGGCAAAGATACGCCTGTGATCATCCTCACCAACCTTGGCATCGAAGAAGCACCAAAGTTACTGCAAACACTTGGCGTCAACAGCTACATCGTCAAAGCCGACCTGACGCCTCGTCAGGTCGTCGGACGCGTCAAAGAAGCGCTTAATCTCGAATAGTCGCCTGCGCAGCTTGGATCACATGATCAAATAGCGTCGCAATCGTCAGCGGGCCCACGCCGCCACGCTCTGGCGTTATCGTGATGTCATCACGTTCCCGTACGCTCGGATCAACGTCACCGACTAATTTGCCACCTTCGCTAGCCGTACCGGCATCAACCACCACCGCCCCTACGGGAATCATCGTACTAGTCAGCAGTCGCGGCGCACCAGTCGCTGTCACGATTATGTGAGCTGCTTGGACTACCGAGGTGATACCTGGGGTGGTGTCATCGACAGCCGTAACGTCGTAGTCGCTCGCGCGCCACATCTTCTCAAGCGGTGCGCCTACCAGCCGGCCGCGGCCGACTATCACGATTCTTTTGCGCGCAAGGTCGATGCCATAGCCGGTCAGCAGCCAGTTGATCGCCTCGGCTGTAGCCCCGTCATAGTG
>JAEWBQ010000003.1 GCA_023391075.1 Candidatus Parcubacteria bacterium
ACGATTTGATCGTTGACACTGATACAGATCACTCCCTGAAAATTCACTTCGCTGGTCTTATAGGTAGCGATCGCACCGAGGCGCTTGATTTCCGCCGCTACCCAGGCGTCCGCCTCGCGGCCGGTCATACCGGGCTGGACATGTTTTTTCAGGCCATCAAGAATCGTCGCGAGCAGCTTGCCGCCTTCGCGCATAGCATCGATTTGAGCTGGTGTCTTTTGCGGTTGGGCCATTACGCTAAATTATGAGCCCCTAACTCTTCAACGATTCGGTCGTGGACCTGCCCGACCGTCCCGGTACCATCCACGTGGACGATATTGATACCTTTTTCGCTAAAGAAGCTCAAGATCGGATACATTTCATTGCGGTAAATCCGTAGGCGCTCATCGATTGCCTCTGGCGTATCATCAGTCCGGCCGCGCACTTCAAGACGCTTCAACAGTTCGCTCTTTGGCACCTCCAGCACGATCACCAGATCGATATCGCGGCCATGGTGTGCCTTTGACTCGACCAGCCACTCGGCCTGCGCCATTTGGCGAGGAAAGCCGTCGATAATCACCCGGTGGATATTGGTCGCGCGTGCGATCGCATCGCCCATCAGCTGATTGACCTTGGCAGGATTTACCAGGCCGCCGGTCTGCATCTGAGCAAACAGTTCAGGGTCGCGCGTGTCGCGCAGCAACTGCCCTGCACTCAGCCAGCGCCAGCCTTGGCGCGCAGCCAGCATCTGGCCCTGGACGCTCTTGCCTGCGCCGGCTGGTCCGAAAAATACGATCATGATTCCTCCTTTTGGTGTTTAGTTCAGTGCTTCTTTGACAAGTTTTGCGATCAGCGCGCCGTCGGCGGCATTGCCGACCTGCGCTTTGACGGCACCAATCACCTGGCCCATCATCTTGGCATCGGTCGCGCCAAGCTCGGCGACTTTTGCATCGACGACTGCTTTGACCTCGGCTTCCGAAAGCTGTTGCGGCAAGTACGCGCTCAAGATTTCCGCTTCGCGGCGTTCGCTCGCGGCCTGCTCGGCGCGGTCGTTTTGCTCATAGAGCGTGGCGCTTTCGTTGCGCTTTTTGACTTCGCGAGCAACCACTTTTTCAATCTCGGCATCACTGAGGCCGGTATCACGCTTGCCCTGTGCGACTTCTTCGTTCAAAATCGCGGCTTTGAGGTTTCGTAATGTTTCACCAACAAAACGATCGCCGCCCAAAAGAGCGGCTTTCGTATCATCTTGCAGGCGCTGCATCAGCGCCATAGATTAGCGGATCCCCAGGCGAGCTTTCGCCAGTTTGTCTGCTTTGCGTTCACGGCGGATAATCGCCTTGGCGCGACGCTCAGTCTTGCTCAGTGGCTTGCTAAAACGCATCGAAGCCTTAGCTTCAGCGAGCACGCCGCTCTGCAGGACCTTGCGGTTGAAGCGACGGATAATGTTCTCGTTCGCTTCGTTTCCATCTTTACGTGTAACTTGTACCATATCCCAGCTATTGTAACAGAGAAGATGATGTAGCGCAACTCTCTATGGTGCCGTCAGGGTAATATGACACTGTGTCCCCTGCATTTCCGTGATGCCCGCATAGCCATCTAGGCACGTTTGGCCGCCGCCCTCGAGGTAATAGACAAGCATTTTTTGCGACGAATTCAACAAGATACCCGACCGATAATCAGGCAAGCCTGTAATTTGCAGTACACGCGTCGCCGGGATCGGCTTCGAGCCATTAATATAGGGTGCCAAGGCTGCGTCCGTTGGACCATCGACGTACCACGTACCACTTGGACCGCTCCAACACTTATTGTTCGCGTAGCCATCACCGAGGCAAACATTACCGTTCGTCGGCCAGTTACCCCCATGGTCGGCCGCATAGGCAGTCAGTGCCTTTTGGTAAAACCTGGCCGCCGTCATGATCCGGCTATTATCAGCTTTCTGCGTAATCCCCTGATACGCTACAATCACGATTGCCGCAAGAATGGCAATGACGATAATCACAATGAGTAGTTCGACAATCGTAAATCCGGTTGTCCGATGAAGGTGCCCACGCCTGTTCATAGACTCATGATATCATCAGCCTTCTTATTGCTCAAGCAAAGCCGTCAGGTTGCCTCGAGATGCAGAAGGCGCCCTTCGACGCTCCGCCGGCCCTGCCATTCATTTAGTGTCGGCTGGAACCAGACAGTGACATACTCGCCAGGCTCAACAAAAAAATGTGGCGGCGCGCTAAAGGCAAGCATCTGCAAACTGCGTCCCTTGCCGTCACGCAGCTCAAGCTTCACATGCTGGGCTTCTGCGCCCATGCGGCGCACGCCCATTACCAGCGCATTCTCTACCCGCAAAATCGGTTCCGGATTCGCGCTGCCAAACGGCTCCATGCGAGCCAGTTCTTCAATCAGCACCTCGGTTACCTGCGCGAAATCCGCTACCGTCACATCAGCCTTTGGCAGGAGTAGTGCCTGTTGATTGAACAAATTTTGTGATCGATAAAATTCATTGACGCGCGCCCGGAAGGCTGCGATGTTCGCGGTCGGTAGCGTCACTCCGGCTGCCAATTTATGGCCGCCGCCCTTGGTAATAATGTCGTCGCTCGCCCGAATCGCATCGGCCGCACTGAAGTCGCCGTACGACCGCGCCGAACCCTTTGCCTCCTCGCCCATTTCCTCGAGCACATAGGTTGGCTTCTGGTATTTTTCGAGTAGCTTGGCGGCGACGATTCCAATGATGCCATGGCTCCAGCCAGGCGCGCTCACGACCAGCACCGGATCGTCTTTGTATGATTCCGCCTGGATGAGCGCTTCTTTAAAGATCTTGTCTTGCTCGGCCCGACGCGCCATGTTCATTTCATCGAGCTTTTGTGCGGCCTCGAGTGCCGCCATGCCGTCGCGAGCCCTGAGCATATCGAGTGAATACTGTGCGGTCTCCAATCGCCCCGCGGCATTCATCCGCGGTCCCAGCCCAAACCCCAGGTGTCGGGCGTTAACCTGGGCCGGTTCCACACCGGCGACCGCCATCAGCGCCTTTAGGCCTGGCCGGCGCGTCTGCGACAGCACCTTGAGACCCCAATACACGTGGGCACGGTTTTCATCCCGCAGCGTCACCACGTCACAGACTGTGCCGAGCGCCACCAAATCAAGCAGCCATTTCTCCTGACCTTTTGGCAGGCCATCGAGCCGCGTCTGCAGCGCCTGAACCAGCTTGAACGCCACACCGACACCTGGCAGATCGAGAAATGGGTAGAGTTTCGGCTCGGCCGGCGCATTGGCGTTCACTATATAATTCTCGTACGCCTCCGGGTGATCCTGCAGTAGCCGCTTTGGGTTGATGACAGCCACCGCGGGCGGCTGAACCGGTGCGACGTTATGGTGGTCTGTCACGATGACATCGACTCCCAGCTCCTTTGCCCGGACAATTTCTTTTTCACTGAGGCTCCCGCAGTCGACCGTTACGATGAGCGTGGCTCCTGTGGCCGCAATCCGCTCGACGGCGTCGACCGTCAGGCCGTACCCTTCGACGAACCGGTTCGGGATGAATGCATCGATATTCGTAAACCCGAACGACTCAAATGCATCGAGCAGTACCGTCGTTGCCGTCAGCCCGTCGATGTCATAGTCGCCATAAATTGTCACCTGCTCCTGCGCCTCGCGGGCACGAACGAGCCGGTCGACGGCTTTGTCGACGTCGGGTAGCAAGAATGGATCGTGCCCGGCATTATAGTCCGGCAGCAAAAACCGCTCCCGTGCCTCACCGACGAGACCGCGAGCGGTTAAGATGTCATCAAACAGTGACATTAAATGTCAGCGGTCGTGCGCTTCGGGCGGCCGCTGCTAGCCTGCTGCTGCGACTTAATCACGATACTTTGCAGCTCTTTGAAGATTGGGAACTGTTTGTTGGTCGAATAGATCTTGGTATTGCCCTGCTTGTCGCTCGTCAGGAAGCCGACTTTTTCCAAGCGCTTCAGTTCGCGCTGGATGTTGCCCGGGTCTTCTTTGATGAGTTTTGCAAGGCCGCGCACGTGCGTATGGAAATCAGGATACTTGGCGTACACCACTACAATTTTTCGTCGCACCCTCGATGTAATAAAAACGTCTAACATGATCTCCCTTGCAGCTAATTCCCTCTTCCGTTACTCACTATCGTAGCACAATCTTACAACAGCGAACAAGACCACCTACTGCCAATTCAGCACGATTTGATTGATTTTCGCGATCGTTTCCTCATGGGTTGGCACGTCGTTTTGTTCGAAATAATGATTAATCCCCATGAAGTTCTCTTTGACGTCGAGCACGTGCACCTCATCGGCCGCGACATGCAGCTTATCAACCGCCGGAATCGTCGCTAGCGGTGTTGCCACGACCAGCCGTCGCACCCGAATCGGCTTCATAAAATCGAGCATGACGTCGAGTGCCGCGCTGTTATCGAGCCCATCAGCCACCACGATCACCACATGATCACGCAGCATATCATCGTCAATCAGGCCGCCGTCGCCAAGCAGCCGGTTGATCTTTTGAAATGCCTCACGCTTTTGCTCCTCCAAGTAGCCATGGAACTCGGAGGTATATTCCTCGATTTCACCAGAACTAAACTGGCCGTTGTAGGTAAAGGTGCCGTTTTGCGACACGCCGCCAAAGCTGACTCCCTCGCCTGGCACGGCAATATCCTCGCTGACCAACATGGTCAGTAAGCAGTGCAGGGTCTGAGCGATTTGCTCCCCGACCTGCACCGCGCCGTCGCTGAGCGCCACCACCACGCAGTCTTCATACCGATACGTCTCGGCAAGCTCCGCCGCTAGCAGTTGCCCCGCCTGGGCACGACTTTCAAAATACATATCCACATTCTAGCAGTATGTCGATGCCGTGGCGAGAGCCATAAGCGCAAACGAGTGATTTTATGCAGAAGCCTAGGCGCACAGTATACTAGGAGCATGCAGTATTACGAGGTAGCGCCCAATCGCATCGTCCGCGCGGACAGTACGGTCCTTACCTATGCTTCAGCGACCCCGCTGGAGCCAGGTCATATCGTGTCGATTGAAATCGGCTCCCGCCAAGCCGTGGCACTCGTGATACGTGAAGTGACGCAGCCGAGCTATGACACCAAAGAAATCCTCAGCCTCATCGAGCCGCGCCCGCTGCCAGCCGCCCTGCTGACGACGGCGCAGTGGATGGCCGACTACTACCACACCCACCTTGCCGCCGTCCTCCAGACTTTGCTTCCGTCTGGCATTACCAAGCGCCGCCGTGATGTCAAAGCAGCCGAACTCCCTTCTGTGCGCGAGCGAATAAAAAATGTATTCACCGATGACCAGGTGAACGCGCTCGAGCAGATAGAACAGATGACTCCCGGCACGGCACTCTTGCACGGCGTCACAGGGTCGGGCAAAACGTTCGTCTATATTGAGCTCGCCCGTCGTGCGCTCGCCCGCGGCGAATCGGTTATCATACTGGTCCCAGAAATCGCTCTCACCTCACAGCTGGTCGACGAATTTTCGGCACACTTCGTCGACATCATCCTCACCCACTCCCGCCAGACAGAAGCTGAGCGCCACCGAGCCTGGCAGGCGGCCCTGAATGCCGATGGACCGCGCGTGGCGATCGGACCGCGCTCCGCACTGTTTTTGCCGCTCGCCCACGTCGGCCTGATTGTCATCGATGAAGCCCATGAGCCGACCTTCAAGCAAGAGCAGGCCCCCCGCTACTCCGCCCTCCGTGCGGGCAGTATTCTTGCCGGTCACCATCATGCCAAACTCATCCTCGGCTCAGCGACCCCACTCATCGCCGACTATTACGTCGCCCAGCAGTCGGACCGCCCCATCATTACCATGAGTCACCGTGCGCGTCAGGACACCGTTCCGCCGACCATCGAACTCGTCGATATGACCAAACGAACACATTTTAAACGTCACCGTTTTTTGTCCGACCCTTTGCTTGCAGGACTTGAACAAACCTTTGCTTCGGGCAAACAGGCGCTTATTTTCCATAACCGCCGTGGTAGCGCCAGCTCAACGCTGTGCGAAAACTGCGGCTGGCAGGCCACCTGTCCGCGCTGCTTCGTCCCACTCACGCTCCATGCCGACCAGCATCAGTTACGGTGCCATATCTGCGGCCACACCGAACGGGTCCCGACCAGCTGCCCGCAGTGCCATCACGCCGAGATAATTCATAAAGGCATTGGCACCAAGCTCATCGAGTCCGAACTGCGCCGCATTTTTCCCGACAAGACCATTATGCGTTTCGACGGCGACGCCACTGGTGACCAGTCCGTCGACCAACAATACGACAAACTCTATGATGGCAGCATCGACCTCATCATCGGCACCCAGGTTATTGCAAAAGGCCTCGACTTACCTCACCTGCGCACCGTCGGCGTCGTCCAGGCTGACGCCGGCCTCAGCCTCCCGGATTTCGGCGCCAGCGAACGAACCTTCCAGCTACTCGCCCAGGTCGTCGGCCGTGTCGGGCGGTCGCATTACGAAACGAGCGTCATCGTACAAAGCTATCAGCCCACCCATCCGGCCGTCGTCGATGGCCTGGCGCAAGATTACGCACATTTTTACGCCACTGCCCTGCCGGAGCGCGAGCGTGGTTTCTTCCCGCCGTTTAGCTACCTGCTCAAACTGACCTGTGTTTACAAAACCGAAGCCGCTGCCATCCGGAATGCTCAGGCACTGGCGCGCACTTTGCGCTCTCACCTGCCAGCCGATGTCCAACTACTCGGCCCGACGCCTGCATTCTACGAGCGCCAGCGCGACACCTATCGGTGGCAAATCGTCCTACGTTCGCCAACTCGTCACCACCTACAGGCCGCGCTCGATCACCTGCCGCTGACGCATTGGCAGTACGAGCTCGACCCGATGAGCCTCCTCTAACCGCTCCGTATCTGTTACAATGGGTGTAATGAAAAAAGAAGACATCATCACCCTGCCAAATCCGCATCTGCGCGACAAGTCCAGCCGGGTGCACGTGATTACCGATGACGTCATCAAACTGATCGATAACATGGTATCCGCGTCGCTCGACTGGGAAGATTCGCGCCCGCATGAAATCAGCGCGGCACTCGCCGCCGTCCAGGTCGATCACCTGGAGCGCGTCGTTATCATCCGCAGCGACTTCGAAGACAAAGCCACCCGCGACTTCACCCCCCTCATTAACCCCGAAATCGTCAAATACGAAGGCGATCTCATCAACGACTACGAAGGCTGCCTCAGCGTAAGCAAGATTTACGGCAAAGTGCCGCGCTACTCGCGCGTCCGCGTCAAAGCCCTCGATGTCCACGGCAACGAAGTTCGCTTCAAGGCCGACGGCTTCCTGGCCCGGGTTATCCAGCACGAAATCGACCACACCAACGGTATTGTCTTCATCGATCATATCCGCGACCAGCACGACGCATTTTATACGCTCGACGACAAAGGCGAGCTTCAACCCCTAAGCTATGACGAACACATCCGCGAAAATCATCTTCTTTGGGACTGAAGAATTTAGTCTCACGGCCCTCACGGCGCTGATTGACGCCGGGTATGACATCGTGGCCGTCGTCACCAAGCCCGATTCCCGCCGCGGCCGCGGCCGGGTAATGAGCGCACCGAGCGTCAAGCTCCTCGCCGAAAAGCATGGCATTCCGGTCTGGCAACCAGAGCGCCTCGCTGATATCACCGAAGAGGTACGCGCCCTGCAACCCGTCACCGGCGTCCTCGTCAGCTACGGCAAGATTCTGCCTCAGTCAATCATCGACTTGTTTACGCCTGGTATTATTAACGTCCACCCGTCGCTGCTACCCAAATACCGCGGCCCGACGCCAATTGAATCGGCAATCCTCAATGGCGACACCGTTGCTGGCGTCTCGCTGATGCAACTAGCCGCCCGTATGGATGCCGGCCCGGTCTATGTCGCCCGCGAATACCCGCTGGGCGGCCAGGAAACGCAGCTCGAACTAGCGCATACCCTCGCCGTCATCGGCAGCGACCTCCTGCTCGAGCACCTGCCCGCAATCATTAGCGGTAATCTGGCGCCAACCCCGCAAGACGACACGCAGGCCAGTTACTGCGCCCTGCTCCAAAAGTCCGACGCCCTGCTCGCCCCGGCCCAGCTGACTGCTGCCCAAGCCGAACGCCGCGTCCGCGCGTACCTCGCCTACCCCAAAGCACGCATTCATTACGACGGCCATCAGCTCATCATCACCGCCGCGCATGTCTCAGCAACCAAAAACACACCGCTTGACCCCGAGTGCCGTGACGGTGCGTTTTTAGTGATTGATGAGTTGGTCAGCCCCAGCGGAAAGCGCATGAGCGCCGACGCCTACCTACGCGGCCACTTAGCTCAGTAGCTGGTCGCGGCTGCCCATAATTTCGCGCTTCAGCGCCTCCAGCACTTCTGCCACGACTTGGCGGTAATCAGGCCGATTGATTTCGAGCCATTTGGTCGCCGCAAATTCAGCCGCCAGATCAGGGGGATTGTCACCAGTCGTATCGGTCGTTTCCTGCAGGCGAACATACAGCGGGTCTTCGCGGTAGTTGGGCGCATTCGCCGCCAGCCATGCCTCAATAGCACCCGGCTGCTTGTCGATGATCGACTCGAATTCAGCCAGCTGCGCGTCGCTAAGGCCGTCAGATAGGCGCATCCCCACTCGCTCTTCGAGCGTCTCTAGGATGTGCGCCAGAAAGGCTTGTTTTTGGTCTTCTGGAAGTTGTGCAAGACCGAGGTCTTGTAAAAATTGATCGTCTAGTTGAAACATGGTAACTCCTTGGCTCCATTTTACTACACTACAGCCACAGCCCCCACCGAAGCTACAGCTAGCAAGGGACTAGTAACTCGTGTCCCGGCTCGCTGCGTCCGACGCCTCCGGCAAAGGGCTCGAGTCCGGATCGTCCTCGGATTGACTGTCGATTGTCATATCGATCTCACCAAGCAGCCGCAGAAGTGCGTCCAACTTATCCTCTGAACTGTCGAATGACACAGCCATCTCATAGGCTTTCCTGTAAAGCTCTACCGCCCAATCTCCGCCGCTCAGCTGCATAAACCTGAGCGTAAGATCAAACCGCTCCTCAGGCGTAGCCCTGCTCTCGAGAATCAATGGCAAAGCACTGTCGAGTATTTGCTTGCGTATACCTAATAATTCTTGATGCTGCATATGCCCCCTACTTCATTAATCTAGTCTTAAATATACTCTACCTATGCCGCCCTCACAAGCGGTGACTCGCGCGCAAGCGGACGCTTGCGGCTACGCGTGCTCTGCACGCCATAGAGTCGGCGCATCGCCTTCTCTCCATAGGGGTCCGGACGACCTGACGCATCATTTAGCAGCTGCCTTCGGAGCCAGGACCGTCCGGCTCGCGTCAAAGTAAACTGAACGCGCCCGTCGTCATCCCGATTAAATCGATAGTATGTTTTTTCCGGGAAGCTGAACGCGAGGACAGAGCGAGACAGAACGTCGTCGTCATTTGATTGGATGATTCCTTCAATATTCTGCTGGATACGCTTTGCAATCTCTTTAAAGTTACTCTTCACGTCTTCTTTCTCGTTACCGTTCAAGGCGTGCGTACGTTCACGGTAGCCGCCATCATCATCATAATTATCCCATGCATGAATGACGCTTCTACCTGTGCGGTACAGCGACTCAAGACGGTCGCCATTCGTGTCGATTGTCGCACCCGTAACGCGGCGCAGAACCTTACGATCCGCGACAACCTTTAAGCCGTACGTGTAACGACCGGCATCCGCCATATCTTCGTGCAGCCGGCTACTTCGTGCAGCAGCGACACGCTGCCCCAATTCAACGTCATCAGAGCCGGCTCCAGTCCAGTCGCCAAACCCGAGACCGCCGACTCCGGCCAATGTACTTGCTCGCACGCCTGCATTTGCCCCACCTAGGTGAACACGATTATAGCGGCTGCTTGCTCCGAGTATATTGCCCATTTGCATAATATTCGTTACGACCCCGAAGCCAGGCAGGTCGCCGTATCGCTCGACGCCGAAACGGGTCGTACCAGTAAATACATCGATCGTCTGCTCCTCTGTCATCGCTTGCTGAAGTTGATCGATATAGTGGCGGCCCATACCATTCATGTCCGCGTCATTGCGCACGATGAGCATCTCGTGATCAGCAGCCATCCGACCTTCATCGATGGCCTTTTTCAGACTTAGTAGCGTTGTATCTACCATCCGGCGAGCAATATGGCCGATGATACCGCTACTCACTTCGCTGCGCGCATATTCAGTTTGCGTAACAGCTATCCGTAGTTCAGGGAAGTCAGTCCGGGCTCGTTCGATCTCTTGCAGCGTACGCTCAATTGCAGCATTTTTCTCAGCGTCTGCCCGCATGTCATCAATCCAGTTAACATGCAGATATACGATGTTTGCCCGCAGCGCATCGCGATCTTGCTGCGCATACAGCGAAAGCGTTTGATAAATATTATCAGCTTCCGTAGCAGCAGCAACCGGAATAGTGATGATCGATGTCGTTTCATTCGATACACTCGCAAGCTCAGGCGTGCGCGCGATATCCCGCTCGACGTCATGCACGTATGCCTCGCCCCTCCTGCTTACGAGCAGGCGGCGGTAAAAGTCAACTTCATCACCTAACACTAGTCGTGCCGTTGGATCTGCATTCAAGCTAGGCGAGCGTTCCGACTCGAGACGCTCCGCTTCGTCGAGGCTGATCTCACCTCGCCCAGCATAGCGGTAAGCCCGTGACTCTCGTCCTTCGAAGCCAGGCCTGCGTACTGCCTCCATCGAGCGGCGTGACACCACAGGAATCACCGGCGCCATTTCTGTAAACGTCGCCTGCTGTTCGTGAGTGTCGTACCCGTTGGTCGTAATCTTGTAGACATGTTCGACCTGTGCGTGATGTACCGTCACCGTATCGGTCACTGGCCGCATCGTATCCTTACCGACGAGTGTCGCAAGCGGGCGCACATGTTCGATGCCGCTAGCATCCTTACCAGTCAGTTGCACGACTTCAGCGTACTTACCATTAAAGACTGCATGGCCGTTTTCATTACTAAAGAATTTCGCCGCTGGACTATCGTGCGGGATGTTAATCGTACCATCCGGTTTAATATCAACCATGAACGGTGACGTCTGGCTATTACCTGATGGCGAGACGGCCAGCTTAAGATGTCCAGCGCTTGCTGCTTGCCGCCAGTCGACAGATTGATCACCATGGAATGATCCGTCAGGGGTCATATGGGTAACATTGAGACTGATATCGCCATTCGTCTCCAGGCCGGCACCGCTGGTGCCATTCGCCCACTCCAGCCCCAGCTCGTTCCTATCGAAGACCGGCGCCGGCGTGTCGTTGTCGTACGACAGGTCGCGCGTAATTGACGTAGTCTCGGCGTGATGATTGGCCACGAACTGATCAACCGAGACTGTTTTCGTTTCGGTCGTCACCGTATCGACGTTATGCGATAGGTCTTCGACCGTCATACCATGCTGACGCAGCGTGTCGAGTGAGGCCTGTGACAGGCTGCCATCGGAATTGATCGGCACATGCTCGACCGTTGGCACGCCATTCTTATCGACGAGATTAATTGTGCCGTCATGATTTTCTACCAATGTATGATCATCCGTCATCGAGACATTGGCGTGCTCGCCCGTTTTGAATGATGCGAAATGATCACTCGGATTGTGATGGGTGGTTAGCTCATGACTATTGTCACCATGTGTCAAGCCGTAGAGAAGCGTTTGATGTTGCTCGCCGTCGATCGGGTGATCCTGTGCGTTCCACAGCTGCTCAAGGAGCCCTTGGCGGGTATCGTCCATGGCCGCAATCCCCTCTTGGGCAATCGTACCAAGGACGAGTCCCGTCAGGACGCCGGTAGCCGCAGCAGCGGCAACGCGCCGTGCCTTCAAACGACGGAATGCCCGGTCTTTGTCGGATATGTCGTTCTCCGTGTACTCGGCGAACGCCTGCGAACGCTCGGTGAGCATATCGTCGAGCGTATGTTGCTGGTCGATACCGAGTCGACTGCGTGTTTCGCTATCAAGCCGATGTTGCAGGGCGGTTTTTGCCTGAGCGCGGGCAATGTCCAACGCCAACCGCTCTTCCTCGACCATATCAGCTGCCGAATAAGCGATGAGGTCCATACCCTGTGCATCCGACAAGTGAATGCGCGTCTCAAGGGCGGCCAGCTGATCAAGGGCAGCACGTAGAGCGTCGTCCGACGCCAAGCTTTCCGTCGAGCCGAAACGCTCATGCATCGCGCTCAGCAGATCTTGGGCAGCAGCCGCCTCGTACCGTGTCTCCTCCATTTGCTCACGACGGCGGTCACCGGTGTGATACTCCTTTCCCTGGGCCATTTCGCGCGCATGCTGACGACGGTCGTCCTTTGTGCGCCTGTTCTCGCGAAGTCCAGCGAAGATACCGCCTGCGATTCCTGGTGCCACAGTCATCGCTAGCGCTCCTACCGCCTTATGACTACCAAGCCGCAGAAGGCTCGCTGCGACAGTGACTGCCGTAGTGACGGTCTCGGGACCGACAAGCGAGCCGACTCGTGTCCGCCCTAGCTTTTCGATCGTCCTGTCCACCATGTTATAGTGCGCCTCTGTGCGCACGCCGGCGCGGGATTCACCGGCAATAATCTTCATGTTATCGAGAATATTGTCTAGGCTTTGGCCATGTTGAACGGCACCGCGGACTGACTGGGCGATATCAAGCATATTGTCGATACGTACAAGCCCCTCACCAAAGTCTTGGTCGTTATGCGTTTCACGATATGCCTCGATGGTGCGCGTGCGCTCCTCGAGGAGTGCCTGATCGCTAAGCTCACCGTTGGCGTAACGGCGAATCAGCTTCTTAAGTCCGGCGGCAACCTCTGAATCTGCAGCCACTTCCGCCCGATGCTCACCCGTCTCGGTATGGATCAATTCATCATACTCACCCTGAAAGCGCGCGATCGTCGCTTGCATCGCCCGCCGACTGCCCTCGTACGTGCTTTCATGCGTCAGGATATTCTGTGACTCCTCAATTTGTGCCTGCGCCTCGCGAATGTAACGCTGCCGGTAATAATCCTTGGCAATATTACCCTTCCAAATGCCTTTGACAAAGCGACGGAAACGGCCGCCTTCGCCCAGCTCTTCTGCAAGCCGCGCGTCGGCGCGGTCACGGGCGAAATCGCGAGCGTCCTGCGACTGGCCGACGAACGTAAGTTTGAATTCCGGAATAGCCTCAGGGGTGGCGCCGGCCTCTATCGCCAGCGGCTCTTCAACAAGCTCCGCGTCAATAATATCTTCATCTGGCGCCTCATATCGCACAACGTCCTGGTCCTCGACCAGTTCCCCATCGTAAATATGATGGTACAACTCAGCGTCGCTAGATCGAACAGCGACGCGCGTGTCGTGCTCCGAAGAGTGCGCCAGTTCACTCATGGCTAGCGATCAGCCTTTCCAAGATAGAGGTCACGGAACCGCAACATAGTTTGAATGGTTACCTGCTGTACATTCACACCCGACGTGGCGATAAACTGCTGGACAGCTTCGTCCGATACGGCTTCGTCATCAAGCATCGCGTTGAATTCCTGCAACTTGTCGTCAGGTAGCGCGTCAATCAAGGCACGATTGATCTGATCGAGCAGCCGACTAGTGAGATCTGATACCAGTTGTTCGCGCACCTCGTCGTCAACACCCGAAAGCTGCTTCTCAGCCAGGATGTCGCGTATGAATTGGGTTAATTCATTTCCAGCCATATTTTCCTCGTATTTGTTGGGTTTTTGTATATGTAATTAAATACTTATTCATAACTATACCAAAGAGAGCATAAAAAACAACATATATCGTGTGCTATTCGATATCGATGACCACCACTGATTTATCATCAGACTTTTTACTTAATTGATAAAAGCGCTCCGCACATCCACCAGGAGTGGTTTGAGAAAATGCGTCAATGAACTCACTATCATCCAAAAACTGATGCGCAAGATCACCGGTGATTCCATCCGAACATATCATAATGCGATCACCCGGTGTCACTGGATAAATTAAGTATTCGTCTTTTTCCCCATCCAGCGTATTACCCGGTGTAAAACCGTTGAAAACCTTGTGCCCCTTCGACTGGTCAGTCGTCAACGCCTCGTAGATGCCATGATTTTTGGAATACCTAAACAAGCGTGTATCGCCCGCATGAGCTACACCCATGACTGAACGGCCTTCGCTTGTACAAAGCTTGATCGCGGTGGCTACCGTCGAGCCATTTTCGCCGTCTTCACTCACTGCGCGGCGGCCCTCTACGAATGATTGCCGCAGAACGTCCATCAGCTCGGCGTCATTATCGATCGTGCTGCTCAGCACCCGTCCCACCGCTTCAGCGGCCACCTGCGAGGCCGCGCGCGGATTACCACCGCCGCCGCCCATGCCATCAAAGACACCGAATACGCCAGCATCCGGATTAAGTAGGAGTGCATCTTCCGATAGGCGTGCCCAACTTCCTGCCTGTTCATAAAAACCCACTCGAAGATTGAGGCCAGGAGGACGTTCAAACCGCTTAGTCGGCGGTAATTCCGGCACTCGCATCGCACGGTCGATAATTGCCCATGCAGCCTTCCAGCGCCGTGCGTCAGGGGCACTCGCATCCAACGCGTCCCAATATGCCTGCGGCGTCTCACCAGTCTGCTCGACCTGCTTTACGTATGCTTCGTAGCCCTGTTTCCAAGCAGCCGCGTCGGGGGCGGCAATATCTAGCGCGTCGTACAGCGTTTGGCGGTCAGGGATGCGGCGTTGCTCGTGATGGGACATTTTTCAACCTTCTCTCACTTTAATGGCCTTCTTTGCTATAACTTATACCACAAAAATTAAAATAAAGCAAGCTATCATTGCTTGCTTTATTTAGATGCTTCCTCGAGCTACTGCAAGGTACGCTTGACGAGTTCGCGGGTGAAGAATTCGAGCTTGTCGCCTTCTTCGATGAGCAGCTTCTTGCTGGTCTTCAGGGAGATGCCACACATTTCACCTTCAAAGACTTCTTTGGCTTCCTGCTGCTGGCGCTGGACCTTGGTGATTTCGACTTCGGCAAGCTGTTCGTCGCCGCGCTTGACGCGGACCAGGACGTTTGGCACGACCTTGCCGCTCGTAACTTCACCACCGGCGATGACTTCGTCTTTCATCGTACGGAAGACGCCCTTGATGGTCAGGGTACCGATTTCAGTTTCGACGACTTCAGGAGCCAGCAGAGCTTCCATTGAGCTGCGGGCATCATCGAGCAGTTCATAAATGACTTTATAGAGGCGGACCTGCACCTTGTCGCGCATCGCCAGGCGTTTCACAGCCGGTGGCAGTTCGACGTTAAAGCCATAGATAATGGTGTTGCCGCTTTCAGCAAGGCGGATGTCGCTTTCTGAAATGTTGCCCACACCGCTACCGACGATACGCAGATTGATGCGGCCTTCGGTGTCAACCAGCTTCAGGCTATCGATAACAGAGGTCAAAGAGCCCTGCACGTCGGCCTTGACGATAACATTCAGTTCTTCTGACTCTTCCTGCTGGGTCATCAGCTTCAGGAGGTCGGCGCCAGTCACGTTGGTGCTGGCGGCGTTCTTTTCGCGCTCGATCTTGGCCTGAGCGGCGATATTGCGGGCTTCTTTTTCATTCTTGACGATCGTAAAGACATCGCCGAACTGTGGCAGTTCTTTGAAGCCGGTGACGGTGACAGGCGTCGATGGACCAGCTTCGCGCAGTGTCTTGCCAGTAAAGTCGAGTAGGGTACGCACCTTGCCATAGGCGGTGCCGGCAACCAGGAAGTGGCCTGGCTTCAGGATGCCCTGTTCCACCAGGAGGCCAACGACTGATCCACGACCAGTCTCCATGTGTGATTCGATGACGAGACCTTCGGCCGGTACGTCAACATCGGCTTTCAGCTCTTCGATGTCAGCGACGAGCAGGACGGTATCAAGCAGGTCCTCGAGCCCCTGCCCTGTCTTGGCACTGACTTCGACCATCGGTGTGTCACCACCCCAGACCTTGTCGTCAGGAATGACTCCGCGTTCGGCGAGCTGACCCTTCACCAGGCCTGGATTGGCGGCTTCTTTGTCCATCTTGTTGATGGCGACGACGATCTTGGCGTTAGCCGTCTGGGCAAAACGAATCGCTTCGACGGTTTGCGGCATGACACCATCGTCAGCCGCGACGACGATAATCACGACGTCGGTCAGCGTGGCACCGTGCTGGCGCAGGGCGGCAAAAGCTTCGTGACCTGGCGTATCGAGCAGCGTGATCGAGCGGCCGTTCCGGACCGTCTGGTATGCGCTGATGTGCTGGGTGATGCCACCCGCTTCGCCGGCGGCAGTCTTGTTGTTCAGAATGGCATCGAGCAAGCTCGTCTTGCCATGGTCAACGTGTCCCATCACGGCGACGATCGGTGGCCGATCGACAGCGTGATCTGACAGTTGGTGAACCTTGCGCTCGGTCGCGGTGCTGGCTTCCTTGCGCCTGAGTTCAACGTCGAGGCCCAGTTCCTCAACGATGATCGTGGCGGTTTCAAAATCAATCCGCTGATTGATCGTTGCCACGATACCGTTTTTGAACAACTCCCCGATTAACGTCGTAACGGGCAGGTTGAGCGTCTCAGCGAGCTCTCCTACAGTAATTGAGTCAGCGACAACAAGTACTTTTTCTACGCTCACAGTTTGCTCCTTTCCTGCCCGTTATACGGACGTTATGCGACCTCTTTTAAGAGTGAGGCTTATTTCTTCTTTTTGTCAGCAAGGCTCAGAGAGATCTTGCGGTTGTCACGGTCGATGTCGAGTACGACGAATTCCTTGCGCTCGTTGAGCGTAAAGACTTTTTCTGGGTCGACGTCGTTGCCGTCGCCGAGCTCAGAGATGTGCACCAAGGCTTCAACAGCTGGGCTGATCTGGACAAAGGCGCCGAATGGGGTGATACGGGTAACCGTACCTTCAACCTTGTCGCCAGACTTGAACTGTTCGACTTCGTCGAGCCATGGGTCCTTCGTCAGTTGCTTGATCGAAAGGCTCAGGCGTTCCTTGTCGATTGAGATGATCTTGGCGTCGATCGTCTGACCAACCTTCAGGTAGTCACTTGGGTTGTTGACACGCTCCCAGCTGATTTCTGAGATATGCACCAGACCTTCGATACCTTCGACGTTGATGAACGCACCGTAGTCAACGACACCGGTCACGACACCCTTGACGGTATCGCCAACGCTCAGCTTCTGCAGGCGGTCAGCCAGACCGTCCTTGACTGCTTCCTTTTCAGAGAAGATCAGCTTGTTTGCCTTGCGGTCGCTATCAAGGATACGAACCTTGAGCGTCTGCCCAACCAGGCCGTTAAGGCGCTGCAGGATTTCGTCCTTGTCGCTTGAGCCGACACGTGGGTAGTGTTCAGCCGACAGCTGTGAGACTGGCAGGAAGCCGCGAACACCTTCGTATTCCACCAGCAGACCGCCACGGTTGGCGTCGTATGGGGCAACTTCGATGATTTCGCCTGCTTCTTGCTTGGCGGCGACTTCTTCCCAGCCGCGGTCTTTTGCAGCCTTGCGGAGTGAGAGCAGTGAGTAGCCGTTGTCGAGTTCGGCGTCAACGACGCTAGCCGTTACTTCGTCACCTTCTTTGAGGTTACGTGAGAACCCAACTTCGCGGCGTGGTACGTAGCCCACACCCTGTGCGCCGAGGTCGATCAGCACTTCATGCTTACGTACAGTCAGTACGGTACCGGTAATTACTTCACCTGCTGTGATCTGCTTAACACTGTCACCAGCGAGCAGGTCGTCCATTGTTATTGTGGCGTTTGCCATAAGTCTAAATTAGACTCCTTCCTTAATTGCTATTCTTGAGAACACACCTAAAATAGAGTGCTCCTAGATTACTCCCTATTGTACCCCAGATGGAATCTGAAGTCAAAGAGAGCGGAGGATGCGGCGCGATTGCCCGTAGGCGGCCGTAGCGGCCGTCAAAACGCCCAGAATCAGCATGGTGGCGATCGTATCAGCCGGACCAGTCTTTGGCAGCTGCGATGATGGCTGTGGGGCCGGCGTGGCAGGCTGGCTTGGTGCAGAATTCGTAGAATTGCTTGATGAGTCCGACGGCTTAGGCTTCGATTGGTCAGAAGACTGCGAGGAATTACTGTTCTTTGTCGAGTCGCTCGTGTCAGACGGTGACGCAGGCTTCGTTGAGACCTCGGGAGCAGTGTGGGGCACGAACACCTGTCGATACCAATACACCCCGCCAGCCAACGCGGCCAGCAGCACGATACCGACGATAATAAAACTGAGTACCGAACCACCCTGTTTTGTTCGTCCCATAATAACCTCTCGTTTACTTTCCTCTACTATACGGCGTTTTCTCAGATGACGCAAGCAACGGGAAGTGTGCTACACTACTACCATGTTAGTGACGGTCGACACGGGTGGGACAAAAACGCTGGTTACCAGCTTTGAGCGCGACGGCACCAAGGGCGACGTGATCAAATTTGCAACGCCCGTCAAAGAAAAAGAATATGTTGCGCTGCTGCGTGACACCCTACAAACCCAATACGCCGGCAAGCCGGTCGACATGATTGTCGTCGCCCTGCCCGGCATCATCAAGGACGGGGTGGCGGTATGGTGCAACAACCTTGGCTGGAAAAACTTTAACGCCCAGGCCGCCTTGGCCGGCGTACTCGGCGACGCGCCCGTCCTCATCGAAAACGACGCCAACCTGGCCGGGCTGGCTGAAGCGCGCATCCTGGATCCGCAGCCGGCTTCAGCCCTCTATGTGACTGTCAGTACCGGTATCGGCACCGGTATCATTACCGGCGGCCAGATCGACCCCGCCCTGCGATACAGCGAAGGTGGCCGCTCACTCGTTGAGTTCGACGGCGTCGTGCGCGAATGGGAAAGCTTTGCCAGCGGCAAAGCCATCTATAACACCTACGGCACGTATGCCCGCGACATCAAAAAGCCACGGATTTGGCGGGAAATTGCCGACCGCATCAGTCGCGGCTTCCTGGCGATCATTCCGTTCGTCCAACCCGACGTCATCATTATCGGCGGCAGCATGGGGACGTATTTTGACCACTATGGCCCGCAGCTCGAGGCAGTCCTCAAAGAAAAGCTTCCTGCCCACATCCCCTGCCCACGCTTAGTTGCCGCCGCACATCCCGAAGAAGCCGTCATCTACGGCTGCTACTACTATGGCATCGATCAGCTCGCTCGTCGCACGGCTTAAGACCGACTATCCGCAGTTTCGTTTCGTCTCCGGAGATGATTTTCGCTGGCAGCCCGACACGGCGACAATCAGCTATAGCACTGTCCATGGCAGCGCAGCCGAGCTGCTGCACGAACTGGCCCATGCCAAGGCCGATCACCGCGACTTCAGCCACGACGTTCGGCTGATTGAGATGGAGCGGGATGCGTGGCAGCTCGCCCGCAGTGAGCTCGCGCCGCGCTATCAGACCTCCATCGATGACGACACGGTCGAAGCCGCTCTCGACACCTACCGCGACTGGTTACATGCCCGCAGCCTCTGCCCAAACTGCAAAGCAACTGGCATCCAGGCCGGCCGCACCCAGTACCGCTGCCTCGCCTGTCTCGCCTCCTGGCGGGTCAATGACGCCCGCCACTGCGCCCTTCGGCGCTACCGCGACACTAAAAACCCCGCCTGAACCGGCGGGGTTTTTGTATGAAAGTATCAGTTACGCAGCAAGTGCGACGTCGTCTTGAGCGACAGTCTTCTTGCGTCGTGAGATGCGGCCACCCTTGGCGCCGGCGATACGTGCCAGCTCAGGGTTTGCAGCAAAGCCACCAGTGCGGCCATTCTTGCCACCCTTGGCGCCGATCTTAGCGTAGAAGTTAGGGTCCTTTTGCAAATTCTTGGCAGCAGCCTTCAGGCCGCCAGCTTTTGTTCCTGCCATACAGTCTTTCTCCTTGCAGGGCTCCCCCTGCGAATTACCTCACATATGCTATGTGTATGAAAATATATTAGCATAGCATAGCCATTTTGTCAATATTTACGTAAGCATATTTATATTTTATAGGTAATGTTGCATATATGTAGCTCATGCTATATTATTAATAAGCACCTGTTTGGATCCCAAATTTAGATTCAAATTGAAAAGGCGACCGAATCTGCGAGATCGGTCGCCTTTAATAGTTGGGATACAAGTTAGCCTTTCGGTGGTCGCAGACAGCCACCGGTAATGCAATGGTTAGACGGTCTCCTCCAGCTCGACCGCCGTCACCTGCCGCTGCTCCTCGAAGCCGACGAGGCGAGTCGTCACCTTCACGCGGAAGGGATTTTCCGCCTCGGCAAGCAACTGGTTGGCCCGGGCCTCCACCACGGCTACGGCGGAGCGCACGCCCTTGAGCTGAAAGGAGTGCCGGCCCCTGGCGTGGGTGTCGATTGCCTTGTGGACAATCCGCCCCGTTTCGCGCGCCAGACGCTTCTGCAGGCACGCACGAGCCTCAGCAATCAGCTCGCTGGCGCCCGACAGCGTCATGATGCCGCTCACCGAGCCGTCCATGACGTCGTCGACCACCTCGTAGGCAATCGACACCCCGGGCGCGTAGTCCTGCGCGTAGACGGCATTAGCCGCCGCAACGACCGCCTCCGTCTCATGCACGACGACATACTCCGGATTGCCCCGGAAGGGCCCTTCGAGCATCCTATGCCGAAGCAGCTCATGGGCAGCTCGCGCCATCCTCTCGCCCGCCTCCTCGATCTGTGCGAGGTCGATCAGCGGAGCGCTCGAAATGCTTACTGACATAACTACATCCACTTCCTATTAGTCGGTTAGGACGAGAGATATAATACCGTAAAAAATAAAATGTGTCAAACAGATTCTGTCTGACACATTTCGGACTGCTGCGCCGTTTACCTAGAAACGAACGCTGATCGCTGCTTCGCCAGCAACGTATTCGATTGAAATTTTCATTTTACTCTACCTACTGTTTGTTTGTTGGATTGTTCCTCTTCAGTATAGCCCATTTACCCCTAAAAGCAAGAGCATTTTAGGATCAATAAGCACAAGAATTTTGTCGTAAAGAAAAAGGACTTCCTATTCGGAAGTCCTTTTTATAATTCGGCACCGTGCTAGTTTCCCACTTGTGGCAGTATAATCGCCGCTGCTGAGCTTGACTTCTGTGTTCGGAATGAGAACAGGTATTTCCTCAGCGCCATGGGCACCGAAGTAAGGCTTTTTAAGACACTTTGCGCTGACGTAAAGAAGTCAGTGGGTCAAAAGCCTTGCTTCGATGTCCTTGAATTGGACACGGTATTTGTAGATGTACATCTCGCAAAAGATTGACGTTGGTGATATCCACCAATTACTAGTTAAGTCTACCTCATCACCGTCGTTAGGTCAAGCCTAACAGAGGTGACAAGGACATAAAAAGGCAATGGGACTATTAGTACGCTTCAGCTCCATACATTACTGCACTTCCACCTTGCGCCTATCAAACAGATCGTCTTTCTGTGTCCTCATAGGGAAATCTTATCTTGAAGTTAGTTTCGCGCTTAATATGCTTTCAGCGCTTATCTATTCCGAACGTAGCTACTCGACAATGCAGCAGGTGGCCACAATCGATACACCAGAGGTTCGTCCACCCCGGTCCTCTCGTACTAGGGGCAGATCTTCTCAAATTTCCTAACGTCCGTACCGGATATAAACCGAACTGTCTCACGACGTTCTGAACCCAGCTCGCGTACCACTTTAATCGGCGAACAGCCGAACCCTTGGAAGGTGCTCCCCCTCCAGGATGTGATGAGCCGACATCGAGGTGCCAAACAGCGCCGTCTATGTGAACTATTGGGCGCTATAAGCCTGTTATCCCCAGGGTAACTTTTATCCGTTTGCGCTATCGATCCCACATTCATGTACAAATGTACGTATAGCGGGTCACTTGCTCCGACTTTCGTCTCTGCTTGGAATGTACTCCTCACAGTCAAGCTGGCTTATGCGCATACACTATCACTTCGATTTCCATCCGAAGCTAGCCAACCTTTGAACGCCTCCGCTACTCTTTAGGAGGCAACCGCCCCAGTTAAACTACCCACCATACACGGTCCTCATACCGGATAACGGTATAAGTGAGATCAAGATCACAACAAGGGTGGTATTTCACATTACGACTCCACAAATACTGGCGTATCTGCTTCAAAGTCTCCCACCTATGCTACACATGTTGTAACCCGGATCAATGTAAAGCTGTAGTAAAGCTCCATGGGGTCTTCTCGTCCTGGTACGGACAGACGGCATCTTTACCGCCAATGCACTTTCACCGAGGCCTTCGCTGAGACAGTGCCCACATGATTACTCCATTCGTGCGGGTCAGAACTTACCTGACAAGGAATTTCGCTACCTTAGGACGGTTATAGTTACCGCCGCCGTTCACCGGGGCTTCAGTTCGCACCGTAAAGCGCTCCCCTTAACCTTCCGGCACCGGGCAGGAGTCAGCCCCTATACATCCACTTTCGTGTTCGCAGAGACCCGTGTTTTTGGTAAACAGTTCCGTGGGCTCTTTTGCTGCGGCCCCCACATCGTAAGATGCGAGAGGATCGCGTTCAAAAGAACTAAATCAATCATGATTTGTCTTATCTCAGAAAAAATCTAAATGGTTTTAAAAAGGATTTTTCGACTCGAAATTCCGAAGAATCCGAGCGTACTCCACATAGTTAGTTAGACTATGTCTTTCAACCACCTTGCTGAGTGAACGCGGCTCACATCGTATGATGTGGGGGCAGACCTTATCCCGAAGTTACGGTCGCTGTATTGCCGAGTTCCTTAGCGAAGGTTCTCTCGTAAGCCTGAGTCTACTCGACTCGAGCACCTGTGTTGGTTTGCGGTACGGGCGGCTAAATCCTAACGTACATCTGCTTTTCTAGCCAGGTCTTTGATCAAAATCGTCAGTCCGAAGACTAACTTTCACTCCCTTTGCGTTCCCGCTAGGTTGGACGGATACATACCATGAATCCGCTTCGACTACTTACCCGTGAACAGTGTACAAAACTTAACCGGTTCAGGAATATTAACCTGATGTCCATCGCCTACGCTATGCGCCTCGGCTTAGGCCCGACTAACCCTGAGATGATTACCATGGCTCAGGAAACCTTGCTCTTACGGCCGACAGGATTCTCACCTATCTTATGGTTACTCATTCCAGCATTCTCACTTCCTAACGCTCCACCCAACTTTCCAATTGAGCTTCACTGCAGATAGGAACGCTCCTCTACCACTGCACGCTAATGCGTACAATCCATGTCTTCGGTAATACACTTGAGCCCCGTTACATTTTCCACGCAAGATCTCTTGACTAGTGAGCTGTTACGCACTCTTTAAATGAATGGCTGCTTCTAAGCCAACATCCTAGCTGTTTAAGAAATCTCACCTTGTTTCCCACTGAGTGTATATTTAGGGACCTTAGACGATGGTCTGGGCTGTTTCCCTTTCGAGCGCCGATCTTAGCACCGACGTTCTAACTGCCAAGGTTCCACCAACGGTATTCGTAGTTTGTTAAGGGTGGGTAGGATTGCTCCCCCCAGTCCTTTACAGAGCTCTACCCCCGTTGGCTAATAACTTGACGCTAGCCCTAAAGCTATTTCGAGGAGAACCAGCTATCTCCGAGTTCGATTGGCATTTCACCGCTAACCACAGGTCATCCAAACACTTTGCTGCGTGTCCTGGTTCGGTCCTTCACTACCTGTTACAGTAGCTTCAACCTGCCCATGGTTAGGTCACCCGGTTTCGGGTCTAATCCCTAGTACTTAATCGCCCTATTCAGGCTCGCTTTCACTGTGGCTCCGTCACTTGACTTAACCTTGCACTAGAAATTAACTCGCTGGATCGTTCTACAAAAAGCACGCCGTCACATCCGAAGATGCTCCGACTCCTTGTAGGCACACAATTTCAGGATCTATTTCACTCCCCTCCCGGGGTTCTTTTCACCTTTCCATCGCTGTACTAGTTCACTATCGATCGTATATTATATTTAGCCTTGGCTGGTGGTCCAGCCGGATTCAGACAGGGTTTCTCGTGCCCCGCCCTACTCGATAAAACACGTATAAGGTCAGCGTCGTTTTCGCGTACGCGGCTTTCACGTCCTTTGGCTAGTCATTCAAACTATTCTGCTAACCACGCCGATTTTTTACCTTATTAGCTCAGTGATAGCTGGCTATCGCAAATCAGATACCTTGAAGTCAAACTTCAAGTTCTCTGACTTGGTCTCGTGTAATATCACAACCCCCTACAAGCATTGGCCTATCAGCCGTATTTGCCTGCGAACAGACAAAAACTTGTAAGGTTTGGGCTCTACCAGTTTCGCTCGCCACTACTCCCGGTATCGTTATTTACTTTCTCTTCCTCAACCTACTAAGATGTTTCAGTTCAGTTGGTTCCCGCCAAACTTCCTATATATTCAGAAGCAGGTGACATGACATGACTCATGCCGGGTTTCCCCATTCGGATATTCCCGGATCAAAGCTTGTTGACAGCTCCCCGAGACTTTTCGCAGTCTTCCACGTCCTTCATCGGTAATATACGTCTAGGCATCCATTGTGTGCCCTTGAGTACCTTTTTATGCATTGACTTAACTAGTAATTGGAACATACCAATTATTTCGTTGCTGTCAATCTTTAAAAAATTTTCTTACATCTACAAATTGTTAAATTACTGCGCCTCACACTTGAGAGCACATTTCGATTCATCCAGATTGGATGCACCTCGTCTGCACTCAAGCTTTCCCATCGTACCATTCAGCCTCGCTTGCTGTAAAGTACTTTTTCGTTGTCTTTTTTGCGATAAAAAATACCTCTGTTACGATCGATTTTCTATCACACCGCCAGAGGTTCTTTCGAACATTCGCTTAACTTCTTTTAACTATACTCGACGAGTGGGACTTTTGCAAGGGGTTTTGGCGGCTTTTTTCAAAATGACGCAGTCAACACTTTGCGAATGAAGGGCTCATAGGTCTCGGTGGTTACTTTCCCGCTGTCAAAATCGTCAATCGACGCCCAGTACACCCCTGTCACTTCCTCTTCCTGGAGAGTCAGCGGCAGCGCTTCGTCGATCGAGCCGATAAAGCCAAGCAGGATGCGATCGCCATTCGGATCACGCCAAAAGTCACTTTTATGCAGGCTTCCTTGGTAGATGACGCCTAATTCCTCTCGGAGTTCGCGGCCGATCGCCTCTTCCGGCGTCTCGTTACCTTCGACATGGCCGCCGGGCAGGCCGTACCGTCCGTCATGCAAGCGCGTGAGCAGCACCTTGCTCTTGGCAGGATTCAAGAGGGCGATTTTCGTGCTGACACGGTGGCGTGGTCGTTCCATATAGAAGAGTATACACTACCCTTGCAACCGCTCGCGGCGCAACGCTTCAAATGCGCCACCGATGCCGCCGCGTATTTTTAAGGCCTGAGGATCTTCAGCAGCTACCGGTAAGACATGAACATGCGCGTGCTGGACTGTTTACCCAGCGTGAGGCCCTTGGTTAAATCCAACGGTTTCTTGGCCTATATAGGTAACTCCAGCCGCCTGACATAGCCTGCCGCTCGCATCTGCTACTATTTGCCGAATCTCTGCCCATTCTTCTGAGTACACATCAGTCGGCCGCTCGACGTGGCGTCGCAGCGACAAAAACCCGGCCGCCTGCTTGGTTTCGTGTCGCTTTTTGGCAGACTGCAGAAATAAATTCCAATGCATATAACTATGAATGAGTTGTGCACGGGCCAGCTCAGGATAACAAAATGGGCAGTCTTGAGTCATAGGTTCATTATACGTGATGTAACACGAAGATTCGCACCACGAAAAAACCACCCCAAATGGGATGGTTTTTTCGTGGTGGGCGCTGAGGGGCTCGAACCCCCGACCCTCTCGGTGTAAACGAGATGCTCTAGCCAACTGAGCTAAGCGCCCGTATATGCATGTATGGTGGGCGATGAGGGATTTGAACCTCCGACCTCGTCATTATCAGTGACGCGCTCTAACCAACTGAGCTAATCGCCCATACGATATATTTGGTGGAGTGTTCCAGGCGTAAGCCTGGTTCACCCCATATATGAAAGGTACGGATGGTTCGTGTCTGCGAACCAAGTTGTTGATCCAAACGGTGTTTCGATAGACAACTTGGTGGAGATACAGGGACTCGAACCCTGGACCCCCTGCTTGCAAAGCAGGTGCTCTAGCCAACTGAGCTATATCCCCATGCGATACGAACTTTCTTATTTTAGCGTAAAAGCCGTTCTATGACAAGAGGTGAATCACCTGCTTTCCAAACAAAAACCTCCGATCACTCGGAGGTTTTCTATTAACAACTTAGTTGTGCATATCATCGTCAGGCCTATCGATTTTTTTGAACTTTGTCTTGTCCTTCCGAAGAAGGATAATTTGTTATGTAAGCTCAGCATAACAACAAGACCGACCTAGCTTCAGCAGTTGATTTCTCGAACTACTGGCATAACTCTCCCTAGAAAGGAGGTAATCCATCCGCACCTTCCGGTACGGATACCTTGTTACGACTTAACCCCAATCATCCCCCCCACCTTAGGCCGACGAATCGGACTTCGGGTGTTGGTGACTTTCATGGTTTGACGGGCGGTGTGTACAAGACCCGGGAACGTATTCACCGCAACTTGCTGATTTGCGATTACTAGCGATTCCGACTTCAAAGAGGCGAGTTTCAGCCTCTTATCCGAACTGGGACTAGCTTTGATGCGATTTGCTCCACCTCGCGGCTTCGCTGCGCATTGTACTAGCCATTGTATCGTGTTTCTAGCCCAGGACGTAAGGGTAATACTGACCTGACATCATCCCCTCCTTCCTCCCCGTTGCCGGGGCAGTCTGAATAGAAAAATACAACTATTCACAAGGGTTGCGCTCGTTGATGGACTTAACCAAACATCTCACGACACGAGCTGACGACGGCCATGCAACACCTGTCACTTGGTTCCAAAAGGCACACTCTGCTTTCGCAGTGCTTCCAAGGATGTCAAGCCCTGGTAAGGTTCTTCGTTTATCATCGAATTAAAGAACACGATCCACCGCTTGTGCGGGTCCCCGTCAATTCCTTTATGTTTTAGTCTTGCGACCGTACTCCACAGGCGGGATACTTAACGCGTTAGCTTCGCTACTGAAGGGGTCGATACCTCCAACAGCTAGTATCCATCGTTTACGGCGTGGACTACCCGGGTATCTAATCCGGTTCGCTCCCCACGCTTTCGTGCCTTAGCGTCAGAAATAGCCCAGTAACCTGCCTACGCCATTGGTGTTCCTTCTTATATCTACGGATTTCACTCCTACACAAGAAATTCCAGTTACCTCTGCTACTCTCGAGTTAGCCAGTTTGAATAATAGTCTGAATGGTTGAGCCACCAGGTTTCACTATTCACTTAACTAACCGCCTACGCAACTCTTTACGCCCAGTCACTCCGGATAATGCTTGCACCCTACGTATGACCGCGGCTGCTGGCACGTAGTTAGCCGGTGCTTATTCATAAGTTACCGTCATATTCTTCACTTATAAAAGCAGTTTACAACCCGAAGGCCTTCATCCTGCACGCGGCGTTGCTCCATCAGGCTTTCGCCCATTGTGGAAGATTCCTCACTGCTGCCTCCCGTAGGAGTCTGGACCGTGTCTCAGTTCCAGTCTGACTGATCATCCTCTCAAACCAGTTAACGATCGTCGACTTGGTGAGCCATTACCTCACCAACTATCTAATCGTACGCGGGCCGCTCCCAAAGCGGATAAATCCTTTAATCCGAAGATCATATGCGGCATTAGCTACCCTTTCGGGCAGTTATTCCTCACTTTGGGGCACGTTCCCACGCGTTACTCAGCCGTCCGCCGCTCGCCGCCAGGTAGTAAACTACCCGCGCTGCCGCTCGACTTGCATGTGTTAGGCACGCCGCCAGCATTCATCCTGAGCCAGGATCAAACTCTCCATAAAAGATGTTTCTGATTGGATCAGAAACGTCTACTCAAAATAGACTGACGATGATATGTCGTATCAGATAATTGCTTACCTGCTACGACAAAACGATTGATTCACATAAATGTAAATCTTTCATATTGCACAACTAAATTGTTAATGAACGTTGTTCATCTGTTAAAGCTCCACAGCTTAGGTGTCGCACTTCGTGGCTTGGATGTTTCCGTGCCGGCGACCAGACTGATACTTAGCATAACGCACGAAAGGCACTATGGTCAAGGGGTTTTTAGAATTATTTTGTCGCTAAAAAGACAACGAGACCAATAATCATGCCGAGAAGTGCCCCGACGGCCACTTCCAGCGGCGTGTGACCCCTGGCGGCGCGTGGTAAGGCGATGTCCTTATTCTTCGCCAGGGCAATCAGAGCATGGATCGCAATTCCCTGCTCACCTGATGATCGGCGGACCATGACGGCATCATACATAACAATACCGGCCAGCAGTGCCGAGACGGCGAACAGTCCCGAACCCGTTCCGTCACGTAACCCCACCATGACACATAGCGCTACCGAAGTAGCGCTATGGGCACTGGGCATGTTGCCCGAAAGATATAACTGACGAAAATGATCGAAGTTACGATTCTTAATGGCGACAAGTATATACTTCATCCCCTGCGCAATCACCCACCCGGCGATAATCGCAATAATATACGGAGAGAAAGTTGGCATGTCTATTCGCCTTCCTCCTCGACGACAGGCTGTTCAGCCATGAAGCCGATCGAGGCGACGCCGTCGCCGTCGTTGAGTCGCATGACCCGGACACCCTGCGTGGTGCGGCCAAGCGTCGGAATGTCCTTGAGGCCGACCCGGATGGCCTGGCCATTAGTCGAGATCAGGAGCGCCTCGCTGGCATCGGTTTCAATCGTGCGGACCGAGACGATCGGACCGGTCTTAGCCGTGACGACCGCCGCCTTGATACCGACTCCGCCGCGTTTGTGACTTGGGAAGTTCTCGGTCTTAGTGATCTTGCCATAGCCGTTCTGGCTCATCACAAGCAGCTTGGCGCCGGCCTCTTCGACGATATCCATACCGACCACGACATCATTTGGTCGCAGGCGGACACCACGGACACCGCGAGCGGCGCGGCCCATTGGGCGGGCATCGGTTTCGTTGAAGCGAACTGCCTGGCCGGCTGACGTCGAGATGATGACATCGTTTTGGCCGCTGGTCTTCTTGATCCAGCGCAGTTCATCACCGTCATCGAGCTTGATAGCGATTAGGCCGTTGGTGCGGATGTTAACGTAATCCTTGAGCGGCGTCTTTTTGATCGTCCCCTTGGTAGTTGCCATAAAGAGATAACCGTCGTCGGTCGCATCCTTTGGATAGCGCACGATCGAAGTGATCTTTTCTTCTGGCTGGAGCTGCAACAAGTTGACGGCGGCGACACCCTTGGCCTGCAAGCTGGCCGCCGGCACTTCGTAGGCCTTGAGACGGAAGACACGTCCCTTGTTCGTAAAGAACAGCAGGTAGTCGTGCGTGCTGGTTGGAATCAGCTGGTCGATGACGTCTTCATCCTTGGTTGTCATGCCGCGCTTGCCCTTGCCGCCGCGGTTCTGACGGCGGTATTCGCTCACCAGTGTCCGCTTAATGTAGTTCTCGGTGGTCAGCAGAATGACCGATTCTTCTTCAGGAATCAACTCCTCGTCGCTGAACTTGCCGAGCTCGTGATTGATGATCTGTGACTTGCGGTCGTCACCATACTTCTCTTTCATCTCGAGCAGTTCGGTCTTGATGATGTTGAGGATTTCCTGCTCATCAGCCAAGATTTCTTCGAAGCGCTTGATAGCCTTCAAGAGATCGGCAAGCTCGTTCTCGATTTCCTCGCGTGACAGACCGGTCAGACGGCGCAGCTGCATCGACAGGATGGCGCCAGCC
>JAEWBQ010000004.1 GCA_023391075.1 Candidatus Parcubacteria bacterium
GCCGAACACTGTAGCGAGCGCAATCATTATCGGAGTGATATTCGGATTTCTATGCTGTACGAACCACGAAGCCACAAGGTGGTCTTGGTGAACGATGCCCGTATTCATTGTCACTTGAATAATGAGCGCAATAAAGAACGCCAGACCAATGCCCATCAAGACAAACGCAGCGGCAATAAGCTTGCTTCGCACCTGTGGTGATACGTATCGCTCTTCTACGACAAATTTTTTATGCCAATTAGTGATACGAATTCTATATTTATTCATTGATAGGGTCTTTCTGTTGTGGCTTATTGCGCACAGTAGGAGTTATTATACTACTAAAAGTAGCGTTTATTTTAAACATCGCACTCACCTATCTTCTGGTGCAGCAGTTTTCTGCCGTATCTGTACCAAACAAAAAGATCTCGGCGCGTGAGATCTTTTAAGCACACGTGCTATAGCTGCCTTAGGTAGACGTGTCGAGAACCTAATTAGACTCGTCCTTACTTATTTACGGACTTCATGAGCGGCAATGACAATCGCGCGAAGTAGATCAATCTCGCTGAGGTCGTTAATAGGCGCTTCTGCAGACTGATCAAAATACACACCACCCGGTATGCGCTTTTCTATTCCCTCATTTTTTGTAGCAGTACCGTCTAGTTTAAGAAGATATGAAACAGGGTGCTGGTACGTCCGTGTGTCGCGAGTTATCCCGAGTTTTTCGTCATGCTCTCCCTGCTCGTCTTCCCACGCTGGCCAATATGTTACTGTCCAGTTTACTTCACCTATCGTTACATCGATCCCGCCCGGTGAGTCATAGAGATCCACGTTATTTCGGCACTCATCATATATAGTCGCAATAAGCCGCTTGCGCGCCTCTTCGTCCGAAGCGCCCTCGTGTCGTTCAGCTTTATCGCCTCTCTCCATAGTAAATAGTATATCGCGTCCGTGCATTGACTTAAAACAAAAGACCTCCGCTGAGATCTTTTAGATATAAGCTCTATGGCAGCCCCTCGTGGAAGAGTTACTCACTCTATCTACGAGGACTGATAATATGAAAGGATTTTGCCTTTGTGCCGCCGATTGCAGTTCTGTATATAAAACCGGTTTTTACACGATATAATTTTATATATGCAGTCACCCTCCGATAATGTCATTGAACATTTTTTACAGACACAAGTACTCTCTCTGTTTCCACTTCCTGATGGTAATCTAATTTGGCAAGGATCTAGTGAGCTTAATGCGCAAGCTTCTACGTATTATTTTTGTATTGATAATGCCAACTATCTTCTCGTGAATGAATCCCATCACGGAGTTGGTGATAATGCACTTCACAACTTAGTCATTGGAAACGCAGTCGCACCGCACCAAAAGGTTGTATCGATACGTCCGAAAGAAGGCGCGCGTCACTATGTAAATCTTGCGAATAAAAAAATCAAAACAATTCCTCAACTTACGGGAGATTTTAGCGTATTTCTTATTCAAGACTAAAAATATATTCTATATTACAGTAGACGGTGATTTGTATACTCAGTTAACAAATAACAATGGACCATATTTCTATGATCTATTCAAACATAAGCTCTATGGCAGCCCCTCGTGGAAGGGTTCAGAACTTTTAAAGATTCTCTTTTAGGGCTTGAGTAAGCAATGCACGGTCATGTGCTGGCATCGGTTCGTTACTGTAAGTCCTTGGCAGCTCTGGTAGTGTGATGGGCTTACCCCACGACTCAGTCTTGTTACGCCCATATATATGAATATGGAAAAATGGTGTCGCACCGGGTAATAAGCCCCAGTTGCCATTGGCTTGCAAATTTAGCCACGGAGCTAAGTCGAGATCACTGATGACTTTACTAACTTTTGAGGCCAGTTTGAATGTCTCGCCCGACAGGTCAGGGTCTTCCCATGCAGTAACAATATCGGCTTTCGGTGCGACAAGAACATGGAGGCCTTCGGAGTACGGAATATGTGGGTTAAACGGAGTCTTTACTAGGAAGGTGTCGTTTTCCCATAGGAGGTAGTTGTTGCCAATCATGTGACTATCATACCAAACAAAAAGACCTCCATAGCGGAGATCTTTTTAAACACAAGCTCTATGGCAGCCCCTCGTGGAAGAGTTAAGAACAACTCGGCTATGAAGTAAGATCTTGTTGCATAAGATCGACCTTTGTCTCAAGGACGAGCTTTGCGTATTCGTTGAGTACGAGAGCAATAGTTTTACTATCCTTGTACCAACCTTCTTTAGTGAAACTTGCTGACTGGGCCCTGGGCGCGGTAACTTTGATGTCGATATCCCAAGGTGTAAATTTATACCAATCCATTTTTGCGCGACTTAAGATAAAGTCTGTTGCGACCAGCGTTATGCTGGCAGGTTTCCAGTCCAGGGCGATTAGTAAATCAATACTTCGTTTAACATTATCTGGAATAGTTATGGCCTTTTCTTCGATAAATAAGTCCGAAATAGGTATTCCTGCGTCCTGGGCGAACTTAGCCATTCGTGCAGCCTCTGACTCGGTCGCCTGTCCGTAATTGGGCCGGTGGCCGCTAATAATGATCTTAGATGCAACTCCTTGCTTGTAGAGATTAACCGCATGCTCTATACGTGCATTTGAAGCGGCACCGAAAACAAATAGCGCCTCACTGGTCGACTCGTCCCTTGCCGGCACTAGACATGTGTAGAGAGTTTCGTATATTTCGGCAAGCTCCTGGTTTGTTCGTATATATTCGGTAATGTCTTGGTGATTCTTGTTTATCTTATTGATGAGCGTGTTTATATCCATCTCTTTGTATGAATCGATCCATGTGTCATCACTAGCAGCTATTTCTGATATGTTTTTATATGTATCAAATATAGAGATATTACTATCGAGAAAGTCGTATCGCACGGCTAACCTAGGTGACTCTTTGGAGAGTATCGTCGTTAATTCTTCGGTGGATGGTAGCTCGGCACCGCTCGTACGCTCTTTATGAGACATGTATCTAATATAACAAAAAGACCTCCGCGATGGAGATCTCTTTAAACATGAGTTCTATGGCAGCCCCTCGTGGAAGAGTTCAGAACTATGGCTATAAGAAGAGAGATGACTGCGGCTGCGGTGCGAACTCGATCTCGACTCACGTCAATATCGGTTCTGCGCCGCGGCACACAATCATCCCCGATTGTTGGAGAGCGGTAGCTCGGTTGAGGGTAGGATCCGTTCTGCTTGTCGATCGCACCATGTCCGCAGCTTGGCGTTGTACTGTATTGCCTGGCCCCAGCCGAGGAATACGCACATGAATCCGACACAGGCGATAGGCATGACAATAAACATTGTTATCATGACGGCTCCATATGACATGAGCCATGCCATGATCGCCACGGCCAGTCCTGCATAGGTCATGCATACAGCGAAAGCGATCCATGTCGGCAGTGTTACTGTCGTAAACCAGGCAATTATCCTAAGAACTCGCATTGCTCTGTCCGATCTCTACTATCTACGGGGATCTCCCGCGGATATGAGCCATATTGTGACATCACTTTTCATTTTAATCAATACGTCTTCACTCGACTGACGCCAGTTTAATTAACAAACAAAAAGACCTCCGGCTGGAGATCTTTTTAAATATAAGCTTCGTGGCAGCCCCTCGTGGGCGAGTTAAGAATTTTTAATTCCTTTCAAGGATAGCGCGGTATATGCAATTGAGTTCTCGTCTTTAATATCTTTTAGTAAAAAGACCTTATCAATTAAGAACTCACGATTGCTGTACTTTTCGTAATCGATAACTATTTGTCTATTATATTCTGCAGTAACATGCGGTAAGTAATTGTCGCCATCGCGCTCTGGATAGCGAGAAAGTATAGTTTCTTCGAGAAATGCGATGAGCTTATTATGAAAATTCACTAATTCGGGCGCTGCTTCTACCTCGATAACCCTTACTGGCATTCGGGCGGGCTGCGTCAGCTCTTTTGTGTGAATGGTGAAACTTGGCGTCATACCACAATATGCAGCCAGTTTGTCGAGTAATTCTTCCTCGGCTATATCCACTAATTTGAATCGTCGTTTTAGAGCAATCTGCGGAAACCACCCATTCTCTCCATAGTAAACTGGCTCACCAATAGCAGGCTCGCCATCGAGGAATGCAGCAAGTTGGTAGGGATACTCTAAATTCATGCCCCTATCATATCAGACAAAAAGACCTCCGGCTGGAGATCTTTTTAAACATAAGCTCTATGGCAGCCCCTCGTGGATGAGTTCAGAATCTTTTGTGAGTGTAAAGATTAGCCGGTGTGCTTGGCTTCAAGTATTTAAATCGAGTATTTCTCTAAGTTGTTGACCGTGATTTTACTTAGTACTGGGTTCGGGACATTCTGTCGCGTTAAGGTAACATGGGCATCTGCAGCTACACTATGTATAAATTTGGTAATGAGTTCTGCATCATTTTCATTCAAAACGGCAAAACGAACTGCATTAGCAATGTCTTCAGTATTCTCGATCAGTAGATTAATACCATTCTCAACGGCAAATTTTCGAGTTCTACCGCGCATTTGCACACCGTTAAGGGCGGATTCGCTAGCAGTTACATCATATACATACCACTTTAATAACTCGTCATTCATGGTGAAATTATAGCAAAAAGACCTCCCGATTGGAGATCTTTTTAACATAAGCACTGTGGCAGGGGCTCCAGGACAAGTACCAAACCTACTTATGGTCTAATAAGCTTGTTGGTAAGAGGCGCAGCGAATATGGGTAATAATTTGCTTAGCGAGAGTATTGGAAAGCAAACTTTCTAAATCTCATCTTGTGGTGGTAGTACTGCCCTAGCGGCTGCATATGCAAGCCCTCCATGTAGCAATAGTATGATGATGGATGCAATAATCCATTCGCTCAATAACGCGTAGATAAGATTACCCGCTGTATATAATAGACCACATGCAAAGCAATACGCGATAACAAACGGCACAACCGAGGAGCCGCGCATATAATACAGAGCGCTAATCCGTGTAAAGGCAAATTTAAGGTAGCCGAGAAGTATCAACCCGCAAAGAAACATCAAAGAGATGCCTAGTAGCGGCTCGCCTTTGACGGAATTAATAGCGAGCGTGGCGAATAGGTATCCTAAGATTAGCACTGGGGTAAGTAAATAACTCACTTCAAGTGGGATATTCTTCGGTTGCAGCTTCCTGCGACGCTCTTCTCGCTCTTTTTGATCGAGCTCGCGCTCGGCGAAGGTTTTTGGTTTTGGATATAGCTTTGAGAGCTCGGAATTAGTAAGGCGCCGCTTCATCTTACTATGATTATACAGAATTTTCCTTTAGTTTAAGGCTACTGTACTATTTAATAGCGCATGGGTGCACGTCACGTTCACCGAACTACTCGAAACAACGGCTGCATACAACCGAAAAACACGCGGATTTTTGATCGATGGCAGTGACATTAAGCAAACTACACAAAACGACCAACAGGACAGTTCGTAATTGTCGAAATACTCAACTTGAGCTATCTTGTCCTATTTGGCCGCTCCTCGTGGAGGTGTTGCGAACTCTAGATACTATTCTTGAGGGCGCGAATGAATAATTCACGGTCATGCTCTGGCATAGGATCGTTACTGTAAGTCTTCGGCAGTTCAGGTAGTGTTATAGGTTTGCCCCAAGATTCAGTCTTATTGCGTCCATAAATATGGATATGAAAAAACGGTGTGGCACCGGGTAATAGACCCCAGTTTCCGTTTACCTGTAGATTCAGCCACGGAGCTAGATCAAGGTCGTTGATAACTTTACTTACTTTTGCTGCCAACTTAAATGCTTCGCCGGACAATTCAGAGTCTTCCCAGGCTGTTGCGACATCCGCCTTGGGCGCGACGATAATATGCAGCCCTTCGGAGTATGGGATGTGCGGATTAAAAGGGGTCTTTACAGATAATTATTGCCGATCATGACACTATCATAACAAATAAAAAGACCCTATTTCTATGATCTTTTCAAACATAAGCTCTATGGCGGCCCCTCGTGGACAAGCTTCGGAACTATAGAGTACGTAAGTGTTATAAATAATGCGAGTGCTATTTCTCCTTTTTCTTTCGAAGGGCCAAGCTATAGATAGCGAGAGCCAAGCCTGCTACAAGTGCTATAAGGGAAGAAACAATACCTGTCCAGTTGGCTGTTTCGGTTGTGCGACAAACGGCAAGTCCATTATTGCCTATATCTCCTGAGTCGCCACATGGGTCGATTACGGGGTGGAGCATAAAATATAGGAGTGCCAGGAATGATAGGATCGCAATAATTAACGATGCGAAAGCAAGCACTTTATTCATGTCGATAGTATACCAAACAAAAAGAGCTCCGACAGGAGATCTTTTAAGCATAAGATCTATGGCAGCCCCTCGTGGAAGAGTTCAGAACTTTAGGGCTATAAACGCGAGTTAGTCCCAACCCTCTTCGGCGTATCGTTTTCCTTCGAGGTATGCCTTTAGTGCCCTGCCTACCGTAGGAACAATGTTATCCGGCAGGCTATCGAGAGAAAACCATTCAATTGCATCGGATTTGTCGGGTTCGGCTATGCGCGGCTCGCCAGTCCATACCTTAGCAATAAAGTAGTTATCAAAATAGACACCCTTAAGCTCATTTTGTCGATGCACAGTAATGGCATGCTCCATGTCTTCCGGTTCGGCTAGAACACCACTCTCCTCGAGGAGTTCTCGTGCCGCCGCCTCTGTGGCTGACTCGCTCTTTTCGATGTGTCCGGTTGGTGTGGTGTACATTCCGTCCATCCAGCCTGTATTGAATCTTCGTAGCATTAGAATGTGGCCATTCTCAATAAGTAGTGCGTGGGCTGCCGCATTAGGTGTGAATCTTTCACTCATGAAGTAATCATAGCAAATAAAAAGACCTCTGAAGAGATCTTTTCAAACATAAGCTCTATGGCAGTTTCTAGCAGACGAACTTCGCAACACTAGTCCCATAAAAGTAGATAGATAGGCTGATGGTCTTTATCCTGAAGCCTAATTCTTTCAGAATTAACGAATGCCGTGCAGTCTGCAAGTGTCTCAAGGACTTCAGGTGTCCTTTTGGCCATGGTTTTAGTGTTAGTTACCTCGATAATTAGTGCGGTGTCGCCCGGAAGAAGGATTTTAGACATGCCGGTATCCTGATGAATGTCTCCCATGCAGTTGATCCACGCATCCATATTTTTTCCATAAAAATTAGGAAAACCAAACGTTTCCTTGAACACTTCATGGAAAGATTCGTAATCATGAATCATCGATCCGTCAATGGTAATCGTACGAGTCTTGTGCATGCTCTAACTATACCAAACAAAAAGACCTCCTTAGAGATCTTTTATCATTGCGCTTATGCTTGGCAGGAGCTCCAGGACAAATACCAAACCTATTTATGTTCTAATTATCCTTCATCATGAGATTAAAGTTTTCCATCAATTAGATAGCTACGTATGTGCTATGAGTAGTTCATCTGCATTTTTTTCGAAATTGACCTATAAGCTAAAATGTTCTATTATCATATAAACAATTTAAGCTAAAGGACCGGAATGATCTTGAGCTGTTCTGAGGTGTTAAACTGATGCGAATTGCGTTTATAATGTCTCGTCGTGATCCGTCGTTGCCGACTATTGATAATGATGGTGGTGTTGTGCTGCTTCTAGGCTACGGAAAGGCACTTGCATCGCTGGGGCATGCGATTGATATTTTTACTTCCAGGGCTAATATTGGCTGGGGCATTAAAGAATACGTAACGACAAAACGCGGCCTTCAAAAAGATGACGTGGTTGAGTTATTGCCTAGAGTCAGAGTGGTACGTAAGGAGGTTGCTCCTATCCGCATCAAGGACATAGCGGATTTGAACTCGGACACGCATGTTATTCGTTCGTCAATTATCTTTGCCGATTCATTCAATGATGAGTTAAAAGATTACGATATTGTGAATTTTTTTCATCCTACAAGTGCGTATGGTCTACTGGACCAAAGAAAAGTTATTCCAAGCAAAACGATTCTTTTCCCAATGTTATTAAGCACTGAGTATGCAAAATTTAAAAACATTACCCAGCACTACCTCGATATGGAAATGAAGGTATTGAACGAATCAGGACATATCTTTTCGTCATCTCCATTTGAAATGAAGGAGCTCGAATCTTTGGGGGTTGATATGACAAAGGTTAACATGCTTGCGCGGGGTTTTGATACCGATATCTTTAAATTTAGAAGTAGAGATCATCTTCCTCGCCGGAAGCCAATTCAAATAGTAAGTGTTGGAGCTATACGGCCCCAGAAACAGCAGGATATGCTTGTCGATATCGCTATTGGTCTAATTGAGAAGGGCATCGATGCGGAGATAAATATCGTAGGAGATAATAAGAATTTCTCCTATGCTAAAAATCAAGATTATTACAACTCCGTCGTGAAGAGGATTGGTGAACTAAACCTAGGAGACAAAGTCCGTTTTGTGGGCGGCAAGACGCCACAAGAACTTTCTGAAATATTAAACGATTCAGATTTAGCCCTCTTTCCCTCTATCGCAGAGTCGTTTGGCAAGGCGGCTCTTGAAGCGATATCTTGCGGTATACCAACAATAGCTACAAAAAGTGTTGAAGCATATAATATTTTTATGCGACATGGAGTGAACGCACTCATGGTGGAGTCTTCGGTATCTGCCTACGTCAATGCGGTTAAGAACCTATATTTCAACGAGGAATTGTATGTATCTCTAAGTATAGCGGGTGAAGAATTATCGAAACAATTCAGCTGGACTGCTGTCACGAAGCAACTAGAGAATCTGTATCTCGGAGTTGAAGCGACATTAGAATAATGGCAAAGGAATGATGCATGTATACAGTCAATAAGCAACGTGTTGAAGAGATGGTGAAAAAGATGGATAAGACGCGACCGATCGTCGTACTTACCCCCGTTAATCGATATTTAGGTTTTTCGGCCCCTGTCTCGCCCGTGGAGCAATTTACTGAAGTTGCGAATAAGTGGAATATACCGGTTATATTTAAGGACCCACAACGTCTTGTCATAAAGGCCGATAAAGATACTAAGCCCACTCTCTATGACGAGGAGGGAGAAGTGAGCGGGTCAGCTTACTTCCCTTTCGGTCATGACCAGCTGGACCGTAACATGGTTCGATTCATTATTACGGCACTTGAGTCTCAAGGAAAGCCGGTTGTGAATGGCGAAAAAGCGCTAACAGTAGCCGACGATAAGGGTCTTATGGCGCTAGCATTTGCGGGGCACTCAGATATCCCTACCGCCCAATCTGTGATCGCTTCGGCGCGAGGGTCGGTTCCGAGAATTCTTGGGCTACTCGACGGCGGTGATGTTGTTGTGACTAAAATGACCGGCTTTACTGGGGGTGGAGTCGGTACTCAGCCAATGCAAGCCAATATTGATTATTTAGCGCCATCACTTTGGTTGAGCCGTATGGATAGCCGGCCTCGTGTCGTACAAAATGACGCTGACAAGACATCTTCTGATGGTGCGCGTATCGTTATACGGGCATACATTGTCGGTGGCAAGCTGATTGGTTGCTATACGACCGCAGGCTATGGGCTTGTCAACTGCGCAGGACTTACTCGAGAGTCGGAGGGTAGGCCTTACGTTGCTTCAGAATATGAAGAAAAGATATTCTTGGCTGCCGCAGAAGCGGTCGGCGCCAGTGGCTATTGCCGTATAGATGCAGCCGGAGGAAATAACTTTTGTATATATGAGGTCAATCCTCTTGCGAGAATAGATGCTGAGAAGTATGAACTGGATATTCCTGAGGCAATCTTGCTTCATGCTGTTGAGCTAGCTACAAACACGGAGGGGGTAAGGACTTGAAAAAAACAGATTACAATTTCAAAACTCTGTACTGGATTAGTGATCATTCAAGTGAGGTCAATTTTCAGCCGACAAATGAGTTACCTGACAAGAATCTTGTGAGTTCGTGTTTTGTCTTTGCTATTCATAACGATGGAGTGATTATGTCAAAGCCAAAAAGAGGCTGGGGTCTTCCCGGGGGACACCGCGAAGGTGATGAAACGCCCGAGGAGTGCGTACGTCGCGAAGCCGATGAAGAAGCATCGATTGAGCTAGGCGATCTCGAGTTGATTGGTCGATGGGAGGCAAAAAAGAAATTCCATTCACCATTAAACGAAAAGTATCCTGAGCTCGCCTACCAGCTTCTATATGTGGCGAAAGTAACTGACTTCAAGCCCTTCGAGGGTGAGCATGAGACATCTGAGCGTGCGATCGTTCCACTTTCAGAGGTGAAGTCATTTCATCATAATTTTGATGACTTCGAGGAGATATTCAGATACATCCTAGATAAGAAGGGTTTAAGCGAGCAGATCGCTTAAGAATCGCATGAGTCCCGAAACCCACCTTGTTTTTATCCGCCACGGCCAACAGGAGCGTGCAGACGTGACAGATCCGCATGTATCTGGTCTGACTGAACGTGGGCGGCGAGAGGCTCGTGCTGTCGGAGCCAAGCTCGACGTAGACTTGGACGAAACCAAAGCGCTTAGTGTCAATAATATACGCTCCCTCGCGACTGTGGCACTTGCGCTGTATCCTGAGATTAATGATGATGAAATTCCGAAGAAGATTCTTCAGCTCAAGAATTCACGCCAGCTGTTAACGACACCGAAATTGAGCTATTTACCTGTTGAGGATAAGAATTTTGAGGAACAACTTGCGACCTTCTTTCACCAAGGCAGGGCTTTAAGATTCTTAGTTGACAACTCCGACGAGCATATACTAACTAAAGGAACTGCAATGAGTTCATATAGTACATTAGCCAACGAGGCTGCGAGCACCCTCATGTATTATTACCAGAAGTATAAGCTGGGTGAAAAAAGTCAGCAACCGGATGATAAAGATCTATATAGGATTTTTTGTGGCCGCGAGTTTGTTTATGGGTGTTTTCGAGCGAAGCTCATAGAGAATATGCAAGGAGTGGGAGCGAGAGACGATTACGTTGACTGGTATGGCGACACTATCGAATGGTCGCACGAGGCGCGTGAAGATATCGCCTTAACAAGAATTACTAGATCCGCAAACGATGACATAAAGTTTAACTTGAAGGATAATTACGGAGAGATGCAATTTGGAATAAATGATGTCGAGAACATAATGCGTGACTATCAAGAAAAGTTTTCAATAAAGCGACACGAAAGGGATACGAGATGACTGCAATTGTAAATAAATATAACTTTGAACACCTGGAATTCTTAATGTTCGTCCTGGATGAGCTTGCTGATGAGTTAGCTGAGAATGGAAAAGACGTTATTAAGCTAACTTTGGGTAAGGCGCAAGAGCCTTTGCATCAGGATATTATCGAAGCTTACGTCGATGCAATTAGGAATCCTGAAAAACGAAACCTTGTATATCCAGAAGGCCTCCCTCTACTTCGAGAAAAGATAGCGGAGTGGTATACCTCTTGGGGCAATCCAGTTGATAAGAAGAACGTGTTGATCAACACCGGAACTAGCCCTTTCTTTAAAGATTTATTCCACTTTCTTCTTGAAGACGGCGACGAGCTTCTCATGCCTCTTCCGTATTATTCCGTCTACTATGTTAGCGGACTACTTACTCCTGCTAAGATAAATTCGTATAGCATTAATCCTGACACGTTCAAGATTGACATGGATGATCTGAAGGCGAAATACGACCCAAAGAAGACAAAAATCCTCGTTCTCTGCAGCCCAGGTAATCCATATGGCAATTTGATTACCCGCGAGGAGTACGAAGAGATCTTAAGCTTTGTATCTGATGATACATATATTGTCTCGGATGAAATCTATCGCAATACTGGATTCAATGAGGAGGTGCCTAGTATTCTTGAGGTGGCGAAGAGTAGGGATAACATCATTATCACAAATTCTTTCTCAAAGGGATTTAGAATGTACACCGCACGCGTCGGCTTTAGTATCCTTCCTGACAAGCTTCTTGAGCCGATTAGGGTTTTGCTTCAGCACACCCTTCTGACAACAAACCCTGCAGAGCAATTTGCTGCGGTTGAGGCATTGAATCATCTTGATGAAGTTAAGAATCTCACTCAAATCTATAAGAGCCGTAACGAGTACACCGTCACTAAGTTGAAAAGCGTTGAAGGTGTAAAGGTGCTTGCCGCGGATGGCGGATTCTATCTTGTTGTTCGGTGTGAGGACTTTATGAAAAAACATGCTATCGCTTCCTCTTTTGATCTCGCTAAAGATATCCTAGAGACAACCGGCGTAGCAGTGGTGCCTGGTTCGGATTTTGGCCTTCCAGATGGCTTAAGAATCTCATTCACTCATCTTCGATTTGAGGAAGGAATCGATAGGCTATTTGATTACTTTAGCTCAAAATAAGATACTCATTGAATCAAACATATGTAGTAAACGCTGGCCTTAATGCCGGCGTTTACACGTTTAATTAGAATAAACGGCTCGTTCATTCTACCTAGATAAAGTGTAATTAACCAAACCTCAAAACGACCCCAATAACAGGGGTCGTAATTATCAAAATGCTCAACTTGAGCTGCTTTGTCCTATTTGGCAGGGGCAGTAGGAATCGAACCTACCTCTGCGGTTTTGGAGACCACCATTCTAGCCGATGAACTATGCCCCTTCGTCGGTTAACTGCCCTATTGTATCAGAGGCAGGGGGAAAATGCGAGCTATTCAGACTTGCTAGCGCGAATGGCGCGTTTGAACTTCTTGTCGGCGACAGGGTCGGCGTATCGCGCGATCGGGGCGTAGGCAAAGATGCGTTTTGAGCGGTCGGTGACTTCGGCGTCGACATCAATGATCGTTTCCACGAAGAACTTCTCTACCAACCATTCGCGTCCTGGAGCGGTTTGACCCGTGACGGTTAGGCGCCACAGGTCTTCACCCCACTTTTCGCTGGCGGTAATTTTAAGAGGCTTGGCAAGCATCATCGGGCTCGATGGCACTGCTTTCATGAGGCGCGTGAGGGTCGCTTTGCCTTTTTCGAGATCATGGACGAACACGTCGACTGCGAGCGTCCGAACGCCACGCGGCGTAATGTGGACGGCCTGGATATATTGGTTGTGCACCCAAATCACTTCTCCGTTGAGACTGCGGAGTTTTGTTGAGCGGAGCGTGAAGCGCTCAACCACACCCGACACATCCCAGAACGGCTCAATTTTGATAAAGTCACCTACATGGAACCACTGCTCGAGGATCATCGAGGCACCAACGGTCAGATCGCGCAACAGGATACCGACGGTCGCACCGGCGAAAACAATAAAGAAGGTACCGGCGCCGATAGCAGCCGCGCTGGTCGTTGCCTTGGGCGTAAGGATTGTTAGTGTGTAATACGCGACAGCACCCACGACGACTGCGCGGATACCAGCGGCAACGATACTGAGGTACGTCTCGACCTGGCGTAGTCGAATCAATGTCTCTTCGTCAGAAGCCGAGTCGGATCGCACCGCGACACGCTGTGCGATCATAATGACCGCACGCGCCAGGTACTTGCTGGCGATGTACGCGACAATGACGGCGGAAATGAGGATGAGTATGGAGCGAAAGGCGTTGGGTGACGCGAAGAAGTGCTGTGCATCAAGGAAGAACTGGTTAACAATCGATTGTTTCGGCATACGTTCTTTAGTATAGTTGTCACGACTGAAAAATAACAGAGGTATACGGTTGAGCGAAATGTGTTGTGGAAAACGTAATCTTTTTCACAAAAGCGGTTGTCAAAGCATAAGCTCGACTCTATAATGGAGCCAAACAGGCACATAAAACGAAATGGAGTCGTTCAAGGCATGGCCTTGCAACAAGCGGTATGAAAATACTTATGCTCGGGTGGGAGCTCCCGCCGCACAATAGCGGTGGACTTGGCGTGGCATGCTATCACATGTCAAAAGCTTTGGCTCAAGAAGGTGCGTCGATTGATTTCGTCGTGCCCTACGATGCGCACCATCCGAATGCCGACTTCATGCGTATCCACGCCGCTTTGCCGCTGACGCCGCTTGATCGTAACGGCCTGCTCAATACCTACGACAGCAGCAAGCTGGTCAAGATTAAAGCACTAGGCGATGTTGTCGCTGACGAGCTGCGTGATATTCGTGGTGTCCAAAAACGTTATGTGCAGTTCGTCGAACAATTCGTCGACGGGCACGAAATGGACGCGGTGCATGCTCATGACTGGCTGACGATGGAAGCTGGCATCCGTGCCAAAGAACTGACCGGCGTACCACTGGTGGTGCACGTGCATGCGACTGAGTTTGACCGATCGGGCGAACTGTTCGGCAACCCGATCGTCCACGAGATCGAATACCAGGGACTGATGATGGCCGACCGAATTATTGCAGTCAGTGGCATCACCAAGCAGATTATCGTGGAGCGCTATGGCATTCCGGCCGACAAGATCGAGGTGATTTACAATGCCATCGACACGACTACGTTCGGTGAGTATGAGTATGACCGCCGCACGTATGCCTACCTAGAGGCGCTCAAGCATGAAGGCCACACGGTCGTCGCGACTGTCACTCGCTTTACTGTGCAAAAGGGTCTCACCTATCTCATGAAGGCAGCCGCAAGGGCTAGTCGTAAGTATGATAAATTGGTATTCCTGTTTGCCGGCGACGGCGAGCAACGAGATGAGCTGATCGCACTCAGTGCCGAGCTTGGTATTAGCGACAAGGTATTTTTCACCGGTTTCGTCCGCGGCAAGCAGTGGCGAGACGCGTATAGCATCGCCGATGTGTTTGTGATGAGTTCGGTCAGCGAGCCGTTCGGTCTCACGGCGCTCGAGGCGGCACATCATGGCGCCGCGCTGATCATCAGCAAGCAATCGGGTGTCGGCGAGGTGCTGCGCAGTATCTTCCGCTACGACTACTGGGATACGGAAGCGTTAGCAGATCAATTGGTCGGCATCGCCACGTCGCCTGCCCTCGCGCATGAGCTGCGCACCAATATCCAGGATGAATATGCGCGGATTTCATGGAACGACGTGGCACGGCAGTGTATGCGTCTCTACAGCCACATGCAGCAAGGGGCGACAGTATGAGCGCGCAAGGGTTGACGCTCTATCTGCACGTCCATCAGCCCTGGCGCGTGCGAAAGTATTCGATTTTTGACACGGCTCGTGCTCACGATTACTTCGACGAGCACGAATGGAATACTGATCGCAACAATCAGCAGGTATTCGAGAAGGTCGCTAACAAATCATACCGCCCGATGAATGCGCTGCTCGAGAGGCTACTCGCAGAGAATCCGGAATTCAAATTATCACTGAGCATCACTGGCACGTTCCTGGAGCAGGCCGAGTTGTGGGCGCCAGATGTCATCGAAAGCTTCCAGCGATTGGTACGAACTGGCCGGGTCGAGATACTGGGTGAAACGTATTATCACAGCATGGCATTCTTTTATAGCCGCGCGGAGTTCGAACGCCAAGTCGATATGCACCAGCGCAAGATCGAAGAAGTGTTCGGTGTCACGCCGAAGGCTTTTCGTAACACCGAGCTGGCATATAATGACGAGCTCGCAAAATGGGCGGATCAAAAAGGCTACGGAGCGATCATCGCCGAAGGCTGGGATCCGATTCTCGACTGGCGCAGTCCGAATTATGTGTATCGTCCTGCGGGAACTGAGGCTATTCGCCTTCTCCTCAAGAACTATCGCCTGAGCGACGATATCGCGTTTCGCTTTAGTAATCGCGAGTGGTCGGAGTGGCCGCTGACAGCCAACAAGTATATCGACTGGGCTGACGCTTCACTGGCTGACGGTTCGACGCTGAATTTATTCATGGATTACGAAACGTTCGGCGAGCACCAGTGGGCTGACACGGGAGTATTTGAGTTTATGGAAGCGCTCGTGTCGCAGTGGCCGCAGAACGGCGGCCGTACGTTTTATACGGTATCCGAAGCGGCCGCCGCTGAGCCGGCGGGCGAAATTAGTATGCCAGACGTCGTCACGTGGGCGGACGCCGCCCGCGATATGACCGCTTGGACAGGCAATGCAATGCAGCGCGAATCATTGCGGCATATTTATGCTCTTGAGGAGTCGATCATCCGCTCCAATGACCTCGAACTTATTGCCGACTGGCGACGACTGCAGTCATCTGACCTGCCCTACTATATGAGTACTAAATGGGAGACCGATGGTGACGTTCACGCCTATTTCAGTCCTTACGACTCGCCGTATGACGCATTTCTGTACTATATGAACGCCCTGCGCGACGTGCGCTACCGCGTCATGGCAACACACCACCACGGAGGATTACATGGCTAGACCAATCGTATTATCAAACGGCGAACTGCACGTCGGCATTAATAAATTCGGCCAGGTGCACGACTTCTACTTCCCGTATGTCGGACTGGAGAATCACTCGGCCGGCAAAGATATGCGTCACAGGGTTGGCGTTTGGGTAGACGGCGCTGTTCACTGGGTAGACAGTGGCGAATGGCAATTCACGTTCCGCTACCCTCACAGCGCGCTTATCGGACATACGGTTGCAAAACACGAAGGAATCGGGATCCTGCTTGAGTTCGACGATGTCGTTGATAGCGGCATGAGTGCCTTCATGCGCAACATCCACGTCGTAAACTTACGTAACGAACCGCGTGAGGTGCGTCTGTTCATGCACCAGGCATTTGCAATTGGTGATGGGCGCAGCAATACCGATACCGCTCAGTACCTGCCCGATAGTCATGCTATTTTGCACTACCGGGGTCGTCGTGCCTTTGTGATTTCCGGGCAGGCCAACGATCAGCCGTTCGATCAGTATACGGTGGGCCTGTTCGGTATCGAAGGCCACGAAGGGACGTTCCGTGACGCTGATGATGGTGAGCTGAGTTTTTGTAATGTCGAGCATGGCCGTGTTGACTCGACGCTCCGTTTTACAGTGAACCTCGAACCGCTGAGTTCGAATCGTGTCCACTATTGGATTGCTGCTGGTACATCGACGCGTGAAGCGCTCTATGTCCATAAACAGATTCAGGAAGGTGGTGTCCTGGCTCGCCTTCATAGCACCGCGAAGTGGTGGCACAAGTGGCTCGAACCGGCCGAGGCGGTGGCCGTTAAGTTGAATCCAGCACATCGGCGTTCGTTCTTGCAGAGCGTCATGATTATTAAATCGCAAATCGACAAGCGCGGTGCGGTGATTGCCAGTACGGACACGACGATGCTGAATTATTCGCGCGATGCATATGCCTATTGTTGGCCTCGAGACGGCGCGTATGTCCTGTGGCCGCTTATTCGCATGGGGTATGTCGATGAACCGCACCGCTTCTTTGACTTCTGCCGTCGGGGACTGCATAGTAGCGGTTACTTAATGCATAAGTACCGCGCGGATGGTGCGCTTGGCAGTAGTTGGCATCCGTATGTGCATGAGGGCAGCGAGAGTGCGCCGCCCATTCAAGAAGATGAAACGGCACTGACGTTATTCGTGTTTGCTCAGTATTACCATATGCACGCGAGCCAGCGTCTGCTGAGTGAGTTTTACTTATCGATGGTTGTTCCGATGGCGAACTTTTTGGCAGGATATGTCGATCAGGCAACCGGCCTGCCCAAGCCAAGTTATGACCTATGGGAAGAAGTGTTCCAAACGACAACTTACACGACAGCAGTGGTCTATGCCTCGCTCCTGGCCGCAGCGGATCTGGCCGACGCGGCTGGTGACCCTGATCACGCGGTCGCTTGGCGTTCAGCGGCCGAGGATATAAAGGCAGCTGCACATCGGTATCTCTTTAATAGCGAGCGCCAGGCATTTTATAAGGGTGTTTCTATGGTCGACGGCGAGCTCCAGTGCGATGCGACGATTGATGCGTCGAGTGTCTTCGGTGCATTCATGTTCGGATTGTTCCCGCTTGGTGACCCCGAACTCGAAGCGGCCGTGGCAAGTCTGGAGCAGACATTTAACTTCACTCCTGGTGAAACGGGTGTGCCACGATACGAGAACGATCACTACTATCGCCTTGATGACTCGTACCAGGGTAACTGGTGGAACATTACGACGCTTTGGCTCGCCCAGTACTATACCGAGGTTGATCAGTCAGAAAAGTCCATGGCCATTCTGGACTGGGTGACGCGACACCGAGCATTTGATACTGGCGTGTTCGCTGAACAGCTCAGTCCTTATGACGGCACAAGCATATCTGTCGCCCCCCTCACCTGGAGTCATGCCGAATATGTAGCGACCTTACTCGATACGATTACGGAGATGCCGACCTCATGAGCATGCGGCACGTTTCGCACCGCATCAAGCGTCTGACGCCACAACGCCTGATGGCGGCGCGAGCGCACCGCAAAGCAATTATGAAATTTGCCGACAAGATGGGTCTCGTCTATTTCGGCTCCTCGCAGCGTGACGATGAGGATTATCGGCTCGTACGGGGACACACCTTGTCGCCACACGTGCTTGACGCGCACTATTGCATCGGTACGTACCAAAATTATGACGTGGTGTTCGTCGAGCGCTCTGCAGTCCATGCAGCCCATCAGGCTACCGCCGAAGCCCAGCATTGGCTGATTATGGCGTTCGATTTGCACACCCGAGCAGAGCTGCCTCATGTTTTCGTCGGCCGGCGCGAACATAGCGCTGCGTTTTACGGCCAGTTATTTACGAAATTTCCGCAGCTATCGCCACTTGGCCTGACAACTGTCGACGGGTATACGACGGACTTTCTAGGTCGTTATACCGTCTATAGTCGCATCACGGACGCAGCGGATACCGTACGCTTATTTGATCCTGCGCTGACGAAAGTCATTGGCGAACAGTTCCGAGGGCTCACTATTGAACTAGTCGATGGCACGCTCTACATCTACGGCGAAAACGCGACGCCGACGGCACACGTCCTTGATATCATGCTTCGTTTTGGAGCGTGGCTTGCCGAATCGATCGACGTCAAGACAGCACCAGCGCTAGAACCATAGCCAAATACCAGGTGTGTCGCGCAAAAAGCGAACGAAACTGGCCGGACGCCCACCCAGTGCAGCCAGGACAAGCAGCAGCCATATGGCGGCAAGTGGCAGGATGATAGTTAAAAACAAGCTGTTATCTTGGAGTGCATGGTGCCATATACTGAACGTACCCACGAGCGGAAGAAACGATAGTATACCTGTAATGATCGTAAAGAGCCAACTGCGTGGTTCGCTTGCTTCGCGCTCGGCTTCCTGCATGGCATCGTATTCGTGTTTCAACATGAACCCAGTATAGCAAAATACCTCCGAGGCGGAGGTATTTTATGGGGATTAGCTCTTGCGAGGCTTGATTTCGTTGCGGCCGAGGCTCTTCTTGGTCTCGGTGTACGTCGCGTGAGTGCGAGCAATTGGGTCGTACTTGCGCAGAACGATCTTTTCAGTGGTGTTCTGGGTGTTCTTGCTTGTGTAGTACGTACGGTGACCAGTCAGTTCGCTGACCAGGCCGATCAATTTGCGCTTGGTATTCTTCTTTGCCATATAAACTCGCTTAAATTTGTTGTTTCAATCTTATCTATTCTAGCATGAAAATAGAGATTACGCTAGAGGTGGACACAAAAATGGAGCCACGATCGGGATTTGAACCCGAGACCTCTTCCTTACCATGGAAGCGCTCTACCAACTGAGCTATCGCGGCACGGTCTGTGGTGAAGACGCAGCAACTGCGCCGTAACCTGGTTTAGTATAGCAAAACCAGGGGTGGGATACAAGCCTGCCCGCTTATGGCTGGCAGAAATGTTCGACGATGATGTACTGGCCGATGCCGAAGCCAGTGAGCGTATAGTCGGGATCGACGATCGTTTTGTGGTTAGATTCTGACTTGATCCAGTAGTCTGCGGCGACCTGTGGGGTGATGGAGCGCTTGTCTGAGTCCCACACCATGATCTCATTGCCATAAGAGCAGCTCTTGCCGGTTAGTTCAAAGAGTTTATTGAGGCCGCTGGCAGTCTTATCGCCTGGCTTGACGTAGCCGAGGTAGCTATTTTTGACCATGTCATCGACCTTCCACTGGGCGCTTTGATTGAGTCGATTGTCGATAGCAAGGGGTTTGACGCCCGCTTTTTTGCGCTCGGCATTAATGAGGCTCAGGAGCTGATCGGCTGGCTTCTGCGATGCAGTCTGCTTGGTGGGTTGAGTTTGGGTGTGGTGTGTCGACTGATACGCGAACCACAAGAAGAGAGCGATGCCAATAATGACGACGGCGAAGACGATGATTTTCGTAATACGCTTCATAGGCTTAGCGTAGGCTTATCGACAACATTCGTCAAGAGGGATTATTAAGAATGAATAAGCTCGAGATCTATTTGATGGAAGTAGGATCGCTCGGTGCCTGCCTCGCTCTTTCGGTCGTTTGTGAAAAATGTAAACACATTTTTCACTCCCCCCCTGCACCGCACCTCCTTGCTTCGCAAGGGGCGAGGCATAACTCAAATACCAAAGTAAAAATCCGCCATAAGGACGGATTTTTACTTTGGTGCTGGAAGTAGGACTCGAACCTACGAAGCCGAAAGGCGGGAGATTTACAGTCTCCTGTGATTGCCACTACACGATTCCAGCTTATGGAGCCGCTTTACGGATTCGAACCGTAGACCTGCTGTTTACAAAACAGCTGCTCTAACCAGCTGAGCTAAAGCGGCAACTTTTCAAATTATACAGGATGATCAGGGTTGAATCAACCTCTGAAAAGGACGATGGCCCCGAGAATGATCCCGGGGCCAAGCACTCGCCTCTTGCGCTACGGCTTGGCGTGTCGCGCGTACCGCAGCAGTTCGATGCCGAACAGTGGCGTGTCGTCGCGCCTGAATCGGTAGTGGATCCGCTGTGCCTCCTGAGGCGATGGACACCTGGGCGCCTCGGCAGCGATCGTCACGAGGTCGCCAGCGGCCAACTCAACCTTGCCGCGCGAGAGCAGCGGGTGGGGCCGCTTGACGACGTCCTTCAGACTCAGTTTGTTAATTGCTGACGCCATGGAGACGCTCCTATCGCTGGGAAGTGCTTACAATGCAATTATAACACCAACTTACACAAAAAGCAATTAGACGACGCGGCGGACTTGGCGGATGCGGCGTGGTGCAGTCGTCTGCGGGGCCATCATCTTGGTGGCGCGCTCGCGCAGGTCTTTCGCCAGGTCAGGCTGTTCGCTGCGGTCGTACGCATCGGCGAGGATGTTGAGCGTCTGAGGAACCGGCTCGAGTTCTACGGCGCGTTCCAGCGCTTCGATCATCTTTTTGGTGCGGCCGAGCTTCTCCTGTACCTTCGCGTAGGCAATATGACGGGCCGCTAGGTCACCTTCGATGGCGAGCGCCTGCTCAAATGCGAGCGAGGCTTTTTCGTAGGCTCCGGTTTCGAGGTAAATCAGGCCGACGTTATGCAAGCTGCTGGCGCTCGGCTCGAGGCTCTGGGCAATTTCGAAACATTCGATCGCGTCTTTGTAGGCCTGCTGCTTGGCATAGAGAATACCGAGGCGGTTATAAGCGGTTGCATTACGCTCGTCGATACGAAGGATCGTCAGCAGTGCCTTCTCGGCGCGAAGGTACTTTTTGTCCTGGAGCGATTCTTGGGCAATAGACCATAGGCGGTCGAGCTTCTCAGAAATTTTGGCCGGAATATCGGTAACGACTTCACTGATGGTTTGGTGCCGCAAAACGGCCCACACACCGAACACAGCAACAATAATGATTCCTAACATCTTACCTTGATTATATCACAAGCTGCGCAAGCTGCAGGCGAACGTGGTGATTGGCGTCAATTGCCTCGCGTGCGGCAAGGAACTTATCAAGCTGTGAAACAAGTTTCGGTTCTGGCTGCCGTGAAAGGCTGCGACGCAGAATCATCAGTGCGCTGTCGAGGAGCTGTAGTGCCTTTTCGCGTTGAGTATAGCGGAATGCGACGGTCATACGCTCAAATGATGTACCCTGGAGAAATGTTCGGGCATCCGTCATGGCGTCCGCTTTGTCTGTAAAGTACTCGTCACTCGCGATTAGACGCGCTATCTCCGCCGGCAAGCCTACTGCGATGAATTGGAGCTGCGCGATTTTTTTGGCGTCCGTAACGGCGTGATGCTTGATGAAGTTGGCGGTCTGCTCTGCGGTCACGGGCAAGACAGAGAGATGCTGAACGCGGGAATGAATCGTCGGTAACAGCAAGCGTGGACGATGTGCCGTCAGGATGAAATGGATATGTTCGCCCGGTTCCTCGAGCAGTTTCAAGAAGGCATTTTGCGCACCATGGCTCATGGTGTCGGTGTCATCAATGATCACGACTTGGGCACGCGTATGTTTCCCACTCGTGCGGCTATAGAGATCACGGATCGCCTCGATCTTGATACTCCCCTTTTGGTGATCGATCTTGCCGTCTTTGTCGGTCGGTTCGAGGATCGCCACGAGCTCGGCACCGGCAATATCACGGGCAATTGTCATGAGTCCGACACCTGGATCGCCTTCGATCAACAATGAGGCTGGCAAGTGCGCTCGGACGCGGGTGACGAGAGCTTCAGTGGTCGGGTGTAACACCAAAGTCATTACAGGGTCTCGTTGAAGAACTCGTTGAATTCGGGCGGGATTGGCGCTTCAAATGTCACGCGCTGGCTGACAGGGATAGTAATCTCGAGCTTCGCGGCATGCAGATAGAGCCGGTCGGCTGGTTTGCCATAGACACGGTCGCCCAGGATCGGTGCGCCGAGGTACTGCATGTGAACGCGCAGCTGGTGTGTGCGGCCGGTTTCGGGTCGGAGCTCCACGAGTGTCAGGTTGTCCTGAACGGCTAAGGTCTGGTAGCGAGTGACGGCCGACTTACCCTTGGCGTCCACGCGGAAGGTGCTAGGTGCCGTCGGGTTGCGACCAATTGGCAGGTCGACTTTTGCCTCCTGCTGCTTAAGGAGGCCGTCGAGCACGGCTGTATAGGTTTTTTTGGTCTTGCGGTCGGCAAATTGTTTTTGCAAGAGGGTGGCCGTTTCGGGGTTACGAGCGCCGATCATGACGCCGCTAGTGTCCCGGTCGAGCCGGTGGACGATGCCGGGACGATTCGTGTCGAGACCGAACGTCGTGTAACGGCGGAAGAACTCGGCGACGGTAAATTCATCATTTAGTGCACCTTTTGCGTGGGTTAAAATGCCGACAGGTTTATTGATGACGATAACATTGTCGTCGAGATAGATAATCGGCAGTTCGTGAGCGCTGAAGTCAGTGGCGTCAGGGATGTGCACCTCGATACTGTCGGCGTCGGTAATATCGAACTTTGGCGACTCGCGTACGGTGCCGTTCACGCTGACGTGGCCTGCTTTGATGTGCTTTTGCCAGGTGCTGCGCGAGATATCAGGGTAGCGTTCGGCAAGTGTCGCGTCGAGGCGTTTTTTGGTGCTAATGACAGCAAAAACGTAGACTTCCTTGCCCTTGAATGGCAGCGCATAGGTCGTCATGTGGTCATTTGGATTTTCGATGACCTCACCTACCGTATCGAGCTTGTGTGTGCGGACTTGTTGCAAGATGTACTGCGTGTCATCTTCGGCGGTGTCATCAAACAGGACGTAGAACTGCTGGCGATTGAAGCGGAATGTCACCATCGTGTTAATAGGGCTCGGGTGCGTAAAGACGAGTTGTTCGATATGACGCGGCATATGCTCGTCTGACGCGAGCTCAAAACGCCGTAAAATCGCGATAATGTCCAAGCTTGATACTTTTACCATTGTTCGTCCTCCTGGTCGTAGTCGTCACCAACAGGCATGTCCGACATGTGTTCATAATTAGCGGGTAGTCGGTAGACGCACACCGAGTCGAATCCGTCCTCGAAATATGTTGCGCCTGATGGGCTTGCCACGAGCTCAAGCTGGTCTGATGCGACAGCGCCCTCGAGCCATAGGTCACAGATGTTCTCAATGTTGGGGATGTCGCCCGAAACATCAGATATGGTCACCAGAAGTACCCCACCCCGACCCTTGATGAGCCAGACAAACATATCCGGGCTGATCCGCTCGAATTTGAGCAGCTGGTAATCAGAGTCACGATGAGAGACGCCGGCTTTGGTGAGGAGGCGTGCGAAATCACCGGCAAACGACTCGGTCAGGTTGCGCAGCATGTTACCTTGCCCGGAGTCCGACGGCCTGTTGAGTGCGGAGTAGCGTTTCATTGGCGATGCGATTCATTACGATTTCTGATTGTTCGAGTTTTGCGAGTATGGCGGTGTCCTGGACGCTAGCGAGCGAAGCTTGGAAATTTGCGAGGAACTGTGCGACTTCGTCGGCGACGACACGCTTGAAGTCGCCGTAGCGGGTCTGGCTCTCGAATTCGGCAATTGTCTCGGCGAGCGGCTGGCCGCGTAGTAGTGACAGGATTTCGAGCAGGTTGCTAATGCCCGGACGTGCCTTACGGTCGAAGCGGATTTCCGCGAAGTCGTCTGTCGTCGCGCTCATGACTTTCTTGGCCGCTGCAGCTGGTTCGTCGCCCAGGAAGATGACACCTTTGCCTGATTCGTCTGATTTGCTCATCTTTTTGGTCGGCTCCATCAAGTCCATAATGCGTAGACCCTGGTCTTTGCCGAACAGCTCGTGCTGCTTGGCGACAGGCTCCGGTACGACAAACAGGTCACCGAAATTTTTATTCATACGTTCAGCGATGTCGCGAGTGAATTCGAGGTGCTGGGTCTGGTCGTCGCCTACTGGCACATATTTGGCGTTGTAGAGCAAGATATCGGCCGCCATGAGGACTGGGTAGTTAAAAAGACCGACAGAAACGCGGTCGTCGCCGATACTACCCGACTTGTCCTTGAACTGCGTCATACGCTGCATTTCACCAAACCCAGTGAAACAATCAAGAATCCACGTCAGCTCGCTGTGCGCCGGTACGTAGCTCTGTCGATACAGATGGATGTTGTCGTCATCAAGCGGCAGGCCGGCGGCAGCAAAGACGCGGGCGTTATGCAGGATTTGGTCGTGGAGGACACTGTGATCGATCGGCGTCGTAAAGCTATGCAGATCCGGAATGAACATGTTGACCTGGTACTCGCTAGAGTGGTTTTTGGCCATGTCAATAATCGGCAGGATACCACCGAAGTAGTTGCCGAGCGTAAGGTCGTTATTTGCGCGGACGCCAGTTAAGATTACGGGACGATTCATAGTGATTATAGTATAGCACACCAGGGGTGATGACCCCTAGTAGGTTAAGGGGGCGAGCAGCGCTGTGGCTGCCCGCCCCCGCCGGATGCGTGGATGGCGGTCATGATCACCCTTCGACTTGCTCCATGGAAAGTTCGGTCGCTTCGAGAAGTGTCTCGATTCGAGCAGCCTCCTTGATGTCGTAGAATCGGAGGTGCTCAAAGAGCGCGCGAAGCGGCGCTGGCAGCTCGCTGATCGTGACGTGAAGCTCCATGCACATGTCCGAGATACGATCGCGCACATCGCCGCACGTCGTGGCGTCATTTTGCTGCTGCCACTGGTCGCGGTAGCTTTCCAGGTTTGCCCTGGAAATCGGAACTACTTGATGGGCCATTGCCCTCACCTGCTTTCCGGTATATCTAGACGAACGCCTAGATATACGTACTATACTCCTTTTTTGCGGCTGCTAACAAAAAAGAAGCCCCATATGTGTGGAACTTCTTTTGTAGCGTACTGATGAGCAGATTAACGCTTTGAGTACTGTTCGCGCTTACGAGCAGAGCGCAGACCGTATTTCTTGCGTTCTTTCTCGCGTGGATCGCGGCGCAGGAATTCAGCCTTCTTGAGCGTGCTACGCAGATCAGCGTGACCAACAGTCAGAGCCTTGGCAATAGCGAGCTTGATCGCATCGACTTGGCCGGCGAGGCCACCACCGCTGACGCGGATGGTAACATCGAACTCTTTTTGCTTGCCAACGAGGGCGAGCGGGTCGGTGATTTCGGCGAGCATGGTCTTGTTGTCGGCCAGGTAGTCGCTTGCAGGCTTGTCGTTGATGGTGACATTGCCCTTGCCCTTGTACAAACGTGCACGAGCAGTTGCAGCCTTGCGGCGACCGAGACCGTAGAAGTAACTCGTTTCAGCCATGATTATTTAACCTCAACTTTCTCTGGAGTCTGAGCGGTGTGAGCGTGCTCACTGCCGGCAAAGATCTTCAGGCGCTTCAGGCGTTCAGCCTGCAGCTTGTTCTTTGGCAGCATACCCTTGACGGCGTTTTCGATGATTCGTTCTGGGAACTTTTCACGAACTTCTGCCAGGGTTGCGTCCTTGATACCACCTGGAAAACCTGTGTGGCGGTAGTAAATCTTGCCAGTTTCCTTGTCGCCAGTTACGACGGTGTCTTTGGCGTTGATAACAACGACATAGTCACCAGCGTCCATGTGTGGCGTGAAGGTTGGCTTGTACTTACCGGTCAGGTAGGTAGCGATTTGCGTCGCGACGCGGCCGAGTGGAGCTTCTGATGCGTCGATCAGGATCCAGCGGCGGCTGATTTCGCTTGGCTTTTGTGAGTAAGTTTTTGCGTTAACCATAATTACGCCTTAGCCTCCTCTTTTGGTGCGGCTTTCAGCTCGTCAACAAACGAGATGGTTGCCAGCTGGGCACCGTCACCGGTGCGTAGACGAGTACGAGTCACGCGGACGTGACCGCTGGTGCGGCCGGTCAGCTGTGGAGCAATTTCGTCTACCAGCTTGAATGCGGCAGCCTGAGTCGAGAGAGCGGCAATCACCATACGGCGGTTTGCCAGGTCACCCTTCTTGGCCTTCGTAATAACTTTTTCAATGTAGCGCGCAGTTTCTTTAGCTTTTGGCAGCGTCGTCTCAATCTTGCCGTGCTCGACGAGAGACGTAGCGAGGCCCTTCAGCAGCGCGCGGCGCTGGTCGCGTTCGCGACCGAATTTGCGCCCTTTGTAACCGTGTCGATGCATGATTAAAGTTCCAATTCTGCTAATTTATCTTTAACTTCGTCGAGTGCCTTGCTGCCAAAGCCCTTGAGTTCGCGCAGGTCTTGTTCGCTCAGCGTCACGAGGTCGTGGACGGTGCGAATGTTGTTGTTGACCAGTGCGTTCGCAGTGCGGGCTGTCAGGTTCAGGTCTTCGATCGGGGTGTTGAGCTCGCTGGCATCATCGGCAGTTGCCTGGCCGAGTGCTGGAGCAGATTCAACGGTGGTGCTACCGGCGAGTGCAGTGTACTGGTTGACCAGGATAGCTGCAGCTTCTTCGAAAGCGTCGCGTGGGCTGATCGTACCGTCAGTTTCAACAGTCAGAGCCAGGCGGTCGAGGTTGGTTTCTTGGCCAACGCGGGTGCCGTCAACCTTGTAGCGAACACGCAGGACTGGGCTGAAGACAGCGTCCAGAGCGATCATGTCGCTGTGCAGGCGAGCTTCTGATGATTCTTCGATGGTGCGGTAGCCGCGGCCAGCTTCGACGACGAAGTCCATGACAACGGTCTTCTTCGGGTCGTCGATAGTAGCGATGACTTGGTCTTTGTTGACGATCTCAACGTCAGCGGTAGTAACGATATCACCAGCGGTGATTGCGCCTGCGCCCTTTTTCTCGAGGCGGAGTTCGACTGGTTGGTCGGTGTGAACCTTGACGCGAACGTTCTTGAGGTTCAGCATGATGTCGACGACATCTTCTTTGACACCTTCTACAGTGGTGAACTCATGAGTTGCGCCTTCGATGCGGAAAGCAACGATTGCGCCACCCTGAATGCTCGAGAGCAGTACACGGCGGAGGCTGTTACCAAGGGTATTGCCGTATCCAGCGTGGAGGGGCTCGATAACAAATTCTGCGCTAGTTTCGCTCACTTCGTTAACGGCGGCCAGTGCTGGATCGTGGATTACGTGTGACATTCTCTCTATCTCTCCTTACCCTATTTAACGTGAGTAGTACTCAACAATCAGTTGCTCATTTATGTCAGCTTCGGCTTCGTCGCGCTTTGGAAGACCAGTAATCTCTACCTTGAGCTTCTTTACATCGCTTTTCAGCCATGAGAGTGGGCCCTGGATTGAGTTGTTGGCGACGTCGTCGATCTGAGTAAAGTAGCCAGACTTCGTGCTCTTTGGGCGGACGGTGATGACATCACCAGCCTTGACGCGGATCGACGGGATGTCGACGCGGGTGTCGTTGAGCAGGAAGTGACCGTGGCTGACGAGCTGGCGTGCAGCGCGGCGGCTGGTAGCAAGACCAGCGCGGTAGATCACGTTGTCGAGGCGAAGCTCGAGCAGCTGAAGCAGGTTTTCACCAGCCAGACCCTGCTTGCGGGTAGCTTCGTTCATGAGACGTGCAAATTGCTTCTCAAGCAGACCGTAGGTGCGGCGAACTTTTTGCTTTTCGCGCAGCTGCGTTGCGTAGAGGCTTTGCTTGCCCATGCGGCCGTGTGCGTGCTGACCTGGAATGCCAGACTTACGAGCCATGATTTTAGTTGCTTTAGGGTGAAGCGCGTAACCTTCGCGGCGACTTTGCTTCACAATAGGCGAAGTATCTCGTGCCATAGGTTAAGCCCTCCGTGCCTTACGTGGGCGAACACCACCATGTGGTACGCCAGTCACGTCTTTAATGCTATCAACAGTGATGTCGAAGCCGCCAAGTGCGCGGATCGCAGCATCACGGCCAAGACCAACACCCTTTACGTAAACATCAACACTGTTCAGGCCGTAGGCCTTTACAGCTTCTGCGGCTTTTTCTGCGGCAACCTGGGCTGCGTATGCAGTACCCTTCTTGCTACCACGGAAACCACATGCACCGGCGCTGCTTGCAGCCAGTACGTTACCCTTTTTGTCTGAGAAGCTTACGATCGTATTATTGAAAGTAGCTTGGATGTGCAGCTGACCAGAAGGGACTGATCGGCGCTGCTTCTTGCGAGTTGTCGTTTTTGCGTCTGCCATATCTCGTTCCTTTCCTACGTCTTAGATGCTGCCTTAGGTTGTGAACCGCCTACTGCGACCGACTTACCCTTACGAGTTCGTGCATTCGTACGAGTACGTTGACCGTTTACAGGAAGTCCTGCTTTGTGCCTCAGTCCGCGATACGCGTTGACATCCTTGAGGCGCTTAATATTGTTGGTTACCAAGCGCTGAAGGTCACCCTCGACGGTGTATTCACTGTCGATGATTTCGCGAATCTTCTGTTCTTCAGCCTCGGTGAGATCTTTCACCCGAGTGGTCGGCTCTACGTTTGCCGCCGCAAGGATGGTCGATGCAAATTTCGGACCGATGCCGTAGATGTACGTCAAAGCGATCTGAACTTGCTTTTCTGATGGGATCACGATCCCAGCAATTCGAGCCATGCTTAACCCTGCCTTTGCTTATTCTTAGGTTTCTTCTTGTTGATTACCCGCAGGCGGCCTTTACGGCGGACCAGCTGGTCATCAGGACTGATTTTTTTGACACTCGCACGAACTTTCATGAGCGATCACAAACTCCAGTTTCCTTTAAATTTAATACTTTGAACGGACTACCGCTCATCTCGCAAGCGGAAGCTGATTCTGCCCTTCGTAAGATCGTAAGGGGTCAACTCAACTTCCACCCTATCGCCTGGTACCAAACGGATGTAATGCTTGCGCATCTTGCCGCTGATGTGGGCGATAATTGTATGGCCATTCTCCAGTTCTACCTTAAACTGAGTATTAGGCAGTGCTTCCACTACCTTACCATTCAGTTTGATGACTTCCTTTTGACTCGCCATAATACAGTTGTTGATTATACCGCAAAAACACCCCTGCGGCAAGCGCTTTAAGTAATTTCATGCAGCAGTTCTACCGGCCGCATGTCGAATTACTATTATTGTAACGAATTTATGTATAAGGTCAAGTGGTTTCAGACATGACAGAGGCCCCCGCCCGCACCCAAATGAATGAGTGCAGACGGAGGCCGTATTCTGCCGGTCAGGCGGCGAGCACGCGCTCTGCCCTGTTGAAGTGTGGCGTACCGACGTAACGGCACCACCGCTCATGCGCCAGCGACACTTCAGTGTCATGCGCCGCCAGGGCCTTCTTCGCAGCAAGCTGCAAGTCGGGCGTACGCCAGAGTCGGTCGACACGAAGCGCAAGCGCCTTGTGCGTGGCTGCAGCATTGGTCAAGGTTCGCTTGTCCTTGGCCTTCTGGTAGATCAAGTAGGTACGCTTATGGAACCAGAGAGTCATTGCATCGGATGCCTTCATGATACTTCCCCCTTGTAGGTAGTACTGGGACAGATTGAGACCAACAAAATACACCGTTCGAGCTTGCTTAGTCCGAACGGTGTGTAGTGCACGTTGCGTTTACGCCAAGTGATTGGTATGTACTGTTATACGCTTCAATTTGACGTTTGTAAAGAGATTTTATTTGTAATCGTCGTAGGTAACCATGAGTGCGCGTGAGTTGATCTGGCGCAGGGTCTCCAGACCGACAGTCACGACGATCAGCAGGCCGGTACCACCGACTGCCAGGCTGCCGGCGTTAACGCCGAGCTGGTAGAAGACGTATTCGATACCAAATGGCATGACAGCGATGAGACCCAGGGCGATCGAGCCGAACAGGATCAGACGGTTGACCATGGTTGTCAGATACTTTTCGGTCTGCAGACCTGGGCGCACTCCTTCGATGAAGCCGCCTTGGTTTTGCAGGTTCTCAGCGATTTCCTGCGAGTTAAAGACGATACCCGTGTAGAAGTACGTAAACAGGATAACGAGGACGAAGTAGGCAATCGGATAAATGAACGAGCTTGGTGTCGCACCGGTAAATGAGCCGTTCTGTGGGGCCTGGAACCACGTGATCAGGTTGTTTGCAAGTGGCAGGTACTGCGGGTTGCCGGTTGCTTTGATAACCTGACCAGCGAACGCTGGCAGCGACAGGAAGGCTACCGAGAAGATAACTGGGATGACGCCTGCAGCAATCAGCTTGACCGGCAGAATGCTTTTGACGCCGCCGTAGCTGCTGTTGCCCTGGACACGCTTGGCGTAATTGACAGTAATGACGCGCTGGGCCTCGTTGATTTTGACGAGAATGTAAAGCGCCAGGAGTGAGACGACGGCAATCGCTAGAACGATCCAGAAGACCGATGGGTTGACTGGAATTGAGAACCAGTTAAAGACGTGTAGCGGGCCGCTCTTTGACGTATCGATGAGAGATGACCAGATGGTGCCGAGTGTCGTTGGCAGCTGGCTGATGATACCGGCAAAGATGATGAGGCTGATACCGTTACCGACGCCCTGCTCGGTAATCAGCTCACCCAGCCACATAAGTAGGATTGAGCCGGCAGTCATGGCCGTTACTGCCACGACCCATTCGATAGGTGACGTGTGCGCGAGGGCACCGGTTGAGTTGCTTGCGAGGACGCTTTGGCGGAGGATGTAGATGAACGCGATCGACTGGATGACCGCGAGTGGAACGGCGATGATACGCGTCCACTGGTTAATCTTGCGGCGACCTGATTCACCGTCCTTATGGAGTTCTTCGAGACTCGGGATAGCCTTGGTCATCAGCTGTGTAATGATGCTTGCCGTAATGAACGGACTCAGGCCGACGAGCACGATCGAGAAGCTCGCGAGCGCGCCACCCGAAAGCAGGTTCAGGAAGCCCCCAAAATCAGTGCCGCCAACCACGCTGTTGATGATATCTTTGAGCTGCGTCGGAGCTGCTAGCGGCACAGGAATGTGCGCCAAAAAGCGATACGCCACGATAAGGCCTACGATAATCAGCAGGCGCTTTTGCATGTCTTTGTTCTTTAATGATCGAAAAATCGTTTTCCAGTTCATCTCGGTCTCTATTCTGCCCTATTTCTAAATGCCGCCTTTTGCGGCTCATACTAGATTTACTATACCATATATTGCATTAAATCATGCTCTAAAACGTCGAAACCCCGCCCCTGTGCAGGAGCAGAGCTTCGACTGCGAGGGAACGGGGAGTTAGGAGTGGCGGAAGGTTCGGGCCACGGGGCTGACGAGATGTGCGCGCATATGATGAACGTCACCCATAACCGGCGCGCAGGGTACGAGCCGAATCTGGTAGCCCAGTATCCTCGCCGTGCATTCCTGATGCTCGGCCCAGGCGAGCGCCTGTGGCTCGTTCAGGTCGAGCGTCCGCTTCAACTTGAGAAAGTTGAGCCGCAAGTGCGATTCCTTGATGAAATACTCCGTCGGGAGGTTGCGATGAGGCTTCTTGTCCGCCTCCTTGCGACGTTCGGCATCCTTCTTGACGCGCCTGACGAAGGTTTTGATTTGACTCCGCGCACGCGCTTCGCGGAAGTTCCGTGTTGCACGCAGCACCTGCCTTAGAAGCCACCCTACTGTATTCATGGCGAGACCCTTTCAATATGTACGCTCCGCATCGCCGCGGAAGCGTGGTGGAGATATTAAATTATTACCCCGAATGCTTTAATTTGCAAACATAAATACGATCAGAAAGTCGAAACCCCGCCCCCACGCAGGAGACGGGGCTCGACTGCGAGGGTTGCGGGGGTTAGGAGACTGGAGCAGGACGAACACGCGAGCGGGTCATCATGCGCCTGAGCCTCTGCTTCAGCTTTTTCTTTTGGTCTTTAAACCAGTCGTCTTCGTCGGTGTTGACAATAATCCACTGGAGCAAGATACTCAGTAGGAAATTGACGGCCCACATCCACAACGAACTGGAGTGGATTATTATCCTCAGTGCTAATTCCACAAATGCGGAGACAGATATTGCGCCGGCGAGGATTACACCCCATGTCGTCAGCCAGTACCTTAAGCGCGTTTGGTGAGCCACTGTCACGCGACTAAGGGCAACTGCACCCAATGCGAGTACGAGTGTCATCCAAATTAACAATACCGCTGTTGTGAGTACTTTAAGATCCACCACGACTCCTAAGGTTCGGCAAGAAAGCTTGGCTATACTTTACTGCATAGTCAATAAACCCACAAGTTGTTTGCTCCAGAATAAAATACCGCCACATTCCGTGACGGTATTTTATAAAAGTAACAGGTGTTACTTGTCAGCTTTTTCAGCTTCTTTGGTGCTCTGCTTGATAGGTGTTGCCACCTTTTCAAACGAACCACCGACCTTAGCGATAGCGTCTTTCACGCTTGCGCTTGCACCCTGTACCTTCAGCGTCACCTTGGCGGTCAGCTCACCGCGGGCGATAACTTTGACAGTGTGGAACGGCGTTGCGATGTAACCAGCTTCGAACAGTGACTTGTTGTCGACTGTCTTGCCGTCAAATGCGTTCAGGTGATCCATGTAGACGACCTGAGCAGGTGTACGCAACGTCTTGAAACCGCGAGCCTTAGGAGTACGACGTACCAGTGAGCCCGAACCACCCATGAAGGTAGCGTTGAGTTTCTTACCGGTACGAGCGCCCTGTCCCTTGGTACCACGACCAGCAGTTTTACCCTGGCCAGCAGCGATACCGCGGCCGACACGCTTCTTGTTCTTGTTGGCAGAAATTTGGAGTTCGTTGTATTTCATTACTTGTCCTCCTTCTTTGCTGCTTTCTTGACAGGAGCGTTGAGCCACTGATCCTTAGGAACCAGGCCTTTCAGCGCGTCGATGGTTGCGTAGGCGATGTTCACCTTGTTGGTTGAACCGAGGCTCTTTGAGAGCATGTTACGGATACCGGTGACACCGATGATCTGGCGAACGACACCACCGGCGATAATACCGGTACCAGGTGCAGCTGGCTTGATCAGAACGCGAGCCCCTGCGACCTTGGTTTCAGCTTCGTGTGGAAGCGTGTCACCGTGGATAGCGATGGTAATCATGTTCTTCTTGGCAACGTCGGTAGCCTTGGCGATAGCAGACTGGACGTCCGCACCCTTGGCGACACCTACGCCGACTTTGTTTTTGCGGTCACCGACAACGACAAGCGCCTTGAAGCGGAAGCGGCGGCCACCCTTAACGACACGTGCGACACGGTCGATGTTGATAACGAGCTCTTCGAACTGCTTTGGTTCTGCAGGAGCCTGGTCGCGACGGTTGTCACGGCGGCCACCCCGCTGGCCATCAGCTTGGCGAGGAGCGCGAGTTGCAGTAGCTTGGTCTGCCATATTAGAACTCCAGTCCTTCCTTGCGTGCAGCGTCAGCGAGCGCGCTCAGGCGGCCAGCGTACTGACGGCCGTTGCGGTCGAATACGACTGCAGTGATCTTAGCTTTCTTTGCCTTCTTGGCGATTTCAGCACCAACGAATGCAGCCTGTTCGGTAATCGTACCGGTCTGCTTCGTGCCGACGGTCGTTGCGGCAGCGACAGTGTGCTGCTTGACGTCGTCGATCAGCTGAGCGCTGACGTGCTTGTTTGAAATCGTGACGGTCAGGCGTGGGCGTTCGGCGGTGCCAGTGATCTTGGCACGAACGCGGTTCTTACGAAGGCTCTTGTTAAGAAGCTTCTTAGCGAGATCTGCTGCCATGACTACTTACCTGTCTTTCCTGCCTTGCGAAGCAGAACTTCGTCGGCATACTTAATACCCTTGCCCTTGTATGGTTCAGGCTTCTTCAGTGAGCGGATTTCCGCTGCGACCTGACCAACTTTTTGCTTGTCGATGCCACTGACGACGATCGTCATCTTGTCATTCGACACACTAACACCTTCTGGTGCCTTGTACTTGACTTCGTGGCTGAAGCCAAGGCTCATGGTGAGCTCGTTGTTGCTTGAAGCAACGCGGAAACCAACACCGTTTACTTCCAGCTTCTTTTCGAAGCCTTTCGTGACGCCATCAACAGCGTTCTGGAGCAGCGCGCGCTGCAGACCATGCTGTGCTTTGGCAATGCGTTCGTCATCCTTGCGGGTTACGATTGCTTGTGCACCTTCCAGAGCTACAGTTACGTCGCTGAGGTGAGGTACGACGAGTTTGCCTTTGGCACCCTCGACGGTAATTTCACTTTCGCCAACCGTAATTGTCACACCAGCAGGTACGTCAATTGGTAGTTTTCCGATTCGACTCATGTCTTACCTTTCGTTATGGCAAGTGAAGTGTTTGTTTTCGTGCTGACACCACAGATGGCTGTAGGTGAGCGCAAAATCTCCCTGATTTCACTCGCAATTTGTTATCTCAATAATCATAGCATATCAGGGGTAAAAATACAAGATACCCTACGAAGCGCCGACACACAAAAACCTCCCCGATCAAGAGGAGGTTTTTGTATTGCTTCGGTACTACTGGAGTGGCTTACGCCGCTTACCTTCGCGGGCTTGCGGCTGGCCACCGCCAAAGTTGAACAGTACGGCCTCGAGGACGGCATGTAGCCCAGCCAAGAAGCGATACAACATTCTAGTAGACCTTGAGCAGGAGCTCGCCGCCAAGACGCTGCTTGGTAGCTTCGTGGCCGGTCATAACACCCTGGCTGGTGCTAACCAGAACCATACCACGGCCGCTTTTGACGCGTGGGATGTCGTTCGCGCCGACGTAGACGCGGCGACCTGGCTTGCTCAGACGAGTAATCTCGTTGATAGCACAGTTTTCACCTGGCTTGTTGATGGTGATTACCAGCGTATCACGTGGTGAACCAGCTTCAACTTTGACGTCAGCGAGGTACTTGTTCTTCTGAAGTTGTTCTGCAACAACCTTCTTGATCTTGCTAGCAGGGACACGAACTTCGGTCTTGCCAACCATAGCCGCGTTACGGATGCGGGTCAGAAGGTCGGCGATTGGGTCAGTTGATTGTAGTGACATATCTTATTCCTTTCCTTCTTACCAACTACTCTTTGTAACACCAGGGATTTCACCCTTTGAAGCTTTTTCGCGGAAGTTGATACGGCTGAGACCGAACTTACGCATATACGCGCGTGGGCGGCCACTCAGTACGTCGCGGTTCTTCCAGCGGGTTGGGCTGCTGTTCTTTGGCAGAGCCTGGAGACCTTCGAGGTCACCCAGTTCCTTGAGTTCGGCGCGCTTTGCAGCGTACTTTTCGATCATCTTCTTGCGCTTTTCGTCGCGAGCGATCATTGATTTCTTAGCCATTACGCACGGCCTCCTTCTTTTTCAAACGGCATACCGAATTTTTCGAGCAGTGCACGGCTGTGTGCGGTGTCGTCGTTCTCAATATTGAACGTGATCTGCAGGCCATGGATGTGCTGTGTTTCTTCGAATGTCAGTTCTGGGAAGATTGACTGGTCGATGATACCCAGGTTGTAGTTACCACCCTTGTCAAACTTGGTCTTGACGCCGTGGAAGTCACGGACGCGTGGCAGGGCCACGTTGACCAGGCGGTCGAGGAACTCGTACATACGAGCACCGCGCAGGGTGACGCTGACACCGATTGGTGAACCCATGTTGGCGCGGATCTTGAAGCCGGCAATCGACTTCTTAGCCAGGCGGTCAACTGGGTACTGACCGGTGATCTTGGTCAGGGTGTTGCGTACCACTTCGTGGTGACGCTTGTCATCTTTGTTCTTGCCGATACCAACGCTAACAACGATCTTCTCAAGCTTTGGAACTTGGTTGACGTTACCGAGGTTCAATTCGGCTTGGAGTTCTTTGACAAATTGATCTTTGTACAAAGCTTTCAAGCGAGGAGCGGCAGGAGTAGTAGCTTTAGCCATTACTTGATCTCCTTACTGTTAGCCTGACGAGCGAGGCGAACCTTGGCACCGTCGGCGTTCTTGATGTAACCGACACGGCTGGTCTTGCCAGCTTTGTCATCAACCACGAGAGCAACCTTGTGCAGTGGCGTTGGGACATGGATGTCCTTGCTGCCGCCGCGTGGGTTGACCATGCTTGGCTTGACGTGACGGTGCTTGTTGCCGATACCTTCGATCAGGACGGCGTTCTTCTTGCCGAGAACGGCAACGACTTTACCGGTCGTACCCTTGTTGGTACCGCTGATCAATTTGACGGTGTCGCCTTTTTGAATACGCTGTGCCATATTAGAGTACCTCCGGAGCCAGGCTGATGATCTTGCTGTAGCCAAGGTCACGCAGTTCGCGTGGGACTGGGCCGAAGACACGGGTAGCCTTAGGGTTTTTGTCGTCATTGATGATTACGCAGGCGTTGTCATCAAAGCTGATGGTGCTGCCGTCTTTGCGGTGGATCTGGTCGCGGGTGCGAACGACCACTGCCTTCTGGACAGACTTCTTCTTAACGTTACCAGTCGGGCTGGCTTGCTTGATCGTAACGACGACGATGTCACCGACGCGAGCATAGCGGCGCTTGGTGCCACCGAGAACGCGTATGACCAAAGCTTCTTTGGCGCCGCTGTTGTCGGTTACTTTCATACGTGATTCTTGTTGCAGCATACTAGGCCTCCGCCTCGTCTTTCAGCTCAACAGAACCGCGTGACTTTTCGACGACCGCGTCGAGCTTGAAGCTCTTGGTCTTCGATACAGGACGAGTCTCAGAGATCGTCACCGTGTCGCCCTTGTGGGCTTCGTTGTTTTCATCGTGAGCCGTGTACTTGCGGCTGACAGTGTACTGCTTGCCGTAGATCGGGTGAGTCTCACGACTAGTTACAGTGACGGTAATAGTCTTGTCGCGAACATCCGATGTCACGATACCGGTCAATGTCTTGGCCATATTATTTACTCTCCTTTTCGCTCAGCTCAGCTGCTCGGATAGCAGTGTGCAGGCGAGCGATTTCTTTACGTGTCACGGTCAGAACCCGTGGGTTCGCCAGTTCGCCAGCGGCGTGTGAACGCTTGTAGTCGAGCTGATCTTTCTGCTTGGTAGCCAGGTCGGCTTTGAGCTGATCGATCGTCTTGACTTCGGTAGCTTCGACGGCGGTCTTCTTGGTTGTCTTTGGTGCAGCCATGATTACGCCTCCTCACGCTTGATGAACTTGGTCTTGACTGGCAGCTTGTGGGCAGCCAGACGCATTGCCTCGCGGGCAATTTCTTCGCTCACGCCCTTCATTTCGAACAGGACGGTGCCAGCTTTTACCTTGGCGACGAAGAATTCAGGGTTACCTTTACCGCCACCCATCTTGAGACCAAGTGGTTTGCGGGTAACTGGGATGTGTGGGAAGATGCGAATCCAAATCTTACCACCACGCTTGATGTAGCGGGTCATCGCCTGACGAGCTGACTCGATCTGGCGAGAAGTGACGTCGCTGTTGCTTTGTGACTGGAGTGCAAAGTCGCCGAAAGCGATGTAGTGGCCACGAGTAGCCTTGCCATCGTTCTTGCCCTTACGGACTTTGCGGAACTTAGTGCGCTTCGGAAGTAACATTAGCGGTCGCTCCTTTCACCCTTGTAGATCCAGACCTTCACGCCGACGATACCAACACCTGGCAGCTGCGCACGTGATGAGTTGTAGTCGATGTCAGCACGCAGCGTATGCAGTGGCACTGAACCTTCGATTACCTTTTCGCGGCGAGCCATTTCGGCGTTGTTCAGACGACCAGCCACCTCGATACGGATACCCTTGGCACCGGCGTTCATGGTGTTTTGTGCGGCCATCTTGGTTGCACGACGGAAGTTGATACGGCGCTCGAGCTGGCGAGCGATGTTCTCGGCTACCAGTTTGGCAGCGAGCTCTGGACGTTTAACTTCTTCGATGTTGATACGGACTGGCAGGCTGGCGATCTTTTCGATCTGCGTCTTCAGCTCTGCGACACCGGCACCACCACGACCGATCACGACACCAGCTTTCGCAGTGTGGATGGTAATAGTGATGAGGTTTGCCGAACGCTCAATCTCGATGCGATTGATAGTTGGGCGTGATGCGAACTTCTTTTCGATCAGTTCGCGGATCTTGACGTCTTCGACGAGCCACTTGGCAAAATCGCGCTTGCCAGCGAACCAGCGTGAATCCCAGTTCTTGTGGACTTGCAGACGGAAGCTAATTGGGTTTACTTTTTGGCCCATTTATTTGCTCTCCTTTGCAGCTGCTTCAGCTTCTGGAGCTGGTTTCGCGGCCACCTTCTTAGGTTTTTCAGCGCCGGTCACTTCAACCAAGATGTGGCTGGTGCGCTTCTGGAATGGAAGGGCGCGGCCACGTGATGCTGGCTTGAAGCGCTTCAGACGTGGGCCTGCAGTTACCGACAGAGTCGAGATTTGCAGTGTCTTGGCATCAAGGCCATGGTTGTGTGATGCGTTAGCTTTTGCGCTCTCAATAACTTTCTTTACTGGGAGTGCGGCGCGGCGTGGAACGTGTTCCAGGATGACAAGTGCGTCAGCCACGGTACGACCACGGACAAGTGCTGCGACCTGGCCCACTTTGCGTGGAGTCTGATCGACGCCTTTAGCGTAGGCGCGAACGGTATACAGATCTGCCATTACTTCTTGTCCTTTCCACCGTGCTTACGGAACTTACGAGTTGGGCTAAACTCACCGAGTTTGTGACCAACCATGTTTTCCGAAACGAGCACAGGTACGTGCATACGACCGTTGTGAACAGCGATCGTGCGGCCTACCATCTCTGGGGTGATCGTGCTAGCACGAGCCCAAGTCTTGATGATAGTGCGATCGTTGACGCCAAGCGCTTCGATTTTCTTAGCGAGCTTCGCGTCGACGAATGGGCCTTTCTTCAGAGAACGACTCATAAACTACCTCTTCCTCTTCGCTTCATGGCGACTCTTAACAATCATCTTGCTGGTATCTTTGCGACGGCGAGTACGGTACCCAAGTGTCAGCTGACCCCATGGAGTACGTGGTGCCTTACCGCTACCGTGACGACCACCGTCACCACCACCGTGCGGGTGATCTGCGGCGTTCATAACGACACCACGGACACCTGGGCGAATACCCTTGCGGCGGTTGCGACCGGCAGAACCGATCTTGACGTTCTGGTGCTGGACGTTACCGACGACACCGAGTGCTGCGGTTGCTTCCAGACGGAAACGGCGAACTTCGCCTGATGGCATACGCACCTGTGCGTAGTCACCTTCTTTTGCCATCAGCTGAGCCTTGGTGCCGGCTGCGCGAACCATTTGCGCACCCTTACCAGGGTTGATTTCGATAGCGTAGATTTGTGAACCAACAGGGATACGAGCGAGGGTCATGCGGTTTGAAGCTTCGATTGGAGCCTCTTCGCCGCTAGTGATAACCTTGCCCTTGGTCATGCTGGTGTCAGCCAGGATGTAGTGGTACAGACCGTGCTGATCCTTGACACGAGCGATACGTGCAGAACGGTTTGGATCGTATTCGATTTCCTCAACCGTTACCGTCAGGCCTGGGGCCAGACGGTGGTTCATCAGACGGTAGTGGCGCTTAACACCACCACCACGGTGACGAACCGTGATGCGACCGGTGTTGTTACGGCCGGCGTTCTGCTTCTTGCTCTTTACCAGGCTCTTAAGCGGCTTACGGGTCGTAATGTCGCTAAGGTCTTGGCTGGTCATACCACGGCGAGCTGGAGTCGTTGGATTGTAAGCTTTGATCGGCATTACTTCTTCTCCTCTTCAGCTGGCTGTTCGAAGACCTGGATACTGTTACCTTCGGCGAGCGTCACATAGGCCTTCTTTGAGTCCTTACGGTTCGTGGTGCCTGGGTAGCGGTTCTTGCCGCGGCTAAAGCGTACAGCCTTGCCACTCTGTACCAGAGTTTTGATGCCAGTTACTTTTACTTCATATTGGGTTTCCACGGCTTCAACAATTTCTTGCTTATTGGCAGTCAGTGGAACATTAAATACGTAAACATTTGCTTGCGACTGAGCGTAGGCTTTCTCAGTTGCACGTGGGGTTACGCTAATGTGAGCCATATTACGCCTCCTCCTTTACGAGCCAGTCCTTGATGACAGGGACAGACTTGGTGCTGAGCACGATGTGGTCAGCGTTCAGGATGTGATAGACGTTCAGGTACATTGCGCTGATAAGCAGGACATTCTGAATGTTGTTGGTTGCGCGGATCAACTCTGGAGTCTTTTCCTCGACAACAACGAGTGTCTTGCGGTTCAACTTGTTGTCGGCCAGGAACTTCACGACTTCGCTGGTCTTGCCAGTAGTCTTGATGTCCTTGACGACGATCTTGCCGGCTTCGTTTGCCAGTGTCAGTGCTTGCTTGATCGCAACGCGCTTGCTGGTAGTCGACAGTTTCTTGGTGTAGTTTTCGTTGCCGCGTGGGCCGAAGACAACACCACCACCGCGCCAGATCGGGTTACGGCTTGAGCCGAAACGTGCACGACCGGTGCCCTTTTGCTTCCATGGCTTCTTACCACCACCGCTGACTTCACCACGTTGTTTGGTGGTTGCGCTAGCGAGGCGGTTGTTAGCGAGGTAGCTGTCGTAGGCGAGCTTCAGGAGCTCGTGGTTCTCAACAGTAACGTTGAAGACTTCGTTTGGCAGAGCTGGAGCTGCTGCTTTGGTAGTTTCAGCCATTATGCCTTACCTCCGATAACAATGAGACCCTTCTTTGGCCCAGGCACAGCGCCCTTCAGACCGATCAGGTTGTTCGAAGCATCGACGTACGCCACTTCGAGGTTCTTCACCGTAACACGCTCAGCACCCATGCGGCCTGCCATGCGCTTACCCTTGAAGACTTTTTGTGGATACATTGAGCCGATCGAACCTGGCTTACGGACATAGCCGTTACCACCGTGAGTACTCTTGCTTGTATTAAAGTTGTGGCGTTTTACCGTACCGGCAAAACCCTTACCTTTGCTTGTGCCTGTAGCGTCGACCATGTCGCCCAGTTCAAACTTAGTTACGTCGATGGTGTCGCCGACCTTCAGGTCAGCAGGCAGCTCATCAACGCGAAATTCCCGAATATGCTTCGGGGTAACACCGGCGGACTTAACATGTCCAGCCACGGCCTTGCTCAGGTTCTTACCCTCACCATATGCCACCTGTACTGCGTTGTAGCCGTCGGTTTCGACAGACTTGACCTGAGTCACAGTCAGGGGGCCAGCTTGAATCAGCGTCACAGGTACTGCGCGTCCATCCTCGCTGATGATTTGGGTCATACCAATTTTGGTACCGAGAAGTGCTTTCATGCCCTCTTGCTCCCACTTAAAACTCTTGGTGAGAGGCGGTTTCCACCGGGGTAGACCTTCCAATTCACCAAGAGACAGTTGTTATTACGTAATAAGTTACCTAGCTAATATAGCAAATTTTCAGAGGTACGTCAAGGGTAGCACGGTGTTTTGTAGTCATCATGAGCGATATGGACAATTACTACAATCTGTGATATAATATAACACTGTGGTACGTGCCGGAACGTCCGGTTTTTTCAACGAGAAAGGCTACCATGACCCTTACGAATACCCAGAAGCCCAAGCCCACCGGTGTGTTCATGCAGTGGTTCCCCATCAAGCGCTGTTCGGATACGCAGAAGATCATTCTGCTCAATTCGGGCGATCCGCGCGCGTTCGATGTCGTCAACCCGACGAACTTCGAATACCCAGACGAAGGGGGTGCTGTTCGGCTGGTTCGCTTTGAGCGCAAAGACACGCCTGACGGTCAGATCGTCCGCCTGCTGCGAATCCAAAGCTACAAGGACGACACTACCGTCTTCTCTGCGATCAGCGTGCACGAAGCGTCATGACTGAAGACGACCTGGTAGTAACATCCCGTTACACCCTTCCTAAAGGAATAGACGGGCAAAGCATTGACGGCACCTTCGAGGTGACAGAGCATTCCGAGGACCGCAACACAGTACACCCCGGGCATATTCGTATGAATGTCTACGCGACCGTGTCATCCCCGCTCTTCTCTGACGGCCCTGAAGTCAGGGTACATGCCCTGCTCGAGATGGATGTCTTCGAGCTCCTACGGCCGTTCTACGCAAAGCCGGTAACCTTGCAGCTTCGCAGGAAGAACCGGTCGGCCACGTTCATCACCCGCGTCCAACTGGGTAGCGACGACTTTGCCGTCATGCCCGTTCCACCCAATCTCGACCCCGCAGCCGCGGATGCTCCCTGACAATATCAGGTGTGAGCCCAGCAGCCAGCGGGGTTTTCACATGCCCGGCTCTAGGCGCTATGTAGTAGATGCCGTATACTACGGGTACGTATGAATACTCTTATGCGCCGCGGATGGTGGCAGCAGCACTGGCCGACAGTTACCATTCCAGCCGTCTTTGCACTAGTCGCTACAGGTGGTCTTGTGGTGTATTCTCAGCAGTCCGTCACAACCACCGAGCAGCGCAATCGTCAACTTGCCGCCTTCATCACCTCTTCTGACGCCAAGATTGCAGCGCTCAACTCTCAACGAGCCTCCAAGCTCGAAGCCGAGCATACCGCTGCCGTTCACGCAGCCGAAGCATCAAAATCAGCCACAGTGGATTCATCGTCAGCCATCAGCTGCGTCAATAACCTACGAACTCACGGAGATCCAACGAGCATTGATGTCGTCGTCAATAAGTCTCATTGCATCAATCCTATCAATTACGAGCCAGCCGACTTAGTATCGATCAACGGCTACTTCGTTAGTGCCAAGATCTCACCAAGTCTACAGGCGATGATGGCTGCCGCCGCGGCCGCAGGCGCACCGCTAGGCCTGACGAGCTCTTACCGTTCGTACGCCGATCAGGTAGCGACATATAACGGCTGGGTGGCAACGAACGGAAGCGCCGAACTTGCCGATACCGTGAGCGCCCGCCCCGGCTACAGCGAACATCAAACCGGTTTTGCCGTCGATCTCGATGCCGGTAATTGCGCCCTCGAGTGCTTTGCCACGGCGCCGCAGTACACCTGGCTTCAAGAGCACGCAGCCGAATACGGCTTCATCCAGCGTTATTACGATACATTCCAATTAATCACTGGCTACAGTCCCGAAGCATGGCACTATCGGTACGTCGGCCCAGCCGTTGCCAAAGACATGAAAGCTCGGGGCAGCAAGACCCTTGAGCAATACTGGGGCATCACGGGCGGCGATTATCCTAGTTAGATGACGATACCGGCTGGCACGAAGTAACAGATCAGTGTGACGATCAACAGAATCGCATACCAAATCTTGCGATCTGACTGATACGGCTCAAACTTCCAGATAATCGGCAACCCTACGAGCAGCCCGAGCGGGATGCCATGCACAGGTATACCCTGCCAAGTGATTTCGGTGCCAAATTTTAGCCATAGCGTGCCAAGTAGCGCACATACGACCAGCTTAAGAAAATACGTGCTGTCAGATTCGAATACACGCTCACGTGGAGCCTGTGTAACAGATGTAGAGCGAGTTCGCTTGGTGGGTGTTGGTGTCTTTTTTGTCATCCTCACCAGTATAGCAAACCTCTTGTGTTTAGCGGATAAATCAACGATAATACAGCCAGTTGTTAACTGTATGAGGAGTGTCATGGCTACACCAAAGAAACCAACCACCAAAAAACCAGCTGCCAAAAAGCCTGCAGCAAAACCGGCACCCAAACAAGCTGCCGCCAAAAGCGCAAAGCCAGCTAAAGTCACAAATAACAAATCAGCGTCACACCGCCTGTTCGCAGTCAATATCGTTCCTGATTCACAGCCATTCATGACGTTCCGTATGACGACCCAGACGCTTTACTGGCTGATCTTTGCTATTACCGTCCTCGCGCTCGGCCTATGGGTACTCAAGCTCAACATCGAGATCGTCTCGCTGTACGACCAAATCGATCAAAATAACATGGTCGAAAGCCAAACATCCCCTATGATCAAGAAGCAGCTGCATAAGTAACTGCCTCTCATACATACAAAAACTCCCGCCAAGTAGCGGGAGTTTTTGTATGCGCGGTGTAATTACATGCGGATTTCTGCGTCGACGCCAGCTGGAAGGCTGAGGTTCTGCAGACTGTCGATGGTCTTTGGCGTAGCACCAGTGATGTCGATCAGACGCTTGTGCACGCGCATTTCGAACGTTTCACCACCCATCTTGTAGACGTGCGGGCTTTTGACAACCGTGTAGCTGCTACGGCGAGTAGGCAGTGGTACTGGGCCGGCAATTGTAGCGCCGGTACGCAGAGCGGTGTCGATGATTTGTTTTGCCGACTGGTCGATAACCTTGTGGTCATAGGCCTTCAGGCGGATACGGATACGAAGTCCGGCTGGCTGGTCTGCCATGAGTATGTACTCCTTTGTGCGGTTCCGTAACCTCTGCTCGATTCATGACGGATGTTCATGTCTGGCCGAGTTCTCGGAACAATTTATATTACAACTCGCTACTATAACGAATTCACCCCAATAAATCAAGGGAGACCCTGCAAGGAATTGACTTTAGTTAATAATTGTGCTAAAATATTGTTAAGTTACATTGTCCTTTACGATTGGAGTATCCGTGGAACCTCGGGCACCTCGCCTGTCCCTTGCAAAGCCCACTGCAGCACCGCGGCCGAAGTTCGTCTCCCTCAGAGCCGAACGGCGCGCTGAACAGCAGGCGCGGCACATGCGCCGACAGCGATTCGATCGACTGTGGAGCCTCATCAAAGCACTGGCGCGGATCATCGAGTTCATGGGCATGATCATTACCTTCGGGGCGATCGGCATCGTGATCTTTGAACTGACTCACAACTGGCCGCTGACGCTCGTCGTCAACGCAATCACGTCAGGCTTCTGGATACTCAGCAGTCGCAAGTAGCTACCCCCCGTCACCTCGTCGCGCCTCGCTGCCCGTCTGGGTGGCGGGGCGCTTAATTTACATGGGTATGCTATAGTAACCAAGAGAACCACTCGTCCGGGTGGTTTCGATGTTTTTACATCATCGACAGAGAGGGGGGTAATGGCCTCTAACGAAGAATCGCCGCTCGCTGAGCTGTGGTTCGTCGATAGGCGCATCAGGGGCATACAGCGCGCCGTTTTACGGAAAACGCTTGCCGATCTTCTCGGGGAGATGGGCATACATCCAGATGACACCGAGCTCAAAGTAGTCCACACGACTGTCAGCGTGCCAGTAGCTATAGGAAAATCACTCGTCGAAGTGCAGCAATTCGGTGACCTCGTTGCCGGAAAGCTCGGCCGCATCATCGGACGACACATCCCACCAGACAATGTCAGTTTTTCGTCTTTGGACGATCAGCTACTGATTACCGTTCGCCTACCCTATAGGAGCAACTATGGCTACGGCACCCGCCCAGGAATTGACCTCTACCCTGAGTAATGATCGCTTGCCGATCGAAAACTCAGGCGTGGAGCCGACAGCGTTCGTGCTGCACATCGGATCAGAAATGATCCGGCAAGGCCAGACGCGCGCCGAGATCGAGCTCTCGCGCCTCCTCTACAAGCGTATCGCAAGTGAGAAGGGCCTCCAGGAAATCCGCAAGCAACTACTGGTCCGCCGAGAGCTCCGGCACGTAGCCGACCGACTCAGGATCACCGCAAAGAAGCAGCTGACTCCTCCTCGTGGAGACCTCTGCTACTTCCTGTGCTTCTCGCTCGACCCTGCGTAGCACCCAACCTCGGCCAACCCAGTCTCATCCGGTCGGACAGAGAGGGCAGCCGCTATGCTCGCCCTCTCTGTCCCCTACAATTCGAATCATTTTATCTCCGTATGCGGAGATTTTTTAATGGCTTGACGCCCATACAAAAACACCCCGATTGCTCGGGGTATTTTGTGTAATTAGAGATCTAATTACTTGGTGATGCTGGTTACGACACCGGCACCAACGGTACGGCCACCTTCGCGGATAGCGAAGTTCAGACCCTGCTCCATAGCGATTGGAGCGAGCAGCTTAACCTTGAAGGTAAGCGTGTCACCAGGCATGACCATTTCCTTGTCAGCTGGCAGCTCAACTTCACCGGTTACGTCAGTCGTACGGAAGTAGAACTGTGGCTTGTAACCCTTGGTGAATGGAGTGTGGCGACCGCCTTCTTCCTTCTTCAGGATGTAGACTTCGGCGTCAAACTCGGTGTGAGGAGTAATCGTACCTGGCTTGGCGATAACCTGGCCACGTTCGATTTGCTCACGCTCGATACCGCGGAGGAGCAGACCGGCGTTGTCACCTGCCTGACCTTGGTCGAGGTTCTTCTTGAAGGCCTCGATGCCGGTAACGACAGACTTCTGAGTTGGGCGAACGCCGACGATTTCAACTTCGTCGTTGAGCTTAACGATACCCTGCTCGATACGGCCGGTAGCAACAGTACCACGACCCTTGATCGAGAAGACGTCTTCGATAGGCATCAGGAAAGGCTTGTCGTTGTCGCGTGGTGGTTCTGGAACGTACTCGTCAAGAGCGTTCACCAGTTCCATAATAGCGTCTTCGTAAGCTGGGTCGCCTTCGAGAGCCTTAGTAGCAGAACCCTTGATGATAGGAGCGTCTTCGTCGAAACCGTTCTTAGCGAGCAGTTCGCGAATGTCCATTTCAACCAGTTCTACGAGTTCTGGGTCAGCGATGTCCATCTTGTTCAGGAAGACAACGATCTTTGGCACACCAACCTGCTTAGCAAGCAGAACGTGCTCGCGGGTCTGTGGAAGAGGACCGTCGGTCGCAGCGACCACGAGGATAGCACCATCAACCTGTGCAGCACCGGTGATCATGTTCTTGACGTAGTCGGCGTGACCAGGCATGTCGACGTGTGCGTAGTGGCGCTTTTCTGATTCGTATTCCTGGTGTGAAGAAGCGATGGTAATACCACGAGCTTTTTCTTCAGGAGCGTTGTCGATGTCTTCGTAGTTGCGAGGCTTGTTAACTTCGCTAGGAAGGCGCTTTGCGAGAACGTGGGTAATCGCAGCAGTTAGGGTTGTTTTACCGTGGTCAACGTGGCCCATAGTACCGACGTTAACGTGAGGCTTCGTTCGATCGAAATCTGCCATGGGGAATTGTATCTCCTCGTTACTATTATTTATTCGCACGCAGCCTATAAGACTCTTCGGCGTATGGAGCTAATTATACAGGGGTTTTATCAGTTAGTAAAGAGGCCTGAGACGGTATTACGTTACACATCCATACTATGGGCATCGACACGCAGACGGTAGTAGCGCAACTGGTCCTCGCAAAACGATTCGGTCAGTATACCGGTAGTGAGTCCGACCGAGAGCTTGATAGCAGTCAGCATATCAGCACGCATAGGATCACGGCGATACGATTCATCGTTGAAATCGCGCTCCAGCGCCTCATCCCCGAGGGTCGTCTCAAGATAACGAAGTGGACAAAACTGACTGTTTTGACAGCGGCAGTTCGACATGAAAGCGCGGTCGAGACAAGCAGCATTATGGCGATCAGCCGCGATGCGCTGCGCTTCACGAATCGCCATGTCATACCACTCGCCCACCTTGCATACGTCATATGATGAGCGGTCAAGACTGGGACCGACGACAGCGAACGGCAAGATGGCCTGCACGTCGCGCGCAAGCCCGGGATTATGTTCAAAGACAGCCCGCGACGGAACAGCTTCGCTTTCAAGAAGTTGCTCAAATGTTAGCGGTACAGTCACTGCCGATTGCTCGATCAACTCCCATAATGCTTCGGTCGTTTCCCAAAAGTCAGCACCATCATGAATATGATCATAATATGTGATCAATTCTGCATACATCTCTGGGTGTCGTTCGTTTTCCATCATCATCTCTCTATGCTCAATGGCCCCGCGTGCTCGTAAGCAACGCGGGGCCGAGGAGGCCATGACCTATGCTCGCTGCCACCGCAGCACGACATGTCCGGCCTGGGTGGTGTGCATCGCGATTCGCAGACCACGGTGCTCACTGTAGCTCAGGAACTGTCGGAGCGCCTTCAGGGGTGTCACCGAGCGGCGCTCGATAAAACGCTTGATCATCGCCTGTCCCACCGGACTGACGTCGCGGCACTGCAGGAAGTCGGCGATGCAGCGGGCCTTGGTTTCAATCGCACCCCGCTCTTGGCATTCCGTCCGCACGGCTCCCGGCATGACGACGAATGCGCCTCCCCTGAGGAACTCCCGCTTGATCACGGCCTTAAACAACTCTTCGGTCGTGTCGGCCCTGAATCGAGGCGGTACGTGGGCAGCCTGGGCCAGAACGATCGGCTCGACCTTTTGCGGATGCCGCATCTTTGGTCGAAGCGCCGTTACGGCAGTATTCATGGTTCTCCTTAATAATTGTTTCGATGCGCGGTGCACCGAACTATCATTATTATATCATAATAGTGAGCAACCTACCAGTAGCTGGCATCTGTAAGTTATTGCTAACTATTAGATAATGTTATATAATCACCGCATCTCCATTCCTATCGACAAGGAGAAGCCCATGTCCAACAACCGCACCGCTCTGCCCAACACCAAGTGCCCTCCGCGCAAGGACATCGTACGTCAGCCCCACATCAGGCGGCCGAAGCGCAATTCCGCCCGCACCAAGGAGACCGAGAATGAGTGATGACCGCCCGCAGGATGCGTCCCGCACGAGTGCCGTCCCTGCCCGGCATTCGCAGAGCAACACGCTGCCGGCGGACGAGCACCGGCAGCATGCCGACTACTGCGTCGACATGCTCTCGTGCCTCACCGGCACCTGCGTCGATCCGTCGGACTAGTCCCATCGTCGTATCACATGGAGGTGATACAGGCCGCGCCTACAAAGCGCGGCCTCTTCCATGCTCCATGAGCATCTATTTGTCGGCTTCTTGCTGCACACTGCTAGCGTTCGCGGTAGAGCGTACCTTCCGACACCTTGCCGATAATCTCATGCGCGTCCGTCATAACGATATACGCCATCGGATCGATTTTGCGGATTGCCGCTTTGACCTTTTGCTCTTCCATACGTGTGATCACGACCAGCATCATGCCGTGCGGCTCACGGTCATCTGGATTAGCCTCGCGCACGTAGGTCACTGGCTCATGAATGAGTATATTGAGTGCCTTACCGATTTCTCGCACCTGCATACTGACAACCCACACGCAGCGCGATTCATCCAGTCCTTCGACCGTCAAATCGACTGCCTTGTGCACCACAAAGTACGCAATCAGCGAATATAGCGCCTGCTCCCAGCCAAAGACAAAACCCGCCATGGTGATGATAAGACCGTTGATCATCAGAATCGCTTCGCTCACCGAGAATACCGTCTCTCGGTCGATCAGCACGGCAATGGTGTCCGCTCCGTCCAGGATGCCGCCGTAGCGTACCACGAGGCCGACGCCTACCCCGACAACCAGACCGCCAAAGATTGCCGCCAGGATCGGCACGTGCGTAAATCCAAGATCGAGGTGTACCGACGTCAATACGGCCAGCGCCGTGATAGCGATGATCGAGTACACACCGAATTCTTTGCCAAACTTTTTAAATCCCAGGAATACAAACGGGATGTTTAGGAGCACCAAGAAGAGTCCAAGAGGCAGTCCGCTCAGACGCGCTGCGATAATCGACAGCCCCGTCACGCCGCCATCAATCATATGATTCGGCAACAAAAAGAACTGCAGGCCAACTGCAGTAATAACACTTCCCAGGAGAACTAGCGCGGTTCGTTTTGCGGTATCAGCTCGAATAATATGCCTCCTTTTTGTTTATCGTTATTTCCAGTGTACCATAGCCTCCGCGTGCGCCGCATTGACACTTCGCAGTGATAATTATATAGTCAATTTAATCCGCATCTACCCAAGGAGTGCACCTTGAAAAACATCGACAGAAAGCGTCAGCGTTTCAATCGTGCACTTGTCATGTTGATTTGCGTCTTCATGACCGTGTTCGCTTGGTACCTGGCGCCGTTTAGCAAGCTCATCGCTTGTGTAGCAATAATTGCCATCCCGGCGTCACTGCTCGTCCACGGACTTTGGCTTGCATTCACCTACGTCGTGCGCCTGCCTGGAAAGCTTCGCATCAATGCACACGCCAATGCCCGTAACCGGCACTACCTGTTTGAGCGCCTGGCTCAACTCACCTACGCGCCCGATAATGACTACGGGCTAGGCAACGACGGCTACGTGGCCTATGACCCGGCCGACGAGCACACCGTACTTACCATCCATCCGTTCGACACAGAAGTCCTCGGCATTCGGTATGTCGTCAGTTTCCACTCGCGTGAGTTCATAGGCGCCGCAAGCATCGGCAACCGCTACCGCCACGTCACTGACACGTACACCGTTGTCGAGTACGCATGCGGCGTCAAGCGAGTACTGACGACCTACGAATCAGCCTACGACGACTCAGCCGAGGAAACTCCAGAAGACGTGAAGATCACGTTTGAGAAGAGGATGTCTGACGAGTTGATCGCACGTATCGAGCTCGCCCTAAACAGCTGGGCGCGCGCATCTGTCGGAACGTAGCACGCGGTTTTAGCCCGCATCAAAAGTAGAGCCTACTCCTTTTGGTGCGGGCTCTGCTTTTTTCTGCTTAATTTAGGATAAAAATTCTCGAAGATGCACGGTTTGTTTCGTGCCATTCAGCCGAAAGTCAATCGATGTATGTAAAAGTATGCGACGAATATTGTCGAAGGTTCCCATCCGGCGCCAATCCTGTACGCCGACAACGAGTCCCGTATGCTCCAGAATCAGTTGTTCATCGGGCGCCTCAAGCGGCCGCTCCATTGATGCATGCTGCAGGTAGCTCGCTAAACGCTCAACCCAGCCACTTTGCACCATTATTTCGCTCAGGCGGCGGGCGATGTCGGCCTCATGCGTCAAACTTGTTGCCTGCCGCTTATCAATCCGGTAATAATTTGTTGCACGCAACTGCTTTGCATTATGCGTAAATACATCATCATACGAATAGCAGTAACTGCTGTCTGCTATATCTTCGCGTAAGCTGTCGCCAAGCGCTTTGCTGACGACCGCAAATAGCGGTAATAGGGTCTCTAAAACCATGTCACAATCGCGAGCTTCAAGTCTTATATCCTGCCGAAGCTGCAAAAATTGTCGAGGACTCCGGGGCGACAAGCCAAAATAGTCAGTATGGAGCACGTGTGACTCTGTGTCATGGCTAAAGGAATCGTTCATGATCCGCCAGGGTGCTTCGTGGTATTTTTGCAATGTCGCTATTACGCTGTCTTGATCGTAATACGCGACATCTGCGTATTTTTCCGCCATAATCTGTAACATTGCGCCACTCACCGCCGCCTCATCGAGGTCGATATCGATCGTTTCTAAAATAGAAACGTACGGTAGGGCACGCTTAGTATACAAATGTAGTTCTACTAATACGACGCCGCTATAGTACGTTTTTGCGTTAACAAAATAATCGACATACGCAAAGAGACCATGCGACCGAAAATATTCAGCAACACGCATACACACAATGTGCTCATACAGGTGCCCGAGTTGCACGTGATCAACGTGCTTGATTGAGATAATTTTTTTCATGCCTACATTTATCGTTCGGCGTCCAGGTCGGCAAACTTCGCCGCCATCGTCGGGTTGCCACGCGTCAGTTTTTTGACGGACAGCTCGTCGGCCTTGTTATTGGCGATGCGGTAGTGGTCTTCGGATTTGAGCAGGTTTTCTTTGGTCTTTTGCAGCTGAGCAATCGATTTGTCGATACTCGCCACGGCGTCCTGGAACCGCTCCGACGCCAGGCGGTAGCTGCGGCCGAACGAATCGCGGAAGTCATTCAATTGGTCTTCGAAGTTCGTCACATCGATATTCTGCGCTTTCACCATGGCCAGCTCTGATTTATACTTGAGCGAATTCATCGCAGCGTTCCGCAGCAGCGTAATCATCGGGATGAAAAACTGCGGACGGATGACATACATCTTGTCGTACTTGTGAGATACGTCGACAATGCCGGTATTATAGAGCTCGCTGTCCGATTCGAGCAGTGTTACCAGCACGGCGTATTCGCACTTCTTTTCGGCACGGTCTTTGTCGAGTTCTTTGAGGAAGTCTTCGTTCTTGTGTTTGGTGGCGGTTTCGTCGCCTTCGTTCTTCATCTCAAACATAATGCTGATGATTTCGTTGCCCGCCTGATCTGTCTCGCGGTAAATGTAATCGCCCTTGCTGCCTGAGCGGGCGTCATTGTCTTTTTCGAAGTACGCGGTCGGAAACGCCGTGGCGCGCAGTTTGTTAAACTCTGTCTCGCAGTGTTGCTCGAGCGTCTCACCGATCATCTTGGTGCTCAGCTTTGCCTTCATATCTTTGTAGTAGGCGATCATTTCTTCTTTGGACTTCAGTTCGGCAGCAAACTGTTCCTTGAGCGATGTCTCCAGGATCTGCTTTTCACTGTCTTTCATCTTCAGTTCGCCGGCCAGCTCGTCCCGCTCTTTTTCTACCTTATTCACTGCCTCAGCCACCGCGAGTTGCTTTTCGGTTTCAATCGCCTGCAGCTTCGCCTTCAGTTCAGCCAGCTGCGTATCCTTCTCGGCTGCCACGCGTGTCGCCGACAGTTCGCTTTCTGCCTGCAGCTCTTTGATTTTCGCAGTAGCCCGCGCTTTCAGGTCGGCAATCTCAGCGTCGCGCTTCGCGATGTCGGCCTGCAGCTCGTTCTTGGTCTTGGCTTCGGCGAGTTTGACAGCACTGTCTTTGTCGCGCTCCAGCAGTGCCATGCGCTCATGGATTTCGCTCTCGAACTGCTGGTCGCGTACTTGCCTCAGGATGTCTGCAAATCCAGCCTCGTCGATCTTAAAGGCTTTCTTGCAGTGGGGGCAGATAATTTCATTCATTACGTCTTATTATACAGCGCCGACTATCTGCCGTCATAATTCGTCCAGTCGGTCGCCAGGTCGAATCCGTACGGATACCGTGCCGCAAACCCACCGGTATCGTAGACTTTGCCAGGCCCCATGCTGGTATCGACGACCGTACAGCGAGGGTAGGCTGCCAGGTTGGCGGCGATGAGTATGTAACCGTCTTGGTCGACTTTCGCGCCATCAGCACGAATCGTGTACGTGCTGTGCGCTCCGCAGGCATGGATCGCGATGCCCATCGGCAGGTCGTAATACGTCTCTCGATGTGCAACCCCATTTATATCCACGTATACCTGCGCGCCTTTTGACTTCGTCAGGGCATTTGGTTTTGGCTGGAAGCTGATTCGTATTGGTGGGGCCGCCGGCTCCTCGTGCTTCACACGGGCCACCACCAGTTCAGTCGAAGCCCCAGCAACCACAGCGTTCACCGGCCGGAAACTAGTAGCATCTTTGGCGTCGAGTGCTGGGAGCCCCGCATCTTTTAGGATTTCGTTAGGCGACTGCTTCGCGGTCATTACTGTTTGTCGTATATTGCCATCGGCTATAGCGACCAGCCGCGACCGGTAGATAATCACATCGGCATCCGCAGTCGACAGCTTGGTATCGAGAGACGGATCGACATTGTCGTGCGGGTCGATGGCAATGCCTGCGAAGCTCAGCGCACTTCGTACTGACTGCGCCTGCGTCAAAACCGAGCGTTTGATGCCCCGATCATAAATCGTTACTAGCCGCTGCGGCAGCGGTACGGTTAGTGCCTGGGTCAGACCATACCACGCCACGATACATACAATCACCACAACCCAACCGAAGATCAATAGGCGCTTCGTTTGAATTTGCAACAATCGCTGTGATTTTGAGAGATTCTTCATACAGTGAGTTTAGTTATCGCCGTATTATATACGCCATCTGGGAAATGCTGGGGTTGAGCATAAAGACGTCGCACTCCCCTAAATTCAGTGATTCGTTTCTACCACTTGCCCGTACTGCACGGATATACGGCGTCTTACTCATGCTTTATTCTAGCGCATATTTGTTCGGCAGCATATTTCTCACCTCTCGGCTGCATTTCGACAAAAGCAATCCCCCATGCGCGCGCGGCTCATGGGGGTTTGCTCTTGCGAGGGTGGCAATGATGGGGTATTCGGCTATGCACTGCGTAGTACGTGCCGACGTGGGTGCGCGAGGACGCTGCCAGGCGAGGAGTATACGCGTAGCTGCTGGTCCGGCGTCAGGACGAAGACGCCACAACCCTCGCCGCCAGGCGAACCCTTGCCGCCGTAACGAATCTCCACGTTGCCATTGGCGTGCAGCCACACCTCTGATTGCTCAGCAGACTCGGCCATGTCGAAACCAATATCCACGAGCCAGTGGCGCAACTGCCGCATCGTGCGTTCGAACGTGTGGGCATTACGCTTCTTGATGGCGCAGGCTCGCTCTTTCCAGTGAGCATGGCGCTCTCGTTCGACCGCTGCTTTACGCGTGTGGCCAGACTTCCAGCGACGCTTGCCGCCGCGCTCGCCCGCACTGCGCACCGCTGTGTAGGTTTCCCAGGTCCGGGAGACTTGTTGCGTCGCTGCGCGGGCTTCTGCGTTTTGACGATACAGCAACCGTGCCGCGCGCTTCGTGTTCATGCATACCACCACCTTATTCCCGAAGAGCAACTATACCCGATTTGAATATAGGTAGTTATTTTACCATAATTACCGTGCTCTTGCAAAGTTAGCCGGCAAGCGACCGGCTGACCACTTGCATCGTGGGGTAGTGTAGCGGGATATAGACGCGGTCGACATCGGTTAGCATCTTCCCGTCATCACCACTGCGGCTGACGATTGCCGGTACTGTCAGCATCATATGCACGCCAATCGCCCGAGTCGCCGGTTGCTCTGTGCGCGCCAACTCATCGCTTCCCTGTAAGTAATACGGATCGATATATGGCAAGACGTCACAGCCGTCATAATGCCCGGTCACCATATACCCCGCCGGCAGCAGCTCGGTGGCGTACGCTTTTCGGCGATGGTCATAACGATGCCAAAAAAGGCGACCGCTCGCTTCGATACGGTCGCCGCTCGATGGGCCGTCTTCTACCAAATAGCTTTCTATCTGGACGTAGCGGCGGATCTCTTCGATAAGCTCCTGTTTGATGCTCGCCGTCTGAAGTTCGGTCAAGCGCGAGTCCTGGCGAATGACATCAAACGACTCGTCGACCAAGAAGAGCTTGTCATCCAGCCGCGAAATAAGCTCATGACGCCACGACTCCAGACTGCGCGTCATTTCGCCGTCGATGTTGCCATGTAGCGCCTCGAATGCTCCCATATGCTTGCATTCTACCTTTTGCGAGGAGCTGTCGTCAAACGCCAGACATGAGCGAGCCCCGCACCTCCTGTGACGGAGGGCGGGGCTATCGCACTAGGCGGCCGTAGAAAATTGCTCGGACAGCTTCCGAACGGTCTTCTCGACAACCTTCTTGGTATCATACAGCGCGTCATTGTCACTGTCGGTAACGAGACGAGCTGCCGTCTGGGTGTGCACCCACCTGTAGAACACAAGCGTTGTCGAGTTCACGAATGCGGCATATGTTCCTATACCACCGCCGTCCGAGATGAGCCGGGCCTTGACCCACTTTCGCTTGGGCATTCGTTTCGCATCCGAATCCGATGATGCATTCGGATTACGATATACGAGAATCTGACGCTTTTCCAGAACACCGGACCGTACATACGGCTCGATCGTCGTCGTCAGCTCCCCCAGGAACCTCCTCGTACGATCTTTTGCATACTGCGGATGAGCTTTGTCGGCCGGAAGAAATTCTTCGTCGAGCAACTTCGAGACCACCTTTGTTGTGCGTTCATGCGAGCGGTTGCCCGCATGATGGCTATACCATAGCATGAAAAAGTACACTCAGCAATCATAAGTACTATCAGCTATGAGTGCGCCCCGCTCCCTCCGAAGAGAAAACGGGGCGGGTCGCACCTCAGATGCGCGGGGCATGCGACTGGACCTGCTGAGCCAGCCAGGGCCAATCTGTGACAGAGAGATCCTGCCATTCGATCGGCACACAGTCGTGCACCTCGTCGTCGACGACGTAGCCGTGAAACAGGCGCGGCATCGCCTGAGGGCGCACATTGTTCTGCAGCCACTCCACGAAGAAACGCTCCGTGAAGCTGCCCTCGCGAGAAAGGTCGCCAATCTCCATCATGTACTTGGTGGCGTCACGGTCGTCCAGCAGCACTTTGACAGGAACCGCCTCATCGATGTGGCTGAAGGCCAAGGTCCGCAGGCCGATCAATGTCTGGCGCGCCTCCTGCCCCATGAGTTCCTCGATGGAATCGAGCGTGTGCTCATAGGGCTGCTTGTCGTGCGTGGTCATGATACTCCTAAGTTGCAGATTCCTTCTGCGGATGCGAGAAGGATTAATATAATTATACCATGTTTTGCATATATTAACAACACAAAACCGCCCCTAGCTGGGGCGGCTGTGCAATCGAGAGAGTGATTATTTGTTGCGCTTCTCAATGATTTCCTGCGCAACGTTTGGTGGTACTTCCTCGTACTGAGCGAGCTCCATAGTGCTTGCAGCACGGCCCTGGCTCATCGAGCGGATGTCACCGGTGTAACCGAACATGCTTGCCAGTGGAACGATCGCACGGACCAGCTTGGCGCCGCCCATGAGGTCTTCCATGGCTTCGATGCGGCCACGGCGAGAATTAAGGTCGCCGATGATGTCACCCATGAACTCTTCTGGAGTCGTGACTTCTACCTTCATGACAGGCTCGAGCAGGATTGGGGTCGCTTTCTTGACACCTTCGCGGGCAGCAAGTGCGCCGGCCAGGTTGAAGGCGAGTTCGCTTGAGTCCACGTCGTGGTAGCTACCGTCGTAGAGGGTCGCTTTGACGTCGACAACTGGGAAGCCGGCGATAACACCACCTTCGAGCGTGTCGCGGATACCCTTTTGTACGGCTGGGCGGTATTCCTGAGGAACCACACCACCCTTGATTTCGTCGATGAACTCGAAGCCCTTGCCTGGCTCGTTCGGTTCGAAGCGGACCCATACGTCACCGTATTGACCACGGCCACCAGACTGCTTGGCGTGCTTACCCTGTACTTCAGCGGTGCCCTTGATCGATTCACGGAAGGCAACCTGTGGCTCACCGACGTTGGCTTCGACGTTGAACTCGCGCTTCATGCGGTCGATCAGGATGTCGAGGTGCAGCTCACCCATACCAGACATAATGGTCTGGCCGGTTTCTTCGTCAGTGTGGACGCGGAAGGTTGGGTCTTCTTCAGCGAGACGCTGCAGAGCGATACCCATCTTTTCTTGGTCGGCCTTGGTCTTTGGCTCGACGGCGATCGACACTGGAGGATCTGGGAACGTAATTGATTCGAGGGCGATCGGATGTGCGACTTCTGAAAGCGTGTTACCGGTGAAGGTATTCTTCAGACCGACAACGGCAGCGATGTCGCCAGCGGCAACCTTGTCGATTTCTTCGCGCTTGTCGGCGTGCATACGGACGATACGGCCGATGCGTTCCTTTTCACCAGTCGTGGTGTTAAGGACGTAGCTACCAGCGGTCAGGACACCAGAGTAGACACGGACGAAGATCAGCTTACCGACGAATGGGTCAGCAGCAATCTTGAAGGCCAGTGCAGCCATAGGCTCTTTTTCGTCTGGTTTGCGGCTGATTTCTTCACCGGTCTTGGTGTTCTTGCCCCAGATCGCATCAACGTCGAGCGGGCTTGGCAGATAGTCAACCATGACGTCGAGGAGCTTCTCAACGATCACACCACGGCCATCACCACCGGTAACGAGGAAGAAGTCACCAGCGAGAACGCGCTTGCGAAGAGCGGCCTTGAGTTCGTCGATCGAGATCGATTCCTCACCCTGCTCCAGGAAGCGTTCGAACAGTTCGTCGTCGGCTTCGACTGCTGCTTCAACCAGCAGGCTGCGCGCGTTCTTTGCCTTGTCGAGCATGTCAGCTGGGATTTCACCCTGGACGAGCTCTTTGTCAGTGTAGTCAGAGTAAGTGTAAGCCTTCATGTCAACGAGGTCGACAACACCATTAATGTCTTTTTCGAAACCGATTGGCAGGTGTACCGGCAGGGCGTTCTTTGAAAGACGGGTGTGGATCGAGTCAAGTGACTTGTAGAAGTCACCACCGGTCTGGTTGATCTTGTTAATGAAACAGACACGTGGCACGCCGTACTTGTTGGCCTGGCGCCATACGGTTTCAGACTGAGCCTCAACGCCCATCTTGCCGTCGAAGACGGTTACAGCACCGTCGAGGACACGCAGTGAACGCTCAACCTCGGCGGTAAAGTCGATGTGACCTGGGGTGTCGATGATGTTGATCTTGTGACCCTTCCAGAAACAGGTGACAGCAGCTGAGGTAATGGTAATACCACGCTCTTTTTCCTGAGCCATCCAGTCGGTAGTCGCGCCGTCGCCGTCGCCACGGACTTCACCGATCTTATGATTGATACCGGTACGGTACAGAATACCTTCGGTCGTAGTGGTCTTACCGGCGTCGATGTGCGCGATAATACCGATGTTGCGGAAGTCCTTTAGCTGGACATTCTTTTCTGCCATGGGGCGTCTCTTCCTCTTTCGTTTAATTATCTACCTGCTATTTAAAGACATAGAAAATAGCGATTCATCTGTTATTTTAGCAGAAAAATGCACAATTGACTAGTCATTTAACCGTGAGGTGTCAGCTTCCATCCGATGCAAAACTGCTCAATGCGTTCAAATGTCAACGCACAAACAATCTGTGCTTCATCGTCAAAGGTACGGCCAGCCTGTTGTGCATAATCGGTAACATAGCCGTCGATGACACTTGCGAGCTCCGGACGTTCGTCAAGATACTGGTTGACGCGCCCCTCTATTAAGGTCTTTGCCTCGTCAGCACCTGCCTGGTTCTGTAATAAGTAACTTAGATCGTGCATTGCGGCAGCCGGCGCTGGAACACGCCAACCCAGCATATCAGCAACGCGTATCGCAAAATGATACGCCGAGTACGCAGCAACGAATTGCCCTTCGGTTTGACCCCCTAGAGTGCTCATAAGAGCCATAATGTACGCAAACTGCTCACGCGGGTTCTGTAACTCTATTTCCGCATCAATCAACATCTCATCTGGAAATTCCGCATAATGATTCCCTAGACGCCGGTCGATACTGGTGACGTTACGAATCAAGTCATCCTCAAGTGATGGAAGCGCTGAGTGAATCAGCCGCTCCGCTTCATGCTCATTCATTAGGCAGTTGCTATCCCAAACCTATTCACATCCTTAAACGAGATGAGATATGTCCGAGTGTCTTGCTCCGTCACAAAGAACAAGGTTTGGTGCTCCATTTCTTCGACATGCTCGGGATCGTCTTCTTTATTTCGCATTTCCGGCCAGAAGGTAATCATTTTGATTTCATCAGATACCTCGATTGTCGCGTCCTCTTGATAGACAACATCTGACATTTGGCCCTCTGCATCACGGACATAGGCATGCGAGCTGGCTAGATCGTATTCGTACTGCCGATCGATGTATGCCGAAATCAAATCAATAATCGCATCTCGCCCAGCTGGCGTCATAGCCGGCGCCTGGCAAAGCTCTTGCGACAGCTCTCCGATACGTCGGATTGCCGCAGCGTCGCGCTCCGACTGCGTCAAGACGAGGCAAAGTTCATTTAAAATGCCGTTGATATATTCACTGCCAAGTAGCCTGATCGTGTCGTACGCCTCACTGGCAATTCGCCGAGTATAGTCTTCGACATATTCCAGATGAACCTTGTCAATCTCGCCTCGGGCATATGGCTCCACTCCGGCAAAGGGCGTGAGGTAGCTGTCGCATGCCACGATGTAGCATATCTTCGCTTGATAAGCTTTTGTGCCAGCCGGTGTATCGACAGCCTCTATGGTTTGACCAAAACAGCGCAGCGTGCCCTGTTGTCTTGTCGCGCCCATCATTTCGATGAAGTCGTCCGTCGGCTCGTCCTCGTCTGGCGTTGCCGTCAGAAGAATACCATTCTTTTCTTCGTGCATAAGAGCGCGGGTAACGGCAATATCAGTACCCTCGATAATGACGCGTTCACCATGAAGGTCCTGCTCGATCAGTGCGGCATTGAGTAAACCGACTGCCTGAGTCGCCTCGTGCATGATCTCTTGAACCGACTCGCTCGTTTTGGTTGATAATTCCGCCTGCAGCTCGCGGGCTGCCATAAAGACTGATGACTCATGCTTGGGGCGCGCAATATTCTCATAAAAATTATATTCACCCCAGTGAAATAGCGGATCTTGCGGGTAATCTCCCGTTTGTAATCGTTCGGACATAGCAACTCCTTGTTGTAATTGCCCAGTATGTCAAATTATGGGCTGCTATGCAACAAAAATATGCCACTCGAGGTAGAGTGGCATATTCGAAGCTGACGCTGATTACGCGCGCTGAACGGCAGTTTCTGGCTGAGTTTTCGAAAACAGCACGACCAGGATGACTGCGATACCGACAGCGACGTGTGGCACCCAAACGTTCCAGGCCTGACCCGCGAAGCCAAACAGCCATGGTGACAGCAGCAGGAAGAGCGATGCTACGACATCAATAATTAGGTGCACAGGCATACCGATAACCTTGACGAGTCCCCATTCATAATTAGTGAACAGACTGTACAGGAAGAGGCCGATACCCAGGACAACCGGGATGACAACCGCTGGGCCGCCTACTGATGAGAAGCCGAAAATCATTGGGGCAAACATCAGGGCAATGGCAACCACGTAATCGAGGACACCGTGAACTTTGGTAGGAATAAAACGCATATATTGCTCCTTATTTAAGTTATGTGGCAATCATAGCGCGGCCAGCGCCAGGAGTTTGTAAGGAATATTACGGACAAGCCGTATAATACTGGTATGGATAATATCGACTTTGTCAAAGCCTTTCCTCTCCGGCCGTTCACTAAGGGCGAAGTACTCCTCAGTGAAGGCGACGCCGCGCATACGCTGCTTGCCATACAGACCGGATACGTTAAAGTAAGCGCGATTGACGACAGCGGCAGCCAAAAGTTGCTATGGATTGCGGGGCGCTACGACGTCATACCGGTCGAGCGTATGTTCAGCATGCGGACGAATCTACGTTATTTTTATACCGCCCTCAGCAATGGCGCTGCCTACCATGTCGACAAGCAGACCTTCCTAGACAAGGCAGCCGACTCCCCTGCGCTCATGACAGAAATCGCCCGTGGCATCAGTCAGCACTACGACGAGCTGCTCGAACGGCTGCAAGGCGCGGGGCACCTGACTGTCCGCGAGCGCTTGATTGCAGTCCTTCGCTACATTGTCCAACATTTCAGCAGCGACACTACTGTTGATTTGTATGAGCTCGGCCTGCGCCTAACTCATCAAGATCTTGCCGACATGATCGGCACTACCCGCGAAACCACCTCGCTCACTCTGGCCCAGCTCAAGCGCGAGGGCATGATCGACTACGGCCGGGATCATTTCACCATTCATACCGAGCAACTGCTAAGTGCATAATAATACGCCGCTCTTTGTATAGAGCGGCGTATCCATGGAGTAGCGACTGACTACAACGCAGCGCGTGGATGGCGAGGCGTGTGGTGATGGCGGTGCCACTTGTGATCGGCGGCTTCGGTTTCAGGAGCCGAAATCAGCGTCACGATAATCAGGCCGATGCCCACGACGATATGCGGCAGCCACGCGTTCATCGCCTGATCGGCAAAGCCGAACAAGAACGGCGACAGCGCCAGAGCTGCGGCCAAGATCACGTCGATCATCATGTGATATGGCACGCTGATGAGCTTGACGAGGCCCACTTCGTACTGCGTCAGAACGCTATAGAGCGCCAGCAGGATACCGAAAACGATCGGAATCACTACTGCTGCTCCGCCGACGCTGGCGAACCCGAATAGAAACGGTGCCAAAATCAGCGCTAACGCTACTACTAAATCAATTATTCCATGTATTTTTGTCGGTATCACTCGCATAGATCCCTCCTGGTTACCCTTTGTGCCTCTATCATATCCCGGCCATATTAAGGTGTATGTTAAGTATTTTACATATATCAAAAACCGCCCGAATGGGGCGGTTTAAGACTGCGCGGGTTGTGATTAGCCGCGGGCAAAGTGCGCGAATGCGCGGTTGGCTTCGGCCATCTTGTGTGTGTCTTCCTTCTTCTTGAAGGCTGCACCGGCTTCGTTGTAAGCATCAACGATTTCGAGTGCGAGACGCTGAGAGTATGGCATGCCGCTACGAGCGCGAGCTGACTGCACAAGCCATGAGAATGCGTAATGCATCTGGCGGTGACCAGAAACTGGGAATGGAATCTGGTAGTTTGCGCCACCGACACGGCGTGACTTAACTTCAAAGTTTGGCGAAACGTTCTTGAGTGCCTTTTCGAACACTGCGAGTGGATCTTCGCTATCGACTTTCTTAGCAGCGACTTCGAGTGCGGTGTAGACAGCACGCTCAGCAACAAGCTTCTTGCCGTCAAGCATCGACTTGTTGATCAGGCGCTGGACGAGCGGGCTCTGGTACTTGCGGTCTGGCTTTGGTACGCGAACGAGCGATTTGGTTACTTTACGAGGCATGACTACTTGTCCTCCTTCTTAGCACCGTACTTCGAACGGCCCTGCTTGCGCTTTGAGACACCCTGGAGGTCCAGTGCACCACGAACGATGTGGTAACGAACACCTGGAAGGTCTGGCACGCGACCACCACGCACGAGCACAACGGCGTGCTCCTGGAGGTTGTGGCCTTCACCACCGATATAAGCCCAAACTTCCTGACCGTTGGTCAGACGAACACGAGCAACCTTGCGGAGTGCCGAGTTAGGCTTCTTTGGTGTCTTGGTGGTTACCTTGATACAGACACCACGCTTCAGCGGAGCATCTTGATCGTAGTAACGAGTCTTGAGTGCGTTGTGGATGCGACCAAGTGCTGGAGACTTCGATTTCTTCGCAGCAGTCTTGCGTGGCTTACGCACGAGTTGGTTGATAGTTGGCATGAAAACTCCTGTTGTTCATGGTTAATGAGACGAGATTGTCTCTGGTTTTATGGGTTGGCCTCAGCATGACCGCGCCATCTTTACTCTTCGGCTGCCTATCGTGTGTACACATTCTCTCACGGCTAGACTCCAAAAAGTGGAAACTCATCTAATATCGTAGCAGATTAAGGTAATTATTTCAAGATATGAAGGGAGCCCGGAGGCTCAACGAAGGGATTACCTTCGCGGGCCTTCACGGGCTCAGGAACCGGCACGTACGCCGGACCGTCATGCCGGCTGCGGCGCAGCTGCCTTTGGGGCGGCCTGCGCCAACACGTTCGACAAACCGCACTTTGCAAGGCGCAAGCTTGCCGAGGTAGTTGCCTCGCACAGAGCATCGAGCACGGCCAGGGCGTCCTCGTAGTGCTTGTGCTCAAGGGCGGTTTCGACCTTGCTGCAGGCTTCGGAATGAGCCTCCCGATGCGGCTCGAGGCGGAACCTCACGTCGGCAACGGCAGCGGCGATGTTTGCCTGGGCCTGCCGGCGCTCTCCAACTGCATCAAAAGCTTTCACAAGATTCCCCTTGTCTGTGTGCGGTCGCGGTGTTGCGATTCCTTTCCTAGCCTACGCCCCTCCTCACTAGGGGTCAAATACAAAATTTACAGCGTTATGTGGAAAACGAAAAGAGCCCGGGAAGAGCCATCTGCGACCATAGTCGCGGACTCTTTCCGGGCACACCTACTGCTTGACGAAGTGTTGCTCAAGCAGATTTGCCAGGTCGGCGTGACCCTGCCTGCGCAGGTGCCGAGCAGCCCACTGGTATTGCTCATCTTCGAAGTACTGAAAACACAGTTCTTCGATGGCAAACACTTGGGCGAAATGCTCGATTTGCCGATCAGTCAGGCGGCCATTGCTGACACGCCGAACCTCCTCTTGCGCTCGTTGCGTACGCTGCTGGCGGGCGTTAATGTTTTCCATAACCTTCCCCCGTGGCTTGACTCCACAGCGCTCTACGGCTGGCGAGGTTGGTTTCACCTCCTTACGCCGTCTGCGCTTCAGCTTTTCCGTCGTTGAGCTCCCCAGCTTGCCCATTGCATATCTTTCTGTCTCGTAGGTGCATGACACACGACCGCACGGTGTGGCCGAGCTGCCACTAGGATAGTCCTGCGCAACGAGAAACACAATAGGTTTTGATCCCAAAAATCGAAACGCCCGCCGAACCAGCTGCTACTGGAATTCAGTAGGCGATTCGACGGGCGGATGCCCAAGGGTGGTGTTACGACTCATTCTCATCTGAATCATCGACGTCTGACTCCGGCTGTTCACCGGTTTCTTCCCGGTCAAGCCATTCTTCCGCCTTCGGAGCTTCACTGGCATAGAAACCAAATCCGCTTGGAGGCGTGAAGAGCTCGGGCTTATACCCTGCCATTACTTCTCCTTCTCGAGGATGAGATCGAACGTACGACACACAAGCTCGATCTCTTCGTTGATTTTCCCGATGCGACCCTCGCACGTCTGACGGCGAGAGCGCAGCGCTTCGTTGGGAGGAGGCGTCGGGATAAACGTCAGACGCACCCTGAGCCGACGGCGGAGCAGCACGAGGATCCGGATGAGGTCTTCGGGCGTGGAGACGGCGAGCAAATCCTTACTTGTGACCTCGCACACCGTGTGGTACCTGCCGTACACGACGCGCTTCAAGTAAGCAAGCTTTTCTTCACGTGTCGCTTCGTCGCTGACCCGCCCGACAGGCAGGGTATGCAGAGACATGAGTGTACTTCCTCTCAGTAGTAGAAACCGCTTGGGACTTTGTAAATTATATCACACTTTCGCTTATTTATCAATGCTCAGAAAAATGAAACGGCCCGCCGAGCGGGCCTGAGTTTTGGTAAACTCGGCGGCCGTTTCAGCGGGCGATTGCCCTAGAGCTCGAGGTGATCGTACTTGCAGACCTGGGTCAGGAAGCGGTACAGTTCACGCTTGAGCGTGTTGTTCGGATTTCCAACCATTCTGTAGTAACCGATCATCTGATCGATCTTCTGCTGGTTGGTACGGTTCTTGTCGAGGCCGGGGACCTTCGCAGAGAAATACGCGACTCCCTCGTCGAACGTCATAGCAGCAACATCTTTGGAGCGTGGCATAGTGCCTCTTTCAGTCGGTTGAGTACATGGTTTTGAGCTGGAGCAGGAAGTCGCCAAGACGCTTCCATTCTTGCTCCCAATGGCGATGCTCCTGCTCGCTGCCTGCATGAATCAGGCGGTGATAGAAATACACCAACAATGCTTCGAGCTCACCGATAAGCTCATCAATCGTCGTCACACAGACAAGGCTTGACTGGTGACTGCGATACCGATCAACGGTACGCTGGATAATCCGATGAGGTTCGGGGCGAACATCCTTTTGGACGCGTGCCTCAACCTCCTCGTAGGACAGGATGGACAATGTTCTCCTTTGGTATTCACCATTAAGGCTAATTACTATTATAGCAGAAATAAGCATAAAAAGCAATATCCCTGCTCTTTCGAACAGGGATATATACTTGTGTGAGGTTTTATTGCCTAGGCGGCAAATTCGACGTCTTCGGCGATTTCGCTAGCGAAATCTTCCTCTTCGTCTTCGTTGCGGGCACCAGTACCTACAGGAATCTTGCGACCGATGATCACGTTTTCCTTGAGGCCGTGCAGGCGGTCAGCGCGGCCACTTGTGGCAGCGTTGATGAGCACGCGAGTGGTGTCCTGGAACGATGCAGCTGACAGCCAGCTATCGCTCCAGATCGAAACCTTGGTGATACCGAGGAGCAGTTGGGTGTAGCGGATTAGTTCCTTACCCTCTGCAGCCAGTTCAGCGTTCGCTTCGACGACAGCCGCCTTAGAGACGATGTCACCGGTAACGAAGGCGCTGTCACCTGGGTCTTCCACCTGTACCCGGCTGAACATCTGACGCACGATGATCTCGAGGTGCTTGTCGGCAACGTCTTGACCCTGTGCGGCGTAGATGCGGAGCACTTCGTTGATGATGTAGCGCTGGGTTGCTTCGGTACCCTTGAGGCGCATCAGGTCGTGCAGGTTGAGTGAACCGATCGTCAGGCGGTCGCCTGCTTCTACGGTGTCACCAGCCGATACGACGAGCTGAGTTGAACCAGGGATTTCGTAGCGAACCGGCGCACCGGCATTTGCAGCCAGAACGAGCGTGTTCTCAGCGACTTCAACGACACCGTCAAATGGTGCGACGAGTGGCTTCGCTTCGCCTTCAGCGGTCGCCAGGACATCACCGACCTTGACGTTGCTGCCCGACTTGACGTTGACCGTACGGCCTTCAAGTTCGATGCGTTCAACGTGGCCAGCTTCTGGCGTCACCTGAACGATATACTTCTTGCCATCTTCCCAGACATCTACCAGACCGGTGACTTCCGTCATGTAGGCCTGACCCTTTGGCGCACGAGCTTCGAAGAGCTCTTCGACACGAGGGAGACCCTGGGTGATGTCACCACCAGCCACACCACCGGCGTGGAAGGTACGGAGCGTCAGCTGGGTACCAGGCTCACCGACTGACTGTGCAGCGATGACACCGACTGGCTGAGCGTTGTCGATCAGCTGGTTGGTCGCCATATCGATACCGTAGCTCTTACGTGGGATACCACGCAGGTTCTTGGTCGACAGAACGCTCTGGATCTTGACTTCCTTGATCGATTCGTCAGCTTCGATAGCGTTGGCGATCTCACGGGTGATCAGCTCGTTCTTGCCGATATGACCTGGGATGTCTTCGGCGGTGTAGCGGCCGTTAAGGCGGTTACTGAAGTCGATCATCGTCAGTTCGGTTTCTGAACGGTAGATTGAGTAACCATCGTCATCACCAGCTTCGTCTTCTACTGTAAAGACGTCCTGCGACACGTCGACCAGACGGCGGGTCAGGTAACCTGAGTCAGCGGTCTTGAGGGCGGTGTCGATCAGACCCTTACGTGCACCACGGGTGGCGACGAACTGTTCGAGTGAGCTGAGGCCCTTCTTGTAGCTTGAGCGGATAGGCAGCTCGATTTCCTTGTTGGTGGCATCCACCTGGAGACCGATCATCGCGCTCGCCAGCTTCACGTTTGAGATATCACCACGAGCGCCAGAGTTGACCATCACCGAAATGCTGGTGTCCATGCTCTTGAGCTTGTCTTGCAGGAATTCGGTAATCTTGCGGTCAACCGTACGCCATGTCGATACGGTCAAGCTGTAACGCTCTTCGTCGGTGATGAGACCTTGGTCGTACTGCTCAGAGATGAGCGCAGCCTTGGCGTCACCCTCTGCGATGAACGCAGGGATTTCTTCGAAGTGCAGGTAGTCGTCCATGCCGGTCGATACGGCAGCAGTCGTAGCGAAGCGGAATGCCAGGCCCTTCATGCGGTCGGCGGTCTTTGCAGTCATTTCAGCACCGTACTTGTCGAAGACCTGTGCGAGTACCTTCTTGAGCTGCTTCTTGCTCTGGATCGAGTTGTCATACGGGAAATCAGCCGGCAGGATTTCGTTGAAGAAGACGCGGCCGAGCGTGGTATCGCGGATCTGGCCCTTCGTGAAGACACGGATCGGTGTCTGGAGCTGGATCGTACCCTTGTCGTAGGCCATTTCAGCTTCGTAGACAGAGCTGTATGGCTTGATGCCTTCGGTCTGAGCGGCAGGCTTTTCGTATGTCAGGTAGTAGTTACCGAGGACAACGTCCTGACCGATGTTGAGCACTGGCGAACCGTCGGCTGGCTTCAGCAGGTTGTTGGTTGCTGACATCAGCTCGCGAGCTTCTGCCTGTGCTTCATCGCTCAGTGGCAAGTGAACAGCCATCTGGTCACCATCGTAGTCGGCGTTGAAACCGTTGGCAACGAGTGGGTGCAGCTGGATTGCCTTACCTTCGACGAGAACTGGCTGGAAGGCCTGGATAGACAGACGGTGGAGTGACGGTGCGCGGTTGAGGAGCACGTACTTGCCTTCGATAACAGCGTCGAGTGCGTCCCAGACCAGTGCGTCACCGGCTTCGATCAGACGAGTAGCAGAACGGATGTTGTGCGCGTGCTCGCCACGGATCAGCCAGCTGATAACGAATGGCTTGAACAGTTCGAGGGCCATCTGTTTTGGCAGACCACACTGGTGGATCTTGAGCTTTGGACCGACGACGATAACTGAACGGCCTGAGTAGTCGACACGCTTACCGAGAAGGTTCTGGCGGAAACGACCCTGCTTACCCTTGAGCATGTCGCTGATTGATTTCAGACGGCGGCGGCCACCGGTCGCGTTAACGGCGCGGCCACCACGAGCGGCTGAGTTGTCAATCAGTGAGTCGACGGCTTCCTGGAGCATGCGCATTTCGTTGCGGCGGATGACTTCAGGAGCGTTGAGCTCGATCAGCTTCTTGAGACGGTTGTTACGGTTGATGACACGGCGATAGAGGTCATTGAGGTCGCTGGTCGCGAAACGGCCACCGGTCAGCTGCACCATCGGACGGAGGTCCGGCGGGATGACTGGCAGGACGGTCAGGGCGAGGCTGTTTGGCTTGATGCCGGCAGCGTGCATACCCTCGAGCACCTTGAGGCGCTTAAGGAGCTTCTTTTCGCGCTGGCCCTTGGCTGATTCGACTTCCTCGCTCAGCTGCTTGATCAGCACTGGCAGGTCGATTTCGTCGAGCAGTGCCTTCAGAGCGACGCCACCCATACCAACCTTGACGAGTTCTTCGTACTCTTCTGGAAGTGCGCGGTAGTCAGTTTCGTTCAGCAGTGCGCCCTTTACGAGGCTTTCGAGCTGAGCTTTCTTGACGTTGTAGCTTTCGTTGAGGTCTTCGACTTCACGTGACTGCTGTTCAGCGAGTGTCTTGACGTCGGCACCTTCAACTTCGGCTTCTTTTTCGAAGCGCATCTTGATAGCCATGCGGCCAGCTTCGGTTTCGGCTTCGAGGTCGGCCAGGTACTGGTCGCGCTTCTCTGCCTCGACGTCGAGGATGACATAGGTAGCAAAGTAAGCGATGCGCTCGAGGTTACGAACCGTGATGCCGAGCAGCAGGCTCATCGCGCTTGGGGTGCCGCGCATGAACCAGATGTGTGCTACTGGAGCAGCCAGCTGGATGTGACCCATGCGTTCGCGGCGAACGATGCTCTTGGTAACGAGCTCGCCATTCTTGTCGACGGCAGCTTCGCGAGAGCGAACGCCCTTGAGCTTGCTGTCGTGCGGGTTGATATCTTTGACTGGGCCAAAGATACGCTCACAGAACAGACCGTCGCGTTCTGGCTTCTGGGTGCGGTAGTTGATGGTTTCTGGCTTGGTAACTTCGCCGTAGCTCCATTTGAGGATGTCCTCAGGGCTAGCGACGGCCAGACGTACGGCGTCAAAGTCACCGATGCCGTTGGTGGCGACTACTCGACTCATTACGCGTCCTCCTTAATTGTTTCGATTTCGTCAATATCTTGAATGTTCATGCCGTCTTCGATGTCGCCGAATTCATCAGCTTCGTCGAGTACGGTTTCAGTGTCTTCGTCATCTGCGAATGAGACCTGAGCTGGCACAGACTTGTCTTCTGGACCGGCGTTAGCAATCACGTGCTCAGCGTCAACGACTTCGTCTTCTGATTCGTCGAGCAGGTCAACACGCAGACCGAGGCCTTGTAGTTCCTTCACGAGGACGTTGAAGCTTTCTGGCAGCTTCGGACCAACGATCGGCTCGTGCTTGATGATCGATTCGTATGCCTTGGCACGACCGTAAACATCGTCGGACTTGATGGTAAGCATTTCCTGGAGCGTAGCGGCAGCACCGTATGCTTCCAGTGCCCACACCTCCATCTCACCGAAGCGCTGGCCGCCATTTTGTGCCTTACCACCGAGCGGCTGCTGGGTGACCATCGTGTATGGACCAGTCGAGCGGGCGTGGATCTTGTCGCTGACCATGTGGTGCAGCTTGATCATGTGCATGACACCGACAGTGGTGCGCTCTTCGAACGCTTCACCAGTACGACCGTCAAACAGCTGACTCTTACCATCACGGGCGAGGCCGGCTTTTTCGAGCTCATCGGCGATCACTTCGTTTGGCACACCGTTGAATGGAGGCGTTGCAACCTTGTAACCAAGGGCGCGCGCAGCCATACCGAGGTGCGTTTCAAACAGCTGACCGATATTCATACGGCTTGGGACACCGAGTGGGTTGAGGACGACGTCGACTGGCGTACCGTCTTCCATGAATGGCATGTCTTCGGTTGGGAGGATACGTGCGACCACACCCTTGTTACCGTGACGACCTGCCAGCTTGTCACCGACAGAGATCTTGCGCAGCTGTGCGACGAAGATCTGGATCTGCATCAAGACACCTGCCTTGAGTTCGTGACCGTTCTCACGTGAGAAGATCTTGACGCCGACGACCTTGCCGCCACCAGCATTGTTCATGCGCTGTGAAGTATCGCGGACATCCTTGGCTTTTTCACCGAAGATGGCACGGAGGAGGCGCTCTTCTGAGCTAAGCTCCTGCTCACCCTTTGGCGTAATCTTACCGACGAGGACGTCACCGGCCTTGACCTCAGAACCGACTTGTACGATACCGTTTTCGTCGAGGTGGCGCAGTGATTCTTCTGATACGTTCGGGATATCGCGGGTTACGATTTCCGGGCCAAGTTTGGTTTCGCGGACTTCAACAGTGTAGTCCTTGATGTTGATGCTTGAGAGGCCGTCTTCCTTGACGAGGCGGTCGCTCAGGACGATTGCGTCGTCCATGTTGTAACCGTTCCAAGGCATGAAGGCGACGAGCAGGTCGCGGCCGAGCGCGAGCTCGCCGTCAGCAACTGACGCACCTTCGATCAGGGTGTCACCCTTCTTTACCTTGTCGCCGCGGTTAACGCGGGTCTTTTGGTTGATCGAGCGGTCGTCGTTGCTCTTCTCAAAGTGAGTCAGTTCGTAAATCTTGACGCCGTCTTTGTACTTGACGTGAACCTGGTCGCCGTCAGCACGAACGACTTCACCGTCGCCTTCGGCCATAACCAGCTGGCTGGTGTTCTGGGCGATTGACGCTTCGATACCAGTACCAACGGTTGGAGCTTCAGGATTGAGGAGCGGTACAGCCTGTTTCTGCATGTTTGAACCGGTCAAAGCACGGTCTACACGGTCTTTCTCTACGAAAGGCACGAGGCTGGCGGTCGAACCGAGGATCTGCTTGTGCGCAGCGTCCATGAAGGTGATTTCGCTGGCGTCAACCTGGCCAGGAGCGAGGCTGATACGAGCACTAACACGCTCGTCCTTGAACGTACCATCTTCGTTGAGTTCAACGCCGGCTTCAGCGATGACTTCGGTGATTTCCTGTGAGGCGTCCATGTAGACAACTTCGTCAGTTACCTTGCCGTCGACGACGCGCAGGTATGGAGTTTCGATGAACCCGTATTCGTTAACACGAGCGTAGGTCGCAAGGTTGAGTACCAGACCGATGTTCGCGCCTTCTGGGGTTTCCACGGAACAGAGGCGGCCGTAGTGAGTTGGGTGGGCGTCACGAACGTCCAGACCAGCACGCTCACGCGAGAGACCGCCAGGACCCATCGAGCTGAGGCGGCGCTTGTGCGAAAGCTCGGCGAGTGGGTTGGTGTCGTCCATCAGCTGTGACAGCTGTGAGCTGGCGAAGAATTCGCGAACCGCAGCGACCACTGGACGAGCGTTGATCAGCTGGCCAGGAGTGACCGTTTCGAGGTCAGACATAGACATGCGGTCCATAGCGTTACGCTGCATACGGAGCATACCGACGCGGAACTGGCGAGCAACGAGCTCACCGACCAGCTTGATGCGGCGGTTGCTGAGAGCGTCGATGTCATCGGCAGCTTCCTGCGTATTGTTGAGGCGGATGAGCTCCTTGATAATGGCAACGAGGTCGCTCATCTGGAAAACGCGGTTTTCGCTAGTGTTCGCTACTTCCAGGCCGAGGCGCTGGTTGAGCTTGTAACGGCCGACGCGGCTGTAGTCGAAGCGCTTGAAGTCGAAGAACATGCGTTCGATCATGCTGCGGGCGTTATCGACGGTCGCCAGGTCACCTGGACGCAGGCGGCGGTAAACTTCGATCAGGGCTTCGTTTGCACCACGTGCAGCGTCCTTCTCAAGAGTTGCATCGATGTACTTGGTTTCACCAGTGTCGACATCAGCAAAGAGTGCCTTGATGTCGCTCGTCTTGGCGTGGCCAAGTGCGCGCAACAATGTCGTAACAGGCAGCTTGCGGCGGCGGTCGATCTTGACGTAGAGTGCGCCGTTTGAAGCGGTCTCGAATTCGAGCCATGCACCGCGGCCAGGGATCAACTTGGCACCGTAATAGTTCTGGCCGGCAACAGAGTCAGCCGTGAAGAATACACCAGCTGAACGGATCAGCTGTGAAACGACAACACGCTCGGTACCGTTGATGATAAACGTACCGCGGTCGGTCATCCATGGGTAGTCACCCAGGTAGATTTCCTGTTCTTTGACTTCGCCAGTCACCTTGTTGGTCAGCTCGACCTTGGCATGCAGCGGAGCATCAAAGGTCAAGTTGTTTTCCTTGGCGTCCTGTTCGCTTGTCTTAGGGTCCTGGAACGCATAATCCTTAAACCGCAGTTCGAGCTTCTGACCGGTATAGTCCTCGATTGGGTTAAGTTCTGCAAAAATCTCGCTCAAACCGGTCTCGACGAATTCTCGCCATGAGTCCTTCTGGTGAGCGATGAGGTTTGGTAGCGGCAAAGCCGTGTCATCCTTCGTAAAGAATACACGCTTCGTCGCGGTAGCCTTGGTTTGTGCCACGCGGTAAACTCCTCGCAATAAATTGTTTTAGTGATAGAATCGGCGCCGAAGATCCTTGCTATGGTCGTGCCCGGCCGTTGCCACTTGACTGGGGACATAGATAACCACAACTACACTACTTCTTAGTACTTATTGTGAAGCCTGGGAAGCAAATAGTCAAGTAATTTACCGGATGATTTTACTAGGAATTATGCTTCAATGTCCGCAATGACAATCGTGCCATCATCGATAATGTGAGAGGCGCTAAAAATCTTATTTACCGTAGCTACGGCGGTCTGACCTACGCTCCGTACTGCACTCTCCATCCACCATTGATACTCATCGTTCATGCCGTCAAATCCTATCGGTCCCAGCCCGTCCGTCGCAAACACCAGCCTATCGCCCTCACTCAGCCTCTCAAACCCCCAGATAGGCAGGTGCGAGTGAGTACTATTCGGCCTTAGTGTCAGACGGTCATGGTCTCCACCGAGGGCGTTCAAAAGTTGGTGACGCGCATTTGGGTCGTGCTGGGGCTGGGTCAGTTCATATAGGTCACCGGAAGCTGGCAAATAAAATAAACGCGAGTCGCCTGCGTGCAGCCATGCCACGTAACCATCGTCCGTTACGACGCTCCCCGTGAAGGTCGTTACTGATCCCGTCTCCTTCACTGCCCTGTGCAGCTCACTGTATACCTCAGGCAGCGCCTCGAGGACGGCTTGGATACCCAGCCGAAACGAAGGTGCATACTTCACGAATGCTTCGCACGCTGCCTCTGCGGCAAGAGCGCCGTCGCTGCTTCCTCCTACCCCGTCAGCAACCGCAAAGAACTGTGTATCAACATCAGCTACCAGGCGGTCCTGTCCGCTTGGTTGGCCCGGCGGCAAGTCATAATGAAGAAGCTGCGCCACTTCCCGACGCGTGCGACTACGAAAAGCCACCTCGCCAATACTCATTGTAAGGAGATTTATATCACAAGTTATCAAACAATCAAACTATACGGTGTGCGTCACGAGTAGGCTCACTACTACGAGGCTGTCGATCAGTATCCAGAGAATGTTCGAGACGATCATCGGCATCACCCGGTGGCGCAGGCCATATATCAGGAACAGTCCAGCGCACAGTGCGAAACTAATCCATGAAATAATAGACACGCCATGCGCGTCACCTTCAATAATCTTAACAAGCTGCGGCAAAGCACTCATGGGGTATACCACTGAGACCACAAAGACTAATCGCGTCAAAATTTTATCGCCGGCTGGGGCGGTCTTTTTGTGTTTGACTGGAACAGGAGCAAGCATAAGAGCTATTATACATGACCCGCTACCCTTTCGTCCTTTTGGACTCGTCAGTGTAATTACGCAATTACAGAGGGTGTGTGCGATGACGGTTCGGTGGCATACACCACCACCCCGACACATCCTGTCGCACTCAGGGTTCTCCTTGCGGCTCTCGTGGCACCAGTTACTCTGTCGATAGCCGACGATACATCATGAAGGCTCCTGCAACAACCGCCACTGCCACAGTGGCAACATACCAGATAATACCGCAGCATATCACCAAGAGTACGAATGCTAGGAAAAAAATGAACTTTAGCTTCACGTATTCGTCCGCCCCAAGGTGCCGCCTGTTTAACAGCCAGTCACGAACAGTGTGTTTTGATTCGACAACCAAGTAAATCAAAGCGGCAAGTATCAGAAAGTTTACGAGCGCGTTCATCGATCCCTCATCCTCCAGAAGAACGGCCAAGATTATGGCCGTTCGTAGCATAGCGACACGTCCGGTCGCCGTCAAGCACCAGTGTTATTCTTTGGTGATCATCCCGTCGATCAAGCCGTACTCGATCGCCTCTTCGGCGCTCATCCAGAAGTCGCGGTCGGCGTCTTTCTCTATCTTGGCAAGTTTTTGGCCGGTGTTCTTGGCGAGGATTTCGTTAAGGCGCTGCTTGAGGAACAGGCCTTCGCGCAGCGTGATTTCTTGATCACTAATCTTGCCCTGCGTACCGCTCGACGGCTGGTGGATCATGATACGGCTGTTTGGTAATGCGAAGCGCTTGCCCTTCGTACCGCTGCTTAGCAGAAAGGCACCCATGCTCGCCTGCAGGCCGATGCCGATCGTCTGTACATCCGGCTTGATGTACTGGATCGTGTCGTAAATTGCGAGGCCGTCGTAGACACTGCCGCCCGGGCTATTGATATAGAGCTTGATGTCTTTGTGCGGGTCCTCATAGGCAAGATGGATCAACTGTGCGACGACAATATTCGCCGTGTGCTCGTTGACATCCTCACCGAGGAAGATAATACGTTCGTTTAAAAGGCGCGAGTAAATATCAAAGGCGCGTTCGCCGTCTGACGTCTTCTCGATGACCGTGGGTACAAGATAGTTCGATGGCTTATTCATATACATAGTATACACCCGATTTAGCACTCGCTGCAATAGAGTGCTAATAACAGATACGGCGTCTGCCATTGCACGATCCTAACCTACGTGCTATCCTGACGGGGCAACTTCGCATTTCTAACTACCTGAGGAGGTACCATGTCGAAGGAGCGTATTATTACCCTGGGCGACTGCCTGGCTGAAGCGGGCGAGCTCGCCGTTGCGAAGGGAACCGTATTTGTCGGTTTCTGCTTCGCCGGGCTGAGCGTCGTCGCCAGTCTGCTCTACTGGCCGTACTCCGTGATCAACGAGCGCATCGCCTCGCGACGTCGGCCACTCCAGCTCACTTCTCACCGGTGAGCAGTCCCCGTACCCCTTTTGACACCGATGATCATCAGGGGGGTAGCGAATCAGATGTTCTGATTCGCTTTTTCATTTCCAAATAAATACACCTCCGCGCCGGAGGTGTATTTTAGTCAATCGATTACTTCGAATTCAGCTTCACCAATTCATCAACCGTCTTCTCGGTCAGGAGTCGGTTGGCGATATCGCGTCGTGCTTCTGGGGTGTCGAGCTGACTCAGAACCTGTGGGCTATTTGCGTACTGCTTTTTATACAGTTCAACATGCTCATCAAGTTCTTTATCAGTAGCAGTCACCTTGAGTTCCTTGCTCAGTTCGGCCAGTACCAGACCAGCCTGAACGCGTGACTCAGCGATGTCGTGGACTTCTTTGTCGAGCCATTCTTCCTTGGTCTTGAAGCCCTTGCTTTCGATGTACTGGTCGAGCGTCGCACCCTGATACATCAGGTTCTGCATCATATCGGTTTCGATCGAACGCTCTTGGTCTTTAACCAGGACTTCTGGTGCCGCGACAGTACTGACATCGATAAGTGCCTTGACGAGATCGTCCTTGCGCTTTTCGCCAGCTTCACGCTCTTTTTGCTCGGTCAACTCGCGCTTGATGTCGGCTTTAAGTTCGTCGACGGTCTTAAAGGGACCAGCCTTGGCGGCAAAGTCATCATCAACCTTTGGTAAAACGACTTCCTTGAGCTCCTTGAGGGTGGTCGTAAAGGTTACCTTGGCACCCTTTAGTTCGGCCGCGTGGTAATCTTTTGGAAATTCCAGGTCGAGGTCAAATGTCTCGCCAGGCTTCTTACCAACGACCCCTTCTTCAAACCCGGGGATAAACGAGTTGCTACCGAGTACAAGCGGATAGTCGTTACCCGTGCCACCATCAAAAGCAACGCCGTCTTTCTTGCCGATAAAATCGATCGTTGCTTCGTCGGTCAGCTTCGCCTCACGCTCGACGGCTTTCTTTTCAGACATGCCGTTACGCATACGTTCGATGATTTCATCGACTTCTTTCGCAGTAACGCTGATTTTTGCCTTCTCTACCTTGAGTGACTTGTAGTCGCCAAGGGTAACCTTAGGGATGATCTCGGTTTCGGCAGTGAATTCAAGTTCTTGGCCAGGAACGTACTTCTTGATTTCAACCGCAGGACGGTCAAGCGCCTGGATGTCTTCGGCCAGATACGCCTCAGCAACGGCTTTGCTTAGCGCGTCTTCGAGCGTCTGCTCGGCAAGCGCTTCGGGATTTACGTGCTTGGCAGCAACGCTAGCCGGTACATGACCGGCACGGAAGCCAGGAGCTTTTACATTCTTCGCAAGCTTCGTCAGGGCAACTTGTCCTGCCGCTTCGAGCTCTTCTTGGCCGAGGACGATCGTCAGCTCAACCTTGGTGTCGGATAGGTGTTTTACAGTTGTCTTCATACTTGTTCTAATATAACAGATATGAGGTGGGGCAACAAATCACCTCTAAGACTAGTTGAAATCAATCAGCCGGGCGGCACGCATCATGTAGGTCGTGCGCGGACCAGACGGACAACCCTGAGATTCGACGCTCGTTAGGCTCGCGGCGTCATCAGCAGTCTGATTGGCGACGTACCAGAACAAACCATATTTGCCCGTATTTGTGCCACAAGGATAAAACATCACTGACTGCGATCCATCTTTTACACTTGAGCTGTAGGCGGTATTTGGAGTAAATGAACTGCGCGTAAAGTTGGCTGGGATGAGATTCTGCGACCGAAGCATGTCCTCAAGAGAGCATGTATAGGCACCAGCAAAAATCCATCCTCCCGTACCGTCGCTGCAGTTTCCCGAGGCGTTCACCGCCACGGTTGAGCTCCAGCCTCCGAGTGGCCTTTGTCCTGTGTTAAGCCCCCATGTGCGTATGGCGGTCTCTAATTGCTGAGCAGCGTTTCGTGTGCGACTGTCCTGAGCACTGGCCTGAACCCCGTTATATGCGACGATCACGATCGCAGCAAGAATAGCGATAACGATGATCACGATGAGTAATTCAACGATTGTAAATCCAGGGGTACGCCGAGACACTTTAACCATAACTGCTTTGATGATATCACGAAATAGCTACGTGATGAAAATAGCCTGATAGGTTGCTCAGAGCGACAATGCGTTTGTATTTATTCGAATAAATCAGCGTCAGGATCTTCCGCGCGGTGACGACGATCCTTGACCGTTGAAACGATACGCTCGAAGCTCAGCTTTTGCTCTTGGGCAGTAGAGGTGTCCTTGAACGTGTACACTTCCTTGCTAAGCTCGTCTTCGCCGACAAACAGGATGTATGGGACGTTCTTTTTGAGTGCAGTCTTGAGCTGCTTATCGAGCTTACGGCCTGTCACATCCAGCTCGGTCTTCACGCCTTCACTACGTAAATCGGCGGCAAGTTTAGCGGCACCGTCGGCGGAATCACCTAGCACGGCGACATAGACTTCGGTCGTAGGAGGTAATTCAGGTAAGAGCTTGTGAACCTGCAAAAACAATTCCGTCATCGTGAGGCCTGGAGCCATACCGACAGCCGAAATCGGTTCCGCACCAAACAAGCCGACAAGCCCGTCGTAGCGGCCGCCGCCGAACAGCGAGCGGTTATTGTCGGGGTGGGTGTCGAAGAATTCAAAGACGGTGCCGGTGTAATAATCAAGCCCACGCATCAGCGTGATGTCGAACACGGCGTTCTTGACGCCGGCATTTGAGAGGTGCGTGAATAGTTCCTGTACCTCCTGGACCGCGCTATTGCTGCGAATCTCATCAGGCAGTTCACTCATGCTTTTAGCACTCAGCAGCGTGGCAATCTTGGCAAGGCCGCCTGGCGCCATGTCGTCACCGAAGATTGCGATTGCTTGATCACGAAAGTCCTCGTGCGAAATCTTGTTCTTGCGGTCGAACAGTTTGATCATGAGCTGAGCCTGGACGGCGTCGAGCCCGAGATACTGGGCCATCATGAAGTTAATGACCTTACGATTGTTGACCTTGATGACATACATATCATCCTTCGCACCAAACGTACGCAGGAAGTCTGCACCCATCGTGATAATCTCGGCTTCGGCCAGTACGCCGTCAGCCCCGAAGATATCGACATTCAGCTGCCAGAACTCACGTTCACGACCACGCTGCGGGCGCTCATACCGCATAAAGTTCGCGATACTAAAGAGGCGTGCCGGATATGCCAGCTCCTGACGCTTGGCTGCGACCATACGACTGACCGATGGAGTCATCTCTGGGCGAATCGCAACCGTACGGCCGCCGCGATCAGTAAATTGATACGTCTGCTCACCGACCAGTTCCTGTCCAGACTTCGCGGCATAGACTTCGAGCGGCTCAAGGATCGGCGCACCATACTCTTCGTAGCCGTAACTTTCAGCCACATGGCGCCATTTGCCAAAAATATAATTTTGGATGCGTTTTTCGGCAGGGTAATAATCGCGCGTACCCTTGTATGGCTGTGATGAAAGTGTACTCATAACAGAGACAATTGTTGCATATTTTACCGCAGAGAGCAAGGACGAGCGTTATCCGCGCAGCTGACGATCCTCGCTCAGATGCGGACGCGTTGCATAGTATGCCAAAGACGACGAAGCCATTCGATGCTCGTTCCAGACATGACGAGCTTCCAAAAAATCTTCTGCCAGCTCCTCTCGATGCTGCACTATCGCCTCAGGTGCTGCGAGCTGCGAGCGGCGCAGTACGATGCCGACCGGTAGAACCGAGTGCTCACTCCCCAGCGCTTCTTGAAGCACAAGGCCGCCAAGCAGCCTCCGTTGCCGGTCAGTTAGCCCTAGCTCAAATATCAACAGCGTGTTTGGATTCTTGTTCGTATGACGCATATGCATGCCGACAACCGGCAGATGGTCACTTTGAAGCTGCGCCAACCTCTTGCGTTCCTCGGCGAGCAGCTCGTTTTCTACCGGGTCGTAGCGGATGCCGTCGTTGTCGCTACGGTCATAATGAAATATCTTTGCATGCAGTGAGTGGAGGGTCGTGGCGCCGATCTTTGATGCCATGGGCATATCGGGGCGAGCCTCAGGGATCAAAAAACCGCGCACGGCGCGGTCAAGCTCATGGTTGGGCGTAAACCCAATACGGATCGTCTGCTCGCGACGCGGAGCAGGCTGGAGATACTCAAGCGGACTCTTGTCAATCCTAGCCGTCATCGTATCTTCAGTATGGAGTATAGGATTCTACTTCGTCAAGCGGTATTTTTGCGTCCAGGCATACATCATAATGCCCGCCGCTACGCCGACATTTACGGAACGGGTGCTGCCGAATTGCTCGATCATGACCATTTGCTCACTTGCGGCAATCATTTCCGGCGACAGGCCTGGCCCTTCGCCGCCAAATACCAGTACTGCCCGCTCAGGCAAGTTCACCTGCGACAGCGGTGCCGCACCAGGCTGGTTATCGACCGCGATGATATGCCGATCGCCCATAGCCGTCACAAAGTCAGCAACGGTCGCATGATGAACGATTTCGAGGTAGCGGTCCGTCACCATGGCGCCGCGCCTGTTCCAGTGCCGGCGGCCGATAATATGCACCGCCGCAACGTTAAACGCATTTGCGCTGCGCACGATCGTCCCGATATTCAGATCATGCTGCCAGTTTTCAATCGCCACGTGGAGGCCGGAGCTCCGAGCCGTCATATCAGCCTTTATCGCCTCGACCGTCCAATAGCGATACCCGTCCTCGACGTTACGCCGGTCACCGCGAGCGAGTAATTCCCTGTCGTAGCGCGGATCATCGGGCCATGGCAGCGGGTGCGGACCGACCCCGATCTCCTGTTCATTCATAGACTCATTATACCCTCATCGACACGCGTCGTCCTGCGTGATACGCTAACAGTAGTAATACGTACACAAGGAGCCGTATGGAATCACCCGTCCCCTCATCCCGCCCCGATTACATCAACAACCCTTTTACGGTTGCGGTGCGCGGTCTCAACCTGCTGTTTCTCCACGGCCAAAATATTGCGATACTACTGATCGTACTCGCCGTCTTAAACTACCTGCCCAATACTAACCGCTCAGCACCTACCCAGGCCGCCATACCCTCCTTACAGGCAGCTTTCAGTGCATTGCCGATTATCATCACTACAGGAGCTGTCGTCCTCGTCGTACTCCTCGTCGTTGCCGCCATCATTAATGGTATATGCGGCTACACGACGGCGCGTATCGCACGGGGTGAATCGGTGACGCTTTCAGAAACGATAAAGGCGGTGTTTGCCCGCTTCGGTGACGTACTTTTACTGCAGTTCTTACTAGCCCTGAAGCTGCTTGGATGGACCCTTCTCGGCATCGTGCCGGGCGTTATCATGTCTATCCGCTACACGTTTGCGATGACCATCCTTTTCGACAAAGATGTTACTGGGAATGCCGCGATTAAGCAGAGCATTGCCTTGACGCGGCGCAGCTGGATTACGACGTTTGGTGCCTTGACCGTCTTTAATGTCGTCACTTTCGGTATCATCACCTTACTGGTGCAGACAGCCTCATCAGCCATCCTTTACCGCCAATTCATCTCTACACCTAATGACGAGCGGCCAGCTCCGCACGGGCTGTCGATTGCCGCGTTGGTATTGTCGATTATAACGGTCGTCATTGTCGTCTTAGGGATCGCGGCACTCGTGGGGTATGGGGCGACTCACGGCTGGTTCCAGCCTGGTGGAACGGACGGCGCGTACCAAAAAGCATAGCAAGCGCAACTATCACCTCGCATTGCTCGTGATCCTCTAGCTTTTCGGAGCACGGAGGCTCAAGGCACATATCATACACCAAAGAAAAGAGAGACCATATGGTCTCTCTTTTCTTTGGTGCGGATGAGAGGACTTGAACCTCCACGCTCTTGCGAGCACTAGCACCTGAAGCTAGCGCGTCTACCAATTCCGCCACATCCGCATGTCGTGGAAATAATACTTACTTATCGTACGCGGTTCGGACGTATTTTTCAAGAGGTTAATTCGCGAGAGATTGATCGGCTACCCGCGATACGTCATAGTCAGGACGGAGCTGCGAGACCAGCGTACGGATATCAACCGCCTGCTTTACCCCTGGATTTAATATTCCATGCGGATCAAAGATATGCTTTACCGCATCGAACAGCTCACGGACTTCCTTGTCCAGTTGTCGGTATGCCACCGGCGCTTTAATGCGGCCTTCACTCGCCTCGGCAATCACCGCACCGCGTGCGGTATCGACGATAGTTCCAAATTCATCGAGCAATTTGAAGATCTTCTGCTTGTCACTGACCTTGCTGAGCTGGAGATGTGGACGAGTATACCAGATATTGTCATTCATGTCCGCATACAGCCCGATCGTGACGTGATGCTTTGCAGCGAGAGCGTCGACGGCGTCGATGAACGCTTCGCGGTGTTCGGTCGGGACGAATACACCGTCAAGCAGCGGCGGCGCGGACACGCCCTTGGCATCAGGCCGGAGCGTATAATTCGTCACGTCGCGAATCGCGAGCAGCTTGCTGATATCCTCGTCATCCGAGGTCGTCACAAGCGCATCAGTCGGTTCTAGGCGTTTCAGTGCCTTCTTCAGCTGGCGCGCAGCCGCATGCTCGCTGAAATCTTCAAATACCGCCACGATAGCAGCTCGGTGATCAACGACCGATACTGCTGCGTACGTCTTTCCCTGCTTACCAGCCTCCTGAAACAACTCGCCATCGTAATATTCAAGAATAGACGGCTCAAGCTCATTCAGACCATCAGCTGCATCACGCGCCGCCTCGGCAGTCGGGAACGCCGCCACAAGCGCAGTACGTTTACTAGGAGCAAATTCTGCCTTCATGATCATTTCAGAAATGATACCGAGCGTACCCTGCGAACCGGTAAACAGCGGCGTAAGGTCAAATGAGCCATCAGGACGCTTAACATCACGAAGCGCCGTATAGCCAATCGCGTCACGGGTATTCTCGCCGGCGAGCTTATCGATAATTAACTCTTTGTTGTCCTCGATCAGGTTGTCCAGCTTACGGTAGATATCACCTTCGAAACCTGGCAGTCCTTTTTTCTTGCTAAGGTCACGCTTTGACAGGCGCTCGGTTTGCAAAATGTCACCGTTTGCCAGTACTACCTCCAGCTGATGCGTCCAAGCGCGCATCGTGCCATAGCGTGCAGTACGGGAACCGCCCGCATTATTTGCCACAGCGCCGCCGATCGTACTATAGGCGTACGATCGCGGCAGAGCTGGCAGCATCATACCCTGGAGCAGAAGCATGTCGTGTAGCGCCTGCGCATTCATGCCTGGCTGTAAGCGAACCAGCTTTTGGCGCTGATCAAATTCGAGCGGCTGGTTCATGTGGGCAGTGAGTGCCAAAACGACTCCGCGCCCAATTGCCGCACCCGTCTGATCTGTACCGCTGCCACGAGCCGTAATCGGCAACACGTGCCCCTTTTCGGCCAGCTGCCAGGCAAAGCGAGCTACTTTGCGGATGTCATTGGTTACGCGTGGATAGACGACCATTTCGGGGGTTTGCTGCAGCACGCTCGCGTCCGTACTGAGCGCGGCGAGGATTGCGGGCTGAATCGAGACTTCACCAAGGATATGTTCTTGCAAGTAGGCGGCAACTTTACTCATGAATTTCCCTCATTTGGTACTATCATACCACAAGCGCTATGCCATTGAATCGTAATGTGGCATTTTTGCTAGGCAGCTGCTAGAATAAGAAAGTTCTATTCCGTCTGCGCGAGTGGTGGAATTGGTAGACACGCTAGCCTTAGGAGCTAGTGCCTCCGGGCGTGAAGGTTCAAGTCCTTTCTCGCGCACCAAGCAAAATTGATCTCTTCGGAGATCTTTTTTGTTGGCAAACCCTAACGCTCCTTCCATAAAATGCAAATACCACAAGCTAGCTACCACTCGGTTTGCAGTCGTAATACTGACTGTAGCCCGAGGGATACGTGCCCGGCCGGTAGTAGCCGGGCCACCCGGGATACGTCACGTACCCGGGATGACTGTTGTCCGGCTGCGGAGCGGGAAGCTTTTCGGGAGCGGTCGCAGGATGCGCGACCTCGGGATGGGCCTCGCCGCTTGTAGCGTGGCCTCCTCCGGAGGTGCCACCGTCAGCTGCATGCCCGCCGGAAGATTCGTGTCCGCTGCCGCCACCATGTCCGCCACCACCACCTCCCTTCTCGGGAGCGTAGATAGCGAGGGTGACACTATTTGTCCCGATCGCGGTAGGGGTGTCGCACGACTTCTGCTGGCCACATGCCGTCAAGGACAGCGCGGCAAGGAGTGTGATTCCAGCCGCCGTAACCAATTTGCGAAACATATGTTTCCCTTCTTGCAAAGATGATTTGAGGTCCGATGATCTATCAATTATAATTATATCACAAAAACTGGTATTTGTCTATAACCAGGCACAAATAAAAAACGCCCGAAGGCGCCTGGACTTTCTCTACTCTTCTCGGCGGTAGAAGGTGAGGTGTGCGTTTCCATAACTACGATTGTCCACCACAACAACTCCGGTTTTGGTCGGTACCTCACCCCTACCTGGGTGTGATAATATCATAAGCCCATTGGGTTTGAGTAGCCCTAAGAGCTTCTGCGCTGTGGAAAACTGAGGATCATGATACGGCGGATCGGCGAAAATAAGGTCAAATTGCGAGCTGCCAGCAGTCTCAATCCAGTTTGCAACAGTAGTACGAATCAGAGTCGTTTCGTCTTCACAATTTAGTGTTGTAATATTTGCAGCGAGTACTTTTTGAGCGATGCGGTCACGTTCGATAAACGTCGCGTGACGCGCCCCGCGACTCAGCGCTTCGAGTCCCAGTGCGCCTGTACCAGCAAAAGCATCTAGCACCTCGGCTCCATCCACGAACCCAGCCAGACTGTTGAACAGCGCCCCACGGGCGCGCTCGCTCATCGGGTGAGTCCGGGAAGTGTCGGGCGCCTCTATCTTGCGACCGCCAAATTTGCCACTGACTATACGCACATTCACGAAGCGGGCCCCGCATTATAGACCGCTTGATACCAACCGGCGATGACCGTACGGATAATAAGCGGTATCAGCACCTCGCTCGTCTCCCGCGCCACGTGTCGGTTCCAGCCAAGGCGTGAGAACTCCGTATACATATCCATATTGACGATCTGTTGCATATTTTCGCGAAAAACCTGCTCAAACCCCACATCCTCAAGATGTGCGACCTGCTCTGCACTCAGCCCGGCCTGGTCAAACTTGAGAGGTGCAATCGTCGACGCCACCCCCAGTTCGAATGACAAATGAGTCGTAAAGATACCTTTGGCACCCCAGTACTCCCAGTTATTTTTGAGCTGATGACGGCGATTGGTGCCGGGCAGAATCAGCTTCTCCTTGGTGCTTGTGCGTGTTTCAAGCCCCTTGCCGCCCCGTAGTTCCTCGAGCTTTGCCTCGAGTGGATAGTGGTGCGCCGGCGTGAGGCCGTCGACAATCGCATGCGCCAGCCAGGCTGCTTCAAAAGCAGCTCGGGCGTGGTTGTCATCCCTTAGGGCCACGGTAAGGTTATAGATATGATCGTTCATCATCTCGTACAGCGCTAAGTCGTCCGGGTTCGTTGGATCGATATAATGCCACGGTTCATCTTTGGCGGGACTTTTACGTTTGATGCCGTCCGGGCCGTTGAGACCTTCGAAATGCAAAATCTCGGTAATCGAAGGAAAATACTGCTCATGCGAAACAATCCGCTTCAAATGACGCCGCGCGACGCGGTCGATCTTTTGGTGCGCCCCCATGACGCGGCCAGATTTAGTACGAAAAGTCGTTCCAGAATACATATAATTGCGCTTTGCTTAGTTTAGCGTCGTGAGGCGTTGGTAGTGCCGCACTTGCTTCGCCAACTCTTTATAGTCTAGCAGATGTTGATTCGCTTCAGCGAACCAGCGCGCCTGTTTCTGGGCCCGGGCGATCAGCTTGGTGTCGGCGAGCGTGGCAATTTGCAGATTCAGTGAACCGTGCTGGGCGCGGCCATAAATCTCGCCTGGGCCGCGTAGCTTTAGGTCAACCTCTGCAAGATAAAAGCCATCGTTCGATTTCTCGATCTCCTTTAGCCGCTGACTCGGCTTACTTTCGTCGCTCATGACCAAGTAACAATAACTCTGGTGCGATGACCGACCGACACGTCCACGCAGCTGATGAAGTTGCGAGAGACCGAAGCGATCAGCGTTTTCAATCATGATGACCGTGGCATTCGGTACGTCCACACCCACCTCGACGACCGTCGTACTAACTAATATATCAATTTCATGTTCAGCGAACGAGCGCATGACCGCATCTTTTTCATCAGGCGGCAGCTTACCATGCAGAAGACCGATACGACGATGCCCAAACACGGAATTGCGCAGTTTTTTATATTCCGTCTCGACACTCTTGATGTCGTTGTCTGGATTCTCATCGATCAAGCTGCAGATCACGTACGCCTGTCGACCGGCCGCCAGCTCCGCATCGATCTTCGCATAGAGTGATTCACGACTGACGGGTGACCAAATCTTTGTTTCGATCGGCTTGCGACCTTTTGGCAGTTCATTCAAGATACTGACGTCAAGTTCACCGTAGACCGTCAAGGCCAGGCTTCGCGGAATCGGCGTAGCGGTCATGGCGAGTAGGTGTGGCATATGCGCCGACTTGGTCAGCAGCTCCTGGCGCTGCTTAACACCAAAGCGATGCTGCTCGTCGATCACGACGAAGCCGAGCTGGTGAAACACAACTTTTTCTTGAATCAAAGCGTGCGTGCCGACAACCACATCGACTGCGCCGCTGGCGATTTGCTCATATAGCGTTTTACGTGCCGCACCCTTGACACTCCCCGTCAGCAGCCCCACCGTCACACCGAACGGCTCCAATAGTCGTGCCAATGTCTCGGCATGTTGCCCCGCCAGGATTTCCGTCGGCGCCATCAGTGCCGTCTGAAAGCCGTGATGCGCAGCCTGACGGGCAGCAAGACCTGCTACCACTGTCTTCCCAGACCCGACGTCACCTTGAAGCAATCGGTTCATCGGTACGCTTCGCTCAAAGTCCTGGATAATCTCCCAGGCAGCCCGCCGCTGTGCGCCCGTTAAGGCAAACGGCAGCTGCGAGACAAAATCTGCCACCACTTTTTGTTCAAAGGGAATATGCCAGCCTTCAAGTTTGGCATTCTCCTGCTTATTGAGCTGGCTAGCGAGCAATAACTGAAATAATTCCTCGAAGCCCAATCGCTCCTTGGCGCGCTCAATATCCTGAGGTGTTTCCGGAAAATGCATCGCAAGAAGGGCATCTCCACGGCTTAGGACACCTTCTTGCTGGACGATTTCAGCCGGCAGCGTTTCGGGTAATAGCGCCATCAGCGGTCGAAGTTCTGCCAAAATCTTACGAACCACCTGGCTCTTGAGACCCTTGATACTGCGGTAAATCGGCAGCAGACGGTCCGTTTGGACCGGCATATCACTAACCTTTTCGACGCTTGGATTAGTCAACTGGTAGCGGTTGTAATTAAACTCGAATGTGCCCGAAAAAAAGAATTCATCACCACCCTTGAGCTGGGTCGCACGGTACGGCTGGTTGAACCACACAGCGTTCACCTTACCGGAATCATCCGCCAGCGTCGCGGTCGTAATTTTCATGCCACGACGCACAGGCTTCGTAGTGACGGTTTCGCACCGAGCCTTGACAGTCACCTTTCCGGGATGCAGCTCGCCGATCGGGACTACTTCGGTAAAATCTTCGTGACGACGTGGCAAGAAGTCGATGAGATCACCCACCGTACGCAGTCCGGCATCGGCCAACTGTTCGGCAGTTTTTGGTCCTACTCCCTTAATTTGCTCGAGCGATGTCGCAAGATTCACGTATTTCCCCTCTATGTTATCAGGCCCATTGACGGCGTACGTCACCTTAACGGACAAGTACGAAGCTGTTTTTACCCTTCTTGAGTAGCGCCGTCGCGTTAATCGTTTGATCTTCGGCGATCTTTTCGCCATTAAGACTAACGGCACCACCACCGATCAAGCGGCGTGCATCACCGTTACTGCTCGCGAGTCCCGCTTGGACAAGTACCTCGACGGCAGTTTTACCTACGGTGCTGGTTGGGATCTCCGCAGCAAGCGCTTCGATGTCAGCAGCGTCTAGGCTCGCGAAGTCTGCACCGCCAAATAGAACGTCAGTCACACGCATCACACTTGCCGTCCGTTCTTCGCCGTGGACGAGCTTCGTGACTTCTTCGGCAAGACGCTTCTGAGCAAGGCGTAGCTCTGGGTGCGCTTCATGCTCACTCGCTAACGCTTGGATCTCCTCACGAGTCAGCAATGTATAAATTTTGGCGTAATCAATCACCCCTGCATCGTCGACATTCAGCCAGAACTGGTAGAACCTGTAGACGCTCGTCTTGTTCGAATCGAGCCAAACAGCTCCGCCCTCTGACTTGCCGAATTTCACACCGGTTGTCTTGTTGATGACAAGTGGTGTCGAGTACACATGTGCTTCACCACCGGTAATGCGACGAATCAGATCGACACCCGTAATTGAGTTACCCCATTGGTCAGCACCGCATACCTGCAGCGTGACGCCATGTTCACGGTAGAGATGCAGGAAGTCGTACCCCTGAATGAGTGAGTAGCTGAATTCGGCGTAGCTGATGCCACTGCCGTCCTCACCGAGGCGGGCCTGCACGAAATCGCGGCCGAGCATCTGGCTGAGCGGAACGTTTTTGCCGACTTCACGGAGAAAATCGAGATAGTTAATGTTTTTGAACCAGTCGTAGTTGTCGACGGTTGTAAAAGGCTTGCCGGCGAATACTGTCTGGTACTGCGCAGCAATGCCAGCTTTGTTTTTGGCGATTTCATCGAGCGTCTTGAGCTGACGCTCATCTTTTTTGCCGTCCGGATCCCCGATCATACCGGTCGCACCACCAACAAGCAAAAAAGCATTGTGGCCGTGATCGATAAAGTGTCGCACCATCATAGCGGCCGCAAGATTGCCGATCGTCATACTGTCCGCGCTCGGATCGACACCAAAATACAACGAGATAGGTTCCTGGTCAAGTGCTGATAAATCGTCGTAGGTGGTCTGGTTTACAAACCCACGCCACTGCAGTTCTTCGGAAAGCTTCATCCTATCTCCTTATTAATACCTCTGTTAGTATAGCAGAAAAATCTGCCTTTATACGAACCAATGGGTGCTATAATGGTGAGTAATACTGCTTATGGGAAGGAATAAGTGTGAATAGACCGAACAAGCGGGCCTCGGGGCTCAGCGTATATTCTAATTTGGCGCACAAACGCCGCACCAAGCGCGATGCCGAGGCACGTCGCCGTGCCGAGTTCTTGGCCACATTACCAAAACATCCAGTACAGCGTGTGCTGTACCTGCTTGAGCCGCGCCGATTCTTTGGCTACTGGTTCAGTAAACGCGGTGGCATCATGGCACTCAAGATCACAGGCGTGGTCATCCTTCTCATGTTCCTCCTTGTGGGCGGTTTGTTTGCCTACTACCGCAAAGACCTCGACCAGATTCGTCCGGGCGAACTTGCCAAGCGCGTCCAATCATCCGTAACGCGCTACTACGACCGTAACGGCCAGCTTCTATGGGAAGACAAGGGCCAGGGCAACTACAAACTGGTAGTCGACGGTAATGAGATCAACAACAACGTCAAGCAAGCGACAGTCGCTATCGAAGACAAGGACTTTTACCATCACGGCGGCGTCAGCATCACGGGTATCCTCCGTTCACTGTTCAATAACCTTCATGGTGGAGATACACAAGGTGGCTCAACCCTGACCCAGCAGCTCGTCAAGCAAGTCTTCTTCGCCGACCAAGCAGGTGATCGCGGCATTAGCGGCATCCCCCGCAAGATCAAGGAGATGATTCTCGCCATCGAAGTTGAGCGCATGTACAGCAAGGATCAGATCCTTAATCTGTACCTCAACGAATCGCCGTATGGTGGTCGCCGCAACGGCGTGGAGTCAGGTGCGCAGACGTACTTTGGCCGTCCAGCCAAGGACCTTACGCTGCCACAAGCTGCGGTTCTTGCCTCGATTCCCAATAGCCCGGGCCTTTATGACCCGTATAACCTCGCTGGCCACGATGCTCTGATTGCCCGTCAACACGACGTACTCGATCATATGGCCGACCAGGGCTACATCACGAAGCAGCAAGCCGAGGATGCCAAGAAAGTCCCTGTGCTCGACCAACTGCAGCCGCCATCAAGCCAGTACAGCGACATCAAAGCACCGCACTTCGTCCAATACGTCCGCTCTCAGCTCGAGCAGAGTCTCGGAAAAGCGACCGTCGGCCAGGGTGGCCTATCGGTGACGACGACGCTCGACCTGCGCATCCAGCAGAAGCTTGAGCAGTCGATGAGCGACATGTTCAAATCGAGCACGCCAGCCTACGCCGGCTTCACCAACGGCGCAGCTACCGTCGAAGATACACAAACCGGTCAGATTGTCGCCATGATGGGCAGCCGTTCCTATGACTACCCTGGATTCGGCCAAGACAATGCTGCACTTGCCTACATCCAGCCTGGCTCCACGATCAAGCCGCTTGTCTACTCACAGCTCTTCTCAAACCAGGGCGCGAACAAGCAGAACTACGGGAGTGGCTCCATCCTGTCAGACTCCAATGACATGCAAAAAATCTACGGTGCGCCGCTCTACGATGCCGACCATAAGTTCATGGGCGACATCACCATCCGTAAATCGCTTGCACTGTCGCGAAACGTCCCAGCCGTAAAGGCTATGTACATTGCCGGTATCGACCCGACGATGGCAACCATCAAAGCGATGGGTGACAGCAACTACTGTACCCAGGGCATCGAAGTTCAGTCTGGCCTATCATCGGCCATCGGTGGATGTGGTACACGCATGATCGACCACGTCAACGCCTTCGCCTCAATTGCCCGTATGGGCACCTACAAGCCAGTTAGTACCGTCCTCAAGGTCACCAACAGCCAAGGTGAGACCATTCAGGAATACAAGGACGAAAGCAAAAAGATCGTTGATCCACAGGCAACCTATATCGTGTCAGATATCCTCGCCGACGATAACGCTCGCGCCGGCCTCTATGGCCCGCACTTCCCAGGGCTCTACATCCCTGGCGTCAAGATGGCCGTCAAAACCGGTACATCTGACAAAGACGGCAAACCAAAAGACATCTGGAATGTCGGCTATACCCCAGCCCTCACGATGGCAGTATGGCTTGGTAACTCCGATACTACGCCACTAACCAACGGTAACTCGTCGCTCCCTGCTAAAATCTTAGGTCCGGTCATGGAATATGCTCACAAAGAGATCTACGCAAAAGAAGGCAAATGGAGCCCAGCTAACGGTGGTTCATGGTTTACCGAGCCAGCAGGCATCCAACATATTGGTAACGAGCTTTACCCATCATGGTACAGCAAAAATCCTGGTCAGAACGGCACAAAGCAAACGTTCGACAAGGTGTCGAAATTCAAAGCAACCAGCTGTACCCCAGATGCCGCCAAGATCGATCTGACCGTCAGCAAAATGACTGACCCGATCAACAATAGGACAGTCTATACAGCCCCTGACGGCTATGACGCCAGCCAAGACGATAACGTCCACCACTGTGGCGATCCGCAGCCGACAATTTCGATTAGCAGCGTCAGCGGCAGTGGTGGCGGCAACTATACGATTACCGCAACCGTAACACCAGCCAGCAGCCCTGTCCAGTCCGTCAACATATCAGTCGGTGGCACCAATCTGGCAGTAAGTGGCAGCGGCACCACATATACCGCTACCTATAGTCCTACGTCAAGCGGACCACAGACGGTCACCGCTACTGTCACGGACAACCTGTACTATACCGGTACCGACAGCGAAACGCAGTCGTTCGGAAAACAAAACGGCGGCTGAAGAAAGCACCCGTAAGACACAAGATCCCCCGCGGCATGCGGGGGATCTTCTTTTGTATGCAGTTGTTACGATGACTGCTTGTCGACCAGTTCGATCAGGCTAGCCTCTCGGTCGGCCTGGGTTCGCGGGCGGCCTGAAGATGACGCACCGCGACGGCCGCGCGACGGCCGCTGAGCGGGTTGCTTGACCGGTTCAGCCACCGCGGGTGTCGGAACGATCGCGACAGGACCTTCAGACGGTCGTCGGCGACGAGACTGTTTCGGCTGCCGCGATGGCTTACTTTGCGACTCAGCAACAACCGGCTTAGTGCCAATCGGTCGGGCAGCCTTCTGCTGCTTTGGCTGCTCGCCAACCAGTCGAGCAAACATCATCTTGCCAGCTGCGGTTTGCAGGCTACGGATCACTTCGATTTCGACAGACTGGCCAAGCAGTTTGTTGGCATGCTCGACTACTACCATCGTACCGTCGCTCAGATAACCGACAGCCTGGTGGCTGTCCTGCCCCTTCTGCACCAAATCGATCGTTAAGCGTTCGCCGGGCAAGTATGCCATACGTATACTCTGTGCCAGTTCATTGAGATTCAGTACCTGGATGCCTTCGACAGCCGCCACCTTGCTAAGGTTGTAGTCGAGCGTACAAATGATTGCATTGTGCTTTTTAGCGAGGTTCAGGAGTCGCTCGTCAACACCCTCTGCTGCTTTGCTGCCGTCTTGTAGAATTTGCACGTCAACTTTTTCGCTTGCCTGAAGTGTTGTCACTGCGTCCAGACCATAACGGGCACGGGAACGCTTCTCATGATCGGCATTATCTGCCAAAAATTGCAGTTCACCGATGACACTGCGCGGAATAATCAAGGTATCACCGATGAAACCCGTTTCGACAACCGGAAGAATGCGGCCATCAATCAAGACAGATGTGTCAACCAGGACACCCCGAGCGGCACGACGAGAGAGTGACTGCTTTGATTGTTTGGCGATCAAAAACGTCACCTCAGCCAAGATCGCCAGACTGACGATCAAGATTATAAGTTCTAATGAATTCATATGTTTCCTTTTGCTTATTGCAAGTAGTCGATCAAGCCCTGTCGCAGGTCCTTGATCGGTTTGATAAATGAGTTCTTACTGCTTGATGCCGGAGCGATGGCCAGCGTAAAACCAAGCTTCTTCGCCTCCGCGACGCGTCGATCAGCACCCTGCACGCTGCGCACTTCGCCACCCAGCCCCACTTCACCGAAGACGACGATGCCATCATCGAGCCGCCGACCAGCGGCAGCACTGGCGATGGCCATACAAATCGCAAGGTCAGCGGCTGGATCGCTCAGCTTCAGGCCGCCAACGACATTTATGTAAATATCTTTGTCAGATAAATTCAGTTTGGTACGCCGCTCCAACACGGCGATCAAAAGATTCAGGCGGTTAAGATCAAACCCCGAAGCAGTACGCTTAGGATACCCGAAACTCGTCGGATTGACAAGGGCTTGGATTTCGACAAGCAGTGGCCGCGTACCTTCGAGGGTTGCCATAACGACCGAGCCGTCAGCGTTTTGTCGCTCCGCCAGCAATGCAGCCGACGGATTTTCCACGACCCGAAGCCCCTCTTCGTACATCTCGAAAATCGCCGCCTCGCTGGTGGAGCCGTAACGGTTCTTGACCGCCCGCACCACCTTGAATCCGCCATAGCGATCACCCTCGAACTGCAATACGACGTCAACCAAGTGCTCCAGGACCTTCGGGCCAGCGATGCTGCCTTCTTTCGTCACATGTCCGACGAGCACAACGGCCGCACCCGCTTCTTTGGCAGCACGAATAATCACGTTGCTACTGTTGGTAATCTGGCTAACCGTGCCGGGTGCAGAGGTAATCTCGTCCAGAGCGAGCGTCTGGATCGAGTCGATAATGACAAGTTTGTATGCCCCCGACCGAATCGTCGCCGCTATGTCATCCGCACTAGTACTTGCGACGAATCCTAACTGCTCACTCGCATCGGCACCCAAACGGCCCGCCCGCAGCTTTACCTGTGCCGCTGACTCTTCGCCACTCGCGTAGAGCACCGGTATATGCTTCGCGACTTCGGCCGTCACCTGCAGTAGGAGCGTACTCTTGCCGATACCCGGCTGGCCAGCCAACAGGATAACACCGCCGGGCAGGATGCCGCCGCCGAGCACCGTATCGAGATCAGCGATGCCGGTAGTTAACCTTGCTGTCGATTCGCCCGTTTCGATAGCATCCATCGTTTGCGGCGTCAGCACGCTGCCTGAACCGCTACTGCGCGCCACGACTGACTTGCCACTACTGGCTGGCGCCTGTTCCACCAGCGTATTCCACTCACCACAATTCTCGCAGCGGCCAGTCCATTTCGGATACGTTGCGCCGCAATTCTGGCAGACGAACTGAGTTTTTGCTTTTGCCATATCCTTATTGTATCACCGACTACAAACTTGGTGCGGGCGCGAGATTGCTATTGATACTTTGATTGAGCTGCTCGGTCTGCGTCGCGATGGCATTCGATTGTTTTACCAGGTCGTTATACTCCACGATCAGGTTATTGATGGCCGACCGCTCTGCAGCCAGCTGACGCACCCGTGTCACTAATGCCGAACGCTCAGTGGAAAATTGCGCACTGCTATCAAATTGGCCGCTCGAAGCGCGCTGATTAAACGTCGTGATATCCGTGTTAAGCTGCGTGCTTGCTATCTCATAGTCGTCGCTACGAGATTTGATGTCGGCCTGCAACTGTTCCATTTGGGCACTCAGTTGCGCGGCTTCATTCTGGAGCTTAGTAAAGACGCTGGCATAGGCATCGTGGAGCTTTACCACTGCCTGACGGTCCGAAAAGTACTGGGCATAGTGCTTTTCAAGCTCTGGACTAATCGACGCCACTTCGGTGCCGATAATCGAGTGAAGCTCGTTGTCACGTTCACCCGGTTCAGTACGAGCATAGAGCGCCATGCGATCAGCGAAGGCAGGATCCTTGCTGAGCGTCGTATACTCGTTTTCAAGCAGCGCATCCACAGACTGCTTCTCGCTCGCACTCATGCGGGCATATACCGCGTGAAGCATCTCGTGCGCGGCAGTCACTTCGTGAATGCCATCCAGCTGCGTATCGGTAACATTATAGATATAGATCTTAAGGCCGGTATAGCACCCCAGCACCGCTGAGCCCTGTTCGGACTTACCGCAGGCCTTATTAAACGCCGTGGCGTCATCCAGCTCCGGGTGACTCGCATAAAAAATCGTCCTCGCCGGATCCGTCATGGTCGTACGCTGGGCGATTGCGGCGACATCAGCCGTCGGGTGATAATTCCACAGGAAGACTTGATCGAGGACCTGCTGGCGATGACCGACGAGCCAATACGCCAGCAGGGCGGCGACTGCCACGATAAGAATACTTCCGAGCTGGCGGGGGAACCTACGCGTCTGACTCATGGTGCAATTGTAATACGATTTTGCCCTTTTGGGCAGTCACGTCGAGCACGCTTCCCTTTTCGTATTCGCCAGCGAGAATGCCGTCAGCGATCTGATGTTCCAACTCGTCCTGAATCGCGCGGCGAAGCGGCCGTGCGCCGAACTTTTCGTCGTAGCCTTTTTCGATCAACAGACGTTTTGCGGCAGGCTTGATTACCAGATGAATCCCCTTTCGCGTCAAGCGGTCCTGCAGCTCACTAATCAAATTGTCGAAGATCTTGCTGATTTCACGGCGCGTTAATGCGTGGAACGTAACGATCGCATCGAAACGATTGATCAGCTCGGGGCGCATCACCTTGGACAGCGCTTCACGCGCAGCCGTCATGCTCTCAGCATGTGCCTCCTCGAGGCGTTTCTGGTCGTCGCGGGTGGCGGCATGGAAGCCAAGGCTCGATTCTTTCATCATCCGATCAGCACCGAGATTGCTTGTCAGGATGATAATCGTGTTACTAAAATCAACCGCGCGACCCTTAGCATCGGTCAGTCGCCCATCTTCGAGTAACTGCAGGAGCAGTTGGAAGACATCCGGATGCGCCTTCTCGATCTCGTCGAACAATACGACGCTATAAGGCTGCCGACGAATCTTGTCAGTAAGCTGACCACCGTCTTCGTAGCCGACATAGCCGGCAGGCGCGCCTACAAGACGGCTCGTCGTATGCCGTTCGCCGAACTCACTCATATCGATCTTGATCAGCGCATCGTTGCTGCCGAACACTTCACGGGCTAGCACCCGCGCAAGCTCGGTCTTGCCGACACCAGTTGGACCCATGAAGACAAACGAGCCGATCGGCCGCTTCTGACTGGCGACTCCGCTGCGACTGCGTCGGATTGCACGGGCCACCTTTTCGACCGCCTCTTCCTGGCCGATAATGTATTTGCCCAGATGCTTTTCGAGGTTGCGGAGCAACTTAGCCTCTGACCGCTGAACTCGTTTGACTGGGATACCCGTCATCACGGCGATGGCATGTGCCACGTCGTCATCTGTCAGCGTGATAGGCGATTTGGTTGCGTGCTCTTCTTTGGTTTCATCGATTTTGGCCGAGATTTGGCTGATACGCGTCTTATAGAGAGCGGCTCGTTCGTAATCTTCAGCAACGACCGCCTCTTCCATCTTGTCGTTCAGATTCTTGAGCTGCCGCGTGAAGTCGCGCAGCTTGCTTGGCTTATGCCCCAGCTTCACGCGCACACGCGCAGCCGCCTCGTCGATCACGTCGATTGCTTTATCAGGCATGTACCGTTCGCTGATGTAGCGGTCTGCCATATACACAGCATCCTCAATCACTTCGTCACTCAGCTCAACGCCGTGATGTTTTTCGTAGTAGCTCCGTAGACCCTTGAGGATCGCGACCGTGTCTTTCAAATTCGGCTCTGGTACCACAATCGTCTGGAAGCGGCGCTCGAGGGCGCTGTCTTTCTCGATGTGCTTTCGGTATTCATCAAGCGTAGTCGCACCGATCAGGTGCAGTTCACCGCGTGCCAGTGCCGGTTTGAGCATATTAGCAGCGTCAAGCGCACCTTCGGCCGCCCCCGCACCCACTAACAGGTGTAGCTCGTCAATGAAGAGCAAGGTGTTTTTCTGTGCACGGAGCTCGTTGATCACCTTCTTCAGACGGTCCTCGAACTCACCTCGGTACTTCGTGCCTGCGATCATCGCCGCGAGATCCAGCTGGATCACATGCTTGTCGAGCAGATGGTCCGGCACTTCTTCGCGTGCGATGCGCTGCGCCAAGCCCTCCACGATCGCCGTCTTACCGACGCCCGGCTCACCAATGAGCACAGGGTTATTCTTGGTGCGGCGAGTCAAGATCGTCACCATACGTTCGATCTGCTCATCGCGGCCAATCACTGGATCAAGCTCGCCATCACGAGCCTTAGCTGTAAGGTCGGTACCAAAGGTATCGAGTGCGCCACCGCCCCGTCCTGAACGTTTCGTTGGCTGTGCGGCAGTGCGCTCCTCGTTTTCGTGAAATGCATTGTGCTGATGATCAAAAAACTCTTCGAGCTCGCTAGTCAGGCCACGGACGTCAACATTCATATCACGCAGCAGCACCGTTGCGCGAGCGTTCTTTTGGCTTAAAATACTATATAAGATATGTTCGGTCCCGAGGAAATCCTGGTGAAACTCCTGCGCGATCTCCCAGCTCATCTTGAGGGTCAGCTTCGCCGTCTCCGACAGGCCTTTGGCGCCGGTGCTGACGACGAGTGTTCGAGGGGTTAAATTCAAAGCGAGTTCGGCTCGATCCAGCGTCACGCCAGCATCAGCCAGCACTTTCGCGCCGACGGATGAGCCTTGCGCCAACACACCCAGCAGCAAATGCTCGGTACCGATATAGGCGCTCCCATAACTCCGCGCAATCGCATCCGCATGCTGCAGACTCGTCCGCGCGTTGTCGGTCAGATGGGACAAAAACTCTGCGAAATCATCCATCATAATTCTATTATCTAGCCTCCAGGATAGCAGCGCAAGCGTTATTATTTATTGCCCACGCTCTATATAGTTAGTATAGCTGGTAATTAGCACTCGAGTCAATAGAGTGCTAATTCGATCGCTTGACCGGTCCCTGTCCTGCGACTACACTCTAAGCATGAACAGTACGCCTCCTCCCGCCTTGAGTCTTCGCCACGTCACCAAGCGCTATAACGCGACGCGTGGCATTTTCAACCTAACGCTCGACGTGCAGCCAGGAGAAGTGTTTGGGTTCCTGGGACCAAATGGAGCAGGTAAGTCGACGACGATTAATATCATCCTCGACCTGCTGCGCACCGACGAAGGAGCTATTACGGTATTTGGTCTCGATCATCAGCACGATAGTCTCGCTATCCGCAGACGCATTGGCTACGTGTCAGGCGACATGGAAACGGATCCTACGCTCACCGGTCAGCAGTACCTACGGTTTGTCGCCCATCAGCGTGGCGGCGTCAGCAAAGACACGGTCAATGCACTGGCCGTCCGCTTACATGCCGACCTCGGTACAAAGATCAAGCACCTCTCACGCGGCAACAAGCAAAAAATCGGGCTCATCTCTGCCCTCATGCATAGTCCCGACATGTTGATCCTCGACGAACCGACTAGCGGACTCGATCCGTTGATTCAGGCCGAATTTTACCAACTGTTACGTGAACGTCGCGACGAAGGCAAAACGACATTTATGTCTTCGCATATTCTGAGCGAGGTCCAAAGTATCTGTGACCGTGTCGGGTTTATTCGCGAGGGCAAGCTCATCAATGTCACTCCGCTCGACGAACTTCTCCGCCAAGCACCCCAGGAAGTTTCCGTACTCTTCATTGGTGCACCACCGATGAGTGCGCTTAAGCACGTCCCCGGCCTCAGCAACCTCATCGCTCATAGCAGCACCGTGACATTCGATTTCGCAGGAGATACGAATCAGCTTGTCCGCGTATTGGCGTCCCAGCGCATCAAGAGCCTGACGATTGCCGAGCCCGATCTGGAGAAGCTGTTCATGCGTTATTATCAAACTACTACCCCGGAGAACTCACATGTTTCGTAACCTCTACCTAAAAACCCTGTTCAACCTCCGCTGGCAGCTACTCGGCTGGACGGGCGGCATTGCCTTCGTCGTCTTTCTGACAGTCATCTTCTTTGATTCACTTGCAGGCAGTAGCTTTGGCGAGATTACCAAGTCCGTCCCGCCTTCACTACAGGGTCTCGTCGGATCGCTTGAAGACTTCGCTTCAATCGACGGCTACATCGGCCAGTTTGTCTTCGGTGCAAAGGTCACACCGATCCTCATCCCTATGGCGTTGATTCTCTTCACCACCCAGAGCGTGAGCGAAGAAGACGATGGACGGCTCAGCACGCTCCTGACGCTGCCGATCCGTCGGAGCAGTATCTACCTCCAAAAGTGGCTGGCCGTTGCGACCGTTATCGCGCTCGTATGCGCAGGCATGGCGGCCGTCACCGTTGCCGCAGCCTCGCTGCAGCACCACCCGGTCAGCATGCGCCATCTCTTAGAATCTACCGTTACCTGCTGGCTCATGTGCCTCGGCCTTGGTACTATCACCTACGGACTCGGCATGGCAACAGGCCGCAAAGGATTGACGATTATGGTAGCGAGCGTGTACGCAGGAGCTTCGTTCATCATTTCGTCGATCGCCCCCAATATCGACAAGCTTCAGACTATCGATCGGCTGTCTCTGCTTCATTACTACAATATGCCGAACATCATGCTGCATGGGTTAAATGCGCTTCATACAACCGTGCTAGTGGCGACCGTCATCCTAACCTTCCTCTTCGGCTGGTTTTTCTTTACACGCCGCAGCTTGCAACTATCGTAGCACAGGCGCGTGGTCAAGCATAAGAGTATTGACTTTTTGTTAATTTTGTGCTAAAGTTTTAGGGACAATCACTTCGCTTCAACGCTGAGGTGCTGTCGCACCTCAGGAAGGAAACCATGTTCGCGACAGCTTTTGCCATCTTGGCCCGCTTTGTCCTTGCTCTTACCGAGCACTTGACACACGCCGCCCAGCGGCACTTTGTCCACTCGCGCCGTGTCGAGCAACTGGTCGCTCAGGCTCTCGGCCCCCGGCCAGACCCCGATGCCGTAGCCGAGCTTGTCCACTATTGCCCGCCAAAGAAAGTTCTTGACGCGTTAACGCGCACCCACAATGAACGCCTAGAAGATGGCGTGCACATCACGACACATCACAGGCTCCAAGAATTGCGGAGCAGAGTAATGGAAGTTGGCATCAACACCGGTGCCATCAAGCTGACGCCGCCAGGGCGAGAGTAGCGCCGCATGTTTACCCGCCGAGGTGCGGGGCGGAAGGACACCCTTCCGCCCCTGCTTCATATCTTGGCATCATGAAAACTAAAACCACCCTCACAATGAGGGTGGTTTTGTATTCACAAGAACCGAGAACTATTCTTCAGATGATTCTTCGATCGCACCAAAGAGGCTGTCTTCGATGTTCTTTTTTGGCTTCGGTGCCTCAACCTTGGCAGGAGCAGCGGTTTCGATGTCGAGCTCGTAACCAGTCAAACGGCTTGCCAGACGGACGTTCTGACCACCGCGGCCGATTGCAATTGACTGCTGGTCTTCTGAGACGAATACCTTGGCGCGCTTGGCAGCTTCGTCGATCTCAACCTTCACGACTTCGGCGGGGCTCAGCGCGTTACGAATAAACTGCTCGCTGCTCTCTGCATATGGCACGATGTCGATCTTTTCCTGATCGCCAATTTCGTTCATAACAGCTTGGACACGTGTACCGTGACCACCGACGAACGTACCGACTGGATCAACACCAGGAACAGTACTGTTGACAGCCAGCTTAGTGCGGCGACCGGCTTCGCGGGCGATTGCTTTGATTTCCACTGCACCGGTTTCCATTTCAGGTACTTCCTGGCGGAACAGGTAGTCGACAAAAGCTTCGTTGCCACGGCTCAAAATGAGCTGTGGACCACGGTTGTCGCGCTCGATGTCTTTGATGAACACCTTGATACGTGAACCAATGCTATAGAATTCACCCTGGATCTGTTCGCTCTGTGGCAAGATACCTGTCGCCTTGCCCAGTTCGACTCGAACGACACGTGGTTCGACACGCTGGACGACGCCGGTAACGATCGTACCGATTTTATCCTCGTATTCTTCGAGGACGACTTCACGTTCAGCTTCGCGGAGGCGCTGCAGGACAACTTGCTTAGCTGTCTGTGCGGCCACACGACCAAAGCTCGTGACTTCGTGCTTTTCCTCGACAGTATCGCCGAGCTCAGCGTCAGCCTTGAGCTTGCGGGCGTCTTCAAGACTGATCTCGACGGCGTCCGAACCGACTTCTTCAACGACTTCGCGGATGACGAACACGTTAGCCGTGCCGTCGTTGACATTCAGCTCTGCACGAACTTCTTGGTCGCGCTCGCCATTGTCGCGGCGCCACGCGGCAGCAATCGCTTGCTCGATAACCGACATCACGGTCTCTTCTGGGAGGTTCTTTTCCTCGGCAATGGTACGGACAGCCAGGGTCAGCTGCTTGATGTTGATATCTTCCATCTTGTTCCTTTCTTTACTAAAAAATCCGACCTGCCGGCCGGAATGTACTACGTCAACTATAGCACGCTTCACTGTCGCCCGCAATAGCCCGAAGGGAACTAAACGAACGCCTTCATGATTTCTCTTTTTTGTGCCAGTGGCCGTCGTCCCCTTTTTCGTACACCTTTTTTACAGCGTTCCAAGCTACTTTATGAGCAGTTTCTTCCCGATCCGCGTCTCCACGGCGGTCCTTCGCGTCTTTATACTCATCATAGGCACTGTTAAATGCCTCCAGGTAAATTTCCTGTGCATGCTGAGGTAAAACATTATGGGGACCTTTTGGGAGCTCATCGATTGAGTTATAGGGCATATCATCCTCCTTACTCGCCAAGTATGGAACGGCGTTCGTCGTCTATCGCTTTAAGTTGTGCTTCATATTCTTTACGAACATTATCTTCTTTAGCATCCAGTTCTCTGGCTTTTTTATGAGCCTCTTCAACCATGGCGTCCAAGGCGTGAGCTTTCTTTTCCTGCTCATCAGCGGCATCTTGCAGCTGCTGCGCTTCCTTACGTTCAAGCTCTGCCCTATCTGGCGCGCCGTAGCTATCTAGACCGTCTGCTTTGTCTGACTTTTTGGTTACAAGCAACTTCAACGATTCGGCTTCCGATCTAGCCTTATCTGCTTCATCTCGCAATAATTTTGCATCCATGTCACACCTCCTCTCTGTTTCTATTTTACTCCCCTGGCGCGCACACGCAAAACCACCCGTAGTATACTAAAGACATGACTACACGACTCGAAGATACTCCACTGACGAATTTCACCCCGCTCAACAAAGCAAAGGTCACCGATCTCCAGATCATCGATACCGTCGAAGGCACCGGCGAAGCAGTCGCCCCTGGCGCTACGATTACGGCACACTACACCGGCGCCCGCTGCAGTGACGGGATTATTTTCCAGAGCTCTCATGACTTCGGCGACCCGGCGACCTTTCCGCTTGACCGCGTTATTACCGGCTGGCAAGAGGGCGTCCCAGGCATGAAAGTCGGAGGAATTCGTCGCTTAATTATCCCCTCGGCATTAGCCTATGGCTCGGTCCGCGCTGCAGCGAATATCCCGCCGAATTCAGATCTCGTATTCGACATCGAACTCGTCGCGATCGTCAAATAATACTATACAAAATATAGTATTATTGTTACACTGTACGTAATGACCAGTGTACTTACTTCATCCCTGTCTATTGCTCCGTCAACTCTCGCGGTTGCGGATTTGTCGAAAATGCGCACGTTTTATCGTGAGCATGTCGGTCTTGATATTCTAGAGGGAACAGCTGATCGTACTATCCTCGGGCGCGATCAGACTCCCATCATCGAATTACTTTCCCGACCCAAGCTCGCCTTCGCGCCGCCTAGTGCTGCTGGACTCTTTCATAATGCCATCCTGTTCAGTTCGCGCGGGGACCTAGCGCGCACAGTCGGTGGCATCATTACTAAGACACCTCAGCTCTATAGCGGCACGGGAGATCATCTTGTCAGCGAAGCATTCTACTTCAACGACCCCGAAGGAAACGGCCTTGAGCTGTACTTCGACCGACCGGCCGAAACGTGGCAGTGGCACGACGGCCAGGTTAAAATGGATACTCTATATATCGACCCGATCGGGTATATCCAGTCGCATGCCAGCGAGCGCGCGAGCACCGACAAAAAGATCGGTCACGTCCACCTCAAGGTCGGCGACATCTCTCGTGCACGCAAATTTTACGTCGACACGCTGGGATTCGATATTACCGCTGATATCGGTAGCGCGCTCTTCGTCTCCGTAGCTGGTTACCACCATCATATCGGCCTCAACACCTGGATGAGCCTGGGTGCGCCACAGCGGAGTGAGACGATTGGAATGACGAGCGTTGCAATTACCCTTGGCAGCGAATCGGACGTGACACAACTAGCAAGTCGTCTGGAACGCAATAATATCTCCTTCAGGTACCAGCATGGAATCTTGACGACAGCCGACCCCTGGAACAATACGCTTATCTTTACCGCGTAAAACATCATTTACAACATACTCTCAGCAAGCGTATGATGGGTATATAAGACAAAAATAGGTGTTCGAGAACAGTATCATCATAAGACACGAGGAGGAGAGTCTATGAAGAAACTATCGTTCCTATTAGCAACCCTAGGAGTCACGCTACTTGCCGGGTTTGGATCAGGCGGCGCAGTACATGCAGAGACGGGCACGGCAACGTGTCCGATTAATTTTACTGGACCGGATTCAAAAAACATCTGTACATCCGAAACGCACTACAAATGCACCGTCAACAACGACAACAAAGTAGTCTTCAGCAACGAAAACGACCAAGTTGTCGGAACGGGCGACGCCGTCGTTGCAGACAATACGTCAGGTGGCGGCGCCATGACTGGAACGGCCACCAATCAAAATGGCACGACATTTAATGCCACTATCACCAACGGCACCGACTGCGTTGCGACTGCCACGGTACCAGCGACAGTCGTTCCAGCTAGTGAACAGCCAGTGACTCCAGTCACCGCGCCTGCCGGCAAGGGCCAGGTTGCCCCCGCAGGAATGGGTGCAGTTGCAGTCCAACAGCCACAGGCCCTGCCAAACACTGCAGCCGCCTCACCATTTACCGCTCTGGGCGCCATCATTGGCTCTGCGAGCGCCGTACTACTATTAGCACGATTGGCGGTAACCGCCCATGGCCGCTTCGGCGCCTAAGTTATTTGCCACCGGGGGCGTACTACCGTTCGCCCTAAGCCTGGCGGGGATGTACCTACTGAGCATATTGATGTTCACCCTCATCACCCGCCCGGCTCCACCGGCCGCGCACTTGGCGCTGGCCGATTATGCCATGCATGCCGAACCCAAACTGGCCGTACGGCCACGCCCGGCAATTCAAGGCCAACCCACACATTTATCAATACCGAGCATCGGAATCGATCTGCCCGTCAAGCAAGGTACATACGCTGCAGACACCGCCAGCTGGACCATCGATCACTCGGCTGCCTTTCATGCAGACATCTCCATGCCAGTCAACGAGAGCAATGGCACGACATTGCTATACGCCCATGCACAAAGCGGCCTGTTCGATGTACTACCGCGAATCACCGCTGGCGCACAGGCTATCGTGACCTCAGACACAGGACATACGTTTACGTACACCTATGTCGCCATGACCGAGACCACGCCGAGCGACACCAGTGTATTCCGATCGGACGGCCCACCGCTACTAGTCCTGCAGACTTGCTCGGGCGAGTGGAGCCAGTACCGCGATCTGTACGCATTTCATCTAACGAAAGTGAGTTAACCAGCCATGACACTACTCGTCATTATATTTCTCGTCGGTATCGGTATCCCCACGATCGTTGCACTCTGCGTGTCCTGGCGAGAAACATCACTCCGGACAGTCCGAGCCGTGCGTCATGCACCGAAGTCTCGTTCCGCAGCAACTATCGTGATCTACCATGCCGATAACCAGGGGACCCGTACTACGCTTCGTTCGCTGCGCCGCTTTAGGTCTGTGCAGCTTAAGATTATTGTTGTCGTGCCAGCCAACACGACATTTAATCAACCCGCCTTCGCTAACGTCCAGGTGTATCGCAAACAGCGCCCCGCTTCGCGGGAATTAACCATCGCCAGTTGCTATAATCTTATAGACCCGTCGCATCCGCTCTGCATTTTAGACAGCGGCGCCATTATGACCGCACGTATCCTGTATACGGGGCTCGGTGTGTTTCGACGATCAACCCTTCAGTGGATAGTCTGTCGGCATCACACACCGACCGAAGCCACGTTCAGCAGTATCATGCAGTGGTATGCTCAGGCGCTCCAGCATGTGGAGAATATCTTTCGAAGACACCTCCCGCAGCTTTTACCTGCCGGGCTTTGGCTTCGCTATGGCAGCCAGCTTCGCTCGAAAGCGCTCGTCTCGGGCAACTATTTACCGAACGTAGAGATCAAATCTGTCACGAATCCACAACCAGGCGGCCTCAGTGCGCCCGGTATCATCGCTTCGGCTATATTGCTAGCAGTGGCGATACCGTGCTATGTCGCGGCGATGCAGCTCCAAGCCGCTCTGCCGCTCATCGTGTTTTGGATTATATGCGCCTGGTGGTTCAACGTACTAATCAGCCTTGCACCTGGGCGAACATCGACTAAACTTCTACCCGCTGTCTGTGCACCGCTCGGCGGGATCCTGCTGCCCGCCTGGTGTACTTTACAGATTGGGCTGGTACTACTGCGCGCTGGGCAACGTTTGGCCAGGACACGCCGCCAACACACCGAGCATCGCGCTCTTTTCCGCCTGCGTCACCCATAACTGATACTTTGCTTTTACGGCGATTTGACGGGCGACGTACTGGCACCGAAACGGCTTGTTTGACGGCAGCCACGTTGCCGCATCACCGTCACCTTTTTGCTGATTCGCTGGACCGTCAACCGCCAGGAGCTCTAAAGGGTCATTGGCTAAGTTCTCGCGCTCGGCGGACGATAATTGTTGCGCGCCTTTTTGCCACGCATCACTCAGGGCCACGACATGATCGATTTGAATCGCTGCGCTCGACGAAGCACCACGTATGAAGCTGATGTCCTTGCCGGTATACGGATCGTGCAGCAGCCCGCTTGTGATATGACACTGATCATCGACGATCACATTCGTTAGATCCCGGTGCAGAATGATGTTGCGCGTGTCGCAAATTCCCGTCACGCGCCAGCCATCGCCAAACTGCGCCCGCGTATAGCCGGTTTTTGGCGCCCGACCTTTGACCGCCAACTTGCCAAGCGCGTCCACTGCGGCACCGCTCGGTGGCTGATTGGCTACTTGCTGCACCGGCTGCCACAAGTTCGGATGCGTCGTCAACATGACGACCGCCGCGATTGCAAGAATCGCCACGCCGATCAGCCGCCGTAGTCGCATCACGTTCATGCTATTAGTATATCCCCGAAAGAACATTTATACACCAGGCCGCTCTGTTCACTGGGCCGTCGTACGGTACCTTTGCTACAATAGATATATGCAGACAGTAGCTCGACTCATCGAAGAATTCATCCCTGAACATTACGCCCTGACGCTGACGCTCGAGCGCCAGGCTCGCTCATTCCGTGGCACCGTTACGATTACTGGTAGCGCAACAAGCGACCGTATTCCGCTCCATAGCAAGGACTTGTCGATCGAAAGTGTCACGATTGACGGCCACGAAGGTACGGTTACGGCTGGCCAGAATGACGAGATCTATTTAACCCATGATGATCTTGAGCCTGGTCATCATGTGGCCGTCGTCGCCTTCTCGGGCACCATTACCGACAGTATGCACGGTCTCTACCCTTGCTACTATGAGCACGACGGTATCAAGAAAGAACTGCTTGCTACTCAGTTCGAAAGTCACCATGCGCGCGAAGTCTTTCCGTGCGTTGACGAGCCGGAAGCCAAGGCAACGTTCGATGTCTCACTCATCACCGAAACCGACATCACCGTGCTTGGCAATATGCCTGTCAAATCGCAGTCCGTTCAGGACGACCAGCTGGTTACCAGCTTCGACACGACGCCACGCATGAGCACCTACTTGCTCGCCTGGGTTACGGGTGAGTTGCAGCGCGCAACAGCGACCACTACAGGTGGAGTTGAAGTAAACGTATGGGCAACGCCAGCCCAGCCTGCCAGCGGCCTGACGTTCGCACTCGATATCGCCGTGCGGTCAATCGAGTTTTACGATGAATTTTTCGGAACAGCGTATCCGCTACCAAAGTCCGACCATGTCGCGCTGCCAGATTTCAGCAGCGGCGCCATGGAGAACTGGGGACTCATTACCTACCGCGAAGTCGCGCTCATTGCCGACCCTACCGTCACCAGCATCGACAGTAAGCGCTATATCGCCACGGTCATTGCGCATGAGCTGGCGCATCAGTGGTTCGGCAACCTCGTTACCATGAAATGGTGGAACGACCTGTGGCTCAACGAAAGCTTCGCCACGCTCATGGAATACCTTGCCGTCGACGCTCTCCATCCTGAATGGAATATTTGGCTCGAATTTTCAACCAACGAAAGCATCATGGCGCTACGGCGCGATGCGATTGACGGTGTTCAGGCGGTGCAGGTCGATGTTAACCACCCCGACGAAATCAGCACGCTATTCGATGGTGCGATCGTATACGCCAAGGGTGCGCGGCTCCTGCGTATGCTGCAGTATTTCATCGGCAACATCGCTTTCCAAACCGGCCTGCGCGATTACTTTACTAAGCACGCCTACGCTAACACCGAGGCACACGACCTCTGGGACTCGCTTGCGCAGGCAAGCGGCCAAAATATCGCCGGCATGATGACCGCCTGGATTTCTCAGAGCGGCTACCCGGTCGTGTCGGTCGAGCAGATTAATGAGACTGTCAGTCTGACCCAGCAGCAGTTCTTCGTAGGTCCGCATGAGCCCTCAAACAAACTCTGGCCCATCCCGCTCGGTTCGCCAAGCAGCGAGATGCCAGCTATATTCGACACCGCCTCCGCGACCGTGGCCGTTAGTCACACGACTCCCCTCCGCCTCAACAATGCCGACGCAGCCCACTTCGTCACCCGTTACTCGCCCGCACTGCTGGAGCGGCTTGTCGACGCGGTAAAAGCCGGTGAGCTCGACATCATTACCCGTCTCCAATTACTGCACGAACAGACAATCCTAGCGCGTGGTGACGGCGGCGACAGTTCAGTACTGATTGCACTACTCGAAGCGTATGCACACGAAACAGCCGAACCTGTCTGGACCATGATCAGTGTCGCAATCGGTGAACTAAAGAAATTCGTTGAAAACACCGACGAAGAGCCTCTTCTTCGAGCGCTATCAGGCCGCATTGCCCGCGACTTGTACAACAAACTCGGCTGGGAAGCTCACGACGGCGAACCCGAGGACGATACGCGCCTCCGCCCCCTTATTGTCGGCATGATGCTCTATAGTGAAGATCAAAATGTCATCGATGAAGCGCTGCGTCGCTATGAAGCCACATCGCCCGACGCGCTTGATCCAGAAATGCGAGGAGTCGTTCTGTCTGCCGCCGTCCGCCACGGCGCGCCAACCACCGTCGATACGCTGCTCGCCGCACACAAAGCCAGCCATTCGCCCGAACTTCAGCAGGATATCGTCAGCGCCGTAACCTCATCGAAAGACCCTGTGACACTCAGTCGTCTCCTCGAACTCATGAAGGATGAGTCGATCGTGCGCCGCCAAGATGTCTTTCGCTGGTTTGTCGGCATCATTCGCAACCGCGATGGCCGCGATCCTGCCTGGGCATGGGTCCGACAAAACTGGGATTGGGTCATAGCCACATTCAAGGGCGATAAAAGCTATGATGACTTTCCTCGCTACAGCGCAAGCGGCCTTGTCACCCGCGAACAGCTCGAAGAGTACCGAGCATTCTTTACGCCGATGCTTAGCGAACCAGCACTCGCCCGCGTCATCAGCATGGGGATCAGTGAAATCGAAGGCCGCGTCGAGTTGATCGAACGCGACAGCGAAAGCGTACGCGCCGCCTTGCGCAACCTAGCGTAGTTCGATAAACGCTTCTACTTCAGGCGGTTCGCCGCTGACACTGGCCGCCGCGAGCAGCAGCTCATGGCGGCTTTTGTGTGCCGATGCATACAGTTTGGCCGCAAAGGCCATCTGATTTTGCTTCTTGGCTGTGATGGCCGCTAGGCCATCGCCCTGGCGCGCAGACTTACGATATTTTACTTCCGTAAAATATAGCGTTGCACCTTTAATCGACACAATATCAATTTCGCAGTACTTCGTTTTCCAGTTCCGTTCGATAATTTCGTGCCCGTGGCGCAGCAAATAATTTGCGACAGCCGCTTCTGCTTCGTTACCAATCGTTGTCGTAGAAAGTTGAGCTCCTGCCTCTTTGCGCACGGAAATATCTGCAGCCGCAGTATGATCAGACGAGCTACCGGCAGCATACTTGGCAAGCGGTGCAAATGACAAGCGGTGCAGTGGCGTGACACCAAGCTGTTCAATCGCTGCGCGGTGTTTGGCGACACCATAGCCTGCATGCCCACTAAAGCCGTAGCCGGGATACACCTCGTCCTGCTCAGCCATATAGCGGTCGCGCGCCACCTTGGCGATAATTGATGCCGCGCTAACACTCGGTACGAGCAGGTCGGCTTTTGGCATCGTCGTGACATACTGACCCTTTGCGGTATCACTGAGGAAGTTAATCGTACCATCAATGATAATCTCGTGATACGGCGCGTGAACTTGTTCCACCGCACGGCGCGTTGCAAGGCGCAGTGCCGGGCCGAGACCAATGGCATCTAGTTCATGCGCAGGCACCCAGCCAAGCCCCCAGCCGGCAGCCTTTTCGAGAATCTCAAGTTCAAGTGCTTCACGCTTTTTCTTGGTCAGCTTCTTACTATCCGTCAGCCCGTCAATCGTCGCACCGCCAAGTACTACAGCACCCACCACTAACGGTCCCGCCCATGGCCCGCGGCCAACTTCGTCGATACCAAGAATCATAGCTTTCATTATATATGATTGACTTTTTTAGTTTTATCTGTTGTAATTAATATGACTCGCAGCACAAGTTGCGACTGCGAGACACCTTGATAGAGCAGTTCTAGTGATAGGACCAATCATATGAAACCTAAATCGTTTACCGTGCCAAGCATGGTGACAGATGCCGTAATGCGGCGCACTCTCGTCGTTTCATTCAGCTGGTCAACCTGCGGCAATTGCGGTAGAGGAGGCATGTTTGAACCCCTCAACCGGGATGGTGAGAACATTTGCCTTCACTGCGGCGCTCGGTGGATCTTCTGCTCATTCGAGATCTACCTTTTCGATGAGTCAATGCGGCCGACCAAGGAGAGCATGGAATCAAAATTTCCTGGCCTCGAGTTCATTGGTGTCGCTGAGGGATCTGTAGCTCACGGCTACTCCATCTCTCTTCGCGGCCTCCCGAGTGTCGACTAGACACGTCGTCCACGCCAGGAACGGTGCGAGTCTTCACCCGCACCGTTCCTGGCAAACAGACTGCTCTATCTTTTATCACGCTATTTTTACTCTATATAAAAACACCCGATTAATGTCGGGCGTTTTTATATAGCAATTTTTATTCCGCTTTAGGAGCTTCAGCAACCTTGTTGACGGCTTCGCGGTCAAAGTTCTTTGCGACCAGGCGAGCACTCTTACCGCTACGAGCGCGGAGGAATGACAGGTAGTTGCGGCGGACCTTCGAACGGCGGACGATTTCTACCTTTTCTACGAGTGGACTGTGGAGCAGGAAGCTCTTTTCGACGCCAACACCGCTCGCGATCTTGCGAACCGTAATACGGCTTGTGTGCGACTGCTTGTTGTCAGTACGGATAACGACGCCTTCGAAAATCTGAACGCGCTCTTTGTTACCTTCTTTAATCTTCTGGTGGACACGGACGGTGTCACCGCTGCGGACGTCAACGACACCAGCTTTTTTCTGCTCTTCGTTCACTTTTTGAATCAATGCAAAACTCATAATTTTACCTCAGTTAATGTCTCGGTACGCTCCTAGCTGGCCACGCAGTTGTATCGCTACGGCTCCACACTATCGAACTTCGACGGTTACTATATACAATCAACTACACACTATAGCATAGTTTCTGATAATTTTAAAGGGGTTAGCGTTAAATTACCCGGTTGATCTCTTCGAGCGTCGTCTCGCCCCGCAGTGCTGCCAAGATGCCCGCCTGCAGCAGCGTCACCATCCCCTGCTCCTTGGCCGTCTTTTCGATCGTTTCGCTATGCACGTCGAGCACATCGCCGCGCAGAAACCCCTGGATCGTCTCGTCGACGATCAGTTGCTCCATGATCACGATACGGCCCTTGTAACCAAATGGCACGTCGTCGCTTGGCACTGGCCGCCATAACTTGAACGTATCGAGATCAGGCTTTTCGATATGCTCTGGCAAATCCTTCAACACGTCACGCACATAGCGGCGTGTCGCCTCGTCGGGCTCGTACGCTTCTTTCGTTGCATCATGCAGCCGACGCACCAGGCGCTGAGCAATCACCAGGCGGATCGCCGAACTGAAAATCGGGTTCACTCCGATCAGGTCGATCATGCGACTAAACGCCGCGCTGGTCGTGTTGGCATGGAAGCTGGACAGCACCAAGTGACCTGTAATCGACGCCTGAATCGCCGTGCGCGCCGTATCCTGGTCGCGGATCTCACCGATCATCACGACATCAGGGTCTAGGCGCAGGACCGAGCGCAGTCCGTCGCCAAAGCTCTGGCCGCCTGTGGTGTCAATCGGGATCTGCGACACACCGTTCAGGCTGTATTCTACAGGGTCTTCTAGAGTAATCAACTTACGGTCGGGCGTATTAAGGGCGTTGAGCATACTGTAGAGTGTTGTCGACTTACCTGACCCAGTCGGCCCGACCATCAGGACCATGCCGCGCGGATGGCTGACAACTTCATCAATCTCTTTGCGCTGGCGATCCGGAATACCCAGAAGGTCCAGGTTAAGTAAGCTTTCGTCGAAGTTAAATAAACGCAATACGGCGTCTTGACCGTAGAGCGTCGGGACTGTTTCGACGCGGATATTGAGCACATGCGTCGCACCGCCCTGTGTGATTTCTTTTTGCATATGACCCGATTGCGGTTCGGTCGCAGCCATCGAGATATTGGCCCGGCTCGCGAGTTCACCCATCACAGTACGGTACCGATCTTTTTCGAGTGTCGCTACAGCATGCAAAGCACCATCGACACGCATACGTACCCGAATACCGGTTCGCTCATTTTCGATATGAATATCGCTTGCTCCCAGCTGGTCACCCTGGGTAATCAGATAATCGAATAGCGCATCACTGGCGACGCTATTGAGCGTATGGCTGACGCTGCCGAGCGTGTCACTGTCACCTGACTTGGCAATCTTGATGTCGTCGTAGATAACGACCTTTGGCGGATCATACCGCTGCATGAACGCCCGAAAACCGCTATTACTAATCAGTAAAAACTGCGTCCGGTCGCCGCGGTCGCTAAACGACTGCTCCATAGAGCGAATCAGCGACTGAGGCGTCTGACTCGTAATGCCGAAACGGTATGGCTCGCCGCCATTGCCTGCGAACAGCGGCACCATGTAGCCCTTGTACATTTCGTCGATCGACAATATGCCGTCGACAAGCGGCAACGTCGTTTCTATTTCGCGGGTGTCGAGATACTCAAAACCCAAAATCGCCGCCCGCTCTCGGGTGGCATTCTCATCGCTGTCGCGCCGGCGTTCCTGAATCCGTACTTCGTCCATTCCCCTCACTATAGCAAACTGCTTGTGCTATTTATAGCCTCCCGCGTACAGTACAATAGTCATAATGCCAGAAATCATCGTCATCGCTCACAATATTCGCTCGACCCATAATGTCGGAGCAATTTTTCGCACGAGCGAGGGCTTCGGCGTCCGAAAAATCATCTTGAGCGGCTATACACCCTATCCCACCCTCACCAATGACCCACGGCTGCCGCATATCCACCGTAAATTAACTGATCAAATTCACAAGACCGCCCTCGGTGCCGAAGCAATGGTACCATTCGAATACCAGCAAGCACCGGACATCGAGAGTCTCCGCGCCAGCGGCTACCGCATTGTCGGACTGGAACAAGACGAACGCTCGGTCCTATTGCCCATGTACGAAGCGCCCGCAAAAGTCGCACTCCTCCTTGGCGAAGAAGTCGAAGGGATCGACGCTAGCTTACGCGCGTATTGCGACGACTTGATTGAAATCCCTATGCAGGGTCGCAAAGAATCGTTCAACGTGAGCGTCGCCACGGGCATCGCGCTCTATGCCCTAACAACGCGGTAGCTACTTCAAAGCTACGCAGTCTTCGCCGAGCAACTTGACGAGCTCGCCGATTAGCTCCTCGCTTGCGTCGACACGGAACGGCAAACGAATCGCCGACGTCTTATCAGCCCCCAGTACCAGTACGATGTCGGTATTACCGACAAAATCACCGCATACTTGTTTAAGCGACAGCAGCGCCGAGTGATCTTCGGGGTCTTTGACATGGACGAACAGCTTCTTGACCGGCGGAATATCCAGGACGGGGCGTGGCTTTGGCGCCTCGGCGACGGCTGGCTCTTCCTTGGCCGCTGCCGGCTTAGGAGTGAGTGGAATACCGGTCTTTTTGGCACGGTACTCGGCTACGCGCTGCGCTTTGACCTGCGAGCTCATGCGGGGCGCCTCCATCTTGCGGCCGGTCGACTCATAATCGCGGAGTTCCTGGTCGGTGACGACATTAATTTCATCAGCGATCATCTTTGCTTCGTTACCCAAGTTACCATCACGATCACGGGCACTGACCTTGCCACTCACACGAATGACGGCATCCTGTACTAACTTGGCGCCCGTCTGCTCGTAGAGGTTCGGAAAGACAATGACTTCGGCTTCGTTCGTCTTGTCCTCGATTCCAACGAACGCCATCTTCGTACCACTCTTCGTTACGATAGTGCGGACCGTCGACACCAGGCCGCCAATCGTCACTTTCTTGCCATCGATTTCCGGCTTCATCCGGGCGAGCGGAATCGTCTGCTCCTCAAAGTAAGCGTCATAATTATCAAGTGGATGCGCGCTGATATACAGACCAAGCAGTTCACGTTCCCACATCAGCTGCTCTTTTTCGGTATATTTGACCGGCGCCGTCTGCAGGCTGACTGTCGGCTGGATTTCGACCATTTCGCTCATGCCACCGAATAAATCGGTTTGGCCGCTAAGCGCTTCTTTTTGTAGCTTGCTCGCAAATGCGAGGAGCGTCTCGACGTTATAGAGCAGATCCGAACGGTCACCCAGGCTGTCGAACGCGCCAGATTTGATGAGCGACTCCCACACCTTTTTGTTCACTTTTTGCGTACTGACACGCTTGGCAAAATCCTCGATGCTCGTGAACTTTCCTTCGTCGCGTACACGGATGATTTCTTCGACCGCACCGACGCCCACGCCTTTGATGGCCGCCATACCGAAACGGATTTTGTTTTCGTTTGGCACGACCGCAAATTCAACGTACGATTCGTTGACGTCCGGCGAGAGCACCTTGATACCCATGTGCTTACATTCGGTAATCTCGATCGCCAAACGCTCAATATCGTCCTGGTCGCTCGTCATAAGCGCTGCCATGAATGCGTCTGGGTAATGCGCCTTGAGATACGCCGTCCAGTACGACACCAACCCGTAACATGCCGCGTGTGACTTGTTGAAACAGTAATTCGCAAACTCTTCGAGCTGGTCCCAGAATTTCTCTGCGACTTCCTTCTTAGCACCGCTGGTCTTGATGGCGCCTTCGACGAAGTCCACCTTGACCTTGCGCATCAGGTCGATCTTTTTCTTACCCACCGCCTTGCGCAGCGTGTCGGCCTGTCCGCCGGTGAATCCCGACCATTCCTTGGAAATCTGCATGAACTGCTCCTGATAGACGAGGATGCCGTAGGTATTCTTGAGCGAGTTCTCCATACCCTTGTCGAGGTAGGTGATTTCTTCTTCGCCGTGCTTGCGCTTAATGAAGCTGTCGATGAACTGCATAGGACCTGGGCGATAGAGCGCCACCATCGCGATGATGTCTTCAAATGCCGTCGGCTTCAGCTCACGGAGATACCGCTTCATGCCAGCCGACTCAAGCTGGAACACACCCGTCGTGTCGCCACGCTGGAACAGCTCGTAGGTCTTAGTGTCATCAAGCGGAATCTTCGAAAGGTCGATGTCGTTATGGTACACCTTCTTGATGATGCGGAGGGCATTATTGATGATCGTGAGGTTAGAAAGACCCAAGAAGTCCATCTTTAGTAGCCCGAGCTCTTCGACCGGCCCCATCGGGAACTGCGTGGCCACGACGCCCTTTTGCGCCATTTCGAGCGGCACATAGTTAACGACCGGTTCTGGCGCAATCACCACACCGGCAGCATGCACGCCATGTGAACGCATCGTTCCTTCGAGTCGCATCGCGTAGTCGAGCACCTGCTTCGATGTCGGATTAGTCTCGTACTCTTTCTTTAAATCGGCATCTTCGACGACGCTGACCTTGAGGGGGATATGGCGGCCCTGAGCAGGCGGCGGAATCATTTTACTAAGCCGATCAGCTTCGGCGTACGGCACCTGGAGCACCCGCGCTACGTCACGCACCGCCGCGCGGGCAGCCATCGTGCCAAACGTACCGATGTTGGTCACGCGGTCACGGCCGTACTTCTCAGCACAGTATTCAATCACTTCGCCGCGGCGGGTATCCTGGATGTCGATGTCGATATCCGGCATGGAGACACGGTCCGGATTCAGGAAACGCTCGAACAGCAAGTCGTATTTGAGTGGATCCAGGTCGGTAATCTTGAGCGCGTAGGCGATGATCGAGCCGGCTGCCGAGCCACGGCCTGGACCAAAGATAATCCCCTGCGATTTCCCCCAGTTGATGAAGTCCTGCACGATCAGGAAATAGCCGTTATAGCCCATTTTATCGAGCACGCCCAGCTCCATATCGAGTCGTTCGACCTGCTCTGGTTTAAGCTGAGATCGAATCGCTTCATTGCCCATTTCGCCCGCTTCATCCCACGGAACGCCGAGATACCGAAACGCCATCCCCTGATACACCAGATGATCAAGGTACGATTTTTCGTCCATTCCATCTGGCACGGGGAATTCCGGAATCAGGATTCGACCAAGCTCAATCTCTACATGGCAACGATCGGCAATGCGTTTGGTGTTTCGCACTGCTTCCGGATTGGTCTTCTCCCAGCGACTAATGATCTCACGCGGGTCCGTCACGTGCAGCTCAAAGTCCTTCAGGCTCATGCGCTTTTCGTCGCTCAGATAGGCGCCAGTGCCGACACAAAGCAGGATTTCATGCGTATCCTGATCATCGTGTGACAAGTAGTGGCCATCGCTAGTCACCACGCATGGGATATCGAGCTCCTCGGACAGACGGTTGAGATATTGGTTGATCTTGACCTGCACGTCCCATTGCACGGGATTGTCGGGGTGACCATGATCCTGCAACTCCAGGTAGTATCGGTCACCGAAAATCGACTTGTACCAACTCGCCACGCGCTTGGCTTCTTCGTAGTTGTCCATGCGTAGGTTTTCGCCGAGTTCACCACTGGCGCAGGCCGAGAGAATAATCAAGCCTTCATTGTATTTCTCGAGCAACTCGTGGTCGATGCGCGGCTTATAGTACATACCCTCCAGATTCGCCTGGGTCGACAGCTTCATGAGGTTTTTGTAGCCTTGCTCGTTCATCGCAAGGATAATCAAGTGGTAGCGCGCCTTGTCCTTTTGGGGGTCGCGGTCATGACGTGAACGTGCTGCCACGTAGGCCTCCATGCCAAAAATAGGCTTCACGCCGCTGTCCTGCGTGGCCTTATAAAATTCAATCGTCCCGCTCATGGTGCCATGATCGGTGATCGCCATCGCCTCCATACCATAGCCCTCAACAAGCTTCACGAGATCCGGGATCTTCGAAAGCCCGTCGAGCAGGCTATGGTGGGAGTGATTATGCAGATGCACATAATCAGATGGTTGTAGCTGCGCCGTTAACGCAGACTGTGGTGCTGTTTCTACCCCCATAGATACATTAAGTATAGCGGAAACTTGGCCCGTTTGTCTGTAGTAAAATTAGTTCTTTGGGCGCTGCAGCGTCTGAGTTAGTGCCTGGAAGAAGTCATGCATGCCCGGGAACCAGTTGCCGATATGCGCCAGGATCCATATCAGCAGCGCGACAACGATCGTACCACCCAGGACACTGCCAAGGCCAAAGAAAATTCCCCGAATGAAATTCATCCAGTAGACCTGATGACGATTCCGATTGAAATCCTGAAAAAGATCCTCGATGAGTGCAGTACGCGCACCCCGTTCGTTGTCTGTTTTTACTTTACCGGCCGCTTTCTGAAATATTTTACCTACCACGAACTACTTGCTCCAAAAACCCTTCTTGGCGCCCTCGACGGCACCCTTGGCGGCCGCCTGGCCGCGCTCGATGTATTCCTCTGTTTTGTCAGTGACATGTTCGGCAGTTTCATTTGCTTTGTGCTTCATGTCATCAGCACGCTGCTTAAGGTCTGCGCGCGTCTCGCGTCCCGACTTGGGCGCGGTAAGCATACCGGCGATAACACCGGCGGTTAACCCGACTATTGCTCCTAATGCGAACCGTTTACTTACTGCCATGATGACCCCTCCTGAATTGATTTAAAACCTTGCCAATAATCATACTCGGTACCGCTGCGATGCTCGCACCCTTCATGGCACGCTCGGCATGAGCAGCAGCCCGCTCGGCGATAGCTGCGACCGTCCTAATTTGCCGTGTCAGTCGGATAATCATCACGCCAAGTGCGATGCCGATCACCAAGAAGATTGCCAGGAATATTCCTAAAATTATAACGAGAATTTGCGCCCAGTCCATGTCTATTCAGTCCTCCGTATTCAGCGCCTATGCAGCGTTATTGCTAATTTGTACAACTCCATTGCAGGTGTTGTACTTTCTATTATAGTCGATTCTTTAGATGGGCTGCAAATACAACACTGACACCGGTATAGATGTCGCCTCTTTTAGTTCCTATAGTCGTTCACGGATAAGTTTTTGCGCCAGGGCTGGATTTGCCTTGCCCTGCGATTTCTTCATGATTTGGCCGACGAGGTAGCCGATCGCCTTGTCTTTGCCTTCACGAATATCCTGGATTGACTGTGCACTAGCGGGGTCAGCCAGTACTTCGTCGACGATCGCTGCGATCTCGCCTTCATCACTTACCTGGAGTAAGTTCCTTTCCTCGGCAATCGCACGAGGCGTCTTGTCGCTTGTCAGCAGGTCGTTGAAGACTTCTTTAGCAGCAGAACTCGATAGCTCGCTCGCTTCCACCATCTGCGCCAATTCAATGAAGCCTTCCGGAACGAAGTTGCTTGCCACATACGCCGCCTCCTCGTCGGCGCTCACAGCGCTCGCAAACCAATGAGCAACACGCTTTGCGATGGCGTCACCGGCAGCATGCTGAATATCACTGACGAGCACGGCATAACTCTGACGCGCCAAAAGCGAATCGATGACTGACCGATCAAGCCCGAGAGGCGCCCACTGCTCGCGGTAGACAGATGGCAGCGTTGGCACTTCGGCCTGGATGGCCTCGATCTCTTCGTCCGTCAGAACAATCGGAGGAATGTCAGCGTCGGGCATGTAACGATAGTCCTGTGCATCTTCCTTGGAACGCTGAGAATTCGTGATCTGCTTGTCATCATCCCAGCCGCGCGTCTCCTGCACGACGGCCTCGCCGCGTTCAATCAGTTCGACTTGGCGGCGGAACTCATATTCCGCAGCCTTTTCAACGCTGCGGAATGAGTTCAGGTTCTTTACTTCAGCACGCTTGCCAAGTGTATTCGAGCCCTTAGGGGCTACCGAAATGTTCACATCAAACCGCATGTTGCCGTGGTACAAATCACCAAGCGTGACGCCAGCGTAGGTCATGAGCTTATGGAGCTCTGAGGCATAAGCTTTGGCCTCCTGGGCAGAGTGAATATCCGGTTCCGACACGATCTCGATCAGTGGCGTCCCGGCGCGGTTTAGGTCGACGAGGCTGTAGTCGCTGTAGTGCGTCAGCTTACCAGCATCTTCTTCCATATGCGCGTGGTGAATCCGAACACGTACGCTCGAACCGTCCTCGAGCGGCGCATCGATATAGCCCGCTTCGATGATCGGCTGATACATCTGCGTCGTTTGGTAACCCTTCGGCAGATCAGGATAAAAATAGTGTTTGCGGTCAAACCGGCTGACGCGCGCAATTGGCGCATTAAGTGCCTTGCCCGCCCTGATGGCGAGGTTTACCGCCTGGCGGTTCAATACCGGCAACATGCCGGGTAGGCCGTAATCAATCGGATGAACGACACTATTGGGCGACTTGTCGCGCGCGTCATTGTCGGCAGGACTAAAGAGCTTGGTCGATGTCGCGAGCTGAACGTGACACTCGATACCAATCGTCATGTCATATTTCTGTAATACGTCATCATTTACCATTAGATCGCTCCTATATCTTTCAGTCCTTGTTTGAATGCCGACAAGGCACGGCGTGTGTCATCGTAACTCACCTTCGCATCTGCCTCGTGCGCGATTTGATTGCGCAGCTTATGGGCGCTCCAGACGGCATTCGCATTACTCCAGGTGGTCTTCTCGTTCTTCATACGCTCGCCCATCGTTTCGCCGGTCGTTCCGCGCTCTTTGAGCGCTTGATCGAGCAGCTTATCAGCGTTTAGCACGCATAGCACATGGCTCGACGGGTCATCGCGACGCAGCGCCTGTTCGATAGTCATCCATTTGCTGCGGTACTTGTCCATATCGAGCTGCTTGTGGCTGCGACGCGTAATCATCAGGACAAATACAAGCAGGCCGCCAACGACAAGGATGCCAATCAAAAACGGCAATAGTGATGAACTATCCATTCGTCACCTCCATCGAGCGTGCTAAGGCCAGCAGCGCAGCATCGCTTTGACGCTGACCAATCAGCTGGACGCCGACCGGCAGTCCCTCGTTCGTGACGCCGGCAGGGATGCTCATTGCAGGCAAACCAGCGAGGCTTGGCGGTACGGTCATGATGTCCGCGAGATACATTTTGATAGGATCTTCGGTATTTTCACCCAGACCGAATGCCGGCGTCGGGGCAACCGGGCTTAGTAGCACGTCATAGGTGGCAAACAGTTCATTGTAGGCATTGATCAGCAGCGTTCGAGCCTTCTGCGCCTGCTGGTAGTAGGCGTCAAAGAAGCCGCTCGACAGCACGTAACTGCCTACCATGATGCGGCGTTTATTTTCGGTTACGAAGCCTTCGTCGCGCGTCCGGCCATACAGCTCTGCCAGCGTATGTACGTCCCCTGCGCGGTGACCGTAGCGAATGCCGTCATAACGCGCCAGGTTGCTGCTGATTTCAGCCGGAACGATGATGTAGTACATCGCAAGGGCATAATTAAGCATCGGCAGACTGACTTCCTCAACCGTGTGACCTGCGGCGCGGAGGCGTTCGGCGTACTCTTGCACCCGTGCTCGCACGTCAGGATCGACATCATCGGTCATTGACTCCCTGATGAGCCCGATTTTTTGTGCCGGCTTACTGTCGGCAAGTGGCGCGTAAAAGTCCGGCAGCGTCGTCATATCTTTGGCGTCGCGGCCGCTCATAACATCCATGACCAGTTCGGCATCGGCAACATTTGAAGCAAAGCAGCCGATCGTATCGGTACTGCTCGCCATGGCAACCACACCATAGCGGCTCACCGTGCCATACGTCGGCTTCACCCCGACGACACCGTTAAAGCTGGCTGGCTGACGAATCGAACCGCCCGTATCCGTCCCAAGTGCGAACGGTACGACACCCAGCGCCGTCACGACAGCTGAGCCACCACTACTACCACCGGCGACCTTTGTCTGGTCAACGGCGTTTTTTGTCGGACCGAACGCTGAGTTTTCCGTACTGCCGCCATGCGCGAATGCATCGAGATTCGCCTTGCCAATACAAATCGCCCCCTCGGCTTCGAGCTGCTCGACTGCAGTTGCTTGCAGTGGCGCATCGAAGCTCTCGAGCATTTTGCTTGCTGCGGTCGTAGGCGCGCCAAACGCCAAAAAGTTATCTTTAACGACGAACGGCACACCGGCGAGGCGTCCAGCCGATTCGCCAGCGGCAAGCTTTGCGTCAATTTCATCAGCACGCTGCAGAGCACGTTCTTCAGTCAGGTTCAGTAGCGCATGATGCGACTCACTACCACGGGCACGCTCGAGCGCACGTTCAACTTGCTGGCGGGCATTGGCGCCACTACGAATATCGTTCAGGATGTCATCAATCGTCATACTAGAGTACCTTTGGAACTTTCACTTGGTTATCCTGGGCTTCAGGAGCGAGCGCCAAGAGCTGCTCGCGGTCGGCATCGCCCGTCTGCACGACATCATCGCGCCACACGTTTTCCAGGCCAGTCACCTGATACGTCGGCTCGACGCCGGTCGTATCAAGCTCGCCGAGCTGAGCGACATACCCTAAAATATCATCAAGATTTTGCTGCAACGCATCGATTTCGTTATCGCCGAGCTGCAGACTGCTAAGTTGTGCCAAATGAAGCACATCATCACGAGAAATATCAGTCATACTCTCTATAGTATACCACCGGTAAACCGAGTGCCAGCCTACTCCCAGCGGAAGACGCGGAATGCGATCAAGTAAATGATAATCATCCACACGGCGATGAGGCCAAGCTGCGGCGCGATATCAACGAGGTGCTTACCCTCGGTCGTAATCAGACGGATACCATCGATGACCGGTGTCAGCGGCAAAAAGCCCGAAATATGCTGCAGCCACTCAGGCATCAGGAAGCGCGGGAAGAACGTGCCCGACAAGAACATCATCGGAAATGTCACAATATTGGCAAGCGGCGCTACCTGGCGCTCGTTTTTCGCCCAGCCACCTAACGCCAAACCGATACCGAGGATCATCATGATGCTTATCACCAGGAACGCGATAAGCTCTAAGTAATTCCCGACGACGTTGAGATGGAAGACAAGAATCGCCACGACGAACATCGTTGCCAGGCTGACGAGTCCGATCAGTGCCTGTCCGATCATCGTCGCCAGGAAATACTGCCACACCTTCAGCGGCGTCGTCGACAGGCGGCGCAGGATGCCCATCTTCTTCAGCTCAGGGAATACGTTGACCGGCCCGAAGATACCCATACCGATGATTGCGAATCCAAGCAGACCAGCAAAGGTATAATCAAATGCCGTCAGACTCCGCTCGTTAAGCTGGGTCGACTTGACGGTGAACGGCATATCGGTCGACACGAACTTGGCATTGATGCCCTTAAACACCCCCTCGAGCACACTGCTGAGCGCCTGGGCAGATTGTTGATTGTTCTGAGTGTAGAGGACTTCCGCCTCACCGCTCGGATGATTCGCGCCCGGCTTGACCGTCCCGAAATCCTTTGGCAGCACGATTGCCGCGTCTAGCTCGGAGCGCCCCATCTTGTCCGTCGCCGCGTCGATTGATGTGATGTCTTTATTGACCTTCAGGATATTCGAATCCTTGAGCTTGCTCGCAAAATCACCTGCAAACTGCTGCTGCGATTGATTAATCACCGCCACCTTAAACGATACGTCGTGGCTACCGCTATTCAGGCTACCAAACACGAACAGAAAGATCAGCGGAAAGCCGATACTAAAAAACAACGCCAGACGGTCACGGAAAAACCGCCGCGTATTGATCCGCACGAACGTCAGGACGGTAAACAGAGATTTTTTCATACTAGCCTTCCCTCAAATCTTTCCCGGTCAAATCGATAAACACATCTTCTAGGTTCGCCTGCTGCACCTGTTGCTCCTTTTTGAAACCACGGCCAAGTAGTTGTTGGATAAGGTTCTCTGGCGTGTCGATCGCAATAATTTTGCCGTTATCCATCACGGCGATCCGGTCACAGAGAATTTCTGCCTCGTCCATATAGTGAGTCGTCATGATGACACTGATGCCCTTTTGGCGGACCTTTTCGATCAGATCCCAGAGATGCCGGCGTGCCTGTGGGTCGAGGCCGGTCGTCGGCTCATCGAGAAAGAACACTTTCGGTCCATGCACGAGTGCCGTCGTAATGCTTAGCCGCTGCTTCTGGCCACCCGAAAGTGATTCGACGTAACTGGCCGCCTTCTCTTCAAGGTCTACGTCGCGCAAGAACTGCATAACATCCACGTTTTCGCCATACGCCGCAGCAAACATCTCGATGACTTCGGTGAGTTTCGTCTTGTCCTGAAATGCCGGTGTTTGCGGCTGTACACCGATCAGATATTTAATCCTATCCGGATTCCTTGCCACATCAATACCGTCGATGAGCACCGTACCCTCGTCGATCGGCCGTAGCGTCTCCATCATCTCGAGCGTCGTCGTTTTGCCGGCGCCGTTGGGCCCTAGTATTCCGAATATTTCACCTTTTTTGACCGTAAAACTGACCCCGTCAACCGCCTGCTTGTCACCGTAACGCTTACGGAGTCCTGTTACTTCTACCATAGCTTTCATAGCTCCATTGTAGCCCATCGAAGGCTGATTTATAATGAGAAGTACCTTAGTAGTGTAACTGGAGGACAATATGGAACAGCAACCAACCATGATTAGCGTGATTGGCTCCCCTGGCAGCGGTAAATCTACCTTTGCCCGCGGTGTTGTCGAATCACTTGAATACCGCGGCCGTAGCGCACACATTTCGTTAGGCCAGGAAGTCCGCGACATTCGCGCCGGCTACAAAGACTCTATCGTTGCTCGCGACATTGACATCCACTACAGGTCACATGACCATTACGACCTTCTGCCAGATGACATTATCGATCAAGTTGCGGTCGACGCCCTGCGCCAGTACCGCAACACCGACCTCGATCTCATTATGGTTGACGGCATGCCGAGGCGGATCTCGCAGATCAGTGACCTTATGCAGCTCGCAGGCGCCTCCTATCGAATCGGAGGCGTTATTCATACCACCGTCGACCGCGAAGAAGCCCTCGTCAGACTAATGCGTCGCACAGCGCGTTCGGACAATCACGAAACTAATCCTGATGAGAATGCTGCCCGTCACCGGATAGAACTGTATGAAGCCAATTCGCTTGCCGTGCCACTCGCATTATCCTATTATCATATTCCTGTATTCGAACTACCGACCGACGGCCCCAAAGAAACAACCCTCCAGAGAGGCCTCGGGAGGGTTGCTGCGATGATGGCCAGGTTGCCATCACAGAGTGACGGCGAGCCCGCTTAGCGCTGGCTGTCGATAAACGTCAGTGCGCGTCCGCTCGCACCACCACGACCGGTACGGCCGATACGGTGTACGTAGTCGTCGTAGGTCTGCGGCGTGTCAAAGTTGATGACGTGCGTCACGTTTGGAATATCAAGACCACGGGCAGCTACGTCGGTAGCAACGAGGACCTTCACTTTTTCATCCTTGAACAGCTTCAGTGCCTTCTGGCGCTGTGACTGGTTTTTGTTGCCGTGAATAGCGGCCGATGGAATACCGATGTTCGTAAGGTGATCGCTCAGGCGCTGCACGCCGAATTTCGTTTCACCGAAAACGAGTACCTTGTCGTATGCCTCATCGCTCAGCAGGTTCGTCAGAACTTCTACCTTGTGCGCCTTGTCACGCGTCTCGATGACATCCTGGTCGACGTGGTCGCTGGTTTCACTGGTGCGAACCGATACGGTCACAGGGTCTTTCAGGAAGTCATGGGTCAGTTTTTCGATTTCAGGCGTAATCGTCGCACTGAAAAAGAGTGTCTGGCGTTCGCGTGGCATCGAATCGACGATGCGGCGGATATCGGGCAGGAAGCCCATGTCGAGCATACGGTCAGCTTCGTCGAGAACGAGCGTCGTCATATTCTTAAGCTGGATGGCGCGGCGCTCGATCAAATCCTTCAAGCGGCCTGGCGTACCGATAATGAGATGCGGGCGGCGCTTCAGATCGCGGAGCTGGCGATCAACGTTGACACCACCGACGATGAGTGCCGAAAACAGGCCCATACCACGAGCAAATTCACGGAACTGCTCGTCGATCTGCTGAGCAAGCTCGCGAGTCGGCGCAATAATCAGGACGCTCGGGCGAAGCATAATACCACTTTGGCGCTCGATAATTGGCAACAGGAAAGCTGCTGTCTTACCCGTACCGGTATTGGCGAGACCAATGACATCGCGGCCTTCGATGATATGCGGAATCGCCTGATCCTGGATCGCGCTGGGCGTCACATAGCCCTTCGATGAAATATTATGATGCAGCTCTGAACCAAATGGAAAATCGCTGAACTTGTGCGTTGACTCGTAGGTCGTTTCCTCGTAAGCCTTTGCTTTGTTGATGAATTTAGACGGATGAATGTACTGCTTCATCGGGCCTTTTTTGCCACCTGATTTGTGAGCTGGGCCACGGCGGCCGCCTGGACGTGGACGTCCGTTCATAGGGCGCCCTGCTGCTGCAGGACGGCGTTGCTGGTAAGTCATTACTTGCCTTTCTGTGTTGTTGATAGAAATGCCCTCGTAGGAACAGCGAGAGATTATTTTTCGGTGGTGGCGCCTAAATTCTACCTAGTGGTTGCGCGCATCTTTGAAAAGAAGCTCGACATTCGTTGAATGCATTACTCTCACTATAGCACACCTACCCCTGTTTGTCTAGTGGCTGGAGCTGTATCGTGGTGTGAATCGCCCGGTGATCCGAACCGCCATCGGACGCAATATCGACACGGCCGGCAACGATGTCGTCACTGATTAAAATGTGATCGAGCTGCGCCATCCGGATACTCGGCAGCCATTCAGCACCGTATAATTTGGGCGTTGCGGTAGCTCTGCGCCGTGGGTCAGCATCCAGGAGGCCAGCATGGGCTGCTAAATAATCAAGCGTGGTACCTGATGCCATGTCAGCAAACCGGGTCGCGACCGAGCGGAGCCACTCATTCGGCAAGAGCCGCACCACACGGCGTACACTCCTACTCCGCATAATACGGGCTCGCTTACCATCCCAGATGGCATTAAAGTCCCCGAGCATCACTGTCGGCATATTCTCAGCCCTAATAAACGCTGCGACTTCCCGCACCTGCTGCATCCTTAGTGACTCTGCCCGGTCGTCCAGGTGTGTCGCAATCATGAGGAGTTGGCGACCAGTCGAGGGATCGGTGAGCGTCGCACACATAAGTGTCCGTATGTCATGAAATCGTAGCCGTCGCACATTCTCGAGCGGCAGGCGGCTGAGTATGCGAAGGTACACTTCCGTCGGACGGCCAGCCTCGTCAGCCGCTAAAGCAACATCGTCATACCGAGCATCATGCCAGTGATACCCGAGGCGATGCAGCGCGTCATCGACACCTGGTGCAATCGTTTCGTAGTATGCCTCGGGAAGAACGACAACGTCAGCATCGAGACGACGGATACCGGCGAGGATATGCGTCGGCGAGCCGCGCCTGCCACTCGTGCGAGGACTGAGCCTTCCTTCGACATTCCAGGCAGCTAACTTAAGAGCCATGCTACATCTTTGCCTTGATGTCAGCGATCATATCGCGGAGTTCAGCGGCCTTTTCAAACTCCAGGTTTGCGCTCGCTAGTGTCATCTGTGAATTCAGATCCTTAATGAGCGATGCGTATTCATCCTTTGGAATCTTGGCGAGGTTGAGCTTCGGCTTCTTGTCGTCTTCCTTTTGCGGGATGATCGCGCGCAGGCCTTCGCCGATTTCCTTGGCCACGCTACGCGGCGTGATACCATGTGCCGTATTGTATGCTTCCTGGATGCTGCGGCGACGATTCGTTTCATCGATTGCCGCTTGCATCGAGCGCGTAATGACGTCCGCGTACATCAGGACCGAGCCATGCTCATGACGGGCGGCGCGCCCAATCGTCTGAATAAGCGCGCTCTCACTACGGAGAAAGCCTTCTTTGTCAGCGTCCATAATTGCCACCAGGCTTACCTCTGGCAGGTCAAGTCCTTCGCGCAGGAGATTGATACCGACAAGTACATCGTAAACACCCATACGCAGATCACGCAGGATGTCGCCGCGCTCCAGCGTATCGACGTCACTATGGATATATGCGGTCTTGATGCCGATTTCCTGCAGATAGGTCGACAGGTCTTCGGCCATACGCTTCGTAAGCGTCGTTACGAGCACGCGCTCCTGTTTGTCGATACGGTCTCGAATCTCAGCAATCAGATCATCAATCTGTCCGTCGGTCGGACGAATCGTAATCGGCGGGTCAAGGAGGCCGGTCGGCCGGATGATCTGTTGTGCCGGCTCGGGGCTATGCGCCAGCTCGTATTCACCTGGCGTTGCCGATACGTAGATCGCTTTGTTGATATGCCGATCGAATTCTTCGAATTTCAGCGGACGGTTATCAAGCGCGGACGGCAAACGGAAGCCATACTCAACCAGCACTTCCTTACGCGCTCGGTCGCCGTTGTACATACCACGGACCTGCGGCAACGATTGGTGACTTTCGTCCACAAGCAACAAGAAATCATCCGGGAAATAATCCAGTAAGGTCGCCGGCTGCTCGCCCGGTTCGCGGTTCGTCAGGTACCGGCTATAGTTCTCGATACCCTTTACGAAACCTGTTTCTTCAAGCATTTCCAGATCGTATTTAGTTCGCTGGGCAAGGCGCTGCGCTTCAAGGAGTTTGTCGTGCTGCTCAAACCACGCCATGCGATCCTCAAACTCGGCACGGATACCTTCGATAGCATGTGCGAGCTTGTCCTTTGGCGTCACGTAGTGACTGCTTGGGAAGATGTGACATTCGGCCGGCTCACCCAAAATCTCGCCGGTCAGCGGATCGATTTTCGTAATGCGATCGACCTCATCACCAAAGAACTCGATGCGGTACGCGATGTCAGAACCGGCAGGAAAAACATCCACGACATCGCCCTTGACACGGAAAGTACCGCGGTGGAAATCGATATCGTTGCGCTGATACTGAATGTCGGTTAATAGACGTACGAATTTATCCTGTTGGCGACGCTCGCCCTTTTTGACCGTGATCGACATGTCAGCATAGTCGTCCGGCGACCCGATACCATAGATACAGCTCACACTCGCAACGATGATCGTATCGCGGCGAGTCAGCAGTGCCGTCGTCGCCGCATGGCGCAGACGATCGATCTCGTCATTGATCTTGCTGTCTTTTTCGATGTACGTATCGCTGCTTGCCATGTAGGCTTCTGGCTGATAGTAGTCAAAGTAGCTGACGAAATAGTGGACTTCGTTGTCCGGAAAGAATGCCTTGAACTCAGAAAACAACTGTGCAGCCAGCGTCTTGTTATGCGCCAGGACAAGCGTCGGTACGTTACGATTGGCGATAATGTTCGCCATCGTAAACGTCTTGCCGGAGCCAGTCACACCAAGCAGGGTCTGCTCACGTACACCGTCGTCGAGTCCTTTAAGCAGCTGAGCAATAGCCGTCGGCTGATCACCAGTCGGCTGATATTCAGATGCAAGGCGAAATGTATTCACCTTACTATTATACGCTACTCAGCCTAACCGCGGCGACCAGCACGCTGCGCGCTTACCTGAGAGTCAGTGCCGTCGTGTTGGAAATCGGCGTATTTCGCGTCGAGGGCGTCAATCACCTTTTGCACGAGACGTTTTGGATCGGTGTCATAAATGATGTCACGCGCGCCAGGTGCCTCGATATGCTGCAGGAGTTCCTGCGTAAAATCAGCGAGGCCGCCGCTGCCGAGCAGCACCCCGCACACCTTGCGGCTTTCAAGTGCCGTCGACAGCTCATGGAGGCTGCCCATGCGGCCACCAACCGTGATGATTGCGTCAGAGCTTCGCACCAAGTGGACATCGCGCCCGACATATTCCATGCCCGTAAAGTTGATGTAGTCGAACTCCTTGGTCGGCAACCGATAGGTCGAGACATGCTCGCGAAACGATGAGGCGGGCGAAAAACCGACCGACAAGCCGCGTGCACCAGGGACGCTAACGACCCCCATGGCGGCATAATGCGGCAGACCGATTGTCGCGCCGGTCAGCAGTGTCTTGCCTGCCTCAGAAATCGCTTTGCCAAGTTCGAACGCAAGTTGATGTGACGACTGAACCGTCTCACCACTCGCGGCACCTGAGACACAAATCTGGTACCGCACTACTGAAGCTCCTTTACTTTGTAGTCGCTTGGCGCGGTATGGAGGTAGCGGTTTACCTCTTCGCGGCGAAGCAGGCCGGCCTGCGCGCCCAACTTCTGCACGACGCTCATACTGTTGATCGGCGCCCAAGTAAGTGCCGTATCCATGTCATTTCCCAGTGCGAGCGACGCGACGATCGTCGAGGCAAAGGCATCACCTGCCCCGGTACGATCAAGTGGCGGCGCTGGATCAGGATAGTTAGGGATCGTTACAAGCTTCCAGTCGTACGATGCGTACGAGCCGTTCGGTCCATCGGTAATCACGACGACCTTTGGTCCAAGCTCATGAAGTGCATTCGCCAGATCGCTGATCGAATCATAGGACTTGCCGGTGACGTCCACCGCTTCTTCGCGGTTCATGACGACGATATGCGCACGGGCATAAATCTTGGCCAACTTTTCCTTGCCCCATTCGAAATGGAACGTGCCCGGCTGGAACGCGAGTTTTGTTTCAGGGTGCTTATCAAGGTATGCCAGCAGGTCTTCGTGCAGTTGCCACGCAGATCCACTAATGAGAGACAAGTAAACCCAGTCCGGAACGCGTGCCGGTTCCTGCCAGGTGTAGGCGTAGTCTTCATTACGAACCAAAATCGTCCGGTCGGCACCGTAGCGCAGCACGTAGTAATAATTCGATTTGATATTATCTTGGACCGACATCGTCGTGGTGTCGATTTTCTCGCTTTGCAGATATGCCAGAGAATCCTTGCCTGGCTGATCGTCGCCCAAGTAGGCCATCAGACCAGAATCAAGTCCTAAGCGCGCGAATGATACGGCAGCATTTGGCGACGGACCGACCGCTTGGACGATCTCAACGCTATCATACGGCGGTTTCGAACCGAACGGTAAGCTGAGACGCTTGCTTCCGTCAGGGTCAGTATCAATACGCGCTTGATCCTCGCGCAACTTAATAAACGCATCGCTAAAAATATCACCAATGCTCAGAATATAGGGTCGGTCCATGGTATGTTTCTTCTCTGTTTGTGTTGCTTTGTATTGCTTCCCAGTATAGCGAAGACCGGCGTCACGGGCAAACTCAGCAACGACCGAGCTTTCGGTACGCGGATGGTCGTGATAGCGATCGACGAGCTCCTGCTCAAGTGCGTTTTGCATCGCTTGAAGTGTCCGCTGTGCATATGGCAAAGCACGGTTCGCCTCTAGGTCTTCCTGGTTAAACGATATTACTTCACCGTGCAGCACCAATCCGACATATGCGGTACCGGCAAACAGTGCGCGGTCCTTGGCACGGGCGCGCAGGGCTTCGTAGAGTTCCTGGGCTGTCGTGTCGGCTGGGTCGAGTCCTATGGTGCGCATCACTGCATGAGCATGCTTCATGATGTCGCCTACCAGCTTGATGTCGACGCCCGCATGGCCGGTTGCCTTCTCTAATTTATGAATTGCTGTGCTAAACTGTGGTTCGCTTGCCTGCAGTAAATCAAGTAAAAACCGCGCCATTAAACTCGTACTCCCGCTTCTTTTTCACTGAGTGGCATTTCGTGCAGATGCACACCGTGGTGCAAGATGCCTGCCTTGGCGCCGATTTTCGTCACGACAGATGTCGAATTGGCGCTCGCGAAGACAATCGCGTCCTTCAGACTTTTGCCCTGCGCCCACTGGCTCAAGAAGCCCGAGCCAAATGCATCACCGGCGCCGGTGCGGTCAATCACCTTGACGTCTTCGTACATACCAGCCCGCACGATCGTCTCGCCGTCCGTCGCCACGACGCCATTCGGGCCGTCACTCACGATAGCTACCGGCACATAGTGCAGCGCATGGAGCGCCAGCTCCTCCAAGCTGCCGCCTTCGACGATCGTGGCCATCTCTTCTTTATTGACTGACAGCACATCGACATCTTCAAGCAGTGCCTTTAATTTTACCGTCTGCTTGAGCTCACCCTTGCCTGGGTTGAACATGATTTTCATACCCTTGGCTTTTGCCTGCGCGAAAATCTTATCGAGCGCTTCCATGCTGCCTGCCATGCTCGATACATACAGCCAATCCGCTTCGACGTCTTTGAGGTCGAAATACTTGGCGTCGTAATGCGTCGATGCCCCACGATAGGTCAGGATCGTGCGCTCACCGTTCGGTGCCAACAGCAGGACTGAGTAGCCGGTCTTGTACCGCTCCGAGTACGAGACGTGCGTCGTATCGACACCCTCTACATCGAGGTCATTCAGCACAGCCTGGCCTGCCGGGTCATGCCCGATCGTTCCCATGAACTGCGCATGTAGACCTTGCCGAGCAAATGTCACGGCTGCATTCGTTGCGCCACCACCAGTCGAGAAGGTGATGTTGTTGACGTCCGCCTTCGCGCCTAGCTCAAGCCGCATAAAGACTTCGTGAGCCGCCTTGTCGGTGACGGGCTTGAATTCGTCGCTGTGGCTCAGAAATACGTCCTGAACCGCTGCACCGATCGAAAGAATACGCTGAACAGCCACTAGACGACAGCCTTTCCCGCGCTCCCGAAAGCATTGATCTTTTCTTCAACCACCTGCTGGACCGCACCGAATACTTCCGGCATCAATTTGACGACGGCGTATTCATCAGGGTTGTCGCGCAGCACGCGTTCCAGGTTGTCGCGAAACGCAACACGCATGTCGGTGTTGATATTAATCTTGCTCACGCCGATCTTGGCCGCATCTTCGAAGAAGTGAAGAGGGGTACCGCTCCCGCCATGCAGACTGATCTGGCATGGAATCGCTTCACGAATTCGGCCGAGCAGCTCGAGGTCAAGCTCTTTCGGCACTGGGTACTTGCCATGCAGGTTACCGACCGCCGCAGCGAAGGTGTCGATGCCAGTGGCATCGACGAAAGCCTTAGCACCCTCTGGGGTACTGAACGTCTTTTTGATTTCTTCGTAATCAATCGTTTCAGTATGGACATTACTCGAACCGCCAAAATAGTGCGGCTCGCTTTCGACGAGGGCACCAGTAAATTTGGCGTAGTCGACGACTTCTTTGGTCTGAGCGATGATCTCTTCGTTGCTGGCGTCGTGGTTCGCCTGCGAAATGTCGATATGGATGAACTCGAACCCGGCGTCAATGGCGCGCTTGCAGGCCTCAACCGTAGGACTATGATCGAGGTTGATATACATTTCGATGCCGTATTCAGCCTTGTAGTTGTCGACCATATCACGAATATTCTCGAGGCCGATCGCCTCTACTTCACCGTGACTCACCTCGACCAGGACTGGCGCCTGCAGCTTTTGTGCTGCGCGCGCGATCGCGATCAACGTCTCTTGGTTATCGATATTAAATGCGCCGACTGCAAAACCTTGACTACGGCTCCGTTGCATCAAATGACGCGCGCGCACCGTATTGTCGCGAATTTGTTTGATTGTCAGTCCCATACACCCCCCTAAAAGTTGTTAGACTATCTGCCCACCAGTATAAACCATAAGCACTATATCCACTAGCGCAATCACGAGCAAATACCCGCCTTACTGCGGCGGGTATTTGTCACGCATCTATAGCTTGTGATATTGCGGCACACGACCAATGAATGATTCGATACTTGCCGCCAACGAAGCAGCGTCGAGACCGAAATGTGCAATAAGCTCGTCCGGCGCACCGCTCTCCCCAAATCGGTTTTGCATACCCGCCCGGCATAGCGGTGTTGGCAGTTGCTCGCTCAGCAGCTCTGCGATCGCGCCGCCAAATCCGGCAGCAGCTTGTGCTTCCTCAGCGGTGAATGCCCGGCCAGTCTTGCGAACGCTCGTGAGGATCGTCTCGCTGTCTAATGGCTTGATGGTCGGCACATGAACCACTTCCGCGTGGATTCCCTTACTCTCAAGAAGCTTGGCGGCTCCAAGCAGCTGATAGGTCATTGTGCCAGTCCCGAGCAGCGTAATATCGCGGCCTTCACGCAGCACGTAGGCTTTGCCGATTTCAAACGGTGATTCGTCGGTACTGAATATCGGCGTTTTCTCGCGAGCCAGGCGAATGTACGTCGGTTTGCCGTTTTCGGCGATCAGCTTGGTCGCCTTTTCGGCTTCGATGCTGTCGCCAGGCGCGACAACCACCATGTTCGGCAGTACGCGCATCAGGGCAATATCTTCGAGCATCTGGTGCGTTGCACCGTCCGGACCGACACTCACACCAGCGTGCGAGCCAACAATCTTGACCGGCATATCATTCAGCGCGGCGGTCGTACGGATTTGTTCCCAGTTCCGCCCCGGGCTAAACGCTGCGTAGCTGCTGGTGAACGGAATCTTGCCAGCGCGCGCCAGGCCGCTCGCGACCGTTACCAGATTTTGTTCGGCGACACCGATTTCGATAAACCGCTCCGGGAACGCTTCCTTAAAGATATGCATCTGCGTGCTTTCGGTCAGGTCGGCACTCAGGGCAACAATAGATCCGTTCACTTCGCCGGCAGCTTTGAGGCCGCGCCCAAATCCCGCACGAATTGGTTCTAGTTTGACCTCGTCGGTAAATAATTGTGGATTCAGTTGATAGGTCATGCCAAGTCTCCAGAGGTAATTTTGCCATCAAGCGTGCGGAGCTTCGTGAGCGCCTCGCGGGCTTGCTCATGATTCGGCGGCATGCCGTGCCACTTGTAATCGTACTCCATAAAGTCCACACCCTTACCCGGGATAGTATGCGCGATAATTACGCTCGGACGGTTCGTAATCGCACGGGCCATACTGGCGGCGTCGATGATGCTCTCCATGTTGTGACCGTCGATTTCCTGCACGTGCCAGCCGAATGCTTCCCACTTACCGCGCAGATCTTCAAGCGGCATGACGTCGTCGGTCGAGCCGTCAATCTGGATGTTGTTGCGGTCGATATAAACGATCAATTGGCTCAGCTTGTTCTTGCCGGCAAACATCGCCGCTTCCCAGATGTTACCTTCGTCCAACTCGCCGTCGCCGGTAATCGCATAGACCCAGCGGTGCTTCGCGTTATCGAGGTACTGCAGGCTATATGCATAACCCGCCGCCTGACTTAGGCCGCTCCCGAGGGGACCGCTGGTGTTTTCCAACCCCGGCAGCTTAGTGCGCTCCGGATGTCCCTGTAGTCGGCTACCGAGCTTACGTAGCGTTTGCAGCTCGTCCTTATCAAAGTAGCCGCGCTCTGCCATAGCAGCATACTGCACTGGGACGGTGTGGCCGTTACTCAGAAAGAACACGTCGCGTTCGCTCCAGTCGGGCTCCTGCGGATTGATGTTCATAATATTGAAATAGAGTGCCGTGACAATATCGCTAAGACCCAGTGGCCCGGCGCTATGCCCGCTGCCCGCTTCTTCGAGCATGCGGATAATATCTTGACGAACCTCGTTCGCCTTTTTCTCGAGTTGTACGACTGTTAGTTGTGTGCCCACCTAGATAACCCCGTGTTTGTTAATCTCATTTACCAGTGTATCATAAGCGGTTTTCGAATCGTCCGCGCCGATGATCGTCGAACCGACATACAGTACGTCGATGCCTCCCTGCGCAAGCGTAAAGGCGTTTTCGACGTTTACGCCTCCATCCCAACCGACTTCGATGTCGGTGCGAATATTACGAATAAGGCGCACCTTCTCGAGCTGCATCAGGCTGGCTGTGCCGCCATTATGACCGAGATCACCGCTAAAGATCATGACATGGTCGGCCACTTCAATGAGTTCCGATACCGTGCTTGGTACCGTTGAGCGCAGCAGGGCGACTCCCGCCTTAACGCCGGCAGCCTGGATCTGCTTGATGAGCGGCAAAATATCTTCTTGGGCTTCAGCGTGGAGAATAATCAGGTTTGGCTTCAAACCAATCAGTGTCTCTAGATACTCGCTCGGCCGCGCGACCATTGCATGTACGTCAACCGTCCACGTGTCCGGCCACCAAACCTGTGCGGGACTAACCGTAAAACTCGGCGCAAATTCACCGTCAGTCAGATCAACGTGCACACGGTCGGCAAATGGATGCAGCTTCTCGACGATCGCCTTGTACTCGTCAGCCGACTCAGCAAGCAGCGTGGGGGCGATGACGCTCATGATGCCATCTCATCAATCTGCGCATTGCGGCGGCGGTAGCGAGCGGCGCCAGCAAACGGCGTATTGAGCCACGTCTCAACAACACCCTGCCAGGCGGCCTCATCAGTTTCGAGCATACGTGCCGGCAGTGCCAAGACGTTGGCGTCATTATCATTGCGTGATTCGCGCGCCTCGAACGCATCCGCCAATACGACGGCGCGGATACCGCGGAAGCGGTTTGCTGCGATTGCCATGCCCTGTCCGCCGCCGCAGATGAGAATCGCCCGTGGATCCTTACCGTCATCACCGAGCACTTTCATGACTGCTAACTGTGCAAATTCAGGAAAGTCGTCGTTGGGATTGAGTTCGCTGTCGCCAATATCTTCGACGTCGTAGCCGTGTTTTGCCAGGTAGGCAAATACTTTTTCTTTCATCGCGAAGCCACGATGATCAGCACCAAGGTAAATCTTCATGGCCTAAGTATAAGCTTAATGCGGGTCAGTGTAAACCTACTCGCAATCGGTAGTTTGCTCGACTGCGCACTCGCCCAAAAGTCTATGTCGCAGCCGGCCGGAGCGTACTTCATCTAGAAGCTTTTCAACATGCGGGCGAAGGCTCTCCTCGAATTCCTCAGCTTCAGCAGCCGTCATCGGCACCCGCAGTTGTTCATCACTCACACCAATCGAGACGTTTGGCGGGTAATAATGCCGTAGCGCTTCGGCACGATCTGCTTGGCTATAAATATCCGACTCTCGTTCAGGCATGTACTGGCTGACATCAACGATTGGGATTTCGGCTTGATAGCGTGCTTTCATAGTCACGATTATATGCTAGGCCCTAAAAAAGTAAACAGGAGACGATTGACGTCCCCTGTTTAGATAGTTGCCAGAAGTAGTTACTTCAGCGCTTTACCTGAGTCAGCAACAAGCTCGACGAGGCGATTTGAGTAACCCCATTCGTTGTCGTACCATGCGACGACCTTGATCAGGTTGCCGCCCACGACGTTCGTCAGTGGCAGGTCGACGATACAGCTATGGCTGTTACCCTTGAAATCGCTCGAAACGAGTTCTTCTTCGGTCACATCGAGAATCCCCTGATAGAATGGCTGCTTAGCAGCTTCCTTGAAGACCGACTTGATCTCGTCAATCGTGGTGTCGCGCTTCAGCAGGACCGAAAAGTCACTCATGCTGACGACAGGAGTCGGGACACGGACGCTGAGTCCACCGAACACACCTTCGAGTGCTGGCAGTGCCTTTGCGGCAGCGATACTTGCACCGGTCGTCGTCGGAACGATGTTTTCAGCGGCAGCACGTGCTTCGCGCAGATCTTTGGCAGGTGCGTCCTGCAGGCGCTGGCTGGCAGTGTAGCTGTGAACCGTCGTCATCATGGCTTTTTCAATACCAAAGTGACTTTCGAGCACGGCCATAACCGGCGTAATACAGTTGGTCGTACAGCTGGCGTTACTGATGACATCGGTCGAGGTTTCGATCTTGTCTTCGTTCACACCGAGTACGATCGTATCTGCACCTTCGCCCTTGGCAGGTGCCGAAATGACGACCTTGCGCGCACCACCGCCATCGATATGCGCACGAGCAGCAGCTGGGTCAACGAAGAACCCGGTGCTTTCGATCACAACATCGACATTGTAGTCGCGCCATGGCAGTGCTGCTGGATCCTTTTCGGCGAGGACAGCAATATGCTGACCGTCAACGATGATACCAGTGTCGTCGTAGCCGACTTCGTGCTCATACGTACCGTACGACGAGTCATGCTTGAGCAGATGCGCGAGCGTCTTCGTGTCGGTCAGGTCGTTGATCGCCACGACTTTGAGGTCGCTGCGGTCAAAGGCAATCTTGAAGGCATTGCGACCAATACGGCCGAAACCATTGATTGCCACATTTACTTGGCTCATGGGGTTATAAAGCTCCTTTTTGTTTTAGCGTTAGCATTTCCTCTCGCAGTATACAACCCCTAGTGCTGTCTGTAAAACATTGACATTATTTATAAAAATTGTTATAATATATTAGTTACATTCGCAACAACGGCTGGAGTACATCATGACACATTACGACCAGGACGAGCTCGACGAGAAGTACGGGTACGGCGCAGAAGGTCCGTGCCACATCAAGCTCGTAGGAGGCGAGGCGGTAAAGGAAGCCTACTTCGTCCCGGCAGGCATGATGCGCAGCGAAGGATCCCAGCTCGACTCATGGCTCGAAAGTCAGGACAGGTTCGTCTACCTGACATACGGCGATGTGCGAGTCACTGTTCTGCCACACGCCGTCGTCTCAATCATGCCGATCGACGAGACCAAGGAATGAACAGCGGGTGGCGATGAGACTTCTCTCGTCGCCACCCGCATCGCCACTTCGTGGCTTTTTTATTTTCTCTTGAGGTAGTTTATACTATAAGGACTATGAATAAGCAGGACCTGCTCACCATTGCTGCGCCGCATTACGACGAGGACGCCGTACTGGAACTTGCGCACGCCATCGACTTCGCCAGCCACCATCACACTGGCCAAAAACGTAAAAGCGGCGAACCCTACATCATTCACCCGCTACACGTCGCCAGCATTCTGATTGACTGGGGAATGGACATCGATACGGTCCTGGCTGGCGTCCTCCATGACACTGTCGAGGATACCGAAGCCAGCCTCGAAGAAATCGAGAACCTATTCGGCCGCGATGTCGCCTTTCTCGTTGACGGGGTTACGAAAGTGTCGCAGGCCCGCGCCGGTATGCGCAACCTCGAGAGCTACCTGCCGCAAACGACCGACAACTTGTCAAAGCTTCTGATTGCCGTCGGCCAGGATGTCCGCGTCATCATCATCAAGCTTGCTGACCGTCTACATAACCTCTCGACACTGCAGCACATGAAACCCGAAAAGCAGATCAAGATCGCCCGCGAAAGCCTGGAAGTATTCGCTCCGATGGCCGACCGTCTCGGTATGGGCCGCGTCCGCATGCAGATCGAGGAGCTGGCATTCAGCTACCTGGATCCGGCCGAATTCAAACGCCTGCAAAATCTCATGAAACAGCGCCTCGGCAAAAGTACCCGCAAGCTCGGCATCGTTCGCGCTGATGTCGAAGCAGCCCTCAAATCGCACCACATCAAAGCCGAAGTAAACGGCCGTGTCAAAAGCATTTACAGCCTGCACAAAAAGCTCGCCAAAGTCGACGGCAATATCGACGACATTTATGACCTGATGGCTCTCCGGGTCATTACCGAGACCAAAGAAGATTGCTACCGTGTCCTGGGCCTGCTCCACAGCATGTACCAGCCGATGATCGCGCGCATCAAGGATTATATCGCCATCCCGAAGCCCAACGGCTATCAGAGCTTGCACACTACCGTCATCACACCGAGCAAACAAATCGTCGAATTCCAAATCCGCACCTATGACATGCATGACTACGCCGAACGCGGGCTCGCCGCCAGCTTTCATTACCACGAGCAAAAGAGCAGCAAAGATTACATCCAAAAAAAGGGTGCTGCCGCCAGCCTGCCAGCACAGCTGCAGTGGATTACCCAGCTCCAGGAAATTGCCACCCGCCTGCGTGCGGGCGAGGAAATCCCGCAGGACCAGCTTAATATCGACCTGTTCGGCAACCGTATCTTCGTTTACTCGCCAAAGGGCGATATCTACAACCTACCAGAGGGTGCGTTGCCACTCGACTTCGCCTATCTCGTTCACACCGACATTGGCATGCACGCCTATGGCTTCAGGGTGAACGGCAACATCCATGCCTTTGACAAGCCGCTCCAAAACGGCGATGTCGTCGAAGTCATCACACGTAAACTCCCGCAACCTAAGCAAGCCTGGCTCGACCTCGTAACGACCAGCCACGCCCGTACCAAGCTCCGTGCTCAGCTCAAGCAGCTCGGCGTCATCGAATCGATCTCCCACGCCGCCGCCATCATCCGCGAAAAAGCCGGCCGCAAAAAGAAATAACCAGCTAGATCAGCTGGTTATTTTGTACATATTCGATAGCCTCTTTGTAAAACGGCCGAAGTTCATGCGTCTGAAGAATCGTTCCAAACGGAATCCACGCGTACGCTTCGTGCTCCCAGCTAATCGTGACTGCTGGCGTGAGCGCAAGTTGCGCGAGGTAGAGTAGCTTGGTCACGGATTTGCCCTCCGCCTCATAGAATTTAGTTTCCGAGTAGTACAGATTAACATCCTTCGGATCGAGCGTAATACCCGCTTCTTCAGCAACTTCGCGAATCGCCGCGAGCATTTCCGCCTCGCCGTCTTCGACGCGGCCGCCTGGTAAATCAGGCTTGTGCTCCTTTTCCGGATGCTCCTTATATTCACCTGTCGTCAAAATCAATGCCTCAGACTTCTCGTTGAGAATCAGCACCTTGGCGACAGACTCGCGGTTCATTAGCGGTCGTTCCAGCGCTCGATTGATTCGTGAATGACTGCCTTGGCGGCGTCAGCACCCTCGAAGCCTTTGACGATGGTTGTACCAGGCTTCTTCAGATCCTTGTAGTGGCTGAAGTGGAATTCGATCTGCTTGATCAGCTGCGCCGGTAGGTCTTCGAGCGAGGTAATCGCGTTGCCAGTGTTACGGTCGTCGGCAGGCACCACGACCACCTTGTCGTCGACTTCGCCGTCGTCTTCGAACTTCATGACACCGATGACGCGCGCTTCCAGGAAAATCCCAGTCGGCAGCGGTTCGTCGGTGATGATTAGCGCGTCGAGCTCGTCGCCGTCTTCGTCAAGCGTCTGTGGGATGAAGCCGTAGTTGGTCGGCTTGGCAAATACTGCCGGTTCGACACGGTCGAGCTGCATGACCGCCAGGTCGCGGTTCCATTCAATTTTATGGCTGCTGCCAGCTGGGATTTCCACGACAACGTTGATGACGCCGCCATCAACATCGCCTGGAGTCAGGATTTTGTTGAAATCTGCCATGAAAGGTCTCCTTGTTCTTACTCCCTTTAGTGTATCAAATCTGTTATGATAGGGGCAACGATGTTAATTATTGGTCACCGCGGGGCAGCTGGAGTTGCGCCAGAAAACAGCCTCGAAGCTCTCCAAGCCGGCGTTGACGCTGGCGCAGACATGCTCGAATTTGACGTTCATCTGACACGCGATCGCGTGCCAGTACTGATTCACGACAATAATCTTATGCGCACGCACAAGAAGCGTCTATTCGTCCATTCCAGTACGCTCGACGAGCTCCGCCAGGCGACAGCCGATACCCAAAGCCCGATCGTCACGCTTGAAGAAGTCTTCGACATGTTCTACGGACACGTCCTAATGAACATCGAGCTCAAACAGCGCGGCAGCGCCGGCGATATCATCAGCCTTCTGAACCAGAAATATATCAAACGAGAAAAAGATTGGGATAACTTTGTGTTCTCCTCATTCTTCGGAACGGAACTCCGCGTCATCCGTCACCTAGCCCCACACGCGCACTTATGGTTGCTGCACAATCGTAACCCCTTCATTTTCATTGCCTACGCTCGACTTATTCAGCTCGACGGTGTCGGCTTCCACCGCCTTTACATCAATAACCTGGCGCTTGAAATCGCCAAGAAGACCAAACTGTTTACCTATGCGTACACCGTCAACCGACCACGGACTGCCGAGCTGCTGAGTCGCCGTGGGCTTGATGGCATCGTCACCGATTATCCTGCCAAGGTACTCGCCGAACTAGAAAAGAAGCGCCGTTAGGCGCGTTTCTTTTCATCGAGATATTCACGGATTGACAGCGCTGCTGTGGCGCCTTCGCCGACCGCACTGGCGATCTGCATCGTTGCACCGCTGCGCACGTCACCACTTGCAAATACGCCCGGCATCGTCGTCGCAAGATGTGCGTCAGTCTTAATGAGCCCCAGCTCATCCAGCTCGATACCGCTCCCCGCGAGGAACTGGGTATTCGGTTTTAGGCCAACAAATATGAATGCACCGTCCGTTTCGAAACGAATAGGCTGACCATCTTTGACAGCTGACACTGCCGTTACATGCCCGTCGGTCGTCACGATTTCAGTTGGCGTTACCCCGAGATGCACGGTGATCTTACCTTCGTCGACGTATTGCTGCAGGTCGTGCTGTAGCACCTCGCTGGCTTTGAGAGTGCTGCGCACGAGCAGGTCGATGTGCGTCGTGTAGCGCGTCAAAAAGATCGCTTCTTGCACGGCCGAATTGCCGCCACCCACAACGACCAGCCGCTTGTCACGGTAAAACGCGCCGTCACAGGTCGCACAGTAATGCACGCCTCGCCCATAATATTCGGCTTCACCCGGGATACCGAGTTTATTGTAGTCGCTACCCGTCGCGATCAAGACTGTATGCGCCTTGACCTCTTGACCATCCACTGTCACCACCTTGACGCCGTCCTCGTCACGAAGCGCGGACACATCGCCAAAATCGATCTTAGCGCCGAAGCGTTCAGCTTGCTTTTCAAGCTGACCAGCGAGCGTCATCCCCTCGATACCGTCCGGGAATCCTGGATAGTTGTCGACTTGGTCGGTGACTGCAGCCAGCCCGCCGATGACGCCCTTTTCGTAAAGAATCGTTTCGATATCTTCGCGCGTCGTATAGACGGCAGCGGTCAAGGCGCTAGGCCCGGCGCCAATCATGACGACGTCATGAATATCGCTATTGCTGCTGTTGTTGTGCATAAAGATTCTTCAACTCCTCAGATGGCTGTGGCTGAGCGATCGCCTCTGGCTTTGGAATGACCATGATGATAAATTTCAATGGTGTGTTAGCTGGAATATCTGCGCCCTGGCCCGTGCTGCCGTATGCCTTGTCAGCCGGAATCGTCAGCTCACGAACGCCGCCGACTTTCATACCGTCGACGCCTTCAGTCCAGCCAGTAATTACTCCGCCGGGTTTCACATCAAGTGGCGCCTTGAGGGAGCTACCGTTAAACGAGCTGTCAAATACCTTACCTGACGGATTCCACCCGATGTAGTAGGCGTAGAATTCGCTATCTTTCGTAAGCGCTTCACCGTCACCGACCTTCAGGTCATCTTTTTTAAGCTCGGTCACACTCGCTGCGTCAAATGCCGCCGGTTGCGACTGGTACGGCTTGAAACTGTCGTAATACTGCTTCGACAGTTCATCACCCTGCGCGTTTACCTTAGCCTGGTAGGCCTGAACCTGCTTTTGATAATCCGCCATCAGCTGCTGATAGCGCGACTGCTCGCTCGCTTGGTTTTTCGGTCCCAAAATCATCGCCGCAAACCCGGCGACCGTACCCACCATCATGACGATAGCGATAATCCATATTCCAATACGCTGGCTCTGTTGTGTCGCCATACTTCTCCTCTTCCCTCACATATTCACGTTTCTATTAGTATACCAGATATAGCGCCATCATGCGCCGCTAAAGCACTACGATTGCTGCACGTCGTCTTCGTAGACGCGCGATGCCCGCCAAGCGCCGAGTGCATGCCCGAGCGGCAACACGTCGTGGTAACCCATAAAGTCTGCAGCGCGGCGCAGCATCGCGGCTGGCCAGCCGCTGAGACGCAACCAGTGCCACTCAAAGATTGCCCAGAACGGTCCGACCGGCACCACTGTGGGTGGCTTAACCGCTTTGTAACGGCGTGGTGGCTGATCACTCACCTCACGGCGCAAATTCTTGGCGACGAAAATCGCATCATGCAGTGCCGTCTGCGCCAGGCCGCCAAAAGGCGTCGCTGCATTATCGCCAATCACATAAATATTCTTGGCGGCACTCATATAGGCATCAACGGTCACGCGGCCATTTGGCGCGAGATCGAAGACATCAGCATGATCCTTGAAGAACGGGTGATTCGTCACGCCCGACGTCCAGATGACAGTATGGCTCTTGATTGCCATGTCGCCCATTGTCAGCTGACCCGCAGATTCTGCTTTGACGACGGTACCTGTATGCACCATGACACCAAGCTTCGCCAGATGCCACGCCACCAGTTGACTCGCGGTCTCACTCATGCGCGGCAGGACACGCGGCGACGCTTCAACGAGATCAATCTTGACGGTATGGTCCGTCACACCATACTGCTTACTAAGCCGCTTGAGGTACGCACCCATCGCAGCGGACAATTCAACGCCAGTCGGACCAGCGCCGACAACAACGAAGTGACTATCGGGCGACTTGCGTTTGAATTCATCGTGCAGATGCTGCTTAAGATGCTTGATTTCATCGGCCGATTTAATGCCATAAGCAAACTTATCCAGGCCCTTGATCCCAAAGTAGGTCGTCACGACACCCATTGCTAGAATCAGGCGGTCGTAGTGGTACGACGCGCCACTCTCACACGTGACGCTCTTGGCCTTCTTATCCAGCGTCGTCATCGTATCGTGCACCAGTGTCACGCGCGGCTTACCCTCGAATACGGTCGCGAGCGGCACCCATGACTCCAGGTGGCTGTGCCCTGTTGCTGTTGAGTAAAGTGCCGGGTAGTACTGAAAATCCGTCTTGTCACTGATGAGTGTTACCTCGATTTGCGGCTGCTTACTCAGCTCCAATGCCGCCTTAACTCCTGCAAACCCACCACCAACAATTACTACTTTCATGTCTCTCCGTCTCTTCTGTTGTTCGTTATATTATTCTGATTTTTGCTGGCGCAGCTGCTGTGCTGCCCTCTGACGCGCACCGTAGGCAATCGCCCCAAGCGCCATCAGGTACGCAAGCCCGCTCATGCACGTATGAGTCATCTGAGCCGGCTCCACAATGCCAAGGAGGATCCCAGATGCCACCGTCGCGGCCGCCAGTCCGTAACTGCTATTTTGTAACTGGCGCGACGAATTCCAGATTGTCGCCAAGCTGACAAGCAGGCTGGCGGCCGCAATCAATACATGAACCATAACCATCATACGCACCAGTATACCATCATTACGGCGCAAACCCGCCTATCGCGATTGCCCCACACATCACAAGGAGCACCACCAGTGATACGCCGAACATTTTGCGCGCCCACTTGGCGTCTTCTAACTGGTAATTCCGCCATCCTGTCACGACCCACCAGAGCCCGGTCAGCACCATGATAAATGCATACATTAGCCCTGTCACCCGCAGCAGCGACAATAGTGGTGCGACAAGCAAGAAAAGCCACACGCCCACATACAGCTGGCGTTTGGTACTTGCCATCCCCTTAGTGACCGACCACACTGGTATGCCAGCAGCTCGGTAATCGTCCCGGCGAAACATCGCAATCGCATAGAAATGCCCCAGCTGCCACAACGCCATCATCATAAACAATACGAACGTCGTCGCATCAAGCCGTCCGGTAATTGCCGTGTACCCGGCGACTGGCGGCAGCGCACCCGGAAGTGTGCCGATAATCGTACTCCATATCGTCCGGCGCTTCGCTGCACCGTAGATAACCACGTACGATAAATATGCCACGACGCCGAGTAGCAGCGTCAGCGTATTCGTGAGCAGAAAAAGGCAGCTAAACCCGATGGCCCCCAAAGCAGCCGCATAGACAAGTGCTGCACGCTTACCAATGACACCCGTCACGACCTCACGTTTTTTAGTGCGTGACATTTTTGCGTCAATCTTCTCATCAAGAACATTATTGACCGCGCAGGCCGAGCCGATAACCGCCGCAATGCCCAAGGTCAATCCGACGACAACTGCGCCGTCCCAGTTGCCCGTAACGGCAATACCGAGCAACAAACCAGCTACTGCCGCAATAGTGTTGCTGATGGTAATACCCGGCTTCAAGAGCCGCCAATATGCGCGACCTCGCTTCACCTAAAAGCCCTTTTTTGCCTGAGCCTTCATATACGTGTCCATTTGTTGCGGCGTCATCATCATATTGTAGTTAAGGTGATACATAATCCAGAGCGAACCGATGACGATTACCAACACCATGACAGCCGTAAATAACAGTGCGGTTAAGCGCCAGCGCGGTTTCGCCTCTTCGCCGACATGCAAAAAGAATGTGAGCTGAATCCATAGCTGCACGACTGCGAACAACATTAGTAATGCAACCAGCCATCCGCCCATCAGGATACGTGATTGCACCAATGAAAAAGCGGCGGCGGTCATAATCAGCGCCCCAATGAACCCGCCAACATACTTGAGCACCGCTGACTTCATCGTTTTATCCATCCTATGCCACCCCCATCAAATAGACGATCGTAAAAATAAAAATCCAAATCACGTCCAGGAAATGCCAGAACATCGCGGCAAGCGTCAGGCGACGCAGCTGAGCCGGTGACGCACCACTAAAGATATAGCGTACCGTCAGGACACTTAACCAAATAAGCCCTACCAAAATATGCGCTCCGTGAGTTCCGACTAGCGTAAAGAACGCTGACAAAAATGCGCTTCGCTGCCAACCAGCCCCATCGACGACTAACTGATGGAATTCGGTTAACTCCATCGTGAGGAACGCAAGCCCCAGCAGGATCGTCACAGCAAGCAAACACAGTGATAACGCGCGCTTACCATACCGCGCTCCGAGCAGCGCAAGTCCGACCGTCATACTGCTTAGCAACAAAATGATCGTCTCAACTAACACGAACGGCAAATGAAACAACTGAGCACCCTCAGGGCCGCCGTTATACCCGTTTGCACCGCCACGTAACACCACGAACGTTGCGAACAGGCTGCCAAACAGCAGGCAGTCGGTCATCAGATAAATCCAAAATCCTAACGAAGATTTTTCGGTACGTTGTATTTCACTCATGCGGTCACTCCTCTCGTACGGCGGACGGTGTCGAGTCGCTCCAATTCCTTGGCCGTCACGACGTACTCCGTGTCGTCGGTCGTCAACCGAACGATCAGTAATACAACCAGCGCCGCAAAACTGCCGAGCGCCATCCACCATATGTGCCAGATCAGACCGAAGCCGATCACAAACGCAGCAGCAGCGATCACCATCCCCATGCCCGTGTTCTTCGGCAACTCGATGTCCTGATATACAGGAGCTTTTGGCATGTGACCCTTCCTACGCGCCTGCTTATCTTCCCACCATTGATCACGAGCTGTCACGTGGGGTGTCACGGCAAAGTTATAAAACGGTGCCGGTGACGGAACTGACCATTCAAGCGTGCGCCCGTTCCATGGATCACCCGTCTTGTCGGCCAACTCCTTGCGTTTCCAAATGCTCACTGCCAGCTGCAATAACTGCAGTCCAATACCTAGCGCAAGGATCATCACCCCAACTCCCGCCACGATAAACAAACCCTGCCAACCCGTGGAGGCTTCGTAGTGATCAAGCCGACGCGCCGCACCCATGAAGCCAAGAGCATACAGCGGCAAGAATGCCACCAAGAAACCAAGCGCCCAGCACCAAGCGGCCGCCTTACCCAACCCCTCGTGGAGCCGGAAGCCAAAGATCTTTGGGAACCAATAGGTTAAGCCGGCAAAATAACCAAACACGACGCCGCCGATGATCACGTTATGGAAATGCGCCACCAAAAACAGCGTGTTGTGCACCTGAAAGTCGATTGCCGGCACCGACATGAGTACGCCCGTCACGCCACCAATGGTAAACGTCATGACGAACGACATGAACCAAAACATCGGCGAAGCAAAGTGAATCCGCCCACGATACATCGTAAACAGCCAGTTGAAAATCTTCACGCCAGTTGGAATGGCGATGATCATCGTGGTGATACCAAAGAACGCATTGACATTCGCCCCAGCGCCCATCGTGAAGAAGTGATGAAGCCAGACGATAAATGACAAAAACGTAATCGCGAACAGGGCGCCCACCATCGTCTTGTACCCGAATAGCCGCTTACGCGCAAAAGTCGGTACGATTTCCGAAAATATCCCAAATGCCGGCAAAATCAATATGTACACTTCCGGGTGTCCCCATGCCCAAATAAGATTGATATACATCATTGGGTTACCGCCCGCCATCGACGTAAAGAAATGCATCTCCATCAGACGATCGAGCGATAGCATACCGAGCGTGGCGGTCAGGATCGGAAAGGCAAAGATCACCAGCAGCATCGCCACCAGTACGCTCCATGCAAACACCGGCATTTTCATCAGTGTCATACCTGGCGCACGCAGTTTCACGATCGTCACGATGAAATTAATACCCGACATCAGGCTGCCAACGCCGGCTATCTGCAACGCCCATATCCAGTAGTCGACACCCACGCCGGGACTGTAGGCGAGTTCTGTCAGCGGTGGATAACCTAGCCAGCCACCCGTTGAGAACTCCCCGATCACAAGTGATAGATTCATCAGCACCATACCTGCGACAAACAGCCAGAAACTCAGCGAGTTCATAAACGGAAACGCCACGTCGCGGGCGCCGATCATCAGTGGCAGTACGAGGTTAATAATCCCAAACATGAGGCCCATTGCCACGAAGAAAATCATGATGCTGCCATGGGCCGAAAAAACCTGCTGGAACATATCCGAGTCGATCATCCCCGGCTGACTTGCCGCCAGCGCCTGCTGCATGCGGATCATGCCTGCATCGGCGACACCACGTAGCAGCATGATAACTGCGACACTGATATACATGACACCGATCTTTTTGGCATCCAGTGATGTCAGCCAATTTTTATAGAGCCATTTCCACTTCTTGAAGTAAAACAGCAACCCGATAATTGCCAGTGTTCCAAGCACCAGCATCGCTGCGCCGCCCTGCGTAATGATATTATGGGGCAGCGCATCCCAACTGAGTCGCCCGAGTATATTTCCAAATAATTGCATTATGCCCCTCCTGCTCCATGTACATGATCGTGTCCGTCGCTTGGCGCCATATACTTCATGATGACACTGTCGTATAGCTCTTGGTCAGCCAGTGCGAAGTAGCGCGGCGCTGTCTCACTCGCCGGTTGCGCCAACTGGTCATAACGACCTTGGTCCAGCTGGCCGCCCGTCGTTTTGACTGTGCGCACCCATGCGTCAAAATCGTTTTGCGTAACCGCCTGGGTACTAAAGGCCATGTCAGCATAGCCCTTGCCACTAATATTGACTGATGAACCTTTATACGTCCCTGCCGTATTTGCCATCAAATGGAGCTGCGTCGACATGCCGCTCATGGCGTATACCTGGCCACCTAAGCTTGGAATCCAAAACGAATTCATCGGCGCGTCGGACGTAATCTCGAAGTTTACCGGCACATTGACCGGCATGCGTAGGTCATTTGTCGTCGCGATACCGTAATCAGGGTAAATAAACAGCCACTTCCACTGTAGCGCCACTACCTGGACGTGCAGCGGTTTAACCTTCGAATCGAGCGCACGGAACGGATCGAGGCTATGACTGCTCTGCCAGGCAATCGTACCTAGGATACCAATAATCGCACAAGGAATACCCCACCATAGCAGCTCAAGCCACTTGTTTTCCTGCCAGTCAGGCATATAGCGCGCCTTGTGATTACCTTCGCGGTACTTCCAGGCAAATAGCCACAGCATAACAAACACCGGCACCACCACGACGACTGAGAGCCCGAGTGTGAATAGCAACAAGTCCCGCTGCTGCGCAGCAATCGTACCCTTCGGCTGCAAAACGTCTATCGTGACATGCGAAAAGTACATTACGCAAAGCGTGATGATCACCGCCAGCACTATAGCTGCCGCCGCGATGATACCCCGTCGTAATACCCGCCGTTTTTGCGTACTCATGTTGGTGTCATTGTACGCTATTTCGGGCATTTTGGTAATAGTGCTTATCTTTGACATTGCTGCGATACGCCACTATAACTAGCTATAGGCCGAGATGTTCTCGGCAGCATTCCTTTCGAAAGGGGGTCATCTCGATGACCAGCCATAGCGACGAGCCGGACCCAGATCAATCCACCCAGGAGATCCCGATTACTCAACCAACCCGGCAGCCAGACTGGCGCGAGCAGCCGGTTGTCGTCAGACCAATGGGCGAAGCAAAAGATTTTGGCGCCACACGGCAAGTGCCGCCGGAAACCACAGGCACTAAACCGTTCACGCCGCTCCGGCGACAACCCTTCAAGGGTGTTCGTTTCGCCTTTAAGAATCCGGTCGCTACCGCAACCTTCTATGTCAACGAGGGGGTGAAGCGCCAAAAGGATTTTCGCAAGAAAGAGCGACACCTCACCGTCATCAAGAATGGTGCGACTGATACGGCACTCATCCCGAAGCTCGACTTCATCCCCGAAGACGGCGAGGATGAAATCCGTTACCTCGAACGGCGACACTGGATGTACTTCGGGAGAGTTGCTATTCCGCACGCGCTCCTGTGGTTGACGGCAAGCACTCTTTACGTTTCGTACGGACTTGACCGTTACGCCGGCGACAGGGGGCTGATCGTACTAGGCCTGTGGTTCATAGCATGGACGGTGTATGTCGGTCTTGCATTTCTGCATTGGTACTGCGTGTATATCCTGATTACCAATACTCGCCTATACTGTGTCCGCAACTACCCGCTCATCAACTTGCCTGTGCTCGATCAGCACCTGGCAACAATGAGCGAGACGACGATCACACCCATGCCCGTTCGTCTCCTTGCGAATCATGGCTTTGATTTTGCTAAGCTGACAGCCTCTGTCATCGGCGGCGGCAAAAGCGTGGAATGGCTCACCAAGCAGGGCTTTAGTTTTTTGAAGCATCCCATGGTGCTCCAGAGTATCACGCGTCCGAGCTAGTCAATATCCCCACGAACGGAATACCCCCTATCGTATCGCTGCGAAGCGACATGACAGGGGGATTTTTCCTTTAATGCAATTAGATAACGCGCGCAGCAGTTGCCGCAATAACCTGCTCATTGATACCATTGACGATCGTATTGATCTCGTCACTGGTGAGCGTACGTTCGTACGACACGAATCCATAGCGCAGCGTTACGTTTTTGACGTCGGCATCGTCCGACTGATAAATATCTACCGGTACTAACGATGTGGTCAGATCCGTTTGATCGAGGGCACGATGAGCTGCATCGGCGATAGCCGCGTATGGCACGCTGGATGCAACTTGATAGCATACATCCCGCTCTGTGCCAGGATAGCGACTGAGCGGCGCATATTGATATCCGTCCGGGCGAACGAACGTCGCAAGCACTTCCGTTAACATCTCAAACCCGGCAGCAGCCGGCAATTTGAAATTACGAACGACTGCCGCTTTGTACTCGCCCACGACGCCGAGTACAATACCTGTTGTCGACACGACACGTGCCGAGCGCTTGGGCTCAAACGGTTGCTCAAGTGGCGTCTCGGCGACACCGAGCGGTTCGTATCGCACCGCAATACCGAGCGTATTCATCATATATTCAAGCAGCTCTTTCGCCTGGTAATATAACGCACCCGATTGCGGCTTCTTATGGGCCACCACAGCAGCTAAATGCTGCGACTCGATTGGCACTTCTTCCACGAGCCCTGCCGGCTTACTATGCACTTTATTGAGTTCGAACAGGGCAAAGTCATCGTAGCCGTTCTTCAGGTTCATACGCACCAACCCCAACAGGCTTGGCGTTAAGCTTTGGCGGTAATACTGCAGTTCAGGACTGATACTGTTAGTAATCCGGTAGGAGTCGGCGGGATTTTGACCAGCCTTCTGCAGAACATCGCCGTGAATAAAGCTGAACGTTAGCACTTCGTTCGCGCCAGCACGCGCCAAACTTGTGCGCATGCGACGACGGATTTCATCAAACTGGCTCGGGCGAACCGCCGTAAAGTCGCGGCGAGGCAATGTTGGCGCGATACCATCGAAGCCCCCAAGGCGCCCTACTTCTTCAATGACATCTTCGGCAATATGCATATCAGCACGCCAATATGGCACCGTTACGACAAGCGTCGTATCGTCGAGGCTGACGCCAAATTCAGCATCAACCAGCCGCTGCATAATCGCCTCGGTCGAGAGCTCGAGGCCAAGCGCGTCATTGATGAGCCGGAGTGGCAACCGAATCACGATCGGCGCAGGCGGCTCTGCCTGCGTATCAGCTACTTCACTCACTCGCACCGCACCAGACCATTCGCCCATCAAACGTACCGCGTCAGCGAGTACAGGGGCGGTCAACGCAGCCGGCTGCCCCTTAGTAAAGCGGGTAATCGCTTCACTGAAGATACCGTGACGCATTTGTGTCGCGCGCAGGTTATAGAGATTGAACGTGGCACTTTCGATAATGATGTTCTTCGTGTCGGCATCAATTTCGGTATCGGCGCCACCCATCGCACCAGCGAGTCCGATCGCCGTCTCACCCGCCGCAATGACGATGTCATCGGTCGTTAATTCGATTGTACGACCATCAAGTAAGGCGAGTGATTCGCTATCTCGCCCCGCCCGCACGTGGATGTCCGCGCCGCCACCGACGCGCACAACTTTATCGTAGTCGAAGGCGTGCAGCGGTTGGCCCGTCAGCATCATCAGGTAGTTCGTCACGTCGACGACAGCATTAATCGGTCGCACGCCGACTCGTGCCAGATAGGTTTGCACCAGTAGTGGTGATTGTTTGCCACCGTCAGCGCCGCTTAGCACGACAGCCTGGTAGCGGTCCGATAGCTCAGGATCATCAATGGCTACCTTTGGCGCCGGCAGATCACCCCGCAACTGGCCATACGCTGGCTCAAGCGTCGATAGCCAATCAGGAGTCGTAAACGTCGTGCCCTGGATAGCCGCAATCTCGCGCGCAAAGCCGATAATACCGAACGTATCCGGCCGATGCGTCAGCGATTTATTCTCAATATCAAGCAGATAATCATTCAGTTCGTAGGCATCGGCGAACGCAGTGCCTGGTGCCAGTGTCGTATCCAGCTCAACGATACCGGTATGATCGTCAAACAAGTCCAATTCTTTAGCGCTTGCCAACATCCCATTGCTCATATAGCCACGGAGTTTGCGGGCACCTAGAACAAATGGCTCAGCTGTCCCGTAGGTTTCCGGTACGACCGCTTCGGGCGGTAACCATGCGACCGTTAGGCCGGCACGAACATTTGGCGCGCCGCATACGACCTGCACGAACCCGTTCTCATCACGCTCGACGCCCTGGCGAACGCCGCCGTCATCAATCGTGCAGACATGCAGGTGATCAGAATCGGGCATGTCTTCACACGTAATCACGCGCGCTACGACGACATCCTTGTACTTAGGCCCCAGATCAATCACCTCTTCGATCTCGACCAGGCGCGCACCGATAAGTGTCGCCAGCTCGTCGACTGGCATGGTAATCGGCGTAAATTTCTTGAGCCAGTTTATTGATACGATCATGCCGTCACCTCGCCTACACGCGTCGAGTAGTACATGAGTTGACCACGGGTGTGCGCAGAGTTCAACTCGCCGAATGATGCCGCAAAGACACTGATCATATCGTCCAGCTTGCGATTATCTTCGTCCTCAAACCGGTCAGCGAATACCTCGCGCGCACGAAGGAGTTCATCGCCTTCAAGCTTGCGGGCTTCCGACTGGATATACAGCGCGCCGCGGTCTTCCGGCTCGGCAACCATTTGTCGTGAATCAAAAATCGTCAGAAAGACACGGTTATCGTGCAAGATGTTTTGCGAGTGCACTGTGCTGTCGGCAGAGAACCAGTACACCTGTGCATCGTCGTAGGCGAAATGCACCGGAGTTGCCCATGGTGATCCATCTCGGCTCACCGTCGAAAGCGTAGCATAGGTGTTGTTGCGTAGAATTCTTAAAGCGACGTCGTTCATGCGAATTTCCTCAAAAATTGTAAGTTACCTGATTCAAAGTGGCGCAGGTCTTCGATACCGTATTTCAGCATCACCAGCCGTTCGATCCCACCGCCCCATGCAAAGCCGCGATATTTCGCCGGGTCGATCCCGGCAGCGGACAGAACATTCGGATGAATCATGCCGCAGCCCAACATCTCGAGCCAGTCGCCCGGCTTGCCACCAAGCGCCGCTGGCTTCTCGATTGCAAACTCCAGACCAGGCTCAACGAACGGGAAATAGCCCGGCTGCGTCTTGATCTTTAGCTTCTGGCCATAATACGTCTCAAAGAAGCTGCGGAGCGTGCCAAGCATCTGGCCAAGCGTCGCCGAGTCACTCACGAACACGCCTTCACACTGGTAAAACGTGTGGCCGTGCGTGGCGTCGACGTCTTCATTACGGAAGACACGTCCGTAGCTCACCGCCGCGATATGCCCGCCCGCTTCGAGCTTCGCCTTGCCGTCCTTCAGAATACGGTTCTGCATCGTGCTAGTGTGTGCAGGAGGAATAAATCCCTCTTCGGTGCGGAACGTGTCATAGCCGTCGCGCGCCGGATGATTTTCAGGGAAGTTCAAGGCGCCAAACATATGATAATCATCATCAATCTGTCGTGATTCGATTGCCTCAAAACCCATGCGCGTAAAGATATCAACGACGATGTCGAGCTCGCGCGTCAATGGGTGCTGACTGCCGGTCTGCGTCGGCAATAGCCCGGGTGCGGTGGCGTTCGCATCCCATGGCGCGGTCACGTCCAGTGGGACGACCTGTGCATCTTCGAGCGCCGCCTCACGGACAGCGATCGCCGCTTCGAGCGCCTGCTTTAATTCGTTCATGGATTTGCCATAGATACCTCGCTCCTCGGGCGGCAGCGTCGGTAGTACAGCATAAAGGGGCTTGAGCTCGGGCGCACGAAGCACGGCTCGAGGTTCGTCGCTCTCGGCAATACGTGCCAAAAGCAAATCGCGTGTTGTCTGAATATCCGTCATAACTTCTTTTAGTATACCCTTCAACAGAGGTAAATGCGAGGGTGAAATACCTATTTGATACGCGTAATCACGTAAATCAGCACCGCCACAGCCGCAATCACAATCAGTACCCATACCCAGGCAAGGCTCGTCGTGCGTTTCGTGCCGTTGAGGTAGCTCATCTTTTCAATATCGTCAAAAGCATTGTCAGCTTCGGCGCGTTTGCGCGCCTTTTCCTGGAGTTCGGTCGCGAGTCGTCGCTGCAGTTCGCTCCGCTCTTCATCTTGTCGAATAAATAATCCCATACCATAAGTATACCACTCGTGGTTTGCCAGATATGTATGCTATACTAGCCCCATATTTCACTAAAGGAGGGGAAATTACATGGCTACCAAAAAAGCCGCTTCATCCAAAAAGGCCGTCGCTGAAAAGCCAGCAGCGCCTAAGAAGCAACCAACTACCAAAGTAACGACTGTCAAAGCCGTCGAAGCTCGTCCTGTTTACAAAGCCGCTACTGCGACCTCAAATACAGGTCTGTTCGGCCGCCTTAACAATGCACCGGTCATTGCCGCTTTGATCGCCGAATTTATCGGTACGTTCATCCTGGCTACTGCGATTGTCGGTACCGCCCAGAACGGCCCATCGGCTATCACCGCCCTGTTCGCCTTGGCTGCGATCGTCATGACTGTCGGCACGCTCTCAGGTGCACATGTCAACCCAGCACTGACGGTTGCCGCATGGGTTTCACGCCGCATGGGCGCCCTGCGCGCAATTGGGTATATCGTTGCCCAGATCCTGGGTGCGATTCTCGCCCTCGTACTGCTGAACGCTTACGTTCACGCGACAGGCAGCACCGAATCTGCAAGCATGATGCAGCCACAGCTGTTCAAGGCACCTGACATTGCCGCCGGCAAAGAATGGTATGTCTTCGGTTCTGAACTGATCGGTACGCTGATCTTCGGTTTCGCGTTCGCATCAGTCACTCGCGCCTTCACGCAGCGCACGACTGCCGGTTTCACCGCAGGTCTCGCATACTTTACTGCCCTGCTGATTGCCGGCTCACTGGCAAGTATGGTCGGTGCAACCGCTATCCTGAACCCAGCGATCGCTATCACGATGCAGGCATTCAGCCACGGCAACGCATGGCCTGTCGCCATCTATGCCCTGGGCAGCATCCTGGGTGCGGTTATCGGCTTCTTGCTTTACGACTTCCTACGAAGCGCAGAAGGCAAGCGCGCCTAGTACCTCGGCCTACAAAAATCCCGCTCGATCGTGAGCGGGATTTTTTATTAGTCGTCTTTTTGTGGCCGGTCAATCATCTGCGGATCGACGCCGGCGGCCGTACCTGCGATTTTAATGACGTCCTTGTCGACCTTCCCCAGTTCTTTATGTGCGGCATTGTAGTGGTTGACGGTCGTACCTAGTGCCGTGCCTAGCTTTTGCATATACTCTTCGAACTTCCCGATGTGCTGGCCTAACTTACCGACCCGCACCTGAATATCCTTGGCCTGTTCTTCGATCTGCAGACTGCGAAGCCCTTGCAGTACCGTCTGCAAGTACGCCATAAAGCTCGTCGGACTGACGATAATCACGTGCTTATCACGGAACGCATACTCGATCAAATCACGCGAGCTGCCGCCAGTACCAACGTTGTTGATAAGCAGATCGTAGTACAGTGATTCGCTCGGGATAAACATAAACGCGAACTCCATCGTCTTCTCACTCGGACGTATATACTTGCTTGTTTCATCGATTCGACCCTTAAGGTCCGCCTTGACCCGTTGCAGATACTTCTCGCGCTCTTCCTTGTCGGCCGCCTCAATCATGCGGTTATAATTCTCAAGGCTGAATTTGCTGTCAATCGGCAGCACCTGGCCTTTTTCCAGGAATATTACGGCGTCGACGATTTCGCCGTCACGAAACTTATATTGCATCTGGAACTGCCCCGGCGGCAGGACGTTTTCGAGCACGCTCTGGAGGTAATACTCCCCAAATACACCACGCTGCTTCGGGTTCTGTAGGACGTTTTGCAGTGTCTTTAGTTCATCGGCGACGTCGACGACCCGGCGATTCGTCTCGTCGAGCTTGGCTAGGCGCTGCGTGACATCAGCAACAAGTTTAGAGCTCTCGCTCAATTGCCGCTGCACCGACGTCTGCACCGCCAGGCTATTTCGTTCCAGCTTGTCACCCATCGCTTGTTGCAAACCAGCGATGCTGCGTGAAAGCTCTGTTACATCAGCCTTCATTAACTCGACCGCGTTAGTGTTCTTGAGCTCCCGCAGGCGACCGTTCAGCACCACGATAACGGCACTAAACCCACCGATTACAGCGAGCAATACAATTATAAGAATAAGTACATCCATACCCCTCAGTATACAGGGCTATGTAGTCAGAAGGTAGCGGATTAGCACAAGGACAATCACCACGATAATCACCGCCATGATCAGAGAGCGGATGCGCGCGATCCATGCGTAGAGCAAGTACGCCAACGCATACAGAATGGCCAGTACACCAATACCCGCCAGCCATGACCCACCCATTAACACGGCGAGCACGCCCCATAGTGACAATGCGGCCGCGAGGCCGACGAGAAGCGGACGAAACACCTGGAGCCGCACGAGCCCAAACACACCGACGCCCGTCGCGACCACGAGCGCCGCGACTTCACTATAGGCGGGCGCAGCAGCACATTGACTACTGGCGCTATCGTGACAAAGCAGCGGACCAAAGACAATAGAATTAAATAACCAACCGCACAACCAGACGACAACACCTGTCGCTAGGCCTGCTAGTGCAACCCCGATGAATTGTCGGGTTGTTATATGAATCATAAAATCAGATCGTTCAGCCTCAGTACCTGCCATATGTCCTCCTCGGTAATGAGGATATTGTACTAGCTTTTTGTTTTCTTGGCGAGAGTTTGGTGTGATATTACTTGAGCACTTCGCTGCCCATACCACAGTGCACCGACACAGGCGATGACAATACCGCCGATAATATCAAGTGGCGTATGGACCAGAGCCAATACCCTGCCAATACCCATCAGTATGGTCAGTACGGCCATACTAAGTGTCAGATTGCGGCTTTTCGTCTCAAACCACACCGCTAGTGTCAAAAACATAGCAAAAAGCGCGTGGTCCGACGGGAACCCCGCGTTCTGTAAATATAATGCTCCGGCCGCCGTACCGAGCAACTCGAATGGACGCTCATGCGCCGGCTGGTACACACTCGCGATCAGCTTGGCTGCGAGATACGCCGTGAGGCCGGCCATAATAATCCGGCAATATGCCTCAAACCGCTGTTCGCGCGGAATCCGCCACACGAGCGCATATGCGGCGACACCCGCCAACAGAACCAGGGTTCCGTCAGCGAGAAGTCGCACAAGCACATGCATAATCATATTCTCAAGTATACTCCCTACCGGCCGTGATGCAACTAACCGATCCGGCTACTCCGTGCCGTCACATACCTTTCGATCCGCTGCGGTGACCAGCCGCGCTGACGCAATTCATTTTTCAATTTCCCGAACAATGCCAGGCGAAAGGCTCGGTCATTTTTGAACCCTGCCCGGCGGATAATATCTTTGAATTCCAGACGCTTCTGTAGATCGCGAAACTCCAGCGGCGGTAGGCCGAGAATTTCCGCACGCAGTTCCCCCTTGCGGTCGTGTCGTTGTAACAGCCTGTCGAACTGTGACTCACGGCGCTTGGTACCCGGAATCTTGCTGATTCCTGGCACTGCCGCGGCCACGCCAGTGACGAGAAGTAACGATGTTAAGGTTTTTGTTGACATACGCATAGCTTTTGCCCCCTTGTAAGCATTAATTGCTTATGCCTTTAGTATATGCCGTGAAAATCCGTGAAAAGAAAGTGGTTTTTGCAACAGGATTCATCCCGGCACTAGCCGCCGAGCAGCTGACGCGCGCGCCTCTCGTACACCCGCTCGTCACTTATTCCCTCATCGAGATACAGTCCGCTCAGCTCATTCAAAATCCGCCCTATCATTGGTCCCGTCAGGCGGCTGTCGTCACCCAGCGTACGCCGCACCCAATTGCCGTCGATACCTAAATCCCGTTTCAAAGACGGTTGTCGCTCTGGCGCTGCTTTTGCACGATGCGCGCGCCACAACTTTTCTATCGCCTCAAATTGCGGCTTTGCGTGCGATTTGCCCGGGCGCCAGCTCGCCCCCGCATCTGCCCTATGCAGCTCCAGCAAATCTTTAAATGCTTCATGGTCGAGCATTTGACGTTGATGACTGGGCCGCATGTCTGGCAGATCGTCAATCGCCATATGATGGTAAATCATCCAGTAAATATCCCTGGTGTCCCGCTTTGAAAACCTCAGTCGTCTGAGTATCGTCTTTGCCATTTCCGCCCCGATCGCATAGTGGCGGTTGAAGCGAATGCGATCACCTGGCAGGGCCGGCATAAACGTCGGGGGCTTGCCGATGTCGTGCAGCAACGCCGCCCAGGCGAGACGTCGGCTTGGATGAGCCGGCAGGTAGTCAAGCACCAGCAGCTCATGCCGCCAGACATCACCTTCGGCATGAAATTCGGGCGGCTGCATCACTCCGCGCCCGGCGGTGACTTCTGGTAGAACCTGTTCAAGGATCCCGAACCTATCCAAATCTTCGAACGATTGTCTGCGCGAGGTGTGGATTAATAGTCGCGTCAGCTCATCACGGAGCCGATCGACGGCGATTTCTTCAATCACCCCACGCGCTACGGCCCGACTAAGCGCAACCTTCGTTGCGTCATCATAACGAAAACCTAGGTGATTCTTAAAGCGAATTACCCGCATGACCCGGAGCGGATCTTCTTTTATGCGAGCAGCGGCATCGCCGATGAACCGTACGATGCCTGCATCCAAATCCTCAAGTCCGCCAACGAAATCGATAATTTGATCCGTCGAGGGATCAAACGCCAGCGCATTGATCGTCAGGTCCCGACGCAGCACATCTTCTTCGAGTGTGGCATACTCGACTTTGGTATACTTGCGCCCTTTATGCGCCTCGATATCTTTTCGAAATGTCGCAACTTCAACCTCGATCGGCACACCCTCGTGGACCAGTCGCACCCGTGTCACACCGTACGCCTGGGACGTGTCGCTATACTTCGGCGCATCAAATTCGGGAAGCTGCATCAACTGAGCGGGTGTTGCGCTTGTCGCGATATCAAAATCCTTAGGCTGTCGACCTAAATACATATCGCGCACGGCGCCCCCTACGACATATGCGTCATAGCCATGCAGACGGAGAATTTCCGCCACCCGTGTCGCGGCCACCAGTGTGTGCTCACTCATTACAACCTCACCGGTATCACAACAGTATCATCATTGGCAGCACGGCCCGACGGATTGTCTTTTTGCAGTATCAGACTGCCGCTACCACTGTGAGCACTGGCAGCAACATAGGGCAACTTCGCAGAAAAAGGCACGAGCTGATCCGTCATCCAGTCGCCCAGTACCTGCGCAGTACTTTGTGCAACCACCTTGCCGCTGCTATCAACCAGCCTGATCGGAAAACTTGCTTCAAATGACCAGCTACCGGGTACCTCGCCTACCACTGCCACGGGGCTTGCTATCGTGCTATCTTTTTCTGGCGCATATACGCGTACTTCAACCCCCTTGGTCGAAACATAGCGCCCTACCGTCACAGTCTGCTGCGGTTGCGGCTTGGGCGGCGTGGCGGCCTCATTCTTTAACTGGGTTATTTGACCGGACAATTGAGCAACGCGCTGATTCAGCCCATCAACTTCTGGCTGACGTAACCAGTAAACCGCCCCCGCCGAGCCAACCGCGACGATAATGATGCCGCAAATTATCAGTAAGGCCGCCGCGAAACTTCGCCGTCCACTGATCGGTAACCTGAACACAGTCATACCTCCACCTTCCCCCTCCCCGCGCATCATCCTTCCGGCGCGTCACTCTCGTCGGCAAGCTGAGCACGAATGATTTTGACCACTACGTACCCTTCGGCAGCCGAGCTCGCATGGCACATCATGGGTTCATTTTTACCAGGCGACATCGCTTCCATGTGCGTACCCAGCCCCCTGCCGTCTTGCGGCATACCTTCGACAGCACGAATAAGTGCATCCAGCGCCCCGACTGGCAGCGTCATCACAGTTTCCTCTGTTGGTTGTGTGCTTTTTGATCGCATAGCTAGTGTCTCCTGTTAGGGTTGCGTAATAAAAAGCACGAGCGAGCATGACGCTCGCTCGTGCATCCGTTTAAGGAAGCGTGCTAACCGTTATTGTGGCTGTGCTCACCACCACGACGTTTATCCTCCGTCGATTGTGCGGCGGCACCTTTTTTGCCAAGCTCGGACATATCCTGCTTCGCACTGCTAGCCTTGCCGCCCTTTTGAGCGATCTTCTTGCGTTCGTTTTCACTCATACTTGCGAATCCGCGATTGCTAGTGTTATTTGCCATAAGCACCTCCTGACGTTTAGGTTATGGTACTTTTTAGTATGCGGAACTATCGACTGATGGGCTGTAAAATAAGTCACAAATCCAGATATGCTTATGCAATTACAGATATAGCATATTCACTTTTCGCTGATACCTTATAGCAGGAAAAGAAAAAAGAAGGTGCAATGACCTTCTTTTTTCTTGGCTGGGGATGAGGGATTCGAACCCCCGAATGCCGGGACCAGAACCCGGTGCCTTACCACTTGGCGAATCCCCAACGGCTTGATATATTGTACCACCGCCAAGGGGTTTACTCAAGCCCTAGGTATCGCTGCGAGCTTTCGACTCTTCAGGGACCGGCTTGAAATCTGGCGCCTTTGTAACTAGGTCTCTGTGCTTCGTGTCAGACTCTGCCACAAACAAGTCTCGAACCTGATAGAGCACATAGCCACCTACCGCTGTCAAAACCATACTCCAGATAAAACTGCCGACATCAGCACTCACGAACACATAGGCAATCTCCACCGCTACGCCCAGCAAAAAGACATAGAACAACATACGCCAGCCTCGAATATCATGCGTCCTCAGGGCTGGAATTGCCATGAACATCAGTATCATCTCGACCGTATATGATGCCACCCATATCAACGTGAGGAGCGCGGCGATAACGCCGAGGGCATGCCCGTACACACCCGCAAAGACAGAGAGAAACATTGTCCCTAGGAGCAGCACACTTAGAATACCGAGTAGACCCACTACCATGATGACCGCGCCGATCAGTACGATCCACCATATATTAGCTGCAATCCAATGCCTCAGCTTCTGAGGTAACGATGGCAGCCGGCCATACCATACTCCCAGCGTACGTTCGACTCTATCTACCAGATCCATCCATATGTTCTCCGTTTATAGTCTTATGGTACGCTGACAGCCGGAAGCATACAAGCTTAGCGACGACGCAGCGGCAAGGGCCACAGCCCCCAGCTCGCCCAGACGACTAGGACCGCCACTCCAAGCATAAAGCATACAGACCACCATCCGACCGGCAGAGCGATCGTGCCGCCAAATAACCCATTATTTGCGAGCGACATAGGGTTGACATTCTCCCAGACCAGCGCAAACAGCCACCAAGCGACACTTAGCCACCCAAGAATCATGCTCGTAAGCCGCATCAGGGGGCTGAGGTGCATTCTTAGCAAGAACGGTATAGCAAACACCTCGGCAGTCACCACCAGCGCCGCAAGCGGCTTAGACAAGGCGCTATCTACGCCAGGTAACCACATATCATAAATCGCCGACGCGAACTTTGGAAAGTTAAACAGCTGCATGATCGCCAAAATGATTAAAATCCCCGCCAACAGCAGCGCAACCTTGGCGGCATTAGCCGTCTTGGGTGACTTGGCATTCGTTGCTTGTACAAAAAAGCTCATGGCTGTAGTATACACCCGCAGGACCGGACAATAAAATGTTGTTATTCTGTCCATACTACTTGCGCTTTCTTCGGCAATCCCGTATTGTACTAAACAGCGAAGGTTACAAAAACAAACACCAACTCCAAAAAATGTTGTGACTGATCGCTCTACGATAACCCACCACAACCAAAAATACCCCGAGTCATCGGGGTATTTTTACGAATCTTGGACATTTACTCTGCTTTGAACGAATGCTCGTCACGCCACTTGGCAATCGCTGCGTGGTTGCCGCTCAACAACACGTCTGGCACCTTCATGCCACGGAAGTCCTCAGGGCGCGTATACTGCGGGAATTCAAGCGTTTCGCCGTCGCTAAAGCTCTCGATGACCGCGCTCTGCTCGCCGCCCAGTACACCCGGCAGGAGCCGCACTACGGCGTCGATAATCGTCATCGCCGGCAGCTCACCACCCGTCAGGACGTAATCACCCACGCTGACCTGCTCGTTCACCAGCGACACGATACGCTCATCGTAGCCTTCATAACGCCCGCAGATAAAAATCATACCCCGCTCGTCATCGGCCCACTCCTGCGCAATCGCCTGCTTGAAGCGCCGGCCCCGTGGCGTCATCAGAAATACCCGTGCAGTCGGATCGTTTGCCTTGGCCTGCTCGACAGCTGCAAACAGCGGCTCCGGCTTCAGGAGCATCCCGTCACCACCGCCATACGGCGTATCGTCAACTTGGCGGCGCGGACCCAGCCCGAACTGCCGCAGGTCGATCATTATAAATTCTGCGGCCTGCTCTTTTTGCGCCTTCCACATCATCGAACTACCCAGGACGCCCGTAAACATCTCGGGGAAAAGAGTAATCACTTGTATTTTCTTCATCTGTACCAGTGTACGGGATATTGACTTTTTTGTCTATTGATATTGTAGCTATACACTCCTCACGCATCTCTGGCGGAGCGTGTATTAATTACAATTGACATAGCCATAAGCGTATTTTCCTGCTATAGTATCTAGTAACGGAATTATCTTATGGAACTAGAGACAAACACCCCAGTATCGAACGAAGCACGCGCCCTGGCGCAGGCTAAAAAGCTCGTTCTTGAGCCGATTCACTCTTCGGTCGCCGCAGAAGACATGCCAGACTCAGTCGTCGTCGCCAACCACCTGCGCGAAGGTGCGCTCGCAAATGCAAGTAACGATGTCGAGCAGAATACCCCGCCGATCACCGTACTCGACCAGACCGAACCCGCCCAGCCTCACAGCCAAGTTAAGCTCTACATCCTGACTGCAACGGGCTTTGTCGTCCTGGCAGCCGTCATCGTCTTTGTCATCCTCGGCAACTAACTCCACGACACGGTACATATCCCGGCCCGCGCGCCGGGTTTTTATTTGGAGTGCTTATGCCAATAACCACGAAACCCACCTCTATGGGTGGGTGTTCGTAGCACATATAAAGCTCTCAACAAATATGGTTTGTTGCTCGCATAGAGCGTTCTCGCAGTTCAAGTGTTTTGTTTGTTGAACTGTTTATGATTATATATCGAGGTCGTCGAGTTCTGCAAGCTCCTGACGGGTCTTTTTTGCCAGGGATGATTCGTTTTCCACAGTTTCAGTAGTAGAGTTTTGCACAGCCTCGCCCGATTCATCATCAGATGAGATAGTATAGTCACCACCCTCTACGTCATTGTTGACGATCTTCAGGTTATAACGGGCGTTGTTCTTGGTGCCAAGCGCCCGCAGGAGCGTACGCAGGCTCTGTGCCGTCACACCGCGCTTACCAATGACGCGACCTAGGTCCTCGGGATTAACCGTAAGAGTTAACAACACCCCTTTCTCGTCAATGATGCGTTCCACTACTACGTCGTCGGGGTGACCGACAAGTGATTTCACGATATATTCTACAAACTGCTGGTCTATTGTTGACATACTGCCCTCCACTTCGATATTCGGTCGTACCTGCTGGTATCGTATCTCTAGTATAGAGCATGCCGGGCACCACGTCGACTCTCGCCCAACAAAAATACCCGCCGGATAGGGCGGGTATTTTATCGTAGATTGCCTTAGGCTTCTGCAGTCTCTTCGACAGCTTCTTCTTTTGGCTGGTTCTTGCGCAGCTTTTCAGCGTTGCGGATGGTCTTGGTCTTTGCAGCAGGCTCTTTGACCCACTTAGGCAGCTTGACGCCAGCTTCTTTGAGGAGCTTCACGACACGAGGAGTTGGCTGTGCGCCGTTGTCGAGGTACTTCTGAGCTTCCTCAACCTGAACGTTAGCTTCCTTGGTGTGCGGGTTGTAGCTACCGACGTAGCTTACCACGCGGCCACTTGATGGGTGGCGCTGAGCTTCTTGAACGGCGATGCGGTAGACTGGAAAGCCCTTGCGGCCGAGGCGTTGCAAACGGATTGCGAGCATAAAAATCAAACTTCCTTTATTTCACACTTAGATTTTTTATATACTTCTCACCAAGTTTACACTGTTTTGGCCTTCACGTCAATCTGTTTCCGGCCGTATTTACCCGGGCAAAGGTCGTATGCGCCCGAGTTTGCTATTTCGTGCGCTTATCGTAGGCAATGAGTGCTGCCCGTGCAGCGGCCTGTTGGGCTACCTGCTTGCTCGGTCCTGTGCCCTTGCCCATCAGCGTATCGCCCACAAATGCCCCGAGCGTAAAGATCTTATCGTGATCGGGACCGACTTCTTCAAGTACCTTGTAAACCGGCGTATGCCCGTCAATCTTTTGTGAGACTTCCTGTAGGTGGGACTTCGGATCACGCCAGCTGCCCGATTCCAAGATGCCATCGAGTTTCGACAGGATGTTTTTGTGAATGAACGCAGCCGCGTCGTCATAGCCGCGCTCCAAGTAGATCGCGCCGATTACCGCTTCGAACGCATTCGCGAGAATCTGCTGGCGAGCCCGTGTGCTGCCGTTTCGCTCACCCTTGCTCATACGAAGGAGAGGTTCGTAGCCCAGCTTGTCGCCGGCTTCTCCGATGCTTTCAGTGCGCACCAGCGCCGCGCGCCAGCTCGTCAAAATACCCTCTGATTCCGTAAATGTCCGGAACAGATAGTCCGTCACCACGAGTTCAAGCACGGCATCACCCAGAAACTCCAGGCGTTCGTTATGCTCGCTGACGCTCTTTTTGTGCTCGTTAACATAACTGCGGTGCGTTAGCGCCGTTACCAGATAGTCGATGTGCTCAAAATCAAATCCCAGCTTTTCGCGCGCGAACTCATGATATGGCGCCGTTTGCATCCCACTCATTTACAGCTTCTCCTGACGAATTTTTTTCATAGCCAGCAACATTAGCTTGCCGATGTCTTCGTACTCGATCTCATCAAGCGCCTCATGGAAACTAAACCACTTGATACCGTTCATCCACTCTTCCTTTTGAATCGCATCGGTGTCGCCCTTGGCGCGCACCAGATAGATCTGCGTCGTCATCAGGACCAATTTGTCGATGCGGCGGTAGCGGAAATGGATCTTGCCGAGCCACCCGAGCACTTCCGTGTCGTGCAGGCCTGCTTCTTCGGCGATCTCGCGCTGAGCAGTCTGCTGCGCGGTTTCGCCTTCTTCGATATGACCCTTTGGAATCGTCCAACGGTCTTTTGCATCCTGGATTAAGAGGATTTCGATCTGATCATTCGCGTTCCGGCGAAATACAATCCCACCGGCGGTCGGCTCACGTACAATCTCTTGGATCGACGGCTTATGTCGATTAAAGTACTTCTTGAAACGCTCAAACTTCTGATTTTGCATCGTCTGATTTCCCTTCGACAAGCGTGCGGAAGGCGGTGCCGAGGACACCGTTCACAAACTTACTCGAATTATCAGAACCAAACGCTTTGGCAAGTTCGACAGCTTCGTTGATCGCAACCTTCGGTGGCACCTTGTCACCCAGATACAGCAGCTCGTAAAGGCCAAGACGAAGAATATTGCGGTCAATCCGCGCAATCTGATCAATCGGCCAATCAGGAGCGATCGGCTGAATTTTGTCGTCCAGCTCTGCCTGTGCGGCAATCACGCCCCGAGCGAGGTCGCTTACAAAGGTTTTGTCATCAATAGCCGACTCGTAGCGTTCGAGGTTACGGGTCAAAATTTCGTCGATATCCGTCGTAGAATCCTCAGAGCCGGTTCGGAATTCATATTCGTAAAGGCTTTGAAGTGCGACGATGCGCCCAAGATGACGATTTGAGGCCATAGTGTTCGGTTCTTTCTGTTAAACGTTAAGTAGCTCGCTAAGATTACTTAGCGAGCTTTTTGCCAGTTTCACGCTTGGTAGTGTGAACTTTAACTGGTGAAGTAGCGTTGACGCGGCGGGCCAACTTGAGGATCAAGTGGCTGCGGCGCAGACCGGTCTTGCGCGGGCTGCTCTGCTTCTTTGGTTGTGCCATTGGTAAAGGTCTCCTTTTGAGGCTTTATACTATAAACTTACCGCTATTATACCGTAGCTTGGCGGTTTCCTCAAGGGGCTAGGAGGGCTGTATTGACAAACAAAAGCACAAGTGGTATAATACGAAGACAAATTAAGGAATTTGTCATACCATGAGTAAACTTGAAGCATTCCCATTCGCCCACACTGAACAAGCATACGTTAATCGCAAAGAACATCTCTATCCTTACCTGAAGCGCACAGTCGCCGTAGGGACAGCAGCCCTTGCTGCGGTCTGTGGTGTGCAGCTATTTGAAGCTGCAACGACAGAAAAACCTTTAGACGAGACTACAGTTACCGTTCAAAATGGCGACACTGCCATTGGCGCTGTCGAGAGGGGCAATGAGATCATCGCCGACCAACACCACTACGACCCTAATGCCGTCTCAGGCGTTGTTGATGAAGGCCAGAAGATTGGCTCATATGTCATCCCCGGCCAACAGATCGAAATACATGTTACTGAGAATGGCTTTGGGCAAAAGTCAATTCACGCAGACGAACCGACTAATATTCCTCGTCAATAACTAAACGACAATACTTACCAGCCGGCCAGGGACATAAATAACCTTGGCCGGTTCTTTGTCGTCCAGATGCTTCGTCACGTTCTCTTCGGCGAGGGCAGCAGCCTTGATATCCTCTTCGGCCGCATCAGTGGCGACGATCAGCTTGGCGCGCAATTTGCCGTTGACCTGGACGATGATCGTCATCGTCTCTTCGAGGATTACGCCTTCTTCCCAGGTTGGCCAGCCGGCAGCTTCGATTGAATCGTCATGGCCGAGCTGTTGCCATAATTCGGCGCTCATGTGCGGCGCGAGCGGTGCGAGCATGCGCACCAGCGCACCCAACGCATCGGCATAGGCGTCAGAGAACCCGTCTACCTTGCACTTGTATAAATCATTCACGTATTCCATCATCGCAGCGATCGCGGTATTGAAGCTCAGGCGGCGGTAGTCATCGGTCACTTTACGGACAGTACGGTGCTGCGCCTTGATGACTTCGCCGTCATGAATGGTCGAATTGCCCGTATGATCGATGTACTCCTGCACCAGCGTCCAGACACGGTTGAGGAACCGGTACACCCCGGCGATGCCCCGTGAGTCCCACGGTGCGTCGAGCTCAAGTGGCCCCATGAACAGCAGGTAGGTGCGCAGTGCATCGGCACCGTAACCCTGGTCGATGACATCAAGCGGATCGATGACATTACCCTTACTCTTGCTCATCTTGGTACCGTCTTCGGCATTGATGTAGCCGTGATAGACCAGTTTCTTGACCGGCTCCTTGAAGTCGACGAGACCCATGTCTTTGAATACATGTGTCCAGAACCGGACGTAGAGCAGGTGCGCGACCGCGTGGTCGCCACCGACGTAAAAATCAAGCGGCGCCCAGGCATTGGCAACTTCCGGATTCCACGCCTGCTCGACATCATGCGGATCGGTGTAGCGAAGCAAGTACCAACTGCTACAAGCATAACCGTCCATCGTGTCAGTCTCGCGGAGCGCCGGACCGCCACACGTCGGACAAGTCGTATTAACCCAATCAGTCACGCTGGCAAGGACAGATTTACCATCGCCCTTCGGCGCGAAGTCATCAACTTCCGGCAGGCGTACCGGCAGCTGGTCGTCCGGCACCGCAACCGCACCATGCTCGGCGCAGTGGATGATCGGAATCGGCGCGCCCCAGTAACGCTGGCGGCTGATCAGCCAGTCGCGCATGCGGTAACTCGTCTTAGCGCGGCCAGTCCCCTCTTGCTCGAGCCAGGCGACGATTTCTTCGCGGGCGTCGCTCGTACTCATGCCGTCGAAACTGCCGCTATTAATGAGCGAGCCTTCGCCATGATAAGCGGTCGTCATTTCGTCTTCCGGTGTGTCGATCACCTTGATGATAGGCAGGTCGAACTTAACGGCGAACTCATAGTCGCGTTCATCGTGCGCCGGAACCGCCATGACAGCGCCCGTCCCATACCCACTGAGGACGTAATCGGCGACCCAGACCGGTACGTGCGCGCCGGTTGCTGGATTGATGACATAGGCACCAGTGAAGACACCGGTCTTTTCCTTGCTATCACTCATGCGCTCGATTTCGGATTTTTTGAGCGCGGCAGCAACGTAGTCGTCGACTGATTCGCGCATGTCAGCGGCTGTAATTACCTTGACGAGTTCATGCTCCGGAGCGAGCACGACGAAGCTGGCGCCAAACAGCGTATCGGGACGCGTCGAGAAGACCGTGATGATATCATCGCTTTTCGCGAGTTTGAATTCGATTTCTGCGCCTTGGCTGCGGCCGATCCAGTTGGTCTGAGCGACCTTGATTTTGTCAGGCCAGTCGAGCGCTGGGATTTCTTCGAGCAGTGAGTCGGCATAGTCAGTAATCTTGAAGAACCATTGGTTCATAGCTTTCTTGACGACATCGCTGCCACAGCGCCAGCACTTGCCGCCCTCGACTTGCTCGTTGGCAAGCACGGTCTTGTCGACCGGGCACCACCACTGCATACTGTCTTTCTGATACGCAAGACCGCGTTCGAACAGCTTGGTAAAAATCCACTGCGTCCAGCGGTAATATTCCGGATCACTGGTGTTGATCTCGCGGTCCCAATCGATACTGACGCCCATGCGGGTGAACTGCTTTTTGAAGTTGGCGATGTTCGTGGCCGTCGCGGCGGCAGGTTGCGTACCGGTCTTGATCGCGTAATTCTCGGCGGGCAGACCGAAGGTATCCCATCCCATCGGATTGAGCACGTCGTGGCCGTGTTGGCGATAAAAGCGAGCGATCGCATCGACAATCGAGTAGCTAAAGGCGTGACCGGTATGCATACCCGCCCCGCTTGGATACGGGAACATGCCTGACACGTAGGTCTTGTCGCGCGCCGGTAGCTTTGGCGCTACATAGGTGGCCTGCTCGGCCCACATTGCTTGCCATTTCGGTTCGATTTCAGATGGATTGTAGCGCTTCATATAGGCCTAGTATAGCAAATCCCCTCTCGAGATAACAGGGAGGGGATGGTTGCCGTCAGCAGGCGCCGTACTGCAGCGTCTTGACTGTGCCGGTCGTGTCGTCCATGTACGAAATCGTCCCGCCCTTCGTGGCATCCTTGCAGGGCACGAGGCTCAGTTGCCCGCTTGCCGGTGGGGCGCTCGGCACGACACTCGCCTTTATATCCGCCGGAATCTCAGCGACGCCGGTTGCCGACATGACTTGCGTAAATGTAGGATACGCGCCGTTTTCCGCATCGTATACTTCCATTTTCTTCTGCAGCGTCACGGCACCGGTCCGACTTTTAGCCGTACTGTTCAGTGACTGCTGCACGCTTCCGTAGGCTGCCATCGACAGGCCTAGCATGTCATTTTGCACCTGCTGGATATCAGTTGCATCCTTGGGGGCGGTGATCGTTACGTTAGGGTTCAGGACTGGATTGACAGTCAAGGCGTATGTCGTCGCCGTCTCGGTTGCGGGATTAGTGATCGTAAGACGCTTCGGTTGATGTGTCAGGACGTTCGCCCATAACTCGAACTCTGGCAACGAGGCTGCGTTCGCATCGAGCTTTAGGCTGTCGGGTGTTAATGCACTGTCGCATTTGTGCAAATCGCCATACAACTTGGTACCCGGAAGACCGTCAACGAATTCCCGCTCTTTCGTTGGATCGATCGCCAAGCGGTACCCGACCGACATACCACTAAGCCCGAGGTTCTTTTTGACGATGACGAAGCGGTGGTTGTCGTAGAGCTTCGTCAGTTCATCACGGTATGATGTATCCGCCTGGACCTTGGTAAATGCTGCCCGGAAACATTGCTGCAGCTGGGGCGCACCGGTGGCTGCCTGACCACCGGAACTTGCAGGTATCTTGATCCACTTGTCGTCTACCTTGGCGATCATCTGGTCAACCTGCGGCTTCTCAGCGGCTGGAATGCTCTTTAAAAATGATGCCAGCATATCTTTGACGTTCTCGATCTTCATATAATAATTGCCGCCCCTGTCACTGATCACGTCGCCTTCGGCCGTCAGCGAAGCGGACCCCGATCCTGCAGTCAGCTTACCGTGGAACGAAAGCTCCTGCTGCGTCGATGCGCCGTTATACGTCAACGATAGATTCGTCGCGTTGAATTTCATGTTGCCGGTACCATTAAAACCGAGTGACTTTGCCGTCATCAGCTGCATCATACTATCGGCCATCACCTTGTCGGCATTATCATACCAGGCGTAAGCTGCCACGACACCTCCGCCGACAAGCATCATCGCTACAGCAGCAATCAGCACGACAAACCACGGCGAGCGGCGACGAGCGCGCACCACTCCCCCTGATGAGGACTGATCCTGCTCTACTGCATCAGCTTGATGAATACGTTCGTCGGTCATCGGCACAGGCTCGACAGATGTGTCAGGTTCAGAGGGCGTAGGCTTCGTCATCGGCTCGACGTCGCCGGCAGCAGCTTCTTCTGACGGCCATGCGTCAGCTGGCTTGGGAAACGTTGATGGTCGCTTTTGGGCGGGTATGGAATGATTCGGATCAGGTGACCAACTATCCGAATCGGGCGACGAGTTCTGCGGATTCATACGTTACCTCCTCTGTGCTATCTACTTTAAGCTTAGCACAAGCAGAAGTAATTGTTATGCGAACTTGGAGAAAAATTTGTCTTTGATTTCCATCCAGCGCGGCGACTGGCGCACCAGTTCATCGTCGGCACTCATGACACATAGCACCTTGACTGCTTCCTCGAGGAATATCGTATTCTGTGACCCCTTTGCGAGGACAACCGAGCCTGGCTCCATTACGCTATGAGCGAACGCGCCCGCCTCAAGCGCACTTTTGAAACTTTTCACCTGGCAGCCACGCGCACGAGCGGCGGGCGCCAGATATGCCTCCGTATCATCACCGACCGTAATGACCCAACTTAGGAGCGATGGGTCACATAATTGCCCCAGCCTGGTATGTTCATCGGCGGAGCTCGCCCCTAGCTCACGCATATCCCCGAGAATCGCGATACGTTGCGGCGCCTGTATGCCATAGAGTGTCTGAAGAGCCGATGCGGCCGCGATCGGGCTTGAGTTATACGTGTCGTCGATAATAAGCGAACCTTCGATCCCGCGCAGCATGTTCATACGACCCGGCACCGCCCGAAGCTTCGCAAGGCCCGCTTTGATTTCTTCCGGCACCAGGCCTAACTTGGCAGCAACTGCCACGCCAGCCATTGCCGGGCGCAGACTATGTTCGCCCATCAGCTTGATGTTCGCCAGGAACGGCTCGGCATATCCCGTCGCGATAACCTCACCCTTATACCCATCCTCGAGCGTAAAGTCATCGATTTCAAACCGGTATTCAGCGGCAGCCGTCGTGCCATACGTTGTCAAATTGCCATTTGTCAGAAACGTCGCAAATCGGCCGTCGATATCGTCACGGTTAATGATAGCCATGTCCGCCATATTAGCAGCAGCCAGTTCCTCTTCGGCTACTTTTTCGATCGTTTCAAAGAATTCCATGTGCTCTGGCGCTACGGCCGTGACGACAGCAATTGCCGGCCGAAGGTAGCTCGCAAACTGCGCAATGTCACCAGGATGATCGGTACCGAGCTCCTGAATGATAATATCAGTGGTCGACGGCCGCCGAATCCGCGTCCGCGCGGCCGCAAACACCCGCAACCACGCACCGATGTTTTTTACGTTGTCAGGGTATTCGATTCCCAGAATCGCCAATGGGGCGCTGAGATGGGTATTGTGGTTACCCTCTTCCATGGCGATCCGGTACTTTTCGGCAAGCAGCGTCGCGATAGCACGCTTCGTACTGGTCTTACCCACACTCCCGGCGACGACGATCAATTTGACTTCAGGATGTTTTTTGAAATATTTGACGACGTACTTTTCGAGTCTGCGCTGGATGAGTTTTTGCAACATATACTCCTTATGATAAAAGGAATCGGCCTCGCGCGCAATGACGAGGCCGAGACGGAGCTATTTCAAATCTTTTGTCAGCTGCTCAAACTGTTCTTTGTCGATTTCGCCTTTGGCATAACGTTCCCTGGCGATATCAATCGGGTCGCGGTGACCGAACCATCGGCTACCATGGTGCTTGAGCAGGCGAGCGGCGATCAGCGCCAACGCTATCAAAAACAGCGCGAAGATGCCGAGACCGATCAAGCCAAATTCCCCGCCATGATGAGTTGCCATTGGTCCGTAATCATAATAGTTACGCATACGTGTCCTTTCGTTATGCTTTCATAATATGACGAGCACCTGAGGAAAAACTGGGCCATATGAAAAGAGCGCCCAGATGGCGCCCTCTTCTGTTATTGTGCGCCTTACCGACGAGCGGTACGCTTAACCTTTTCTACTGACTCCTTGGCATTATCCTTCGCTTCGGCCATATCTGCCTTGGCCTGGACAGCGTTACGGCGACCAGCTGCGTACGCCTGCTCAAGCAGATCGCGGGCAACCTCACGGCCACCCAGTCCAAATGCCAGCGCCATACCGAGCGCTACCGAACCGACGATTGCCGTAAACAGGATGTTCACGATGTCCGTGGCAATACCCAGCTGATTCAGAATCATGAACGCTGCGATACTGAGCGTCACGAACGGAATGACCGCGGCAAGCAGCTTAGCACTCGCCGTTGAGCCCAGAATCCGCTGCGAGAACGTCACTGCACCGGCCGCAATCGCGCTTGCCACCAGGAAAATGATGATTGCGGCGATAATGCGCGGAATGTAGTTATAGATATCCGTCAGGATCTGATTCAGTACTGGCAAATTCAAGGCATTGGCAGCCATTGAAATAAAGAACAGGAAGATCACCCAGTACGCGACCCTCCCCAGGAAGCGCGACGGGCCGCTCACTACTCGCGAGATATACTCACCAGCCGTCGACCGGTACATTGCCTTGTCGAATCGCATCCTCTCCAGCCCGCGCTGAATCGCAAACTGAATTACCTTTGCAATTAGGTAGCCGATGATCAGAAGTACTAACGCTCCGATAAGCTGCGGCAAGAATGCAAAAAACCTGTTAAAACCTTCTGTAACTGATTGTCCGATGTTCACCCTGTCCATACTTTCACCTCCTTCAAGTACGCTAGATGATAATTCTATTATACGCCTCTTCAAATCTACCTGCACATTCGCCAGGGTTAGATGACGCTTCGCCAAAAATGTGATGAGCCGCACGCACATCAACGCTAAAATACCTCACCAGCAACTAGATAGGCGTATAATAACGGCATGCTCAAGCGTATCCAACGCTCCAATCTCGAACGCGCTCCGTCGTTTCACACGTCCGATACCGAAGCGCCGACCCCACACGAACGTCAATTAGTCGACAAACTCACGAAGCGACGCCAAAAGCTCCTGCTCGGCCTCAACGCTGTCGCTCTCGCCACCGCGACGGCCACCAGCGCCTATTGGGGCGACGTAGCGACCAACCACGAAAAAGCCTCTACCTCTACGGCCACCATCACGACGGTCGGTGAATCGCAGCATCATCACGACACGAATGCCACAGTCTTCTTTGATGGTTTTAACGCCCTCAGTGCTGATTATCTCGCCACCGAAATGGGACCGTCAGTCCAGCAAATCACCGACGGCAAGCTGATGTCGGTCAGCTACGGGAACGCACCACTTGAACCCGAAAAAATCGCCGACAAAATCATCGACCTCGCCCACGCCCAGCACCTCGACAGTATTTCACTCTACGGCTACAGCCTTGGCGGCATCATCGGTACCGAAGTTGCTGCTGATATCGTCAGCAAATCAGATCTGCGCATCGATGCCATCTATCTCAACCTTACCCCCGACGGCGCACAAGGCCTCTTGCCCGAACGGCAAGAAGAGATTAACGCCATGGAAGCCATCGGGTCACTACCTGGTGCGAAGTACTCCAACTACCTGCGTTTTGCTGGCACCATGCTCGCCGACGCCGACAGTTACACACATGGGGCATCGGCCATTGATAACTGGAATAATTTCCAGGATGCTTGGCAACTGGCCGACAAAGAAATCAAAGAAGAGCAGCGTCCCGGATTCTGGCTGCTTGTCGACCAGGTGCTCGCCATTTCCAATGCCAATCTGAACAAAAACTTTCAGACCATCGGCCACGAACGCGAGCATAAGAAGCAGATGCCAGTCGTCGTATACCTGGGGACCGCCCGGCCAGGGTTTGACAATACGGTCAATACGGCAGAATCATCCGAAAGTATCTGCACGCACGCCGCGCAGGCAGGACTACAATGCTATATCTATAACGTGCCGGGCGCCCAACACGCCGAATACTTCGACTCTGTCGCCGCCTATAACCGGACGCTCGGCCTCGCCCAAGACGACCTAAAGGCTCGGATCGGCCGCGAAGTCGCCTCACTCACTTTTGACGAGCAAGCTCCCGACCCTGTGGCAGCCGAAAAATAGCCGCCCGTTCGATTACGCGCTACAATGAGCCATATGGACGACAATAATCGCAAATACACCATGAAACGCAAACGCTATGGCTGGGGCTGGACGCCAGTTACCTGGCAGGGCTGGATATTCATTTTCGCTCAGGTCGGCATCGTCATCGTCGCCGCCACCTTCTTGCCCCATAAGCCGGCACAGCCGACGGCCAGCGAGCTCGTCCGCTTTTTGTGGATCGTTGGCCTCGCGTTTATCAACCTGATTATTTTCTCGGTCAAAACCGCACCCGCTCCGCGGTGGCGCTGGGGTCGCAAGCCATCTGACAACCCTGATGAAGACTTCTAGTATCTATACATGCAAAACGTTGTATAATCACAGTAGTACATAAGTCCGTACCTCATGGCGAGCTCCTTCCCAGGGAATAACTCGCTACCGGCACTACTACGCGACATGGGACTTTTATTAACGTAATAGGAGTTCTCTATGGCAAAAATGACGACAGAGGAACAGCTCGACTGGTACGATCGATCGCACAAAAATTGGCGATCGTGGGGCAGCTGGTTCAGTTGGGGCTCACCAGTCGGACTCGGGCTATTCTTCATCGAGATAGCCGCGGCGATCTGGATCATCCGCCAAGCGTTCTAGTCAAAATCCCCGCCACTACCGGCGGGGATTTTGGTAGGAACCGAATGTTTACGCCACCAATTCGGCAAGCTTCTTAGCGGTGGCAATATTGCGGATTGTCATCTGCCTATAAAGCGGCGTGCCGACGATGCGGAGGACACTGTATTTCGACTGGTTCGCCCGCGACACATTCGCCAGCACCGCACCGTCGATATAGATCATCGTTTCAGTATCAGGCTTGTAGCCGATTTTCTCTAGTACGTCCGGCGCGTTCGCTTCGTCGAACAGGTACAACACATCCGATTTTTGCCCTGATTTATCGGGCTTTGGCGTATCGTTAGTCCAATCCGCCGGGATAGCGGCGGCGATAGCCTGAATCTTTTCGCCGGTCAAAATCAAGGTGGGAATATCAAAACCAAAGTGCGCTTCTAGCGCCGCCTGGACATCATGCGCCCCTGGCTCGTTGTCACTCGAAAATACCGCATTGCCAGAGTTGATATAGATCTCCACATCCTGGAAGCCAAGTCGCTCCAGCACAGCCTTGAATTCAGCTTTCGGAACCCGGTGATTGCCACCAACATTAATCCCCCGAAGTAGCGCAACATATTTCATACTGGACAGTGTAGCAAACCTGGTGAGGTGAGACTATTCGACGCGCTGCGCGAAGTACTCTTCGGTTTCGCGCGTAAAGATTTCTGCTACCTTTGGCCCCACACCATGCAGCTTTTGCAGGCGCTTGGAAAATTCACTATCGTCAGCGCTCCTTTCGAGCATATAGAAAAGTGAGCCTTCATACTCGCGAATCAGCTTCTCCATACAGAGCCTCAGTCCGCGGGCCGTCACGTGTTCATACCGCGTGTAGCCCCCGGCATGCAGCACGCTCGTCACCTTGCGTTCAGACACTTCGGCAATGGCCCATGGAGTATCGAGTTTCTGATCGATGAACAACTGCCACGTCGCCACCGCCGTCTCCGACCGGATCGGCTTACCGAATAAGTAACACAGCAAAAACCAGCGGAACAAATCCGTATCGCCCGACAGTACGTCGAGGTCGAATTCGGCAGCGGTGTGTGACTTTTGAGCTTTACGAGGCATATAGATTTATTATACGCTCGTGTACTCGTCGTGGCTCACATGCTCGAGCCAGGTCACCGGCGAACCGCCTGGACCCACCTCTTGAATCGCCACGTGGGCCATGAACCGATCCGGCGTTGCACCATGCCAGTGCTCTTCGCCCGGTTCGATATACACCACATCACCTGGGCGGATTTCCTGCGCCGTGCCGCCGCGTCGACAGACATAGCCAACGCCGTCAGTTACGTAGAGCGTTTGACCATGCGGATGCGTATGCCATGCCGTGCGCGCACCCGGCGTAAATCGGACATGCGCGCAGCCGACCGCCGATTGCTCATCGGCAGTCCGGAGCGAATCGATGTAAACGTCACCCGTAAACCACTCGCCAGGCCCTTTGGTAGTGCTCGTAGAACTTGGAGTTACTTTCATGGCTTTTCCTTTTATTAAATCGTGGCCGAATCAATGACGAATCGGTAACGGACGTCCGATGACAGCACACGCTCCCAAGCAGTATCGATATCATCGGCAGAGATTAGTTCGATGTCGGCAGCGATGCCATGCTCGGCGCAGAAGTTCAGCATTTCTTGGGTTTCAGGAATCCCACCAATCAGCGAGCCGGCAAACGATCGTCGGCCGCCAATCAGCGACGATACATTTACCGAAAGTGGCTCGGCAGGCGCGCCGACGTTGACCATCGTGCCGTCTGTCGCCAGCAGCGATAGGAACGCGTTAAGGTCGATCGCAGCACTGACCGTATTGATGATCAAGTCGAACTTACCCTTCAGCTTCTCGAATGTCCCAGCATCTTCCGTTGCGTAGTAGTTGTCAGCGCCCAGCTTCAAGCCTTCTTCCTGCTTATTGAGCGTGCGCGACAGCACAGTGACTTCGGCACCCATGGCGTGCGCGATCTTTACTGCCATGTGACCTAGGCCACCCAAACCGATAACCGCAACTTTCTTACCAGGCCCCGCGTTCCAGTGCCGCAGTGGTGAGTACGTCGTAATACCAGCACAGAGCAGCGGCGCGGCCTTGTCGAGCGGCAATTCATCCGGAATACGTACGACGAAGTTCTCCGTGACGACAATGTGCGTCGAGTAGCCACCCTGCGTGCGTTCGCCGTTACCGTATTTGTCGACGCTATTGTAGGTACCTACCATGCCGTTGAGACAGAACTGCTCAAAGCCCTTCTCGCAGTTAGCACATTCGCCGCAGGAATTCACCATGCAGCCCACACCGACGCGGTCTCCGACCTTGTACTTCGTGACGTCAGAACCAGCCTCCGTCACAATACCGGCGATTTCGTGGCCTGGTACGAGCGGGTATTCGATCTCGCCCCACTCCCCGCGCCCAGTATGAATGTCAGAGTGACATATCCCAGCAAATTTAATTTCAATCATTACGTCTTTTGGCCCTACTTCGCGGCGTTCGATCGTCGTCGCCTGAAATGCGTCCTTTGCCCCAAACAATGCCCGTGCTTTTACTTCTGTCATATGCCCTCCTAAACTTTTTTCAATTCCTGTGCCAGCAGTTTCGCTGCCGCACCGATTTCCGCCAGCTGCTGATCGTCGCGCGCCTTAACGGCTTGCCAGTAGCGGATTTTGAGCTCAACATAGCGGCGTCGCTGCTCGATGTGACGTGCCTCCCTATCGAGTCGCTCCTGCTGCGCGCGTAGCAGCGCCATTTGGTCGTCGGCATGCGCCTGGCCGTCCGATGCATTCGCGATGTACGTCTTCATATCTTCGAGCTTCATACCCGTCGCGTTCAGACACGCGATCGTGTCGAGGATATTCACATCGGCCTGACTATATACCCGGTGCCCACTCGTACTCCCGCGCTCTACCGGCTTGATCATGCCGATCGATTCATAGTAGCGAAGTGTCGATGCCGGCAGTCCTGTCAGCTTCGAAGCCTCTTTGATCGAAAAGCTTGTCGCCATGTCTTGATGAGTACTCATATACCTAGTGTAGAAACTTAAAGTACTTTAAGTCAAATCACCAGAGACTTACTCGTGTGTATACTGAGGGGTATGACACAGCCCCTCGCAAACAAACGAAAAGAATGGCTTAGGCGCTACATCCCCGCCGAGATTATTGGGACTATCATCGCTCTTGCCTGCGCATGGGTCACATACATGCAGTCCCATTCCTTGATTGCAGCCACCGCTTCCGGATGGCTTGGCGAAGGCATCGGCTTTTACGGCTACTTCATTGTCCGGGAGTTTTTATCAACCAGCAACCTGTATGCTCAGCACAGCATTATCAAGCGCTTATCACTGGCAATCGCTGCCGCCAGCACGAACTTATTGGTCGAGTTCCTGCCGGCCGAAATCCTCGACAATTTCATCCTGCGGCCATACCTTATGTACCTGCTGCCGCAGTACATCCACCCCTACCCCGTCGGGTTCTTGGCAGGCAAGTTCAGCGCCGACATCGTATTTTATGCGCTGGCGATCGTCGGCTACGAAGCGCGTAAGCGCTGGCTACGCCGCTAACGTTAGGCTTTTGGCGGCGTGGTGTCGATGTGCCGAACTTCCTTTTTGTGGAGGTTACCCTCTGACGTAATGTGGTACAGGAGGACCTGGCCGAAGCTCATTTCGACTTCGGCGATTTCGCTCTCGTGAATATCTTCGAGGTGCTTCATGAGTGCACGGATCGAGTTGCCGTGTGCGACCAGCAGAATGTTTTCACCCTTTTGCAGCCGTGGCAAAATCTCAGCATCAAAGAACGGCACGACACGGCCATGTACGTCCTTGAGCGTTTCACCGCCCGGCACCGGATAGTCCCAGCCACGGCGAATACCCTTGAACGCTTCGTCACCGATTTCTTCTTGGACTTCCCACTTGTTCTTGCCGGTCAGGTCGCCGTAGTCGCGCTCATTGACGGCACCGTGAATATGGTGCGGCACGTCCGGGTGATCACTCCCCTTCATGATGCCGGCGAGCGTCTGGTGGGTACGCTTTTGCTCTGATGTATAAACCGCATCAAATTTGATGCCTTTGATAATTTCACCAATTTTAAATGCCTCTTGGTGGCCTTTTTCGGTCAGATTTACATCTGTTAAGCCCGTCCATTTACCCAGGAGGTTCCATTCTGATTCTGCGTGGCGGCTTATTACCAGTAAGCCTGTTTTTGGTTGCTCAGTCATAGGTCTATTATGCGCCGATGCGGTCGCACGTTCAACAAAGCTAGTGCTAAAATAGACCTATGAGCAGTTACACCATCAGCAAGATCATCGGACGACAAATCATTGATTCACGCGGCAACCCGACCGTCGAGGCAGACGTCTACCTCGAAAACGGCATCATGGGCCGCGCAGCCGTACCAAGCGGCGCCAGCACCGGTTCGGGCGAAGCGCTTGAGCTGCGCGACGGCGGCACCAATTACGGCGGCAAGGGCGTCAGCTTCGCGGTCGACAACGTCAACAATGCGATTGCCGAGCGCCTGCAAGGCTTCGACGCCTCGGACCAGTCTGGGCTCGATAACGCGCTGATCGAACTCGACGGCACCGACAACAAAGCTAGCCTGGGTGCCAACGCCATCCTAGCTGTCAGCCTGGCAGCTGCGAAAGCCGTAGCAAACGCCAAGAAGCAGCCGCTTCACCAGTACATCGCCGAACTGACCGGCACCACACAACAGAGCCTGCCGCTGCCAATGATGAACGTCATGAACGGCGGCCAGCATGCAGCCGGCAGCACTGACGTCCAGGAATACATGATCATCCCGGTCGGCGCCGAAACATTCACCGACGCGATGCGGATCGGCACCGAAGTCTTCCATGCACTTGGCAAGGTCCTAAAAGAAGCTGGTTACGGCACGACCGTCGGTGACGAAGGCGGTTACGCGCCAGCCGTCAAAAACGGTAACCGCGAACCGCTCGAACTGATCGCCAAAGCCGTCGAAAAAGCCGGCTACATGCTCGGCACCGACGTTGCGCTCGCACTCGACGTCGCCTCAAGCGAGCTATATAAGGACGGCAGCTACAACCTCGCCACCGAAGGCCGCACCATCAGCGCCAGCGAGCTGATCGACTGGTACCAAAGCATCCGCCGCGAATTCCCGATCGTCTCAATCGAAGACGGTCTGGACGAAAACGACTGGAGCAACTGGACCGAACTTACCGGTAAGCTCGGCAGCGAAGTACAGCTTGTCGGCGACGACCTGCTCGTCACCAACACCAAGCTCCTGCAGCGTGCCATCGACGAAAAGGCTGCCAACGCCATCCTGATCAAGCCAAACCAGATCGGCACCCTGAGCGAGACGATCAACGCCGTCAAGACCGCGCAAGCAGCGGGCTGGAATACGGTCATGTCGCACCGCTCCGGCGAAACCGAAGACGTCACCATCGCCCACCTGGCCGTCGGCCTGGGCTGTGGCCAGATCAAGACCGGCTCCCTCTCTCGTACCGACCGCATTGCGAAGTACAACGAGCTGCTGCGTATCGCAGAGGCGACGCCTGAACTGCAGCTTGCGAAACCGTTTACACACCAGTAGTAGTTTTGGATTTCATAGACAGAAACTCTCGGCCTATGTCGGGAGTTTCTGTTAGCAATACACTCGCAATCGGTCCTGAGTAGCAAAACCTATTTTTTCTTTAATTGCTCGATGATCTTTTCATACCCAATCTTGTCGACGTATTCCCATGCAAGTTTATACGAAGGCCATTTTTCGCACATCTCTTTATCGCGCAGCGTTCGCTCCGGCTCGTCAAGTACGTCGTCAAACAGCGCTTGCAGCACCGCGTGAACTGGAATATGTATCAAGGCGACAATATCATCGATTGGACCGAAACTTTTCGACCATTCTTCTTCCTTTTTAGCGTAGTCGATTGGCGCCGACGTATTGTCGTACAGTAAAACATGTAGCAACTCATGTGCAATGACTTCAATGGCGCGATCGCCATCATACTTGGTGGCGATGAACATCGGGAATGAAAACGAGTTATAAAACGGCGCGGCATAAATATCGATAACGTTCTGACGAAACTCTAGATTGAGAAGTTCGCACATGCCCTTGATGAGCTTTTCTTCGTACGGACGCCATGCTTTTTCATACTCATCGAGCTTATTGTTAATAAATTCGCGACTTAGCTTGTCACGTTCGTCAACTTTAGCCATCGGAGGCACAAATGCTGGCTCAATATCGCGGTATATTGCACCGATCAATAGAAATGGGTCACGGAAGCGGATTTCAGGATAATTCATATGGATGATTATATACAAAAAATCTATTTGAGATTCTGTCGTGTTTGGGAAATAATGAAAATTCATGAAACAACCACCTATCCCCCGCCGACACATTTACGACCTTTATTGGTACTTTGCCTCGGAGCGGCAGCAGATCTTTGAGAAGCGACTTGCCGGTCAGCCCGGTCCATGGACCGAGGATCCGATCCTGCAGAAGTACAAGTTCTGTAATGTATTTCGGGCGACCGACCGCGTGTCGCAGTATATGATCCGCGAAGTCTGCTACCACACCGAAGACTGCTCGCCGGAGGATCGCCTGTTCCAGATCGTCGCTTTCCGCTTATTTAGCAAGATCGAGACGTGGGATGCGGTGCGAGATTTCCTGGGCCGCTCGCCCACGATCGCAGACTTGATCGACGGCTCGTTCACGAAGGCACTGGAATATGCCAATGAAACCAACGGCGGTCTGTATACAAGCGCATTTATACTCTGCACCACCAATGCCTACGGCCAGCCACGCAAATATTTGACACATGTCGAGCTGCTCCGCGATATGTTCGTCAATCACCAGCTCGCCGGCCAGCTACTCGCGGCGACGTCACTGGAGGAAATTTACAATCTGCTCCATTCATTCCCGCTCATGGGCGATTTTATGTCGTACCAAATGGCGATCGATCTGAACTACTCTGACCTGATCAACTTCAGTGAAAACAGCTTCACCCAGCCGGGCCCCGGAGCCCTACGTGGACTCAAGAAAGTATTCGAAAGCCTCGGCGATTACACGCCGGCAGAAGCCGTTCTCTGGATGGTCGAGCGGCAAGACAAAGAGTTCGCCCGACTCGGCCTGCCACCCGCCAAGCTCTTCGGCCGATCGCTCCAAGCGATCGACTGCCAAAACCTATTCTGCGAAACCGACAAGTACTGCCGCGAAGCCGCACCCGAACTCACTAGCGCCCGAACGCGGATTAAAATGACGTACACAGCGCCCAAACCCATGAACAAACTTTTCTTACCGCCCAAGTGGAACTTGGATTACTAATGACAAGCCAATGTGAAGGTGAAATAATAAGCTCATGCAAGAAATAGCAGGTTATCTCACTGGCGTCCTTCTTATCGTTGGGTTTATCCCTTACCTGCTTGATATCTTTCGGCACAAGACCAAACCGGAACGTGCCAGCTGGCTGATTTGGGGCATACTCGGCACGATCGCTTTCTTTTCGCAGCTCGCTTCTGGCGCCTCATGGTCACTCGTACTGACCGGCGTTGATACGCTCATAGTCCTGTGGATCCTTGGGCTCTCAATTAAAGACGGTGTCGGCGGCTTTACGAAGCTCGACATCACTTCATTAATTCTCGCCGGCATCGGACTAATTGCCTGGTACTTTACGCATCAGCCTCTCACCGCGCTCCTACTGGTTCTGTTCGTCGATGCGATCGGCGTGATTTTAACAATCATCAAAACCTACAATGAGCCAGAGACTGAAACCATGTTCGCATGGCTAATGGCCAGCCTCGCAGGATTACTATCGGCAGTCGCCGTCGGCAAACTAGACCTTACCCTGCTGCTCTACCCGGCATACATCTTTTTAGCCAACGGGCTCGTTGCGGCAACTGTCATCATCGGTAAGAAGCAAACAAAACAGACTCAGCTAAACTGAGCCTGTTTTGTGAATATATCTCTAGAATATCTTGCGGATCGACGTGACGTCTTCGTCGGCCAGGCCGGCATCTATGGCCTGCGCGTAATCGTACTGCGTGTCATTGAGTAGATCGAAATCGACGCCATATTGTACCGCCATATCCTGGGCGTAGCGGAGATCCTTTTCGAGCCACTGTACGGCGAAGTTCACATGACCTGGCTCCCAGTTTTTGCTGTCAAAGACGAGCTTGGTCGACGGGCTGAGTGGCCCCATGTTGCCGTCGATAAAGGCGTGCGCAAATACGTCATGATCAATACCTACCGCTTGGGCCAACTGTAGCGCTTGGGCCGCGGCGTTCATATGGATACCGATGAGCGAATTAAGCACCAGCTTGAAGCGCATGCCGGCACCTGGACCGCCGAAGTGATAAATCTTTTCACTGATCGCTTCGAGGTCTGGCCGAGCTAGCTCAAGCACGTCCTTTTCGCCGCCGATGAGCAGACGCAGTGTGCCACCCTCTGCACCGGCGCGGCTGCCGGTGATCGGCATATCAAGGAATTTGAAGCCCTGGTCGGCACATAGTTTGATCAGTTCGTCCGTCCAGCCAATCGACAGCGACGACGAGCCGATCAGTACCTTATCTGGTGTCGCGCCAGCGAGAATACCATCGTCACCTGTCCATACATCACGCGAGGCGTCATCGTCTGACACGCATTCAATAATCAGGTCGCTCGCCTCTGTCACTGCATGCGGAGTAGCTGCAGCTGTCGCGCCCAAATCAAGTAAAGGCTTCAGCCGCTCAGGGTTGCGATTCCAAATCGTGACCGCGTAGCCATGCTTTAAAAAGTTCTGTGCCATTCCGGCAGCCATAATACCCGCACCAATCAGTCCAATCTTCTTCATATATCTATTTTAACCGATTTGGTGGCATCAGGAATAGGCTCAAGCGTAATGGTAAGCGACGACGCGCTCTAGCTATTGGCAGTGTACGTCAGAAGCACGTTGCCGCTCTGAAACGCACGCGTGCTCTTTAGGGTCAATCTTTTACTGAGGCCCTTAAAAAGCGTCGATCCACTTCCAACAAGAACCGGGTTCACCATAATCCTCACTTCATCAAGCAGTCCCGCTTCAAGCATCTCCTTACCAAGGTGCGAGCTACCTAAGACAGCGATGTCTTTGCCGTCCTGAGACTTCAGCTCAGTCATTTTTGTCACCAGATCGGTAGAGGCCACGGTATTTTCCCACTCGTGAGTAAGTGCGGCGCGCGAGAAAACTATTTTTTGCGTCTTGTTCATTCGGACTGCCGTGCTATCCTCGGCGGTCTCGTTCGGCCAATACGCCGCCATCATCTCATAGGTTTTACGGCCAAAGACCAACGTATCCGCCTCGTCGAGCTGTGCATCGGCGAATCGCACGAACTCTTCGTCGACATTGTGCCACGACAAATCGTGATTATCACCCTCAAAGTATCCGTCCAGGCTGACCATCATAAAGAGAAATGTTTTTCGCATAGTGTCAGTATAACAAAAGAACCTCCGGAGAGGTTCTGATAAATTCTTGGTGCGAGTACCGGGACTCTAACCCGGGACCTCTTCCTTGGCAAGGAAGCGCTCTAACAACTGAGCTACACTCGCATAACTTTTTCAAGTATACGGGGTCGCGATGGATTTTTCAAGGGGTTAACGGTAAATGTTACGCCTGGCCTCATTACCGGGAATCGAAAGTAAAGAAAAAACCGATCACGACGGATCGGTTGTTTCTTTGGTGGCTCCTCCCAGACTTGAACTGGGGACACAAGGCTCTTCAGGCCTCTGCTCTACCAACTGAGCTAAAGAGCCACAACTCTATGTATTTTACTAGAGTTGTACTGATTAGACAAGGCTACTTGTTGAGGAGGTTGCTGATCGTGCCAGTCAGTTCGCTCGGCAAAACGACCAGCGTCTTCTGGCTTGGCTCGACGGCGATCTTTTCAAGCGTCTGGAGGGTACGGATATTGATACCGCCCGGGGTCTTCGTCAGCGTTGCGGCCGCTTCGGCAACAGCAGCGGCGGCGGCCTTTTCACCTTCGGCGGTGATGATAACGGCGCGGCGCTCACGCTCAGCCTCGGCTTGCTTGGCCATGGCGCGCTTCATGTCTTGTGGCAGCTCAATATTCTGAATCTTGACGCTCTCGACATCGATACCCCACTTTTCGGTCTGGACGTCGACGATTTCCATGATCTGCTTGCTGACTTCGTCGCGCTTGCCAAGCAGGTCGTCAAGATCAACGTTACCCGTCACGTCGCGCAGCGCGGCCTGGGCGAACTGGCTGCTAGCATAGATGAAATTGCGAACCTCGAGGACGGCTTTTTCGGCATCAGCCACGCGGAAGTAAACGACAGCATCGACGTTGACCGTGACGTTGTCTTTAGTGATGACTTCTTGCTTAGGGATGTCGATCGTGTTGGTACGAATATCGACTTTAATGAGTTGCTGGAAGATAGGAATAACGACACGCAGACCCGGGTTACGAATACCCGTAAAGCGCCCAAGCGTCAGTACGACACCGCGCTCATACTGCGTAATGACTTTGATGCCGCTCAAGATAAAGATGAGTACGACGATAATAACGAAAATTGAAAAACCCATGAATCCTCCTTTGGTATTAACCCTAGTATATCAGGATTTTCTAGCAGGAGTAGGTCGGAATGACAGGCGGCGTAATCCCACTGGGTGCCCCGTTGCCAGCGTTTATCGTATCTTTGTTGCATCCGTTATTTACTGTCATATTTTCGAGCTCGTTCTCATCGATAGAGTATTTGTTTCCCCAGGGATTACCAGCCTTCAGTGCAGCCAGATTCATGCCCGCTGCCGTCCCGATACGATCAAGTGACTGCTCGTAGGTCGCCTGCGACCCACAGAACGTACACGAACTGCCCGTGATGTCTTTGAGGACTTTGTCTTGATTAATACGGGCTAGATGAATTGCTTTGGCAAGCGTCACCAGATCAGTATTTGCCCGCTGTATCTGCGCCTTTTGCGTCACGCCAGTAAACGCCGCGACCGTAATTGAGGCAAGAATCGCGATGACGACGATCACGATCAGCAGTTCGACGATGGTAAAACCCGTGTGCTTTTTAAGCATAAGTACTTAGTACTATATCAGACGCGTCGGGCTATCGCCAGGCGAGTCTCATCCTCTATACTAGAAGGATGGACCGAATTCCGCTTGCCGAACACATGCGCCCCGCCTCGCTTGATGAGGTGATTGGACAGCGGCACTTGTTGGCGGAGGGCGAGATTTTACGCAAAATCGTCGAAAACAAAGAACCGGTCAGCTTGATCCTATGGGGGCCGCCCGGTAGCGGCAAAACGACGCTCGCCCGGATTATCGCAAAGGAAGTGAACGCCGAGTTCATTGAGCTGTCGGCCGTGACGAGCGGCAAAAAGGACGTCGAGAAAGTCATAGAGCATGCCCGGCAAAACTGGAACCTGCAGCTGCGCACCATTTTGTTCGTCGACGAAATTCACCGCTTCAACAAAGCTCAGCAAGACGCGTTCTTGCCCCATGTAGAGTCGGGCTTAATCACCCTCATTGGCGCGACCACGGAAAATCCGAGCTTCGAAGTAATTACTCCGCTCCTCAGTCGCAGTCGTGTGCTCGTACTACAGCCACTTAGCAAGGGTGAGATCATCGAGATCCTAACCCGCGCGGTGGCCGATCAAGGACGCGAGAAATCTGTCTCACATGATGCGCTTGACTACATTGCCGAACTTTCCGGCGGCGATGCCCGCGTGGCCCTTGGGAATCTGGAATTAGCACTCACGATGGCCAAAAAAGTCACACCCGAGATCGTCAAGACTGCCGCACAGCGACGGGTGCCCGGTTACGACAAAAAGGGCGAAATGCACTATAACGTCATCTCGGCGTTTATCAAAAGCATGCGCGGCAGCAATGTCGATGCCGCACTCTACTACCTTGCCCGCATGATCGATGCCGGCGAAGACCCCAAGTTTATCGCTCGGCGGATGGTGATCTTCGCCAGTGAGGACATCGGGCTGGCTGGTAATGGTGCACTGGGGCTCGCGCTGAACGCGTTCCAGGCAGTTGAACGGATCGGTATGCCCGAGAGCAGCTACATACTTTTCCATGTTGCGACAGCACTGGCCAAAAGTGAGAAATCTCGTCGCACCACCGAGGCCATGTACCGGGCAACGGCGCTCGCCAAACAGTACCCGGATGCGCCCGTGCCGCTCCACCTACGTAACGCCGAAACCAAGCTCATGAAGGACCTCGGCTATGCCAAGGATTACAAATGGGAAGCAGACTTCAAGCACCAGAAAGGCTTCTTACCCGACGAGCTAAAGGACGAGACTATTTTTTAGCCGACGGAGCCCCGGCGTTGATGCGTCCGACTGAGGCGTTTTTGCGCTCGATCACCTCGAGGTACCGAGCCAAGTAAGCTTCGGCCATTGTCTCGGCTGAGAATTTTCGCTCGACTGACGCGCGGCAGGCAGCCGGGTCAATTTCATCGATCCGCGCCATGTACTGCTCGAACTCTTCTTCGGTGTCGGCCAGAAATCCATTGACGCCGTGCTCGATAATTTCCGCCATCGCTCCGCGGTTCATTGCAATCACAGGCGTGCCACAGGCCAGCGCCTCGATGACCGCCATGCCAAACGGCTCGTCCCAGGTGATTGGAAATAGTAGCGCTTTGGCATGCGAGAGGAACTGCAGCTTCTTTTTGCCGCCCATCGTACCAGCATAGGTAATGCGTGGACTGCGCAGCAGATACGGCAGGATCTTGTCGCTGTAATATTTGAAGTCGCGGTCGTTGCGGTATTTACTGAGCGGGTTCGCCAGCTCAAGCATCAGTTTACGATTCGTGTCGATAGTTGCCACCGGCCCCGCCATACGAAGGCGATAGTGGCGCTTGGCGGCAATCCTGGCGGCAATATGCTGACCTTTTTCCTCTGCGAACCTGGCGAACGTGATGAAATAATTCTTGCGTTCCTCTTGGCCGACAAATGGAAAGTTATGAAGTTCGATTGCGTTATGTACCGTATCGAGCACGTTACCGCTGAGCTGACGCGGCAGCGTATGTTTCATGGCGTCGGAAATCGGTACGAAGTAGCAATGGTGGTCACCAGCGACAGAGCGCCAGAATGGGCGATTATCGGGAAAGCCATCAGCAAGAGAACGATCGGTGCTGAGCGGCGGTCCATGGATAGTGTGGATGACGGGCGGCACGTCACTTAGCCTGCTTGCCCACGAAAGGACGCTAGGCCCGATAAAGTAGTTGTGGTCATGAATAATGTCAAAACCGCCGTCGGCTTGAATCGCATCCAAAGACGCCAGCACATGGTGGGCTGGGATTGGCAGCGCAAAATCGTACATCGGCTTTAGGATATGCTCGAACTGCTCATCCTTAGTGATGGCATGCACCTTTGCCCCATGTAAGCGTCGTCCGCCCACACCAAAAATTTCGACTTCGACGCCAGCGTCTTGCAGAGATTCAACGAGCGCGTCAATCACTTCTTCCACGCCGCCGTACCCGTTAACGGGGATTTTAAGCCATGGCGGAGCGATCATTGCAACGCGTAGTTTTCTCTCGGTCATCAGAATTCAACTCCTTCGTATTTCGCGGTCATATGGAAATCGGCCTATATACCAGTATAGCATTGGCCTATAATGGAGTCATGGACCGAGCTCATGAGACCACCGGCCTGCCGCCGGACTTCAGACTACTTCCCGGGGAAACCGTCCTATCGGTGACATCGCATGAGCCGCGCACGTTTCAACATACGCCATCAAGCCTCGAGCAGATCATGCGCCTGACCCGCTCGCCCTCACCCGACGATATCGGGACGTATGGGCCGAGCATCGCCTCGCTGGCGTTCGACGTCTCAATGAAAACATCGGTGACCGCCGACCAGTCGCCGCTTACCTATGCCAGCGGAAATGCGTTGCCGCATATGCCAGCACCTGAGCATTTACGCCTCTACGAGGTAGTGTTTGGCCGTGATTCGCTACGCGTGGCAATTGACCTGATATCTAGTTACCCTGCCCTTGCCCGCTCAACCGTCCTACGACTAGCCGAACTCCAAGGCGTCACGACCGACCAAGCCCGCGAGGAAGAACCGGGTAAGATCGTTCACGAAGCGCGTGACGCCGATGATCCGATTGCCCTGCAGCTCAGTCGCGAGCTTGGCTGGGGCTGGCCATATTACGGCTCGATCGATGCGACACCTGAATTCCTACGTACGCTCGCCGCCTACTGTAGCCGAAGCAGCGAAGGCGCAGATTTTTTATCCGCCCGCTACATCGACCGTACCGGAACCGAGCACACGATCAGCTATGCCATGAGCATAGCCGTCGATTGGATACTTCATAATTTGCATAAAAATCCCGAAGGCCTGCTCGAATTCAAATCCATGCTTCCACAGGGAATTGAGAATCAAGTGTGGAAAGATTCATGGGACGCGTATCATCATAGCGATGGCAGTGACGCTAATCATGCGGACGGCATCGCCTCGATCGAAGTACAGACCACGACCTATGATGCGCTCCTCGATATAGCACACCTCTACGAACATGCCCTGGGTAATACCCTCAAAGCCGGCCAGCTCCGCGAGCATGCTGATGCGTTACGAAACGCGATCATTACCTACTTTTGGACGGACGACAAAGGTGGCTATTTCGTACTCGGCACCGACCGCGACCCTAAGGGCAAGCTCCGCCAGCTTAAGCTGCGCACCTCAAATATGGGCCATGTGCTCAATTCCCGCCTGCTTGAAAACGACTCGCTCGAAAGCGCCGCGATGCGCGGGGCCATCATCACACAGCTCACCAGTCCCGAACTGCTTACTCCCTCCGGTATCCGTACGCTCGCGAGCGATGAATACCGTTACCGCCCAGGCTCCTACCATAACGGCAGCATCTGGCTCTGGGATACGCATCATATCGCCAAAGGTCTTCGCCGGCACGGCCATGGTGAACTTGCCGATGAACTTGATCGTCGACTACTGAACGTCGTCGACACGACGAAAGTCTTTCCGGAGTACGTACGCGGGGATGACAGCGACATACCACGCCTGAATACCCAGACGATCGTCCTGTGGGACAGCCTGGCGCATCGGATCAACAAAGTTGAGCAGCCACCTCAAGAAGTTCAGGCCTGGACCGTAGCGGCTATTCTGGCAATCAAGCGACGAATGGCGCGGCGCGGTTTGTTTGCCGCCACGCCACAAATGCGCAACTAAAGCTTAGGTATCGTCTTCGGCAAGCAGGGCCGCCAGGACACCATTGGTCCAGCCGAAACCATCTTGCAGCGGATATTCACCGCCACCACCAATGCGGCTCTTGCTGGTAACATCATATTTTTCGATGAGTTTGTGCTTGGTCTTGAAAACATGCAGGCAGGTGTCGATCCAGCGCTGTTTGATGTCGTCAGCCAACTTGTGATAGCCGTAATTTCGGAGGCCTTCGATAGTGATCCAGTGGAGCGGCGCCCAGCCGTTTGGCGAATCCCACTGCTGACCGTTGTCAGTTAGCGTAGAGACAAGGCCGCCATCTTTCAAGAATTCCGCCTCGATGCGCTGTGCAACGGACGATGCCTGCTGCGAGGTCGCAATCCGCGCATAGAGCGGAAACGCCGCGGCAAGCGACAGTTTGCCGGTACTCTGCTTTTCGTGGAAGTTGTAATCGACAAAGAAATGATCGGTTTTACTCCAGTTGTACTTACGGATCGCCTCGGCGCGGCGCTCGGCGAGCACCGTGAACTTACGGGCCAGCACCGGCTGCAGCATCAAGCGATAGGCTTCCGCGATGGTCTGCTCAAGCTGATACAACAGGCTGTTAAGATCGACCGGGATAATATCGGCTGTGTGGATCGAGGCTATATCCTGCGGGTCCTTGAACCAGCGCGAACTAAAGTCCCAGCCGGATTCGGCACCGGCACGCAGATGCAAATACAGACGATCAGATTCGCGGTGCGGTGCCGCTTCGGCCGTCTCGACATCTTCGCGCAGTGATTCCGGCCGCGGCGTGGATTTGTTGTCATAGTATCGGTTCAACACATGGCCGTTTGGCATTTCGACGACGCGGGCGTACGAACGATGCTCGGCTTTAGTCAGCTTACCCCGACCCTTCATCCAGAAGCGGTACTCTGCCAGCATGTACGGCAGGTACTCGATAAGAACCCGGCGGCCTTTATGACGCGCGAGCAACTTGACCATCTGCGCAAAGAACGGCGGCTGTGAGCGGCTCAAGAAATAGGTGCGGTTCGCTGTCGGAATGAAGCCGAATTTGCGGATCATATAGGCATAATTTTTAATCATGCCTTCAATCATATCCCAGCGGCCATCGGCAGCGAGACCAAGCATGATAAAGTAGCTGTCCCAGTAGAACTGCTCGGAAAAACGACCACCCGGTACGATGTAGGCGTTCGGTACAGCAATCAGCGACCCACGATCGCGACGATTCTTGCGTTCCAGGACGTGCCAGAGTTCAGCGATATGTTCACGCACCGACATGGCAGCGTTCGTGCGGTAAGCTGTGTCGGCGTGATTGAATTCATAAAAGTGTCGGTTGACGAATTCGCGCAGGTCAAAGTTCGGATCCTGCTTTTCCAGCAAATACTCCTGCTGAATCGCCTTCATACGACGGCGCGGTACCAAGTCAGGAAAGGTTTTGCCGTCGCTGTAAACTTGCAGCCGCTGCACTTCATGAAAGAGCGTTCCGAGCGCTTCGTCCGGACTCTTCCCTACCGGCACCAGCGCACCGGTCGTAGCGACGAGTGACGACTTAAATTTGTTGCTCGCAGCCTGCGAGATGTTTTTTGATTTCTCCATCATTTCCCCTGTAGTATAACCGTGAGCAGAATGGGTTTCAATAGCTAAAACGTCGTAATTCTTGCATTTTGTATAGTGTCGGCAAAAGCTCATTATTTTGCCAGATTATTACCCGTATGCGGCTGCTTTTACCATGGGTCTCGTTACCAAAAACAACCGCTGCGGTCGAACCGAAGCGGGTGTTAATTTTGGGCGAACGCAGGTTACTTACTAGCGCGTTTGCGTTCGTTCGCGTCGAGATACCGCTTACGCAGGCGCAGGTTCTTCGGCGTGACTTCGAGGAGCTCGTCGTCTTCGATAAAGTCAATACACTGCTCAAGACTCAGATCGGTATACGGCGTCAGTTGCACTACGCCGTCACTCGAGCTCGAGCGCATGTTTGTCAGGTGCTTAGCCTTACAGACATTGATCTCCATGTCTTCCGAGCGGCGGTTGAGACCGATGATCATACCGGCGTACACTGTCGTGCCAGGTCCGACATACAGTTCACCGCGAGCTTCGGCGGTTTGCAGCGCGTATGGCGTGGTCGTGCCTGCTTCAAACGAAATCAGCACACCGTTACGTGATTGTGGCAGCTTAGGACCGACTGGCTGGTAGCCATGCGGCAAGCTGTTCATGATTACCGTTCCCTTAGTAGCGGTCAAAAGGATGTTGCGCAGACCAATCAGTGCGCGGGTCGGCAAAACGTAGTCGAGCCGTGCAGTGCCGCTACTGGTTTGTTCTTGGCCGCGCATTTCCGCACGACGGCCGCCCAGCTCTTGGCTGACCGCACCGACGAATTCAGGAGCAACTTCGATAAAGAGCTCTTCGACCGGCTCTTTCGTGACACCGTCTTCTTCAATCGTCACGACTTGTGGGCGACCGACTTCGAATTCGAAGCCTTCGCGGCGCATTGTCTCGATCAGGACGCTCAGGTGCAGCTCACCACGACCCGAAACCGTATAGCCGATGCCATTATCTTCGACGCGAAGTGACACGTTGGTCTCGAGTTCCTTCTTCAGGCGGTCACCAATTTGACGACCTGTCGTAAACTCGCCTTCCTTACCCTTGAGCGGGCTGGTGTTCGGACCAAGATACATACTGAGGGTCGGCGCTTCGATGTCGATCGTTGGCAGCGCTTCAGGGTTTTCCTTATCAGCGATCGTCTCGCCGATATGTGCGTCGGCAATACCGGTCATGGCAACGATGTCGCCTGCAATGGCGCTGTCGACTTCTTCACGGCCCAGGCCGCGGTAGCCGAAGATCTTGTCGATCTTGCCGTTGATCTGCGTACCGTCACGCTTGATCAAAGTGACCTGTTGGTTACGGGCGGCCTTGCCGCGGGTAATACGACCGATGGCGTACTTGCCGAGGAATGAGTCGTACTGAAGCGACGTCACGAGCAGTTGCAGTGAACCTTCGGTATCGACGGTCGGGGCCGGAATGTCGTTAATGATCGCATCAAAGATCGGGGTCAGGTCAGCGTGCTCGGCAGGATTTTCGGGCAGGCTCTTCCAGGCTTTACCGTCACGGCCGATTGCAAAGTAGAGGGGATAATGCAGCTGGCTGTCGTCAACGGCAAGCTCCAGGAACAGGTCGGCGACTTCGTCTTCGACTTCTTCGACGCGGCGGCCTGGCTTGTCGATCTTGTTCATGATGACGACTGGCTTGAGACCGAGTTCGAGCGCCTTTGAGAGCACGAACTTTGTCTGTGGCATCGGGCCTTCCTGAGCGTCGACGATCAGCAGTACGCCGTCGGCCATGTTGAGCGTCCGTTCGACTTCACCTGAAAAGTCGGCGTGACCCGGAGTGTCGATGATATTGATCTTGTAGTCACCGTGATAGATCGAGGTCTGCTTGGCGGTGATGGTAATACCACGCTCATGCTCCTGATCGCCGCTGTCCATGATAAGGTCTTGGCTCATCTCGGCTTGGTTGTCACGGAAGGTGTTTGACTGCTTGAGCAGGCCATCCACCAGAGTCGTCTTGCCATGGTCGACGTGCGCGATAATGGCAATGTTGCGAATGAATTTAGGGTCTGTCATAAAAATATGCCCATTTCTGATGGGCTCCTCTAGTGATAATATACCCCAAAACGCTTAAAAAAGCAATGTCCGTATCACCTTTAGCAGCCGGAATATCCCGAGAGCGGCACCGCATACACCGACGTTGAGGTTACGCCGGCGCCCGTATAGTAACCAATCGTATCGCGACTGCAGCCACCTGACTCACCTTCGTTCTCGTCAATGCGATACGGGTTACCGCGTGCATCACCGTTTTTCAAACTATCCAAATTCAAACCAGCGGCCGCCGCAATGTTACTGATGGCCGCGTAATAGTGCTGCCAGCAGGTATGCGTTTTAGGCAGATCTTTGGGCTCGGTACCACTAGGATTGTTAGCTGTTGAATCGCAGTAGCCGGCCGACCACCCACTCCCCGTAATGTTCATGAGCACCTTGCTTTGGGAATCGCGCGCCACCACGATGGCTTTTTGTAACGAGGATAAGTCGGCACTTTGGCGACTTGAGGCAGCGCGGGTCTGCACGGCGTTATACGAAACAATGACGATCGCGGCGAGAATCGCAATCACGACAATGACAATCAGCAGCTCTACGATCGTAAAGCCGGATCGAGTCATTCGCGAGCGTTTATTCCTCCTAAGCCATTGTCGTTTCATTTTATTCTCCTACTGGGCCGGCCCTGTCGAGGTCGCTGCATTTGCGGTGCCGTTCCACACCCACCCATTTGTATTCCCGTCCGCGTAATTCGGCAGCGAAGAACCGGTGACTACCATGTATTCATCGAACCAAACGCTGTCACCCGCCTGCACTGACAGATTATAGCCACCCACCTGCGTCGGATACATGTCGACGCTAGCCGTACAGAGTCCAGTCGCTTTCGTCCAGGTATTCGCCGGAATCGTAACAGTGCCGAGACTCGAGCCACACCCTGCATATGAGCCGTCGCTCACCTTGCTCCCATCGACATAAAGCGACAACGTACCAGCGCGTGTTGAGTATACCCAAAACGACCACGATAGCTTCGACCCTGCCGTTAATTTGATACCTTGCGTCGGCACGCGAACATCCGCACACGCCTGCCCGGTGCCCGTAATGGAACGCTTCAAAGCTGTCGTGCCATGATGCACCTGAGTCGTATCGACCGAGGTGTTCATAGACGCTACCGTCGTCCCTGAGCAACCAAACGATGTGGTCGCCGCATCCGGATCAAGCGCGTAATTCGTAATTGGCGGGACGCCGTTGACGCCATCGCCCGGACAGGCGCCGGCCGTTGGTGCAGTTGACGTGTCGCTAATCCAGTAGGAGACATTGCTGTTCGTAACCGTCGTACAGTAGCTCGAGTTGCCTGATCCAGGATGATAGGCGTAGGTCGCACCATGACTCGTCGACATCGGACCGCCATTGTTCACTGTCGATAAATCATTAGGATACGTTGCATTCGTGGCATACGACAGCGCCAGGAGCCTGCTGAGATTAGCGGCGTCCGACTGCACCGAGGCGGCGCGGGCTTTTTGCGTAATGCCCGTATAAGCGACGATAACAATCGCGGCCAATATCGCAATGACAACAATAGCTATTAGCAGCTCTACGATCGTAAAGCCAGGCTGAGAAAGGTAAGATTGTTTATCGCTACGCTGAATTAGCACGGTGCTTCCAATATAAAGCATAAGCATACTCGCGACAAGGTGATGCGCATGACGCAAAACCCTCGGCAACATATGCCGAGGGTGAGAGAACGAAGTGTGGTGGAGCATAGCAGACTTGAACTGCTCACCTCTTCCATGCCATGGAAGCGCTCTACCGGATGAGCTAATGCCCCACAATGCGGAGTTTTGGCGATCCAAAACTTGTCCAATTGTAGCAAAAACTCGCCTCCATGACTAGGGGCGAGTTTTCTGGGCTGCTACGCGCCCACCCGGGGCACGATTTGGTGTTTTGCATTGTTTATGTTTCACGCCAGGGGTACCCCTTTGGCGTACCAGCTTATGGTTATTATCGCGCGATAGCCTAGCATTTGCAAGTCCCCTAGTATTTCAGCTCTTTTTATGCTTAACTAAGAGTGTTCAGAAGCATACGCGAAGTTGCTAGAGCGTTATCTTCACTGAGATACTCTTACAAACGTTTCGCCGAGCGGTCGATCTGACGACTACGCATTAGTAAACGAGAAAGAGTATCCAACTCATGGCACAACAAAACCTTTTCATCGGTAGCCTTGCTTACGCAACCACCGACGATGGTCTACGCAGCTTTTTCGAGCAAATTGGCCCTGTTGCCAGCGCTCGCGTCATCACTGACCGCGAGAGCGGCCGCAGCAAGGGCTTTGGCTTCGTCGAATTTGAAAGCGACGATGACAACCAGAAGGCTGTTGATCAGCTGAATGGCAAAGAGCTTGATGGTCGCACCATTTCGGTCAACCTGGCTCGCCCACGCGAAGAGCGCCCACGCCGCGAATTCAGCGGCAACGGTGGCGGCAACAACCGCGACGGCGGTTCATTCCGTCAGCGCAGCTGGTAATCACTTCCAGCAATAAAATACCCCTGCCTTACGGCGGGGGTATTTTATTATGAGGCGCAGGTCGGCAAGCTGCTCCACCAAGTCGTACCCTGGTTGTTGTTGCCACGCTGGCAATTCGCCTTGCTTTCGTAATTCATTTCGATACCATACGAGCTATTTGCGATAGGACCGCGGACGTATTGATAGGTGGCCGACGACGGCGGGGTCGGGAACTGGGTCATATAGGTCGGTACGAGGATCGTAGCCAATCCCTGCGCATCGGCCGACGTTCCATCGGCTACGGGCGAAGGCGTCTGAATCTGCGGATACATGCCGTTAGCAGCATAATATTTATCAAGCCCGCGTTGGATCTCCATGACATCGCGGTCACGCTGGGAGTCGCGACTGCGTTTCTGAACGGTCGTAAACGACACATACACAATTGATGCCAGAATACCGATGACGACAATGACCACAATCAGCTCGATAATCGTAAACCCTTTTTGTTTTCGCGCCCACATATTCATATGTCTGTTATACCATACCGCTTATACTTGCCGCTACTGCGCTCGCATCATCATAAGACCTTACAAAGTGATATGAGCGCCATATAGTATGCTCGGCTACCGACGCAGCAGTGCGACAAACGCCGCTTCGTCAATCACTTTGGTGCCGTATTGTTCAGCTTTTTTGAGCTTGCTCGCCCCTACTTTTCCGCCCGCCACCAGGTAATCCGTATCTTTACCGACGCTCGTCTGAAATATACCACCGCGCGAGCGGATTGCGTCAGCCGCTTCGTCGCGGCTCATCGTCTCAAGCGTGCCAGTCACGACAAAATGAACGCCGTTCAGTGAGCCGGACTTCTGCTCGTACTGCGGTTTCACGCCGAGCCGAGTGAACTTATCGAGCAGCGCAAGATTATCGTCGTCGGCAAACCATGCCAGAATCGACTCTGCGACGACGGCACCAATACCGTTGACCGCAGAAAGCTGATCGAGCGTCGCCACCTTCAGTGCATCGATCGAGTGAAATGCGTTTGCCAGGTCAATAGCAGTCTGCGCACCGACATGGCGAATTCCCAGGCCAAGAATGAACTTTTCGAGCGGCGGTGTCTTTTTGGCGGCAATCGCATTGATCAGCTTCGTGGCCGATACGTCACCAAACCGATCGAGCGCCAGAACCTGGTCCTTGGTGAGGGTGTAGATATCCGCGAGATCCTTCACAAGGCCTGCGTCCACCAGCGCCGTGACATTCTTCTCGCCCAGCGTATCAATATCGAGGGCGCCTTTGCTGGCATAATACCCGACAGCCCGCTTCAGCATCAATTCGCTCGTCTCACCCTTTACCCGGTAGACAACTTCGCCCGTTGCCCGTTCGAATTCCAGCTCAGGATACTGGTGGTTCAGTGCCTGTATGTAGTCGAATGGTGCGGCATCTTTTGGCCGTAGCTCCGTGACAACGCTTTCGACCTGAGGAATAATATCGCCGGCCTTAAAGATCACCACCGTATCGCCAATACGTACGTCGAGCCGGGCGATCTCGTCGGCATTATGGAGGCTTGCGTGCTGCACCGTCGTCCCTGCCACGACGACCGGGTCAAAGACAGCCACTGGCGTGGCCGCACCGGTGCGTCCAATCGAAATGACGATATCGCGCACGATTGTCGTCGCCTGCTCGGCGGCATATTTATACGCGACTGCTGCCCGCGGCTGCTTGCCGACCACGCCGAGCTCAGCATATTTAGCCCGATCATTCACTTTAATGACGAGACCGTCCGTGGTAAATGGCAGCTCGTCACGCTTGGTGTCCCATTCGCGTACGAACGCCATGACGTCAGCAAGACCCGTAAACACGCTCGCCTGTGAATTACGACTTAACCCAAGCTCATGAATCATATCGTAAGCTACACCGTTAGTCGGAATTTCATCCGGATCGTCGCGCAGAATATCATAGCCACGGAAATGAAGCGGACGCGCCGCAACCAGCCGTGGATCAAGCTGGCGAATCGTTCCTGCTGCCAAATTGCGGGGGTTTGCAAATTCCGGCTCACCTGCCGCCCGGCGCTGAGCATTGAGCTTGGCGAAGTCTTCTTTGAGCATCACAATCTCACCGCGGATTTCAGTTCGCCCGGTAAGCAGTCCGGGATATTTCGGTGTCGCACGCAGACGCAGCGGTACGTTTTTAATCGTACGTACATTTGCTGTCACGTCCTCCCCTACAAAACTATCGCCACGCGTTACGGCACGCGTCAGGATGCCGTTTTCGTAGGTCAACGCGCAGGCGAGCCCATCCATTTTGACGTCGGCAAAATATTCATGTATCGCCCCTGGTAACAACTTATCCATGCGCTGGACCCAGGCTTCGACTTCGCTCGCATCAAATACATCATTAAGGCTGAGCATGCGCGTACTATGGCGGACTTTCGTGAATCCACCTTTGAGTTCATTGCCGACGCGCTGCGTCGGACTGTCGGGCGTTACAAGTTCAGGATGCTCTGCTTCGAGTTTTTTCAGCTCACCAAACAAGCTATCATACACCGCATCACTAACGCTCGGCGCATCGTTAACATGATACTCGTAGCTATACGTGTCGATAAGTTGGCGAAGTTCGTTAATTCTGTCCTGCACGTGTGTCATCGTCGACAATCCTTCTGTAAAGCAAATAAATATACGCCCCGCTATACATAAACGACACGGTAGACATGATAAGCAACGTACCAGGAACTATCGGGAGCCACTGAATCGCCGTCCATACAGACTTAAGCCAACCATCAAAGAGAATCATTGGCAATACAACCGCCGTCCATACAATCGCAACGAGTAAGAAGAGCCATAGAATCCGCCGTAATATCTTAAGTCGCCTACCCATCACTAAGTCGCTCGCCGTACGCAGTGCTCGCATAGGAAACACCCCAGGAAGTGTAACTACCACAAGAGCAATAAAGGTACTGGTCATCCAGTACAGCGACAAGGCTACTAATAAAGCCTCGACAATCCAAAACAACATCGTCTCCACGCCACCACTCAATAGGCCCGAGGCTGACGCCGCCCCGTATGCAATTGCAGCAGCCGCTGCTGGAAGAGCTTGGACGAACAACATCAATGCTACCAAAAAAGTTGCCAAAATTGGTGCCCCTGAGTTATATAGCCCGTCCCGCAGTCGTGGCGTTTTACCAGCCATGGTCGCACGCAGCAACCATACGATCGTTAGCCATAGCAGCAGGCCTAATAGCCCCGCATAGACCTGCTTGGTTGCGTCAATCTGGGTGTTCACACCATTAGTCAGAGTAGTAAGATAAAGTGCGACGCCCTGGCTTAAACCACCGAGGTTGCCATCCACAACCTGCGATCCAATTGATTGCACTGCCGACGACAACTGCAGATAAGTGTCTTGCGACAAAACGCCAACTATCACCCCATAGAGCACCATGTAAAGAACCGCCAGCAGACCGAAGACCCTTTTGTGACGCCAAAGCGTCACCCATACGTATCCCGTAAATCGCCAGTATTTCGGCAATGCAAGCGTGCGAACATAATCGCGTCGCCGAGATAGCCGAAAACTATAGTGGACGTGGCCTTGGTTGCGCGTAGTTAATAGCGTACGTAGCCGCTCTCTCAATACTAACCGGTGAAATTTCCGAAGACGGCTCTTTGTGCTAGTTTGCTCGATGGAAGAATGGGTCGTCATGGGGCTGCTTATATCTTACTAGCGTTACGACGAAGCCGCGCGATACGGTCTTCGAGGGGCGGATGGGTGCTGAACAGGTTATTGAAAAAACCTGGCTTGAGCGGGTTATTAAAAAACAGGTGCGCGGTTGTCTGACTCTGCTGTTGCATCGGGCGTCCGAACTGTTCGAGTTTTTCGAGCGCACTCGCCAGACCCTCCGGATCTCGCGTCGTCAAAGCGCCGGTGGCGTCGGCTAAATATTCACGCTGACGGCTAATTGCCATCTGGATGAGCATTGCCAAGATTGGCGCCACCACGATCAGCACGATACCGATCGCAAGGGCAATTGGGTTGATGTCACGATCTTCACGGTCACCGCCGTAAAAAAACATATTGAGCGCCAGGTCCGACAGCACACCGATAGCGCTGACGAGACCAAAGGCAATCATACTCACGCGGATGTCATAGTTATGAACATGGCCCATCTCGTGCGCCATAACCGCCTCGAGCTCACGGTCATCCATGATCTCCAGTATGCCGGTCGTCGCAGCAACCATGGCATGCTTCGGATCGCGGCCAGTTGCCATCGCATTTGGCGCCGGGTCATTGATAATAAACACGCGCGGCGTCGGTGTCCCTGTACTGATGGCGAGGTTTTCGACGATACGGTAAAGCCTCGGATTGTCGCGTTTTTCAATCTCCTGAGCTCCGGTCATAGCGAGAGCTAGGCGGCTTGCAGCAAAGTATTGGATCAGCGCGTAAATCGCCGCACCACCGATAACCCACCACATAATCGAATGATTACCATAGACAGTGCCGACAAGCCAGCCAATCGCGCCGATAATTCCAACGAACAATGCCATGATAATGACAGTATTGCGCTTATTGGCGGCAATCGATGAGTACATGATTTAGGCTCCTAGAACTGTACGTCCACTGGTTTTTCGACAGCCGCCTGGTCTTCGACTTCGTAGAATTCGCGTGGGGTGAAGCCAAGCATCTTGGCAAACAAATTATTTGGGAAAACCTGGATCTTGGTATTAAGATCGCGAACGCCACCGTTATAGAAACGGCGAGCGGCCTGAATCTTGTCCTCGGTATCGACCAGTTCCTGCTGAAGCTCGATGAAGTTTTGATTGGCCTTGAGGTCTGGATATGCTTCACTGACCGCGAACAGGCTCTTCAGCGCACCTTCGAACTGGTTTTCGGCCTCGGCGGTCGCTTTGACGCCTTGGGCATTCAGCGCATTCGCGCGCGCTTCCGTTACTTTTTCAAACACGCCCGATTCGTGCGCCGCATAACCCTTCACGGTGTTCACGAGATTAGGGATTAAGTCGAGACGGCGTTTGAGCTGGACCGTAATGTCGCTCCATGCTTCGTCAACACGCACCTTGAGCGTGACGAGACTGTTGTAGGTTGCCCATACGAATACCAGAATCACTGCGATAATGCCGAGTACGATCCAAATTGCCATAATTGCTTATTTTCCCCTTGTAAATTCAGTAGTTGGCTGTGCTTTTAGTATAGCAGTTTATCGAGCATTTGTAGAGGTGAAGCACACCACTTGCCCCCACCTTCAATTACGTAAGCAACTAAAAAATGACTCGAATTGAGTCATTTTTTAGTTGGTGCGCAGAGCGGGAATCGAACCCGCACGACTTTTGGTCAAGGGATTTTAAGTCCCTCGCGTCTACCAATTCCGCCATCCGCGCAAAACAGTTATCAAGGCTTGGAGGCACGTACGGGAGTCGAACCCGTCTATAAGGTTTTGCAGACCTCCGCGTAACCGCTCCGCCAACGCGCCATCCTGGTTGTTTATTATAGCATGAGGAAGCAAGGAAAAATTGGCTTACTCATTTTTCCTCGCAACGAAATGCTATATGAAAACATTGTTTTCATATAGCACACGCAAGAACAGTTTATATCCCCGCCCCCTCAAGTCCATGCCGCTCGATCGACTTCATGAACGCGTCGGCGCACTGGCGGTTAAACGTCCTCACACTATAATCACCCATTTGCGTATGCAGCACGACGCGTGAGGACAGCATGCTATGCATATAACTCACGCCCCTGACGGATCTGAATCCAATTTCATCATCACGCAGGAAGAACAACTTCTTGACGACGAATATTACCCGTCGATCGGTACTTACCAGGATCGCCCCTCCCATGGCGGTTTCACGGCCACTGACGACTGCTTCGAGATGCTCGTCGGGGTGAATAATATACGGTAAATGGCGAATCGCTCGGCTCATAAGCGCATATCGCGGGATGCCGACCACTTCCAATTCGGCCATGATACGCTCCCGATGGCGCCGCAGCGCACCCTCATCACTTACGACAGCGGTCGACGGTGGCGGTACCATAAGTTGTTGGGACTCAGAGTCACCTGTGATTGGGACGATAAGGCTCATTCGTCTATCTCTCCTAAGATTAGTTAACCACTACCTCGCGCGAGACGGGGTGAGAATTCTCACAGCACCCCTACCGCAACAAAGTAAAAAGACCCCATTGGGATCTTGTTACTTTGGTGCGGCGAAGAGGACTTGAACCTCCACGAGCGCAATGCTCACCAGCCCCTCAAGCTGACGCGTCTACCAATTCCGCCACCGCCGCATATTCGAAGTATGATTACTTCTGGTAGGTAGGTACTGTCCGACATACGGACACTTTGCTTAATATAGCAAATCTAAGGGGTTTTGTAAACCGGATGCGTTTGTACGTTCCAGTACAAAATGTCCGTGTAGCGATCCTGCGCACCGACTAAGTGCGCCGATTGGCTGGTTGTCGTAATCGAGCGATTGGCAATATAGGGCATGACTGCCTGGTAGAGGCCAATTGCTGGCGCGTCATCAAGCCACTGCTTTGCAAAAGCGCGGTACTTCACTGCGCGCAGATCCGGCTCCAGACGAGCCCGAGCACTGACGAGTGCTGCATCAGCCTCAGGGTTTGAATAATTCGCCAGGTTATAGCCACTCGTACCCAGCTGCGAGGAGTGCCAGTAGCTGTAGACATCTGGATCGGCGCCGATTTCCAGCTCATAGAGCAGTACGTCATAATTGCGCTGCTGAATCGTGTCCTGGAAAAAGTTCGCCGTAGGGTCGGTCGTATCCACGATGTGTGCATTAACCTTCACGCCTAGAGCGCGCCACTGGGCAGCCAAGCTGTCGAGAGCTTTCTCGTACTGCGGGTTCTTTGTCGTCACTACCGACAGAGCCAGCTCCTGGCCGTCTTTTTTGCGCACGTTGCCGTCAAGCTTCCAGCCAGACGCGTCCAGGGCGGCAGCGGCCTTTGCCGGGTCGGGTTTCGGTGCATGCGGCATATCGCTCGCTGTCACCTGTCCGTCAATAAACGGCAAGTCAAGCGCAGGTGGCGTGAGCGGTAAATTGTGACGGATTGCTCCGGTATCAACCCCCAGTCGCAGGGCTTGACGAACGGCCTTATCCTTGAGCGTTGGCGTAGCTGTATTAAAGATCGCATATACACCGTCGTTAATCGGTCGGGCGCTCGTCACATAATTATGCGTGTCAATTTGCGATGGGTCGGTTGGCGTGACATCGGTCGCCGCACTCACTTCGCCGCTTCGCAGGGCCTGCAAGATATGATCCTGCGTCGCATAGGCATGCAGATCAAAATGTCCGATGCGAGGCGCACCCCCGTAGTACTGTTTATTGGCGCCAAGTGAAACAATCTTTTCAGTCCCAGCGGCATCAGTGGACTGGAGTACCCGGAATACGAACGGCCCACTACCAATAGGGGCTTGGCTAAACGTGTTCTCGCGAATCATCGCTGGCGCCACGCCATCGAGCGCATGCTGCGGCAACACAGAGAATGTTAAGGCGTGTGGAAAGGACGCGTAAATCACCGGCAGCTTGAACTCGACCGTCCGGTCGTCAATTACCCGTGCCGTCACAGAGCGCCAACTCACACTCAACGCCGGACGTGCTTGGACCTGAGGGTTTTTAATGAGGTCAACGGTATAAACGACATCATTCGCCGTCAGCCGAGTACCATCGTGCCAATAGACGTCTGGGCGAAGTTTTACCGTATAGGTCGTCTGTGAGCTATCGATAGTCATACTCTCAGCCAAGTCGCCCTTTAGGTGTCCTGTCGTGTCGTAGCTATAGAGTGACGAAAAGATCAGCTTGCTCGCTGATAACTCGGCACTTGTCGAGGCATAGAGAGGGTTAAGCGTGCCAATAGGACCGAGTACACCTTCCGCATAAGTGCCTCCCGCTGCAGCAGCTGTGGTCTGATAGCTATGCTGAAACCATATGAATTGGATTGCCACGGCCACAATCATGACACCGACAAGCGTCAGCCAGCCAATGACATGGCGGCGCACACTGCGGATACTATCGAGCCGTCCGACAATGAACTTACGGGCATGGCGAAGCGTCACACCTTCGGCTTTTTTCATCCGCCGAGAAAAACGCCGGCTATCAAATTTCGTCAGCGTATGAAATTTTTTCCATCGGGTCTTTTGGCGTGCCACCCTGGTGCTCCGTTAACCCTTAAAGGCAGGCAACAGCAGCCCCGTCAAAATCGACAAGACAAAGATCACGGCAAGCACGATCGTCGCTTCGTACAGGCTTTTGTCGAGTCCGCGGCGTGTCGTGTACAGTTCGCCTGAGCTTCCGAAACCAGCACCCAGCGTCGCACCACGCTGCTGAAGCAACACGGCGACGATCATCAGAAACGCAGAAACAATGGTCACGATCTGTAAAATTGTATCAATACTCATTATTGTTCCTCCTGGCGGCGCACATACTGAAGTTCGAGCGCGCTACTTACTATATAGTTTACCAGACTCAGTACCATTCCGGTGGCAACCGAATGCCAAAATGCCATATGAATTCCTGGCGCCAGCTTGAGCGAGATGTACACCATCAAGCCGTTGACGATAACCGTGAACAACCCGAGCGTCACCAGGATTGCCGGTAGCGAGATGATAATCGCGATTGGCCGCACGATACTGTTGATAACCGAAAAGACCAATCCGGCGAACAAAAAGCCGCCTACGCCCGCCGTGACATCCTGCGTATAACCCGTGCCGAACAGCTTGACGGCGATCCATAGGCCGAGTGAATTGAGCACCCAGCGCAAAACAAAAACAAGAAATTGTTGCTTCATAAACTGCTTTTACTATACCCGCTTATGCCAGATCTGTCGAGAGCGCCCCGGAGAGATTGCGCACACCGTCGGGCGTTACCAATATGTCATCCTCAATCCGCACTCCGACACCCTCCTCGGGGATGTAAATTCCTGGCTCGACGGTCAGAACCATATTCGGCGCGAAAACATCGGGCCGCCCCAAGCTGTCGTGGACATCGACGCCTAGCCCATGACTGACGGCGTGCGGGAAGTAACGGTGATATGCGGCATCGTCACTCGATAACCCGAGTGAGGCAACCGCTTGGCGCATGATCCGATCGACTGATGCCTGGTATTCTTTGACAGGCTCGCCAGGCCGAATCAATTCAATAATCTGCTGCTGCGCCGATTGGACCGCCGCGTGAACGTCGCGCTGGCGTTTCGTCGGATTACCCATGACATACGTACGGGTAATGTCCGCCGCATACCCGTCGACCCGCGCTCCGATATCAAGCAATAGTAACTCACCTTTTTTAAGCGGTCCGTCATTCCTATCATAATGCAGCGTGCAGGCATGTGCCCCGGCCGCAACGATAGGATCGTAGGCGTGACCAGCAAGTCCGTGCCGGCGGAAATAATAACTGAATTCCGCCTCGACCTCATACTCATGTGCGTATCTATCAAGCGTTGCCCGTACGTGCTCGAATGCTTCGATCGTGCCATCGATCGCGCGTTGCATCGCTTGCAGCTCACCCGGCTGCTTCAGCGCTCTCAAGCGGGCCAATACCGGCCGAGCGTCACGCACAGCTTCGAGTCGCCGCTGCATCGCACGACGAACCTTACTCGGCGCAGGGTTGACGGCAAAATCATAGTAGCTCGCATGCGGATCATCACCCAGTATCCAGGCAACCGCGCCTTTTCGTGCATAGGCATCAATCTTCTCAGCAGCCTCTTGACGACTCAAGATGCCGTCCACGCCACTCAGTGCCTGCGCCGCGTCTGGTGCTAGGCTTCCGTCGAACACGTGATGCACGGCGTCTACTTCCGGCGCAACCAGCCACGCCAGTTGGGCAGAAAAATCACAGAGCAGCTGCCAATCTGGCGCATCAATGCCCGTCAGCCACCAGAAATTCGCCTCCTGTTCAAACCGAAATGCGGCATCACCACCGCGCTGCAGTTGCGTATACGCCGTAAATAGTGCGATGCCCTCGTGACATTCGTTCGCCAGCCGCATCCGATTAGCCTTAAAAAAATCAGCCTTCATATATCCTTACTATACGTCATTGGACTTGCACGTAATAATTCATGCCGTACGTCGTCCCCCAGCCCTTGCCACAAAGTGCGTCGATCGTCGCATTATTGGCTGGCTGGGATTCGAGGTACGCCATGAGGTACACCGTCTTAACTCCGCCGACAGTACACGTCGCCTTCATGTATGCTTTCGTCGGGTTGCCCGATCCACAGGCGCCACCACTATTCAGATTACAGCCCGATGGGTCCGTCACTTCGGCTACGGTTTTAAGATATCCAGCGTTCACAAGACATTTGGCAATCGAATTAGCGCTGTAACTACTCGCGTCACTCGTTGTCGCATCCAACCATCCATCACCATTGCCGCCATACCCACAGCCACTGCCTGCTTCGACAAAAGACCCCTGCCAAGTAGCATATGACTTAAACGCCGACGCGAGGGTAGTGAGGTTACTCTTGCGAATATTGTCACGGTACTGCTTTTGATAGCCGCCGTAAATTGCGGTAATGATCGTCGCTAAAATACCCATCACCACAATGACGATGGAAAGTTCTACCAATGTAAAGCCAGAGCGACGCCGAACGTTCATACTAGGGTTACTATAGCACAAGCACTATGAGCGCGGGAGGTATTTGTGAAGGATTGCCGCCTTGGCGTCTCCGACGACTTTGGCAAGGTCAGTGAGACTCGCCTGCTGGACGCCGCGGAGGCTCCCAAAGGTCTTGATTAGCTTGCGACGCGTCGCTGGACCGATACCTGGTACCGCCTCGAGACTGCTCTCGGTGGCTTTTTTGCGCTTCAGTGTCGTGTGGTAGCTGACGGCAAAACGATGCGATTCGTCGCGAATACGCTGAAACAGCTTCACGACATCCGCATAGGTGTTATATACCGGTGCGCCGCGCAGGTTCTTGGAGTGCGACGAGGCGTTCACCTGGCCGGCATGCAGGTTAACAATATAGTATTCACCCTCGACAACAACCGCCACGCCGGGGACGGGATTCACCCGCAACGCCTCGATTGTTGTCGTCGAGATATTCGACCGCGTCCGGTGGATGATCAGCTCTTCTTCGCGCTTGGCGATACTGATGATCGGTACCTGGGTACCACGCTCTTCCTGTGCCTGAATGGCGGCGCCGAGCTGCCCCTTACCGCCGTCGATAAGCAGTAGATCTGGCTTACCCCAGCTGATCAGATTCTTTTCACTCAACCGACGAAGCAGCGTTTCATGCATATTGCGGTAATCATCATTGGTTTCAATCCGCGCCTTGAACTTGCGGTATTCACTACGGTTCGAGACGCCATTCGTAAACACCACCATGCTGGCGACAACGTTCGTCCCGCTCATATGAGAAATGTCGTAGCCCTCGATGCGCGACGGTGAAGCGGGCAAATCCAGCAGGTTTGCCAAGTCGCCTAACGCCCGGTCCTTGCTGATATCAAGAAACTCTTTGTCGCCGAACATAATGCGGCGCTGCAGTTCACGCAGATTATACACTCGGTTACGGAGCCGGGCCGCCAGCTCGAAGTCCTGTTTAGCTGCAGCCGCCTTCATTTCACGCTCCAACTGATGGACTAGCTGCACCCGGTTTCCCTTGATATAACTAATGAGTTTACGTAGCTCAGCATGATACTCTGCGCTGGTTTGCCCATGAGGGGCGAGTCCTAAATGAGCATCGAGGCTTGGGCGCTCCCCAGGCTTAGGTGCCTTCGTATAATACGGAAAGCTTTTGCGCAGGTAGCGCAGTGCTTTTTTGAGCGCAAAGCCATTGTAGTATGGCCCGAAATACTCCGCGCTGTCGTCGGCCGGATTGCGCGTAAAGGTCACCGTCGGCCATTCACTTTTCATGTCGATTCGCACATAGAGCTGCGACTTGTCGTCGCGCAGCAAGATGTTATAGCGCGGCATATAGCGCTTGACCATCTCGCTCTCAAGAAACAGCGCATCGATCTCACTTTCAGTCTCCAGCCATTCTGTATCATGGATTTCCGCCACCAGCGCCTGGGTCTTAATGTCCATATCCCGGCTCGACTGGAAATACTGGCGCACACGGTTTTTTAGGACGGCCGCTTTACCGATATAAATCACCTCGCCGCTGGCCGACTTATGAAAGTATACGCCGGGCGTGCGGGGCAATGTTTTGAGCTTGGCTTCGAGCGCTGTATTCATCCCTTTTATTATACCGCGCCACCCCCTTTGCTGTCCGTAGTGATATTGACCATCCAGGTCACCCCAAACTTATCGATACACAGGCCGAACATGTCGCCCCATAGCTGCGGCGACAACTCAACGGCCACCTTGCCGCCGTCACAAAGTTTTTCCCAATAGCCACGCAGCTCATGCTCGTCATCACCCTCGAGCAGCAGACTGATATTTGATCCGACTGGCGGCTCGCCCATGCGCGCAGGCGTATCGGCACCCATAATCGTCATGCCATTTGGCGCATCGAGTCGACCATGCATGATCTTGTCCGCATCAGCCAGATCCTCTGCAGTGCCAGACTCCTCGAATGTACGCAGGTCCAACTGACCACCAAAGATCGTTTGATAGAATGTCAGCGCCTCACGTGTCATGTCCTCAAAACCAATATATGGATGTAGTCGGCTTATCATCATTACCCTCCTGCTTGTATCTCTTTATTATACTGCTCGTATGCATTTTTGGCGCTAGACCATGGCTCATATCAGGGCCAGGCACTTAGCATCACCCGTAACCCACGCCCGCTTGCAAAATATTCATTTTTATAATTTTAAACATTGATATTTTTAGTAAAAAATTATATAATATCACCCAAACACACAGTGAACATTAGAGCATTACCTCTCTGGCTCACTCTCTGGTAATTCACAGAAATACCAGCGCGCCAGATCGAGGCGCACTTTTACGCCCCTAGGTTCCAGGAGAAATCATGGCTATCGAAACGGCTCCGGCCGACGTTCCCGCACGACCAAACTACGCACCCCGTACGCCCCTTGTGGCAAAGCCCATTCCAGGGCCGCGCCACCAGTCGGCAATACCGGAAATCCAGCTCGGCCCCGGCGACTGGTTCAGCTTCGTCAAGGTATACCTGGCGCGCATATGCAAGCTGGTCCGCATCGACTGGCGCGTAAGTGTCCGGAAGCTCCGGCTGCTTGACACTGTCTTGTTCGAGCTTGCCCTCACGTCCCAGCGCATCGTCACCGTCGTCAACTCAAAAGGAGGATCGGGAAAGTCACCGCTTGCAACATTCATGGCTGCACTCTGCCAGGCCTCCTTTGGCGACGTCGTGATCGTCGACGTCAACGAGAACGACGGCACTACCGCCAAGCGACTCGGCATCGATCGCAACAAGGTCCAGATCTTGCTGCGCGAAGCCGTTGCCAACCCGACCAAGATCGCCACCATGTCTGTCATGAAGGCGAAGCTGGGAGTGCACCAGGAAACCAAGCTCCTCTGCCTCCCGTCGGATGCCGATTCGCCCGCCGGATCATTCTCGAAGCGACAGCTCATGCAGCTCGAGGGCTCCATCAAGCAGGATTGCCACTCGATCTTCAATGACACCGGCAATGGCCGCGGTCACGTCGCCAACCGGGCCGCCGTCCAGATGGCCGACATCTTGATGGTGCCGATCTTGGCTGGTGATAGCGATAGCTTTGACTCCGCAATCACCACCCTCAAGGCCTACCGCTCGCTCGGGTATGGCGATTTGGTGCGCGAATCGCTACTGGTCGTTAGTGGGACCCGCTCTCACCACAGCAAGTCGCGACTGCTCGCCACGCTCACCGCCGCCGCCCTCAAGACGGTCGACGACGACACGACACGAGCCGATACCCTCATGGAGCAGCTGGGGATCACCGAAGCGAACATCTTCATGATTCCCTACAGCCGCTTCATCCGCCGGCACAATGACGTCGTGACGCTCAACCCGCGCGACATCGGCATCCGAACACTGGTCGCCATGTCCCAGCTGGCCATCGCCCTGTACTCGCGCCCCGTCGCCCTCCCACAAGAGAAAGAACGGCGCAATCACATAGCAGAGCAAATCCAGCAAGACCTGGCCGAGGAAGAGGCTCAAGCACGCGGCGAACGCATGCCCATCTTCACCCCGGCAACCTAGGAGGCCACGCCGGTGCCGACGCGTAACCCGCGATCGACACCGGCACTCCCCCCTGTACTGAACATACATTCAGTGAAGAGGGGAGTCTTTCGTGGCATTATTTCGTATAGGCGACTGCGCCAAATACTTTACTCAGCAGTTCGCTTGCTGACCATGCCGTCGTATTGGTATCTCGTGTCTTTGGATACGAGTCGGTGATGAGAAAATTACCGTTTTGGTCCATGCCGCGAATGATGATAAAGTGCGCCCCAACATCGCTTGACACGAATGGCAGCGAGGCGCCCGCATTACCAGCTGGACCTTTTCCTGCCACCATGATTAAACCACCGTTAGAAAGAATCGTTCGATAGGTGTCGATATTTTTTAATGCATCATTGCCGAGTTGATGTCCCTGGATGCCCCAGTGTTGTGCAGCTGCGATGACCCCGTCGTACGACGTACCCTGCCCATGAGGTAGCCACAAACCTTGGTTCGTAACATAATCGTAGACATCTTTGGGCGTAATGTTCGCATCATTAGCCAGCGCATTGACGATCATAGCCACGTCAGTGGGTCCGCAACCCATATCACAGGTTCGAATGCCATCAACGTGAATGTCTCCCCATGCCGGATCGCACTGATTGAATATCGTTTTGATCTCAGTTCCTAGTACCATACGTGCAGCCGGTGCAACATTATGGGAGGCGAGCACCTGCTGATACTGTGCGTTAAATGTATCGCCAACCGAATCGGCATAGGCGCGGCGCTCGGCTTCACGAGGCACACTTGGGCGCTCGTACGCATTGACTGCAATACTTGCCGCTGCCTTGCGGTCATTCGTCACCTTTCGCAACTGGTTGAGCGATCCCCGCTCCGATGTCAGGAGCTCGTGTTTAATAAACTGCAGCTGCACGTCCAGTTGGTCGTATTTATCGCCACCGAACTCCTTCAGGGCAGCCAGCCGGCCCGCTTCCCACTGGGCAATCCCAAACGCCGGACCCCCCACCTGATGCATCGTCGGGTCAAGCTCACTCCCCTCACCCAGTAAATTGCCAACGAATCCCGCTGCTTGTGACGGCGTAAAGTGCAGGTCGGGATCTTCCATGAAAAACTTCATCGCTTGACCAATCCGTCCCCAGCGACCACCCTGATCGATAAGTTTTTGCGCAGCAGTACTATAATCTTGCTGCTCAGAACGCGGTTTCTGTGCTTCAGGCGCAGGTGCGGCGTCAGCTGGAGTAGGAGCGGATTGCTGATCCGGTGACGGCACTACGGGTGACGCCACGGGCGGGGCCGGCACATACTCTTGTGGGGCCGCTTTTTTCAACGTCGCGGCAATCTGGCCTAAGTCGGGCGTCGCTTGCGTGTCGGGGCTATCGAGACGGACGGGATGAGGCGCATCGCCCGGACGGGTATGCTCTATATCGCGTAGATCAACCGTGGGATCCTCATCGAACGGCTTGGCTTCAACGGCATGAACAGATGCTTGTGCTGCTGGTTTTGCAATTGAGACATCTGGCGTCGGCGCTTGCATAAGCGGCCGGCCAATCGAGTCCAAATCAACCTGATGAGCGCCGTCAATCATAGACGGTTCCTGTACTTGCTGGTCCAAAGATGGCGCCGGCGCAGCGGGTGTGTCAGCTTGGTGCTCCGAAGGGCTCATCGATGCGGGCGCCTTTGCCGTAGTGGTGTCGATTACATTAGCAGGTCGTTCAGTACTCATCGCCGAAGCGGGAAGGTCATGTTTTTCAGCAGATAAGTCAGGCTGCCTGACCGCCTGTTTGGGCGATGCCGACGCCGCGGTAGTGGACTGTGGTGGCGAAAGCTGATCAGACACACCATGCGAAGCATTCGCTGTTTCCGATACTACCGAGTCGTTTGATGACGCCGCTTTTGTAGATACTTCTTTTGGTGATGCTGTGTACGCGCGTGGGACTGCCTTTGCGGCAATTGTCGCCAAATCGGCCGGATTGGATGATGCGTTTCCCGGCGGTGACACCAACTTTTCTGTGGCCGCATGAGTTGCCGCACTGGCCATCTGCGCAGAACCTGCAACCACGACCGTCGCCCCGGCAATCGCAGCAGCAAATCGCCCAGCGGTTGCTAATTTATGCCGCTTAGGATCCTGGGTCTTCTGCACATCACCATGCCCCTCAGATGCCTCGCTCACAGTTCGCGCCGCAGGGGCGAGAGGCTTACCATATGCCACCTGTGTGACCTTGCTTGCCGCTTCGAACAGTGCCCGCTGAGCCGGATCGTTATGGGCCGCTAGCTTCTGATATTCGGATAGCTGATTCTTGAGATTTTGCCGGCCGCTCGGCACGACCTCGACTCCCTGATCCTGCACAGCCTGAGTCGCATAGCCAAAGGCCGCAGCGGCAAGTGCATACCCCTCTGCTATCATTAATAACTCCGGCTGAGATTGCGCCGCCTGGAATGCCTCAACCGCCACGTGCAATAAGTCGGTAGCATATTCGTTAGTTATGGCCGGCGAAACCCCCTCCAGGCCGAGCGCATCAATCATTGTTTGATTCGTATGAAGCGTGCCTTCGTGAACCGCCTTTAATAGCTCGCCAACAACGGCCTGCACACGCTGTTCGTCCGCATCAAGCCGTTCGTGATAATTACCGCTGGCGTATTCCATACACTGTTACTCGTTAAACAACCCCTCGTCATCAAAGCGTGGTATCCTTACCTCGACAGGACGTCGCGCTTCCCCAAGCGTGCCAACCTCGGGTGCTTTCGATGGCCGCACAGGTTGGTTTTTCATCGCTTGGTCCGTGATGTCGATAATAATCCGGTCGCCCGCCAAGCTAGCTGGACGCGCAATGATACCAGGAAAAGGTTCGTCATTTAATACCTCAATGCCGTCACTCACAAACGCCTCGGCCGGCTCGATGGCAGCGAGCGCTTCGAGCAGGAGCGCCGCCTGTCCCATAGTTACCTGATGAAACCGATTCTTTTGAGCGTCGCAGGCCTCAATTTTAGCCAGGATCTGCTCGGCCGCCGTCTCGTACTCTTCGATACGCGCAGCAATGTGCCGAAGCTGCAACCCGAGTATGCCAAGCGAGCGCAGCAGTTCGTCAATGCGTCGCTCATGCTGGCTAAGCAGTTCGGGATTCTGGGTCAGAAACTGCGCATCCCGCTGGCTCTGCTTGTGCTCGACTTCCTCGATGTCCGCGCGCAAATTACATTCCGCAATCGTCCGCTTCGTTTCGAGCAGTTCGATTCGTTGTTGTATGGTCGCCAAGTTATCACACAGGGTTTGACGAATGGCTTCTGAGGCTCCGCCGTCGACATAATCATGTTGCCGCTCTGCCAGTACATCAATCAAACGTGGCACGATCTTAGAATTCTCCATGCGCGGCTCACGGTCCATGCTACTTACCTTCGCCGTCCTTAAACGTGTAGTTCAACACGCGGGGAGCTCCCGCTTCCGTAAACGGCATGTTTTGTGCGGGTGTCGGGTCACTATTCTTGATTGTGATCGGCCGGGAAAGAGTGCCCGTCATAACGATATCCGCGCTATCAATCGAAATCGCACCCTGCTCGTGCAACTGCTTGACCTTTGCATTCAATGCTTGCTTGATAGCGGTATCAATCCTTACCTTCGCCTGCTGTGCGTAGATGTCGGCGTCGTTCGCCAGTTCTTTTGCTGTCAGTGCACCAGCTTGTCGCACCTCTTCTTTCGCAGTAGCATCGGCAACATAGGCATCCGACACCCGCTTGCCTTCAGCAGCCGAAATCGTTTTCGCACTCACGAGCTGAGCGATCAAACCGGTTGTGTCAATGGCCGTGGAGTCATCATTTTCGTTTAACATCATGCCCCTGAGGTAGCTCATGATCGCCACATGTCCTTGCGGTGAAATAAGTGATTCGTTGACCTCAATTTTATTACCATCGACCTTTAGTACATCGCCACGATCTGCTGGCGCCACACAGGCCATGTAGTCCGCCTTGGCATCGGTCAGCTTGACGACCGGCTTGATCGACGTCCGCCCTGTACTCTTATCGGCAGCCGCCAACACGACTTTTTTAGTGTCGGCCGTCGTAATCTCGTATGATACATCTGTAGTCGTTTGAATATCAGCGACCGCAAGCGGCGAGCCATTGGCTTGCTCATCAAAGCAGCTACCGAAGGCATCGATCAACTGCTCCTTGGCAGCGCTTAGCGGCACCTGCGACGTGGCGGCCGCGGCAGTTTTTTGCCGACCTTCCGTCAACCATTTCATGGGATATCCTGTAACCACGCCGCCAACACCGCTCAATACGACCCCGCTTAGCGCAGCAATCGCGATCCCTCGGCGCACTTTTCGCCGCTTCGGCTTTTTCGTTTCGACAGGAGATTCGTCAAGCGGTTCCGGCTCAGCCGCATCGCTCCATCCTACCGCCTCCGTTGGCCACTGTGCCTCTAGGTCTATGGCATCCGGATTACCCCAGTGGGTGTCGTCTGGATTCCATGCGTAAAATTCTTCGAGCTGCTTCCGGCGATCCGCACGTGCTGCACGCGCAGCCAGCTCCGCTTCATGCTTCTGAAGCAGCACAGCGGCGGCGGCGGCCCTGCGATCCAGCTCCTCGCGCGCGACATCCGCCCCTGCTACAACACTTCGCAACCGCTCGATATGCTGCCTCTGATATGCGGTTTCGCCGACATCGACAGGCTCGGCGGCGTATGTCACTGGCTGCCGCGCTTCGACAGCCGGTCGCTGACGACCGGGCATTGGGACCCATGTACCATCTGGTTGTCGCCGATACTGCACACCGGCTAGTTTGATGACGTCATATTGCTCTGGCAGTTGTGATCGTCGCTCCATGTTATTTATTCCCCGTTAGCTGCTGAAAGAACCCGACCGCGTCACTGACCCACGGTAAATGGTCGTGGGTCAAATGCGCCGCATTCGCACCAAGTTGGCCGCCGCCATACAACATACCGCCAGCCAATGCGAGCGTCAGCGCCGCCTTGCCGAGCCGACGACGCGGTTGCGGGGATACTCTTTCTACAAGACGGCCATTTATCATTTCATGCGTCTGGGTTAAATCTGGAACTGCCCCAGATTCATCCGCTCCTGACTCGTACCATTCATGCTGTGTCATGAGTTGCCCCCTCCTTGCGCCGCTTGTGTCACCGAAGCTGGCACTTCGCACTTACCGACCGATCCCTGATCCGCAGACAACGAGTCCGGATGGGCATCGAGAACTTTTTGCAGGGAATCGTTCGCTTTGTCGACATTTGATGATCGACCGATTTGCTGCTTCACATTGTCGGCACTCGTCGCTGCCTCACCAACAAGCACTGTCACGCTGTCGGCCGTCAGGCTTTGGTCATAGAGCCGCGCCCCTAGCAGCACACGGTTTGCTAAACCCTTTTCAAATGCATCATGCGCTGTCGACCACACCTGTGGGGTACAGTTATCGGCCGTAGCCTTCATACCTTTGGTCATCGCAGCATCACGCAGAAAGCTATCGGCATTATCCTCAGTTCGAACAGCATCCTTGAACGGTCCGAAATCCTGAACGAACGGCGTTCCCCGAAAAACATTCGTGATATTCTCGACCACCACCTGCGTCATGCTCATGTCCGGCTTGGCAAATACTGTTCCCGGCACGGGATAGGTGTCGGCATAGATGTCGGCTGGATCCACATGAAGGGTGATGTGATGTTTATCGGAATCTAGCGATGCTTTGACCGTTGTCCCCTTCAGACACAGCGCGGTGTCATTTTCAAATTCCACAGTTTGCGAGCGCCACGCGACATCGATACCGGCAACCTTCGTGACATACTTTGCCATAGAGGTAACGCTCGTCGTAAATGCAGTATCGCATTGCTTGTCGAGCGCCAGGTCAATCTCGCGAACCGTCTGATCACCGACATGAACGGTCGATTCACTCTTGACGGGCTTGTTCACTTCAAAGTTCGTAGCAAACCCATATCCCGTACCGACCAGGCCGGACACGAGAGCAATCGCGCCGATTTTTTTTGCGCCAAATGTACGTTTATTCTGTTCCGGCGCGCGCTCACGTCCGCCACGTAGCAGATGTTTTGCGGCCATACCGGCTACTATGTGTACCATGTTTTTCTCCTTGCTTCGCACTACACCCTAAAAATGGGTATAAAAACAGGCGGCCCGTCATGACCGACGTCCACCATAGCCTCACTAGCCAACTTATATTGGAGTGATAATAGTACTTATTTTATCGCGTGTCAATAATATTTTGTGTTTATTGGACGCATATGGCCGCTATATCTAGCGTGTTACTACCGCAGGTCGGCAGGCATCGCTGTGATACAAAAGCTCAGGATTCTTTTTGCAGTCTTCGCAAATCAGCACAAGATCATTACAGGTCGGTTTAGCACAGTTTTCAAAATTGCTCGTCTTGCCGCCGCAGTGCGTACACTCGCCGATCGTTTTAGCATGATCGGAAAATTCCGTCACCATGCGGTTATCAAACACTCGCAGGGCACCCTCCCATAGGCCGTCGTCACCGTAGGCTTCGCCGTACTTGACTATGCCGCCATCAATCTGGTAGACATCCTTGAAGCCGCGTTTTTTCATCATGGCTGAAATGACTTCGCAGCGGATTCCGCCCGTACAGTAGGTGACGATTTTTTTGTCTTTGATGTCATCGTACTTATCACTTTCGAGCTCGGCAATGAAATCCCGTGACGTATTAGTATTTGGGACGATCGCGCCCTTGAACTTGCCGACTTTCGCCTCGTGAGCGTTGCGGCCATCAAAGAACACGACATCGTCACCGTACTTCTCTACCAGTTCGTGCACCTGCTCTGGTTTTAAATGGACACCGCCACCGATCACGCCGTTTTCATCGACGTCAAATTCGTCATCAGAATTTTTGAACCCGACCAATTCACGCCTCGCTTTGACACTCATCCGCGGAAAGTCATCGCGGGTGCCGTCGGACCATTTGAACACGATATCTTTGAAAGCAGCGTATTGCTTCGTCGCTTTTGCATAAGCTTTCAAATCGTCGATATCACCACCGACAGTACCATTGAGACCGTGGCGGCTCACTAAAATTCGGCCCTTCAAATTCAGGCTGTCGCACAAGGTCTTTTGCCATAGTTTGACTGCTTCCGGGTCGGTGATTGGCGCGAATTTATAGTAAAGAAGGATTTTTTGCATCAAAAGCTATTGTACCACTTTTTGCGTGTTCTCGCGAGAGACCTCACGGTACTCCTTAAAGACCAGCCAGACGATAATCGCATCAAGCAGCGAGAATAATGCCATCGGCACAGTCGGATGCTTCACGAAGACGTAGACCTGATAGGCCAAGAAGGCACCCAGCACGCCGATTGCCCACGGATAGGCCCAGTGCCACTTCTTAAACAGGGCAACGACAAGGCCGATTTTGACGACACCATGCATGATTAGGAAAAAGATGACCACCACGATACCGCCCTTGGTCAGATCGGCGTCGATACGGGCAATATTTTCAGCCACGAAGCGAGCCGTATGTGTGTGCCGCTCGTGCGCCTCGCCAAGCAGGGCCTGGAGCATGCGATGGAGTAGCTGGGGCGAAATCCATAGCAAAATACCCGCCACCAATTCGACGGCGCCGTCGAAGCCTTTAATCGCGATACCAATATCATAAAACCAATCGAGAATCGTACGGGTGTGGTGCTGAAATTTCTTCATTACTCCATTATACGTGATGAGGATTGCACTATGATGCAATGTCAGGCATAATAACTTCACTACGATTACAGACACGTAATCCTCTGCTCGCGCACGTTCGGACGGCCGAACCAATAGCGAATCTCGACGCTATACCAAAAAGAAAGGAATGACATGCCCAAATTATTAAACCGCACCGATCCGCGCATTGCTCGCCAGACCATCCTGCTGTACTGGCAAGAAATCCGCAAATCCAAAAAACTGTTTTATCTCTACACTACGCTTATCCCGCTCAACCGGTTTTTCTATATCGTGGCGCTGCCGCTGCTGTTCAGCCTCATTATCCAGTCGCTTATCACGGAGCCACACAATTGGCAGCACGCGACGATCCTGCTCGTTGCAGCGGCTGTCGTATCGGCGCTCTCTATCACCACCTCAACCATTGGCTTCCGTAGGCTTTTTTATCATGAAGAGCGCATGCAATCTACCCTACTCGAACGTGCCATGGTGCATCTATCAGCCCAAAGCGAGCAGTTCTTTGCCAATCGCAAGGTCGGCTCACTAGCCGGCGACGTCTCCAAGTTTGCGCACTCTATCGTCTCGTTCATGGACGTCATCTACCTGCAGTCCAGCGGCTTAATTATCAACTTCACGACCAGCCTAGTTATCATCGGTATCCTCTCACCCGTCCTTCTGCTGCCTCTGGGGCTCATTACAACACTGCTTGTCTGGCGAAGCATCGTCGGCACCACGACGCGTGGCCCCATTCGCCACAGGCGTAAGGTAATGTCATCCAAGCTGAACGGTTTGATCGCCGACATCCTGGGCAATCAACAGATCGTCCGCGCCTTCGCTGGCGAGACGCGCGAGATTGCCCGTGTCAACGCTGACCGGCAAGCAATCGAACAGGTGGTTGCTACAGAGATAGACATCATCGAAAAAGAAGGCCAGCTCCGCCAAGGCACATTGTTCGCCTTTCAAATCCTCACGATGGCAGTCTGTATTTGGCTCTATAGCTTCGGCGGCATTTCCATTGCAGCACTTATTTTTGCAGTCACCTACCTCGGGCGGCTCACAAGCTCCCTGTTTGACATCTCGCCTATTATCCGTGGCATCGAACAGTCGCTGCTCGATGCGGCCGATATTACCGAAATCCTCACGCTGGATCCCGAAGTGCAAGATACGTCAGCAGCACTCCACTTGGATCATGTACGGGGTGCCGTTGCATTTGAAAAAGTCACCTTCGTCTATCCCGGCAGTACCGACCCAGTCATCAATGATTTATCGCTCCAGATTCGCCCAGGCGAACGCATTGGCCTGGCTGGCCATAGCGGCGGCGGTAAAACCACACTCACAAAGCTCATCCTGCGTTTTGCCGATATTACAAGTGGCGCAGTTACGGTCGATGGACACAATGTCCGCAACCTTGCATTAGAGTCATTGCGGAGTAATATTGCGTACGTTCCTCAGGAGCCGTACCTCTTCCATCGCAGTCTTCGCGAGAATATCGCCTATGGGCGGCCGGGTGCGACAGATAAAGAAATCATGGAAGCGGTCGCGCGAGCTAACGCGCTTGAGTTTATCGAGACCCTGCCAGCCGGACTCGACACGATCGTTGGTGAGCGAGGTGTCAAGCTCAGTGGCGGCCAGCGTCAGCGCATCGCCATTGCCCGTGCGATTCTCAAAGATGCACCGATCCTCATTCTTGATGAAGCCACCTCAGCACTCGACAGCGAGAGCGAAAAGCTCATTCAGGATGCGCTCGAAACGCTGATGAAAGACCGCACGAGCATCGTTATTGCCCACCGCCTCTCTACCATCGCCAAGCTGGACCGGATCATCGTGCTCGACCGCGGCTATGTCATCGAGGATGGTACACACAACGAACTGCTAAACAAAAAAGGCACCTACGCAAAACTCTGGGCGCACCAATCGGGCGGCTTCATCGACGAGTAGGGAGCGCTGATCCTATTTGCATCGCCCCCTCGAATCAGTCATACTAGAAACTACTATCGTTACGCACAGGCACAACCACCTCAGTAGTAATCCTCGTTCAGTTTGTCTCATACGTCATTCTAATACCGCGCATGAAAGGAGCAGTCTTTGAATACGAATAAACTCACCCTCCTGTTTTACTGGCAGCAGATACGCAAACACAAGGCGACCTTTTTTACGATGCTCATTGCCATCCCACTAGCATCGCTCGCGCTCGACATGTTGCTGCCGTATGTTTTGTCGCAGGCCGTCGGTACGTTTGGGAGTGGGAACTTCGGAACAGTACCGTCACTGCTGACGACCGCCGCAATACTAGGCCTGGTTGGTATCGGGCTGAATTTGATCGGTTTTCAGTCGATGATTTCTCATGAATCAGGCGTCCGCAAAGACCTGACCGACGACACGCTCGCCCAGCTCCTGACAAAAGATCAGGACTTCTTCGCCAATCAAAAGATCGGCTCGCTCACCGGCAAATTTATGGACTTCATTAATGGCTTCGTCGGCCTACAAGACCTCATCATCATCCAGACGATTCGCTTTATTTTAAGTTTTGGGGTGGGTGTGGCACTGATCTTCGCCCATAGCATACTACTCGGTTGTATCGTCCTCGGGCTGCTCATCGGACTGCTGATCCAAGTGCGTATTTCGATCCACCTGCGCACACCGCTGCGCACCGCCCGCAAAGATATGATCAGCGAGCTTAATGGTACCGCCGCAGACATCATCACCAATAACTTGACCATAAAAACCTTCGCTCACGAGGCGCACGAAGAATCGACGATCGGCAAGCTCGGTGAAAAATACCGCCAAGTCTACCAAAAGGATTTTCGCTGGCTGTCGGTCGAAGGTTCGGCTCGTCTAGCCGCGATGTCAGTCGTACAAATCATCGCTATCGCCGTCATCGCGCACCTACTAGAGAGCAAGCAGATGCAGCTCGGAGCGGCAATTTTTACCGTCGCCTACCTGCAACGTGTCGCTACGCAGATCTTCAGCTTCGGCGAAATCGTCAACGGCTATGACCGCATCTTCCTGCAGGCTGCGCCGATGACCGAGATACTCATGAAGACGAACCGTATCGTCGATGCCCCCGACGCCAAAGCAACCTCGATTACCCGTGGTGCGCTCGCATTCAACAATGCCACCTACCGCTACCCGGATGCCGACGAGCCCGTCCTGCGTGGACTTGATCTCGTGATTCCAGCCGGCCAAAAGGTTGGTGTCGTCGGCCATTCGGGGGCCGGCAAGACCACCCTTACTCGCCTACTACTGCGCTTCGACGACATCACCGACGGCAGCATCACGATCGACGGCCATGAGCTGCGCGATATCACCCAGGCGAGCCTGCGTCATGCCATCTCCTATGTCCCTCAGGAGCCGCTACTATTCCATCGCTCCCTGCGCGAAAACATCGCCTACGGCAAGCTTGACGCCACCGACAAAGAAATCCGTCACGCTACCAAACTGGCCAACGCCCTCGATTTTATCGAAAAGCTCCCCCAGGGATTCGACACGCAGGTCGGCGAGCGCGGCGTCAAGCTAAGTGGCGGACAACGCCAGCGTATCGCGATTGCCCGTGCCATCCTCAAAGACGCGCCGGTCCTCATCCTTGACGAGGCTACCAGCGCCCTGGATAGTGAAAGCGAGAAACTCATCCAAGACGCTCTCGCGACGCTCATGAAAGGCCGGACTAGCCTGGTAATCGCCCATCGCCTCAGCACCATCGCCAAGCTCGACCGCATCATCGTCCTCGAAAACGGCCAGGTCGTCGAAGATGGCACCCACCGTAAACTCCTAGCGCAAAAAGGCATCTATGCCAAGCTGTGGGCACATCAGTCTGGCGGCTTTATCGAAGACTAGCATTGTGCCGCCCCGAGCAATTCCGTATGCTATAAAGCATATGCAGAAATCCCCTCGCTCGCCCTGGCTATACGCTGCGCTGCTCGTGTTCTTCGCCTATCTTTATGTTCAAATCCTAGAGTTCACCACCGACAACTCACATAACCTGCTACTGATCGGCCTTTATTTCATCGAGTTCGGCGTTCACGAAGCTTCCCATATGATTACCGCGTTCTTGCCGCCGATCATCACGGCAGCCGCCGGTTCGATCGGCGAAGTGAGCTTCACCGCCTTGATTGCTTACGCTGGGTTTCGGGCTAAGTCATACTTCGCCGGTATTTTTGGACTATTCTGGGTGACGCTCGCGATGAACAATGCCGGCCGCTACATGGCCGACGCCCGTTCCCAACAATTAGACCTGATCGGCCTAAGTGACCATCCGATTCACGACTGGCACTTTGTCTTTGGACAGCTTGGCTGGCTGCAGGCCGATACGGCGATTGGCGGCACGGTCCGCATCCTGGGTGATCTTATCGGCGCCGCCGGCCTCCTGCTCGGATGCTTCCTTGTAATCGTGCTATTTACCACACGTCGTAAATCTATTGACTCTCCAAAAAAATAGTTTTATAACAAAAGCAAGCTTTACGCCGCGGTCCGATACCGAGGCGATGCAGATATATCTGCAGTGCGAGCACATTAACGGGGATGGGGGCATCTCATGGCAACAAAGACACTTGCACGGACCGATGAACGTACCAAGCGCATCAAGGAATACGCAGATGCGATCGTCACCCGCGTGACACGAGCCGGCTACATCGGTGGGTCTCACAAGGAAACGATCCTGATGGCGCTGGGCATCGAGCTCGGAGTTGTCCGAGACGCCTCAAGTAGGCCCGTGCCGCGCACTGCTCGGCAGAAGCTGAGTGCGGGCGACCGTCAGGCGCTGGTGCGCGAAGCACTCGAACTCGCGCTCAAGCGTAACCTCGTCGAGATGAGGTACGACAAAGAACGAGAAGAGTTCCAGCTTTACGTCGGACAACCGGCGCTGCGTTGGACCCTCGTCGACGCCTCGGGTGCACGCAGCTACAACTACGTACCGCGGCGGCAATGTGAATTCACGCCGTGGCACGACACGCCGACGGGACCAGTGACGAGCATTCGTACGCCACATGCACGGACCGCGCAGCTGGCGACGCGTTGGAACAGCTGACCCATCCCTTCTCCTGGCCGGAGTCTCGCGGATATACCGCGGGGCTCCGGCCTCTTCAATTGCTTTTTCTAATCGAGTGATGTTTACTGAGGACATCGCCACTGGGAGCCACCAGAGCTCCACTCTTGTTACATGAGTGTGATCGTACCTACCCATAAAGGGGGTTTACATGCCAATTGTTCGCGACGAATCGGGGCGGAGCGTTTTCCGGCGCTCCCTCAGGTTCGACACCGCTCATCCACGCGATTTTTTCGCAGACGATCCGGACTTGTACGCCGAGCATATCCGGCGCGCGCAGTATCGGGTACTCGAAACGATTCGGTTTTTGCGGCGTCCTCTCGCTGGGAGGGGACTATGCCACGAATTCCCAATCAACCCGCATGCAATCGACACGCCAGTTCAGCAGCTGGCGAAGTTTGTTCACCAGCGCGATGACCGACGTGCCAAGCGAGTCCGGGAACAGCGCTACAGAGAAGAGACCGTCGGACTTCCACCGTATGAACTCCGGCTTCGTTCACCTCAACACATGGATAAGCGGCGCGCCTACCTGTTCGGAGGCGGCGATATTCCAGCGCTGTATTTTGAGGCAGCCATGACGCAGGGCGAAATCACGCACTTCGTACAGCGCATGCGCCTACTGCTGGTGACCGACGCCATCGAGCAGCTCGCTACGGCGAAGGACTTGCGCCTGTTTGGTGATAAGTGGGAAGTGTCAGTCATTGCAATGAACGAGCATCGGTTGCGCTGCAAGCCATCCACTAATCGCGTCAAGCACGACGACCGCTCATTCCACGGCGAAGCGAACAACAAGCGTAAGGAGCGAAGCCGCAGATATGCAATGGCCTAACCCCTAACAAACACCCCGTGCTCAACTGCAAAGTGTAGATGAGGATGACGCCGCTATGGCCGACTCTCCTACCAGGCAGTTTTTGCACGGGGTGCGCTTATGTTTAAGGACGATTACGAAAGATTATTTACCAGCGTCAACGTTGAGCTGCTTTGGTTCTTTTTGTACTTTACCGCCGGGGCGCATTTCATCCGCGCCCTGTTGTTGTGGTGTATCGGCGCCGTGGTCCGATTCGACCTCAGCCACCGCCTCGTCTTCTGCTTCAGCCTCACCGCCGGCCGCTTCGTTGGCCGCCTGGAGGGCACTTGGCTCGTAGACGTTAGCAATCACGAGCGACGTGTCCTGCTCGACATCTGCATATTCCACGCCCTCTGGCAGCGTCACATCAGCCAAGGTCAATTTATCCTCTGCTGTGGCCAAGTTATGAATCTGAACCTCCAGGGCTTCTGGCAAGTTAGCCGGTACAGCACGCACCTCAATCTGCTCGAGGGTCTGCAGGACGACCAGACCAGCCTTCTCGGCTTCGCTCTCGCCCATACCGACCAGTGAAATCGGCACTTCCGTCACGATTTTCTCGTTTTGTTTGACCGCGTGAAACGCCACATGGCGGACACGATGCCCCACAGGATCAATATCGATCGATTTAATAATCGCAAGTTTCTTCTTGCCGTTCACAGTCAGATGAACCGGCGTGTGCTTGCCCGCCTGATGCGCTACCTTGGTAGTCTCTACCAGGTGCGACTGGGTCGCGATCGGCTCCGCATGACCACCATACACCACGCTTGGCACAAGGCCGTCGCGTCGCAGGCGTGCTACTTTTTTACCTTTTACTGTTCGTTCATCGAGTGCGAGTGATATGTCATTCATCCTCAGTTCCCCTTTCAGTCGTTGGTAACTCGTACTTCTTATTATACCACGATGAGCTGCTTGCATTTATGGCCGCCTCTTATCGATCAAGACAACTACAACCAGAAGCCACACTATCCGCTGCGCCCTTGGCAGCATCTCGTGCTAAAATAAAGCCATGGTACTTCCCGTTTCTTTCTACAGCATGATCCCATTTCTTAATGTCGAATATATTGTCGGAACACTTGGTCTCATCGGTATTTTGGCGATCGTTTTCGCCGAGTCGGGACTTCTTATCGGCTTCTTCCTGCCAGGTGACAGCCTGCTCTTTACCGCTGGTTTTCTCGTCAGCACCGGTGTCTTCAAAATCAATATCGGCCTGCTGGTCCTACTCGTTTTCATCGCAGCCGTCCTAGGCGACAGCGTCGGCTACGTCTTTGGTCGTCGTGTCGGCCGGCACCTCTTCAACCGGCCGAATTCAGTCCTTTTCCGCCAGGAAAACATGGCGCACGCCGAGCAGTTCTACGACAAGTACGGCAGCAAGACAATCATCTTGGCGCGCTTCGTTCCGATCGTACGTACGTTCGCCCCGATCGTTGCTGGCATTGGCAAGATGAACTATAAAACGTTCATCACTTACAACCTCATCGGCGGACTGCTATGGGCGGCCGGCATTACCCTGCTTGGCTTCGGCCTTGGCCGCTGGTTCCAGCACCTGGGCCTCGACATTGATACGGTCATTCTACCTATCGCCGGCATTATCATCTTAATTTCTATTGCCCCGGCACTCGTTCATCTCCTCAAAGACAAAAAACAGCGCCATGCGATTTGGGCCGCCACCAAACTACAGTTCAAGAAACTATTCAGCAAAGCTCGTTAAACTAACATCCATATGTCAAAAACACTTCCTCATGCTCGCCGCTCATCACTCACCATCACTGCGCTGATTGCCATTATGTTCGGCGTGATGATATTTGCCCTCATGGCGCATAGCGTTCAGTATCACGACGATTTCGCACGGTTTGACACACCTGTGCTCGACCGCATAGCCGCTCATCGTGATCAGCCGCTGACAGTAGCTATGACCATTGTCACTAACCTCTTATCACCCGTCTCGTTTGCCATTATCGTGACGATCATCAGCGCAACATGGGCGTGGCGCAAACGTGAAGCCTGGCGCCCTCTCGTCTTGATGGGCTCGATGGCACTTGCCATGATTGCCTCGACATTACTGAAGCACCTGTTTGAGCGTGCCCGACCGCCACAAGCATTCATGATCGCACCGTTTGAGATCGACTACTCTTTCCCGTCAGGCCATACGCTTGGCATCGCTACGTTCGTCTTCGTGCTAGGATACTTACTCTATTCAGCCCGCCTGCAACTGCACCACGCACTCCTTTGGGCTCTCAGTGGCCTTGGCCTGATCGCGCTCGTCGCCTTTAGTCGCCTTTACCTTGGGTATCACTGGTTAACTGACGTCACCGCTTCAGTTGGTGTCGCCCTAGTCATCCTGGGTGTCGTCATCATCACCGACACGTACATGCCACTCCGCGTCAAGCAGCTCCTGAATCGTCGCTCGCGCTAAAGCAGCGGCTTTAGATATTTACCAGTAAACGACTTGCCGTTTGCGGCGATATCTTCCGGCGTGCCTTCCGCCACGACAGTGCCGCCGCCCAGGCCGCCTTCAGGACCCATGTCAATCACATGATCTGCTGACTTAATCACATCGAGGTTATGTTCGATGATCACCATACTGTTGCCGCCCTCAACCAGTTTCTGGAGGATACCGAGCAATCGTCGAACATCGGCGCTATGGAGGCCAGTCGTCGGTTCGTCAAGGATATAAAGCGTCTTGCCCGTGGCGCGACGCGACAGCTCGGTCGCGAGCTTGATGCGCTGCGCTTCACCGCCACTAAAGGTCGTGGCTGGCTGACCCAGCCGAATATACCCTAGACCGACTTCGACAAGCGTGTCGAGCTTACGGGCGATTGAGGGAACATTTTCAAAGAAGCCGGCGGCCTGCTCCACGGTCATTTCAAGCACATCGCTGATGGTCGCGTCCTTGTATTTGATCTCCAAGGCTTCGCGGTTATAGCGTTTGCCTTTACAAACATCACAGGTCACATACACATCTGGCAAGAAGTGCATCTCGATCTTAATGACACCATCACCCTGACAGTTCTCACACCGTCCACCCTTGACGTTAAAGCTGAAACGACCGGCTTTGTAGCCGCGGATATTTGCCTCTGGCGTCGCTGCGAAGAGTTCGCGAATCGGCGTAAAGACGCCAGTATAAGTCGCTGGGTTTGAACGTGGCGTGCGGCCAATTGCTGATTGATCGATGACAATCGCTTTGTCGAGATGGTCAATACCTTCGATATTCTCATGTGCTCCCGGAACTGTCTGGGCACGGTGGAGCCGGGCAGAAAGTTCCTTAGCCAGGATATCGTTGACGAGGGTTGATTTACCGCTACCGCTCACGCCGCTCACAACCGTCATGACGCCAAGCGGAAATGCCACATCAATATTCTTCAGGTTGTTTTCGCGGGCACCACGAATAATCAGCTTGCGGTCCTTCTGGACTGGCCGGCGCTTCTTTGGCACGACAATCTTTTCAGTACCCTTAAGGAACCGTCCCGTGATACTCTCTGAATCCTCGGCGACTTCCGCTGGCGTTCCCGCCGCAATGACGTTCCCGCCGTGCACACCGGCACCAGGACCGATATCGAGCAGATAGTCCGCTTCGCGGATCGTATCTTCGTCATGCTCGACCACGAGCACCGTATTACCAAGGTCACGCAGGCGCTTCAGCGTGGCAATCAAGCGGTCGTTGTCGCGCTGATGCAGGCCGATCGACGGCTCATCGAGCACATACAACACACCTTGCAGGCCAGAGCCAATTTGCGTGGCGAGACGAATACGCTGCGCTTCACCACCGCTGAGGGTATTGGCAGCACGACCAAGCTCCAGATAGTTCAAGCCGACGTTGCTCATAAAACCGAGGCGCTCGGTGATTTCTTTGAGAATTTGGCGCGCAATGACCAGTTCTTGCTCCGTCAGTTTCAGCTGGTTCTTGAACAGGTCTAGCGCCGCATCTACACCCAGATTACAAATATCCATGATATTCAGGCCATGCACCGTGACCGCCAGGACAACCGGCTTTAGGCGGGCGCCGTTACAGGCGTGGCACTTGCGCTCGCGCATAAACCGCTCGATGTCTTTGCGCATGAATTCGCTGTCGGTTTCTTTGTGGCGGCGCTCCAAATTTGGAATCACTCCTTCGTAGGTCGAGGTATAACTCCGGCCAGCGCCGATTTCTACGTTATACTTCTGGTTGCCCGTCCCGTAGAGGACCTTATTCAGGTCATCCGCGCTCAGTTCGCGCACCGGCACATGAATACTGAAGCCATGCGCATCGGCCACCTTGGCAAGGCGTTTCATGTACCACGCATCGCTATTGACGCGATTATATGGGCGAATCGCGCCTTCGGCGATCGTGAGGTTTGGATTAAATACTAGGTCTGGATCAATTTCCAAACGACTGCCGAGGCCCGTACAGACCGGGCACGCACCTTGTGGCGAGTTGAAGCTAAAGAGCCGCGGTTCAAGTTCGGGAATCTCTTCACCCGGGTGATCGACACAGGCGTAGCGTTGACTAAGAACCGTCAAGTCGTCAGTCTCGGCGTCCAGCACCTCAACCACCCCGTCGGCCAGCTCCAGCGACTGCTCGACGGACTGCGTGATACGCGACATCATATCGCGGGCCATGACGATACGGTCCACGACAATTTCGATGTCGTGCTTGTAACTCTTTTGCAGTTCAGGAAACTCATCGAGCGCGTAAACGACACCGTCGACACGCGCACGCGCGAACCCGAGGCGGCGATACTGCTCGGGTACGTGGGCAAACTCGCCCTTCCTGCCTTTAACAATCGGCGCCAGAATCATCAGGCGCTTCCCGTCGTCGATTTTCATAATTTCATCAATGATCGCCTGGGGCGTTCGCCGAGCTACTGGCTTGCCACAAATCGGACAGTGTGGGACGCCGGCACGTGCAAACAGCAGGCGCAGGTAATCATAGATTTCGGTCACCGTCGCCACTGTCGAGCGCGGGTTGCGGCTCGTTGACTTCTGGTCAATAGAGATTGCCGGGCTCAAGCCTTCAATACTGTCGACGTCAGGCTTGTCCATGATACCCAGAAACTGACGGGCATAACTGCTGAGACTTTCGACGTAACGCCGCTGCCCTTCGGCGTAAATCGTATCAAACGCCAGGCTTGACTTACCACTTCCTGACAGACCCGTGATAACGACTAATTTATCACGAGGAATCTCCACGCTAATGTTCTTAAGATTGTGCTCGCGAGCACCCGTAACACGAATAATCTCTGGCATAACAACTAATTATACCACTTTTTGTCCCGATTATGCCAGTCTCGTAGTTGACGCATAGTGCTTATCGTTGCATAACACTTTTGCCCCTGTTATGCTCAGAGTAATTATTCGGGAGTCACCATGAAAAAATCCGCAGCCATCATCGTCAGCCTCACCGCTATCATCCTGTTGACACAGACCAACCTGTTCAATGATCTGTTGTTTTTCTTTTTGGTCGGCGCGATCCCCGGCACCACCAAGAGCGTCCCGTCGTCCGTAATGCTCAGTGCGATCGTCGTCGCATCGGGCATCTTTATCTTCAGCTTCGCGGCCGTCCGCTCACTAGGCGCTCAAATGCTCGCGCAACTTCAGTCAGCCCTCGTGGACTTCAAGCGTCAGCTTGAAAAGCAGCGCCTCGGCGACGCCTAATACTCTCCGTCCGACTGGTCAGCATCCTCAACTGAAACAATACTTTCGGCCCAAAGCTGCAGCTCCTGCAAAACAAACTGCTTTGAATCGTCCGTCACCTCTTTGCCAAGCTTGGTCAGCGATGCGACAAAACCGGGCAGCTGTGCCGCGACATGGGCCGCCCGCCACGTTTCCCAGTTTCGTGCTTCTTCTTCACTCAAGCTTCGCGGGAAACTGCGTGCCTTATAGTGCAGCAGTAAGTCGGCGAGTCGTTCGTCAATAAAGTCAGGATGAAAATCAGCCAGTTCACGCTCGCTAGCGTTGCGCACCGTTTCGATCCGCAGCTTGTCGCGGTCCTGGACGAACCCGTCATAGAGCTGCGCCTCGGGATCGGGCAATTTTTTGAATTCCGGCCGACCCTCGAACAAACTGCGTACGTTTTCGGCGAAATGCGGTGCGCTCAGTAGGATAGCCTTGTGCTTCTCGACAGTTTCAATATCAAGATGGATTCGTTCCCAGCCGCCCGCCTGCTCCAGTACCCCGACTGGCGCGACCGCTGGCGCGCGGTTATACTGCAACTCCTTGACGGGCAGCTTGACGAAGCCATCCTTTTGCCGCTCTTCCCACGACGCGAATAATTTCTTGGCGAGTTCCTTGGCATCGAGATTGATCAGTGGAGTCGGATCGTAGCGCAGGTCATAGACCACCACATTGCCATTGCGCCCGCTCGTAAGCGGGAACGCTACCGTCGTCTTATCGTGCTCGGCGTCATAGCGCCCGCTCGTGTAGACGAACGGCTGCTTTTGCTCCAGATTCACCAGGCGCTTGACTTCGTTTTTGTCGCGCATCGTAAACAGATAATTATACAGCTGCGGCTGACAGGCCTTGATCAGTCCGGTAACAGCAATGAGCGCCTCAACATCACTAAGCGCGTCGTGGGCTTTAAAGTGGTCGATACCGTTGAGTTTCGTAATCAGTTCGAGACGGTTGGTCGCCTTGCCGTCGTCAGCGACAGGCCATTCAATGCCGTCGGGCCGGAGCGCGCGCGTCATACGCACCACATCCAGCAGGTCCCAGCGTGACCGGCCTTCCCTCCAGCTCCATTCATACGGATCGTAGAAATTCCGCCAGAACAAATGACGCACGAATTCGTCGTCGAAGCGAATATTGTTAAACCCGACCGCGGTCGTGTCAGGAGTAAATACTTCCTCATTCAAGATCTTCGCAAACTGAGCCTCGGTGTAGCCGTCAGCTGCCGTCTGCTGGGGTGTGATACCGGTCACCATCAGCGCCTCTGGGCTCGGCAGTGTATCATCATTTAATTTCACGAGCAGGTCGTAGGGCTCGCCCACCGGATTCAGCTCCAAGTCGGTACGCTGCCCGGCGAACTGCATGATGCGTGATTGGCGCGGATCAAGCCCGCTGGTTTCGAGGTCGTAGAAGAAGAAAGTCTTAGCCATTACTTTCAGTATAGCAGCAAATAAAAAACACCCTATCGGGCGAGAATTCAAGGAAAATGACAAGTTGGATACAAAGAGGGCGCGTGGCCCGGGTGAAACCATAGG
>JAEWBQ010000005.1 GCA_023391075.1 Candidatus Parcubacteria bacterium
TCTGATAGCTGACGTTGGCATCGGCGGCGTCAGTACGGGCGGTGAGCGAGGTCGCTCCGGCGACGAACGACTTGAAGGTCGACGGTAGCTGATACGTGACGTAGATGCTGCGCGCCTGAGTAGTTGCCTGGGATGAAGTCCACTTGTAGAAGTTGTAGGTTTCGTTAGTGCCACAGATGGTTGGCTGACTGTTGGTGCCGTCATTGACATGCAGGGTGTCGGAGCAGAAGTCGGATGACATGGTGCCGTTGCCGGTGCCGTTGGTGACTGAGTTGGCATACTCAGGACTCAGGGTCATAAAGGTATCCGGACTGGCGTCACATGAGCCCCAGCCCGAGGCCTCGTAGCACTGCAATTTACCGAGCGTTGTGTCGTAGTACATGCTGCCGAGCATGGCGTCATGGTCAGTGACAGTTGGTGCTGACGAGGCACGGTCAAGTGTCAGGAGGACCGGCTGGCCACTGCCAATACCGCTTCCGATCTTGACGTTGCTGCCGTTAAAGGTTGCCTGTGTCACGCCGCCGCCTTGAATCGTCACACTGCTGCCGTTGCTGGCGGTCAGGTTGATCGACTGCCCCTGCAGGGTGAGCGAGTTATTAACCGGGCCGACTGTCATGGCGCCAGTAGAGCCGAGGCTGAAATCATTGCTGGAGGTGACTTGATCAACAGTTGTCGATGCCTGGAAGCTGACATCAATCCAGTAGTTAGTGCCATTAAAGGTTCCAGTCGGGAAGTTCGCGCCGGCGTTGCTGAGGAAGCTGCCGTTGGGAGCGGTTGCGCTATCAGGCGCATGAAGCGGCGTGGCATCATGAGCGGTATCGAAGTAGTGAGAGGTCGCGTAGTAGGTCCCGTTGGCAGTGTAGTGAGTCACCATGTAATAGGTGTCAGCGGAAATGGCGATCGGTGTCACAAAGTTGGCGGTCTTCCAGCCAGTCGACTGGTCACTGGCGAACGTCACGGCGCCCAGTTCAGTGCCGCCGCTGCTGAGCGAACAGCTCGGGTCGTTACAGGCCCAGAGCTTGCCGACGTCGGAGCCGGTATTGCCGCCCATGGGGTTGTAGAATCGAATGCCGCTAATGGAGCCGGCGACATCACTCTTAAAGATCATGCCGAGCTGTTGTGGCGTCACATCGTTATAGGAAGTGGCAGCGACCGTGCCGTTGTTCCAGAGGCTCTTGGTCTGCCCGCTGCCACTCAGGCTCGACGAAGTGAGCTTCAGGGTACCTACAGACACGATGTTATTAACCGTGTCGACGTTGAAGACGGATGAGCCGGTCATGCTCTGGACCTGGAACGCACCGGTAGAATCTGACTTGGCGATGATATTGCCGCTTGGCCCGATGCCGTCGCCGGCGCCGCCCTTAAGTACCAGGTCGCCACCACTGCCGCCGCTGCCGGTTGCCGCGTCACCAGAGGCGAGGGTAAGTGAATTACCGCTGCCAGCGGTGGACTGCGCGAGAGAGATAGACTGGTTGCCGAGCGATCCGAGCGTGATAGAGCCGAGCGAGTTGAGAGTGAAGGCATCGACGCCATTGGCCTGTAGCTGAATCAAATTGCCCGAGCCGGTCTTGTTGATGGCGATGCTGCTCGAAGAGCCGGCGTCGGTTTGCATGCCTTGGCCGAGCTGGACGAGGTTGTCGGCAGTCTTGCCACCTACGGCGCCGGCGTTGAGCGAGTACGGTGTCGCGGTAATTTGTTTCATCGGCAGCATTTCGCCGTCGCCCAGACATGAGCCGCTCCCGAACGCGGTACAATCGGCGGCGCTGCCGGCTACGTTCATCGAGAGCCAGAGCGTGCCTTGGTTCCAGTCGACGCTCGAGCCGAATGGGGTGTTGCTGCCGAGGTTGACGGAGAATAGACCGTTGCGCACTTCAACACCGGCGGTGCCGTTATTGTTGACGTAGCTTTCGGTCCATTTCAGCGAACCGTCAGGGTTATTGGCTGCGCTGCCGCTGCCACCCTGGTAAATCTTGAACTGCATATTGTAGTGACCATCAGGAACCACGGCGCCCGCAGAAGACTGAAGGCGGCCCTGGAAACTGATCGTCTGATTCCCACTTACGGCATTGGCGGCATGCGCGAAAAATACTGTAGTAATTAATACAGCACATGCGACAATATAGCCTAGCTTGAGTAGTCTATGACGTCGATTAAAAACGGTGGGGAGGTGACACCACGCTATCATTCAAATGTTTTTACAGTAGTAAACTGCCAATATTTGTTTATTTCACTATGACGCGTGGTGGGTCATCAAAGCTTGTGGTTATTCTAGCATAGACGGGTTGAATACAATAGCGTTTTGACGTCAGGCAGCGCCGTGATGGCCGGGGCGCATTTCGCTTATGGACACAGGGTTGGCCGTGGTATAATGATGCCAACGCGTCCACCGCGGTGGCGTAGGGAGTTGAGACAAACAGTGAGAATTACACGGGGTATTGTTGGTGCGATCGGCGTAGTCATGCTGGCTGCGCTGCTTGTCGTGCCTGCACATGCCGACAGCGCGACCTATGGCGGCGGCAGTACCCAGCAATACACCGCCGACGGTTCGCTCAACACTGGTACGATCGTGCAACTGACAAGCAAAAATGCTAATCACGTCACAGTCGCCACTCAGGCGCAGCTACAGAACATGTTTGGCGTGACGATCGATCAGAACCAGCTGCCGATTACCATGTCGAACGGCACGACGGATAATCAGGTGTATGTAGCAACGTCCGGTACTTATAACGTTCTCGTCAGTACGCAGGGCGGCTCGATCGCATCGGGGGACTATGTGACGCTGTCGTCGATCAATGGCATCGCCATGAAAGCCGGCACCGAAGAAAAAACCGTGTTCGGTCGGGCGAACGGCTCGTTCGATGGCAAAGGGGCGACGCTCGGATCATCGGTCCTCAAGGATTCGACCGGTGCCAGCCAAACCGTCTCGATCGGCATGATACCGGTGACGATCAATATTCAGCGTAACCCGAACATCAAGAGCACCAAGGCGAACCTGCCCGAGCAACTGCAGCGCATTGGCCAGGCGATCGCTGAAAAAGAAGTCAGTCCCGTTCGGATCTACCTGAGCGCGGCCATTACTGCCGTCAGTGTGATCGCGGCAATTGTCATCCTGTATGCTGGCATCCGCAATAGTGTCATTTCTATCGGGCGCAACCCGATGTCGAAGAAGTCGATTTTCCGCGCGCTGGTCGAAATCGTGCTGACTGCCGTCGTGATTTTAATTATTGGCCTATTTGCGGTATATTTACTACTAAAGCTATAAGCAGTATAGGGTGGGCGAGACATGGGATTATTCCAACACAAACATGCAGACACGACGCCGGACGACGAAATGCCGGTGGTGTTTGATGATGCCTATCTAAAGGAGCTGCGCGCGCACGGCCGCGAGGTCTTTGAAGCGGCCATGAGCGAGCATGCCACAGCGGTCAAAGACCAGCTCGAGACGACCATGGGCGAGCTCGCTGCCGAGCTCAAGGAGCGCATGACCAAACAGCTCGACGCCGCCGCCTCGCACGTCAGTAGCGAGCTGGCCAAGCATCTGCAGGAGCGACTGGGCGAATATGACCGCATGACGCAGGACGCCCAGGATCTCGCAGTCCAATCGCTGAACCGTAATGCACAGGCGCTCCATAACAATTACCAGCAACTGACGACCACCCTGCAGCAAACGATTGCCACGCAGGAAGCGATGATGATCGGCGTGTTTGAAGAGCATAAGGCTCAGATGAAGGCGACGCAAGAGGCGCAGGACACGATGCTACAGTCGCTGAGCGACAGTGCGCAGTCAGCTCATACCAAGACCGATGAACTGACGTCGAAACTTGAGCAGACCATTAGCGATCAGTCGAGCAAGCTGCATGAAATTTATGACGAAAACATGGCACGAGTCACCGAGACCAAAGATGCACAGGCAACCGCGCTGAATTCACTGACAGAAAGCCTCAAGGTGCTCGAAGAACAACAGCAAAAGATCACCGATATGCTGCAAAACAGCGTCACCAAACAAGAAACGCTCCTGCTCGAAGCGTTCGAAGGCAATATGGCGCGGATTGTCGAACACTATGTCCGCGAGGCGCTGGGTGACCAATTTGACGTCGCGAGCCAGCTGCCAGCGATTTTGAAGCAGCTTGAGGCCAACAAGCAAGCGATGAAGGATGACATGCTGCTGTGAGCGAGGCGACGGTGAACTATCAGGAGTTTAAGCTGCCGATGAGTGTCGTCAGTCATATCGACTTGTCGCGTTTGGTGCGCGATGTCGAGCGGATTGATAACGATCAGACGGCCGCAACGGTGCGCGCCAAGGCGGGTGCACCAGAAGAGCCCAGCGCGCCGCCATCGGCACCGCTGAGTGACTTTTTGGCAGCCAATCAGCTGACGCTCGACTCAGCTCAGGAGCGCGGGCAAATCGTCCGGGAGCTGCGGCTTCTAAAGGACAAGGCGCCGGTGCTCCACCTGACGTTCGCCTCGCCTGCCGATCAGGATAGCCTGCGGCAGCTGGCGCGGTGGGCGCGTGAATCGGTGCATCCGCAGGCGATTCTCGCGGTCGGCCTGCAGCCGGCGCTCATCGCCGGGGTCTATGTGCGCACGTCCAATCACGTGCACGATCTCAGTGCCCGAGCTCGGTTGAGTGACAGCCGATCGGTACTCGTTAAAGATCTGGAGGCGCTCCGTGGCAACGAATAAGCAATTCGAGAATCTGGTCAGTGCCGGTAATCCGGTAGGCGAAATCGTCGGTATTGATTCGTTCATGGTGAGCGTCCGTGGCCTACAGCCGACCAACGTCCACGCGACGGTTCGATTCGAAGATGGTACCCGTGGCTATGTCCACGAAATCTTCGAAGACCACGTGGTCGTCATGAAGCTCGATCCGACGCCGCTGCATATCGGCGCGGTCTGCGTCATCGAAGCGCGCGACATCATGACGCCAGTGGGCAAGAATTTCATCGGGCGGGTCATTAATGTCTTCGGCGAGCCGATTGATGGCAAGGGAGATATCACGCCGGATCAGGAGTGGGACGTTTTCCATAGTGCGCCGATGCTCTACGAACGCGAGCTGCTCGATACGCCAGTGGAGACAGGCGTGACGATCCTTGATCTTGAATACTCACTCGCGCGCGGGCAGCGTATGGCGATGCTCGGCGACAGCAAGGTGGGCAAGACAGCGCTAGCCGCCCAGGTTGCCATCAACCAAAAGAATACCGACATCACGGTTATCTACGTACTCATCGCCAAGCGTCAACGCGACGTGGCGGAACTTGTCAGTAACCTCGAGAAAAACGGTGCTATGAAAAAGGCCATCGTCGTCGTGACGAACTCATTCGAATCGCTGATTCTGACCTACCTGGTGCCATATGTCGGCGCGGCCCACGGCGAATACTTCTGGCACAAACTCGGCATGGATACGCTCATGATCTACGACGACCTAACGGCTCACGCCCAAGCCTACCGTGAAATCTCGCTGATTGCCGGCGTGAGCCCGGGTCGCGACTCGTATCCAGGTGACATGTTCTACACACACTCCAGTCTGCTGGAGCGCGGCGGCAAGACGGAGTCGAATCATGCCAGCCAGACGCTGATCCCGATCGTTTACGCACCGGGCGGTGATATTACTGCCTACCTGCCGACTAACATCATGTCGATTACCGATGGTCAGTGGATTTTGGACGGCCAGATTTTCAAAGATACGATGCGGCCGGCAGTCAGCACGGCTCTGTCGGTGACGCGTGTCGGTGGTGTCGGGCAAAACAAGCGCCAAAAGGCTCTGGCCGATCAGCTGAACCGCACGCTGTCGGGGTACCGGACGGCCGAAGAATACGCCCACTTCGGTACCGAACTCAGTCCGCAGGCTCAGGCTGATTATGACAAGGGTAAAGTGCTGTTCAAGCTGATGAACCAAGGGATCGGTGAGATTTACAGTTTTGCTGAGCAGCAGTTCCTGATGAGCATCGTGTTAAACAGTACGCCCGAAGAAATCATTAACGTCGAACTGTTGAAGGCCAAAGTTCACGACTACGCTGTGAAGCTCAAAGAAGACGACGACCTCAAGGGTAATTACGATGAGCTCGAGGCGGCGCTCAAGGCCGAGGTGACGACCATCAACGAAGTCAAAAAGGCGGCAATCGAAAAGGCTGCCAAGATCGAAGCTGAAAAGAAACGCCAAGCCGAAGAAGCTGCCCAGGCGGCTGCAGCGGCCGCCGCGCCAGCCGAGCCGGCCGTGGAGCAAAAGTCGTGAGGCGTCCTCTCGAAATCAAAGCCGAAGAAGCCTCGGTCCGTTCAGTCGTGAGCCTGACGTCGGCCCTGGAGAGTCTGAGCAGTATGCAGATCGCCAAGACCAAGAACAAGGTCCTGATCAGCAACCAGTTCTTTGACGAGGTGTGGAATATCTACAAACAGATCCGCGTTGACGTCATGTTCAATTACGGCCGAGTCCCGGGCGAAACGCCGATCGACAAGGAGTTACTGATTCTCATTACGGCCAAAGGTGGCCTGAGCGGCGACATCGACCAGCGCCTGATCCGTAAATTCATCGAGCGTTACGACGAGGCAAAAAATGACGTCCTGGTCATCGGCCACCACGGTGCGCTCAAGCTCAAGCAGTCGCACGTCGATTACACCTACTACTTCGACCTGCCCGAACACGATTACATTAACGTCGATCCGCTGATGGACATTATCCGTAAGTACGCCAAGAGCCGGATCTTTTATCAGGATTACGTCTCGCTGTCGCAGCAAGAAATCAAGGACGTCGATCTGAGCGAAGTGGTCTCGAGCAAAGGCCGGGTGGCTGACATGGCGACCGTCGCCAAAGAGCTGGTCAGTGAAAAGACCTATATCTTTGAACCAAACCCGTACGCCGTGGCTGCGTATCTAGAGAACTCCATTCTGCGCCTGACAATTTCGCAGTTCATTTACGACAGCCGCCTGGCGCAGGTGGCGAGCCGCTTCAAGGCGATGTCGGCCGCCAAAGAACGGTCCATCGCTAATGCGACCGAACTGCACACCGAATTCAACCGCGCCAAACGCAGCCAGGTCGACACCCGCCTGAAAGAATCGCTGGCCGGTCTCAAGAAAATACGTGCCGGAGGAGCCGAATAATGGAAGAACAGACACAAATGACCTACAAGCAAGGCGTCATCCGGACGCTCAAAGGCCTGGTGATCAAGGTGCAGTTCGATGAGGATATGCCCGATCTTAACGAAATGTTGTATGTCGACAACGAAAAGAAATCACCGCTGCTCGTCAGCAGCTTGGCGCATGGCGACATGGCAATCTGTCTGAATATCGGTGGCGATTATGGTATCCAAAAGGGCGACAAGGTAACGCGCAGCGGCCGCAGTCTCGAGATTCCCGTCGGTGATGCTATGATCGGCCGCGTCTGGGATGCCATGGCCCGCCCAATCGACGGTAAGCCGCAACTCGACGACGAAACGCTCGCCAAAATGCCGAAACGACCGATTTTTGCGCCGGCCTTTCAGGAGACCAGCCTCGAGATGCGCCCGGACGACGTCCTCGAAACCGGTCTCAAGGTGCTCGATTTTTTTACGCCGTTCGTCAAGGGCCGCAAAATCGGCATCGTCGGTGGTGCCGGTGTGGGAAAGACGGTCCTTACCATGGAAATCATCAACAACGTTGCCGAAGGCTCCGGCGCGATCAGTATGTTTGCCGGTATCGGCGAGCGTATTCGCGAGGGCCACGAGCTCTACAAGACGCTCGACGACAACGACCTTTTGAAAACGACGGCCATGTTCTTTGGCCAGATGAACGAGAATCCCGTGCAGCGCTCGCTGATCGGCCTGGCCGCCATTACCCTGGCCGAATACTTCCGCGACGACCAGAAAAAAGACGTGCTGCTCTTTGCCGACAATATGTACCGTTACATCCAGGCCAAAAACGAAGTCTCAACCATCATTGACCAAACGCCGGCCGAAGGTGGCTACCAGCCGACCGTCTTCTCTGACGTCAAAACCTTCCAGGACCGGTTGGCGACGAATGCCAACGGCTCGATCACAGCGCTCCAGACGATCTACGTGCCGGCCGACGACCTGAGTGACCCGGCCGTCCAGATGATTCAGCACGAGCTTGACTCAACCATTGTTCTGAGCCGTGCCGTGGCCGCCCAGGGTATCCGTCCGGCAGTCGACATTCTTGCCTCCAAATCCAGTCTGCTCACACCAGAAATCGTCGGCGAACGGCACTACGACTTGGCGACCCGTTCCATTGCTATCCTGCAGAAGTACGAATCCCTCAAGGGTATTATTGCCATCATTGGTGAATCCGAGCTGTCGGCCGAAGACCGCGACGATTACAACAAAGCCAAAGAGCTGATCGAATTCTTCAAACAGCGCTTCAACGTGATGGAAAAGGTGACCGGGGTGCCGGGCGAGCACATGACCCGCGAACAAACCCTCGACGGCGTCGAGGCGATCATCGGCAAGACCGAGGTGGAAGAGGCGACTCAGCCGGCCGCTGTAACGGATACGAAACCAACCGATGACCCGGCGGTCGAACCCAAATCGACTGACGATGCTACTCAGAACACCCCTGAACCAGCGTTGAAGGAGAAGTAATGGCTGACGACACACCTCAACCTGACACGCCTGCAGAAACACCTGATCAGCCCGTAGCCAAGCACGGCGGGAAGCCGACGATGGCCGTTAAAGTTTACGCACCGTTTCAGGTGTATTTCGAGGGCGAGGCCTACAGTATCAGCGCTATCAATGCGACTGGTCCGTTCGATGTGCTGCCGCATCATCATAATTTCCTTAGTATGCTCGTGCCGTGCACCCTCACGATTCAGACGCCCGACAGCACTAAGACGATTCCCGTTAGCCGGGCGCTGATGCACGTCAAAGCCGATCGTGTCGTCGTATTTGTCGGCGTCTAATCCGGTTAATTCGTTACGAAGTAGTCGTAGGCAAACGACTGGTTGGCAGGTGCTGCGTTGGCAGTACAAAGACTGAAGCCGTTATTGGTACGGTCGACGTAATACTGGGTCTGGCCGGCGCCACTACCGACGGGACTCACGATGACATGCGGCTGGTTGCTGAATGCTTGAGCAAACGTTATACGTGCGAAGCAGCCAGGGGTCGGGTTGTTGCCAGTGTTGACCGTGATCGTACCGGTCGTGTCGGAGCCGCCGATTTGGGCGCTGCCGCCGTTGCCGAGGACGCTCGGAGTAATATTGCGGCTTGGCGTCGGACCGGTAAAGGCGATGTGGTTTGGAATCTGCAGCGTAGCGTTGCCGCTCAGAATGAGGCGCGACACAGTAATTTGCGATGCGGTCAGCGCGCCGCCGAACGAGGCAGTGCCAGCGACATTGAGATCGCGCAGCGTGGTGCTGCCTTGGATTGCTGTGTTGCTGGCGACCTGGAGGCTATTGATCTGGACGGTGCCGAGATTCGACGTCCCCGAAATCGTCAGGTTGGGGCTCGTGATGCTGCCGCCGGTCTGGAAGTTGCCGGCGACGTTCAGGTTGCCGCGTGTCAGAGTCTGACCGGCAATGATTGCATTGCCCTGGATGGTCAACGTCTGGGAATTGCTGCCAACCGTGGCATCGGTATTGGCGAGCTGCTTGAGTGTGTCGGAGCTGAGCGACTGCGCAGCGATACTGGCAGCAGGGGCGGTCTTTTGGCTATTCAAATAATTGACGATGGTAATGGCGCCGGCCACCACGCAGAGTAATACGAAAATCAGCAGATACAGATTGATTTTTCGAAAGAAGTGCTTGAGCGGCGAGCCTTTTTTGACAGGTACCGCAGGAGTAGTTTCTGGCGCGGCGGCAGCCTCTTTGGCGCGCTCTTCCTGAAGCTCTTCGGGGGTGCGACTCAGGGCATCGGCCGGTGCTTTGCTGGCATCGGCTGTGGAATCGCTGGGTGGAGTGGTAGGTTTGTCGGGCTCCATAGAAGTACTATATGTCTGTTTGCGCTAACGGTTATGTCTAGCGTACCATATGCGGTGCGTTGATACTAGATGCGTTTTGAGAGGAGAGGTGCTACCATAGGGTAAGCATATGCATATCCTGGGAGTGAGGCGATATCTAACAGTGCTGCTGCTCGTTGCAGTGGTGATTTTCGGCGGCGTCCCGGCGTATGCCGTTTCGTCGACCTCGACCTCACCGCATTATCAGGTCTCGGAGACGCAGTTCGGTTCGGGTGCGACGCTCGACAGCTGTTCAGGCCAGTACTGTGCTCAGGCATCGATCGGCGACATGGCCACCGGTCGCAGCGCCAGTCCGAAGAGTACGGCGACATTCGGCAGCAACACTAACAGTGAACCGCTGCTGGAGGTTATCATCGATCCGGGCCAATCTAACCTCGGTAACCTGACGACAGAAAAAACCGCCACCAAAACCATGATCGTCAAAGTCCGTAATTATCTGAGTAGCGGCTACATCATGCAGATCGTAGGTGCCGCCCCGAAGTTCAACGGGCATTCACTCGCAACCCTTACCACACCAACCGCGTCAAAAGCGGGCACAGAGCAGTTCGGTATGAATATCGTGGCGAACACGTCGCCGCAGCTCGGTGCCTCGCCAGTGCAGGTACCGTCAGCCGATTTTAGCTTCGGTAAGCCCGAGCCTGGCTACGACGCTGCCAATAAGTTCAAGTATGTCAGTGACGACGTGATTGCCCGCAGCAGTAGCGAATCGGGCGAAACTGACTACACCATCAGCATGATTATTAATGTCTCTAATACCACGCCCGCCGGACACTACTCCGCCGACTACGCGGCAATCGTCACGCCGACGTATTAGTTAGATAGTACTTTACGCGCGAGCGTCAGATCGTCGCTAAGGGTATTGTTTTCTGGGGTGGCGCCGATACCACTACTGACGATGATCCACATACGGTCGCTCAAAATGTTGAGTTGGCCGAGAGCTGGGTTGAAGAACGCGTCGTTGCCAATATTTTGGACGGCTTGCATCGTGCCGCGGCCTTTTGCGCTCGCGAATTCTTTGTTGTTTTGGGCGACGCCTGCGTCGTTGATGCCTGAGCGGATCGCAACCGCGGCAACCTTCATTTGATTCTGGTTAGCGTTGCTGTCAGTGTAGCTGCACTTGCTGGTGCCAACATTGCCGTCAATCGTCGTCTTATTAGTGTTGACGTTGATGACATGGTCGCCTAGGAGGTCTTGGGCTTTTGCGGGCGTAAAGAGCTCGCAGGCATTTTGCGCCTTATAGGTAACTTTCGGGTGATAGTTATACAAAAACAGCGCGATGAGTGCGGCAAGAACGACGGCGATACTGACACCGATGAGATACTTGCGACGATGGGTGACGAGGTGTGTTTTTGTGGTTTCGATGGTTTGGTTCATAATGCTACCGCTAGTATATCAGACAACTTAAAAAATGATGTGGATAACTCATTGCAAAGCCGATAGTGCTAGTGGTAAAATGCGCGTGTACCCCTTATATTCAAGAGGGATTAATTATAAAACAAAAAGGAGACATACAAAGTATGTATACACTCAAGTCAATCGGCCAGCGAGGGTCGTTGCTTGGTGCAGCAGCTGCCCTCGTGGTAGCGGCGGTGATGCCGGTTACGTCTGTATTTGCAGACGCACTGAACCCGCTGACAAACCGCAGCTTGACATTGTCAAGCTCATCACCAGGTTGGTCCTATACGGACGGATCAGGCAACGCCACGTACGCACAGCCGAACAGCGGTGCGAACGGCAAGCAAACAGGTAATACCTTTGCGTTTAACGTCAGTAGCGACAACACTACTACGCCTGCAAAGGCCTTTACGTTCCAGTACTGTACACACTCAGCTGGTTCATGTTTTGCCCCAGGTAATAACGGCTACACCGACAACGGTGACGGTACGTTTACTCCAAAAGGTGATAGTGTTGCAAACAAGACGAGTAACCTGAACGTTGTTACGGCAACTCCGACAGAAATCTCGTCAGGTGTAAGCTTCATCAATACCACGACAGGTGATGTCACTACGGTTCCGAACCGCGACAACAGCCAAGGTAACTTCATGGTGCTCGACAAAAACGGTGCCGGTGGTACTTGGGAGCAGAGTTCGGGTTGGACGATGACCGCTACTAACAAAGAAGACGGCGATCCAACCGCTGGTATGGTCGGCAACGACGGTGCAACCGGTGCAAACAACTATATTACGCTGAAGAATAGCAGTGGTCTTTCGATTCCTGCCGGTACGGCAGTTAAGGTTGTTTTCTTCGGTACCGACACTAACTACATGACAAACCCGGGCGCTGGCTCATTCTTCGTTAAGATTAATGACTACAGTGACAATACGCTCGTCGACGCCAACCACATCATCGATGGTGGTGTGACCGTTGCGAACGTCATGAACGAATCGATCGAGATTCAGACGAAGGTTTTGGAAACCATGGACTTCTCAGTCGGTACGGTTGACCCTACTACCTTGTCTGATGCCGAGCTAAGCACGGCAACAGCCGGTGCGAAAACATCGCATGGTCCATGTGATGGTATCCTTCAGGGGATGACGCCAACGGATGCACGCAATACGCTGCAGCTTGGTAACACCAGTGCAGAAAACTCACTAGAAACTGACAAGACGTACAGCACTCACTCGTACTGGCGCCTAAGCTCGAACTCTAGTGCTGGTGCAACAGTCTACTACTCAGGTGTAACTCTCAGTAACACTGTGGGCGACCAGATTAAGGCGATCCACAACGGTGACGGTGTCTCTGACGCACCTCACGTCGGTGCAGAACAGTTCGGTCTAGCACTGGCTAACGGTACGCTGGCGAATAACCCGCAGCCACTTAGTACTAACCCAGGTAGCATTTTCGCTGTTGACTACAACGTTGAGCGCGCAGCCGGTAAGTTGTACGAAAACGCCGCCGACAACTCAACGAACGGCGTTCACAGCAGCACGACAACCGAGTTGACTGCAAACGCTAGTTACCACTCGCCACGTCTGTACCCGATGCTTCCTGGTACGAACTATGACAGCGGTGCTGGTACAGTAAATAATAACTACGACGGTAGTGGTTCGGATCCAATCAATACGAAGTTTGCCTTTGACACGACTTCAAACTTGATCCCAACACCAATGGCTACTGAAAATGATCAAGTCGTCGACTGTGTCACTGGTAAGGTCCGCTACATTGCAAACATCGCAGCGACCACTCCAGCTGGTATCTATACGACCAAGATCAACTACATCGCAGCTCCACAGTACTAGGCCTTCGCTTAGTAGTACGGAAATGTATGTACCCAACCAGCCCTCTCGGGGGCTGGTTTTGGTGTTGGTGCTACGCATATGGCGTGGCATTTAGTACAATAGCGACATGAAGCATTTACTTGCGAGTCTTCATACGATCTTTTTTGGGTGGCGCCATCTGATATCGGAGGAATTTATCGCACTCGCACTCGCGGTGCTAGTGTTTACTGTGCCGCAGGCTGGGGCGCTGCGTTTCTTTGACCGCAGCCTGTTTATGAATAATGCAAACCCGGGTGCGACCAGCTCATATAAGGTGTCATTCCAATATATGAGCCCTGACGCGGTCGGTTCGATCAACCTGCTGTTTTGTAATAGTCCGATCCCCTACGATCCCTGTGTAGCACCAGCCGGCCTTGACGTGTCGCATGCCACGCTGAGCGACCAGCAGGTGAACGCCGGTTATTCAATTTTGTCTCAGACGTCGAACCATATCGTATTGACGCGTCCGGCTACTCCTCCTGACGGCAGCACGACGTCGTCCTATACGTTCGACAATATCATCAACCCGACCGACACTAGCCAGGCCTTTGCGATCCGGCTGGAAAGCCATGCTGCCAGTGACGCCAGCGATGCGATCATCGATTTCGGATCGGTGCGTGGTCAGGTGACTGATAGTATTGTTATCGAAACCCAGGTGCCACCGCTGCTGATGTTCTGCGTGGCGGGCGAAGTTAACGATGATTGCTCCAAGACGAACGAAAACTACTATAGTGACATGGGGCAACTTGGCGCTCGCTCCACGCTGACGGCGCAGTCACAGATGTCAGTCGGCACGAATGCCAGTGGTGGCTTCGCGATTACGGCCAACGGCCAGCCAATGAGCGCCGGCACAAGTGTTATTAATGCACCCACGCAACCGACACCGAGTCTGCAGGGTAGTAATCAGTTTGGGATTAATCTCGTCGCGAATACCGCACCGACGATTGGCAGCGACCCGGAGGGAACCTGGGCAAACGCGGTTGCCTCGCCAAACTACTCTATCCCGAATCAATACATGTACGTACCCGGCGATACGGTGGCGTATTCCGCCAACGTCAGTCTGATGAAAAAGTTCACCGTCAGTTACATCGTGAATGCTAGTGATAACCTTCGTGCTGGTGTGTATACCACAACGATTAACTACATAGCCAGCGGCCGCTTTTAGTGGTAAAATACTGCTAACACTTATAATTGTAAAAGGTGAGGGAATAAAATGAAGCGCTTCAAAAGCACTGTAATGGCTGGTTTTGCCCTGGCGTTGACTGTTGTGTCTGCTCTGTCTGCACTGCCGGTCTCAGCTCAATCGTCGGCATCACTCGGCGTGGAACCGAAAAAGAACTACGTAATCGAACCAGGTAAGTCGGTCAAAGACAAGACGACGATCCGAAACCTCGATGCGCAGCATTCGCTAACGCTTAATCTGCGTCTCGTAGATTTCACGTACACCAACGACACCGGTACCCCAAAGCTGATGCTCGATGAAAACGCACCGCAGACTACCTGGTCGCTCAAGCCGTACCTGACGGTTCCAAAGACCGTGGAGATCCCAGCGTCATCAAGCAAGACGATCGACATCAATGTCGCCATGCCGAGTAACCTGGGTGCTGGTAGTTACTACAGTGCCATCCTTTACTCGACCGGTGCAGCTGATGGCGGTAATGTCGGCCTAAGTGCTTCGGGTGTCACATTGGTATTTGCCCAGGTTCCTGGTAAGGTGAACGAAAATCTCGATGTGAAGAACTTCGGCGCCTACTTCGATGCAAATGCCAAAGAAGCCGCTCACTACTCATGGTTCACGATGGATATGCCGCAAAAGCTCGCGTACACGCTCGAGAACAAGGGTAACGTTACCGAGGCCCCAATTGGCAGCATTACTTTGACTAACGCATTTGGCTACAAAAATACTATCAATAACGTTAATCCAAACCAGTCACTTGCCTTGATCGGTCAGACTCGTACGTTTACCGCCTGCGTAAAGCAGAAGGATCAGGATGTTAATCTTGGTGGTTCGGCCTCGAAATCAGTCGTTTGTGTCAATCCAGGGTTGTGGCCGGGTCTCTACAACGCCAAACTAGACGTCTTCTATGGTCAGAACGGCAACACAACTCAAGAAATCGTCAAGAACGCCTCATTCCTCTACATGCCAGCCTGGGCACTACTTGTCCTGATTGTTCTTCTGATTGTCATCGTTCTGGCGGTATTGCGCCTGATGACACTCTTCCGCCGCAAATTCGGCAAAACAGCTACCCGTAAGTAAAATCCCTTTTGCCCGTAGCCGTAACACGCTACAATAAGCACAAGCATGATACAAAAACTCCAACTAAGCGCGCAGTGGGCGGTGTCGATCGTTATCGGCATCAGCCTGCTGGCGCTCTTTGGTTTGAGTCGTCCTGTCTCGGCGATTACGGCGTTGCCGACGCCACAGCCAAAAGCAGGCTCATATGGACTCGAAGCGACAAAAACCCAGCCGCCGCCAACCCAGGGCGCGACAATTACGACGCCGGGTAACGGCGGGTCGTATACGAACTCACCAATCACCGTCAACGGTATCTGTCCGGCTGGGCTGTTGGTACAGGTCTATGACAATGGTGTCATGGTTGGCGCTGTTATGTGTAATAATGGCAGCTTCAGCGTGCAGGTGGCGCTGTTCGCCGGCACCAACGAGCTAAGCGCGCTGGTCTACGATGAGCTCGATCAGGCGGGGCCGGCCACTAATACTGTGACAGTAAACTATACCAACACGAGTTTCGGTGCCTTCGGCTCCCTGGTAACGCTTACCAGCTCATATGGTCGGCGTTCGGCGCCCGTCGGCAATCGGCTTGATTGGCCGCTGCAGCTTTCGGGCGGGACCGGTCCGTATGCTTTTAGTATCGACTGGGGTGATGGCTCACCGGCGGAACTCAAGAGTCAGGCGCTCGCGGGTGTCGTGACGATTTCGCATACCTACAGCAAAGCCGGTATTTATCAGGTCAACATCAAGGTTACCGACGCCAACGGTGTAAGCGCCTTCTTGCAACTGATTGCTGTCTCTAGCGGAAAAGTCGACGGGACAACTGCAGGCAGTGGGGCTGCCGGATCGGACAACAAGACTAGCACGACGCCACCACAAGTCCTCTGGGTGCCGACGGCTGTCTCGCTGATCTTGCTGGCGCCATCATTTATTCTCGGCCGACTCAGCCAAACTGTCTCGATCCGCAACAGGATGCTCAAAGAGCGCGACAGCTACGAACAGAACTAGCTGTGGATAACTTGTGGACGACTCGCTTGACAGGTATGAGCATAACCGTGATACAATGATGCCGTTACTAGGCAAAACAAATATTCACGCATTCTTTCGGGGATGAAAGTGAGGAGGGGATACATGAGGGGTTTTAGAATAGCAATGAATCGGCGCCTCGGCAGTCTGATCGCGCTTGTTGCGTTGGTTGCTGCGACATTGGCACCAACGGTTGCGCTCGCAGCGCAGCTGACGACACGTTCCGTGGTACTGAGTAGTACATCGGCTAGCGCGACCGGCGTGACGTATCAAGTAAACTTTACGCCAGTCGGTAATGCTGATGACTTCATCATCGACTTTTGTGGCAACAGTCCGACGATCGGCGCAACTTGTGACCCGATTACCGGCCTTGATGTGACTGGCGCGGGTTCGGTATCAAACGGCGTCACCGCCACAACTGGTACAGGTCATCAAATCACGGTCACAAAGCCAATTACAGGCGGTACTCCGGTATCAGTTGACATCACTGGTATTACCAATCCATCGGCTGCTGGGACGATCTATGCTCGTATCCTGACCTTTACGTCGGGTAATGCCGCAAGTTATACCTCAACCAGCCCTGGTACCGATGTCGATGACGGTGGTGCAGCAATTTCGATCACTTCGACTGTCGGCGTGTCTGGCTCCGTGCAGGAAAGCATGACGTTCTGTGCAGCGGGTGCAATCATTACTGCTGCCGGCTGTGGCGGTACACTTACCGCTCCAACATTGCAGCTCGGTGAAACAATCGGATCTTCAAAGGCACTGTCATCTAGCGCAGTTAGTACCGGTGACATCTATACACAGATTTCGACTAACGCTGCCAGTGGCGCAGTCGTTAACCTCAAGAGCGGTGTTGACTGCGGCGGCATGAAGCGCGTCGGAGCTGCAACATGTGACATCGCACCGGCATTACAAACAAATATTGCAATTGGTGAAGCAAAGTTCGGTGTCCTCGCAAACCCTGACACAAGCAAAGATAGCACGTTCAATGCAACGGGCGCATATCAGACAAAGGCAGGCTCTGGCTACAATGGAACCACTTACGCACTCAACTGGGTATCGGGAAACGCTACCGGTGTCAGTAGCGTCTATGGTGACCCAATTCTTGATACGAACGGTGCACCCGTTAGCAACAAGACGGTGAAGCTGACCTTTGGCGCAAGTATTACCAATACCACGCCAGCCGGTCTCTACTCGGCTGACATGAGCCTTATCGCGACTGGTAAGTTCTAAATCAGCATGAATATATAAAATAGCGCTCCGCAAGGGGCGTTATTTTTTGCCAAACATAAGCGTATCTGCTACGATGGTGAGTAACTACGTAAAGGGGAAAACAGGTGTTAAAAAGACATTTCCAATTAGTTGCGAAAATAGTAATGGTACTGGCAGTGGTGGCTGTCCAATTTGCAGGCTCACATGCGTTCGCTGCGCCGACCACATCGAACAATCCGGCCAACACGCTCAAGATCACGCCAGTCCGCAGTGACATCGAGGTCAAGCCAGGTCAAAGTAAGACGGTTGAAATGACAGTGACGAACCTGACTGGTGCGTCAATCACTGTGCACCCAGGTGAAAACGACTTCATCGCTGGCGACGAAAAGGGCAGCCCAGCGCTGATCCTCGACGAGACGCAGTACGCGCCGACGCATAGCCTTAAGCGTTTCATGACGCCGCTCAAGGACGTAACGGTACCAGCAAACAAGTCAGTAACAATTAACGTTCTGATTACAGTGCCTGCCTCAGCTCAAGCCGGTGGCTACTTCGGCGCGGTACGCTTCGCGCCAGCCAATCCAAGTGGTGGCGGCCAGGTCAACCTGAACGCCAGTGTGGCGTCGCTTATTCTACTGACGGTGCCAGGTAATACTGTCGAAAAGCTCGATCTGACTGATTTTGCCGTCCAGCAGCACGGCCAGACCGGCAACTTCTTTAATACAAACGATGATATCCAAACGACGATTCGCTTCCAGAGCGACAGCAACGTCCAGGTGGCACCATTTGGTAAGATTTCAGTCACCCAAGGCAAGAAAGTTGTCTACGAAACCGATTTTAACAACGGCGACCCGAAGGACATGATTCTTCCGGACAGCTCACGCCGCTGGGATGTACCACTTCGCCAACTTGGTACCTTCGGTCACTACACCGTAACAGCTACGATCACCTACGGTAAGAACAACCAGACGATGCAGATTGCCAAGTCGTTCTGGATCGTGCCACAGTGGATGATCATCGCTGGAATTATTGGTCTGATTGTCCTCCTGGCACTGATTGCCTGGGTGATTGTTAGCCTCCGCAAGAAGGCACAGCGCCGCCGTCAGCCGGTTGCCGCACCTGTAGCCCCCGTAGCGCCAGTCGAACCAGCGACTCCAGCTACTCCATCAGCTCCCGTTGAACAGCCGCAAGCTCCAACGCAGCCTACGACTCCTGTGAATGAGCCGTACCGCACTCCGGACAATACGCCTGAGCAGACGCCACCGTCAAATCCTCAGCAATAAGCGTTGATTCGCTTCCTAAGAACGCAGCGTTGTCTGCGTTCTTTTGATTGAGCTATATTCATCAGGGTTGTCTCTGAAGCGAAACGATAGTATGAACCGTAATCATCCCTAGTCACAAATGCTCCTATTGTATTAATGAAAACGGAGGACTTTACTTTAAGGGGTACTATTTCTGAGAAAATACCTTTAGTGTAAGAAATTTCATATATTGCCCTGCTATATCATCCTATGATGTGAAAGTAGCGTAGCGGAATGTGCGCGCATGAGGAGGGGCTATGAAACGTATTGACGGCATCATCGCAGTACCAAAAGGACTCAAGCGTGAGGCTCGGCGACTCGTGGCTATTGCCTTTATGCTCGCACCGATCGGTGCGCTCTCGGCCGTGGCGGCAGTAGGAGTAAACGGCAAGACGTCTTCGAACTTAGAACCGTCATCCGCGGCGTCGGCTGCGAAGTCCGCTGCTCCATCACTCGCGTCGCCCGCATCGCCGCCAGTGGCCGATCAAGGTCCAGCATCGAGCAAGGCGTCATCGTCTGTCGAACTACACACTACGCAGTCCGCCTCGGGCAGCGCACCGACAACACAATTGAAGGTGAATCAGCAGACGGTCGATATTCCGCAGAGCGGCACGGTGCATAAAGTTATATCGAACGACAGTGGCACCACGACGCTCGATGTCTCGCATTCCTCATCAAGCGTGAGCGATGGCTCATCATCTTCTACGAGCATTCAACTTAATACATCATCATCTACGAGTAGTAGTAGCAGTAGTGACACAAGTACCGGACCGTAAGGCCCGGTTTTGTGTGGTCACTCGACCAGAATTTCCACCACTCTGGTCGGGCGAACACCCGAGCAGTATCACTAACCTACAGAGGAGGTACATATGAAAGTGCGAAAAACAGCAACCGCGGTCGCAACATCACTTGGGCTGGTCGTGGGGTTCGCCGCTCTCGCAGGTGCGGCACCAGTATCAACGGTCAATACAACTGGGCCAGACTCTATTAACAAGGTCAGGAACAGTACGTGGGTCGACGTTGATGTGACAAACCACAACAACTTGTCAGCGACCAACTACAACCATCAGGATGCATGGACGGGCGATGCTCATGTCTATGACAACACTCATGGTGGTGACGCACGAACCGGTAATGCGATGAACTCTAACTCGTTCCACGCATCAGCAACTGTCGATAACTCAGGTACTGCCGGATCACTCGGCTCTATCTCGGGCTTGGTTGGCGGTGGTGGCGGTTCGTCATCAGTGAGCGATACGGGTCCTGACTCATATAACTCAGTCAAGAACACGACAACTGTTCACTACGATGTGAACAACACGAATAATCTTCGTGTGACTAACACGAACACCCAGACGGCTTCGTCGGGTGATGCGAGCGTGGTCCACAATACCCACGGTGGTGACGCTGTGAGCGGTAACGCAAGCAACACGAACTCGAGTACTGTTAACTTCAACGTTACTAACTAATAGCAGTAACTGAGATAACAGCTTATGAGGGGCGCAGCCCACCCGCGCCCCTCACCTAGAACTTATCTGATATCTGAGTGAAAGGGGAATGGTATGCGGCGACGAGGCTCACGACTACAGCGGATCATAATATCAGGCATGGCTTTGTTGATGGCCGTCGCGTTTCCTGTTGGGACGCCTCAGGCGTTTGCCGACACAGCCCCCACTAGCTCAGCGACACCTGTCGCACCGACCAGTCCTCCACCAAAACCTGTCTATACATATGACGCCACGACAGGTCACTGGAATACTGAAGAATGGGTATACGACGCAAAAACCGGCACCTATCAGCCGGTGATTCACACTAATACGACACCGCCTCCGGGTACAGTGACTCCTGCGCCCTCGACGCCTACACCTACGGTGACCTCGCCGACTACGTCTTCGAGCCCGACAAGCGGTACACCGTCGGGTACGACTGGGTCAGGTGCGGCGTCGACGAATGCGGCGACCAATAATACGATCGGCAATATCATCAATGGTACCTCAACTTCTGGTGCTGCTGGCGTCATCGGTAATACTACTGGCGGGAACGCGACCAGCGGTAATGCTTCGGCTGCAACAACGTTGACGAATATCGTCAACACCACTACTGGAGGCGGCGCTAATGCACCGGCAACGTTTACGAGTGACATTAATGGCAACGTCAATGGCAACCTTGTCCTGTATCCGATGATTATGTCGGCGCTATTGCAGGCAGCGGGCAGCAGTCCTTCGTCTGCTAGTGGTAGCACGACGACATCAAATACCAACGCCACGACCACGAATGGCGTAACGAATAACGTCGACCTCGCAGCCAATAGCGGCAATGCGACGGTCGCGAACAATACCACCGGTGGCAACGCCACGACGGGCACCGCCTCGGCGATGGGAAACATTATCAATATGGTCAACTCGGCAATCGCTGCCGGGTCATCATTTATCGGAACGATTAATATCTACGGAAACCTCAACGGCAATATATTAGTATCGCCGGACTTTATCCCGAGTCTGATCGCCTCGAATGCAGGCACCACCACGAACGCGACGCTTAGTGATACGTCGGCTATTACGAATAATGTCAAACTGGCTGCCACGTCCGGTAACGCGACGGTCGCCGACAATACGAGTGCAGGGAGTGCTACAACAGGTACGGCCAAGACGAATGTCGTCTTGCTCAACCTCACTGGCCACCAAGTCGTCGCGCAAAACAGCCTGCTCGTCTTCGTCAACGTGATGGGTACCTGGGTCGGCATGATCGTCGATGCGACACCTGGCGCGACGAGCGCGGCACTTGGCACTGGTGTGACGACGAATACGGCCAACACGACCAACGTCAATGCTGCGACCGATACTTCTATTACGAATAATCTTACCCTTGCTGCGAACAGCGGCGACGCAACCGTAGCGCACAATACCACCGGCGGCAACGCCACGAGTGGCAACGCGATGGCGGGGGCGAATATTCTGAATATCAGTCAGTCCAATATCGGGCTGTCGGGCTGGTTTGGCATTCTGTTCATCAATGTCTTTGGTAGCTGGCTCGGTAGTTTTGGGGTCGATACGCCGCCGCAGGGTGGCAGTAGTAATCCTCCTCAAGTATCGACCTCGTCGAGCGGGCCGGCTACATCAGGCACGGTGCCGCAGGCGATTCAATTCGTCGCTCACGCAGCGGGCACCACATTCTCCCGTCCAATCCTCAGCGGCGCCTCGGATAGCTCAACCGCCACTGACAACGGCTCGTCATCACCGGTTGCGGCCGTCGGTTCATCAGACAACCAAGGGGGGGGAGACGGTGGTGCGATGATCCCGTCTAACACAGTGACGATTCCAACGACCATCGCGCAGCCGCTCCACGTGCCGATGTCTGCTTTTACGGCTGGCACGGTATTTACGGTGATTGCGCTCGCCGGGATTTCACTCCGCCGCATCTATGGCGCGATGACTTCTGCTGTATTACTTGCAACATCATAATGAGAGGTGTATACCATTAGGTAGAACGTAAATAGAAGGGCATGGGATGAAAGACTTTCGGCAGTTTATCGCCAAGTATCCGGCTCAATCATACAAGAAGGGGGAGACGATACTCCTCAAGGGCGATAAACCACGCGGCATGTATATCGTCGAATCAGGACTTGTCAAAGTCTACACCATCACCAACAGCGGCGACGAGCGGCTCGTCACTATCGCGCGCGACGAAGAGGAGTTTCCCGTCGGGCTGTCGGTTGGCCTCATCGACCGGGCGCAGTACTTCTACGAAGCATTTACGCCGTGCCGAGTGCGTATCGTTCCGCCGCATGAGTTTCTGGAGTACACACTATCGGATCGTGAAGTGATGAAGCGCCGGCTAGTGCGGGTGATCGGACTCTTGCTCGCGACGCACGCCCGCGTGAACGCTCTTGAGCAGTCACGAGCCAGCGACAAGATCGCTGAAACGCTGTTTTATATGGCCGGGCAGTTTGGTACGTCAGTCCGTGCGCCGACGGCGCGCTTCAAGCTCAACGTCACGCAGCAGGAAATCGCCAACTCACTGGGCCTGACGCGTGAGACCACCAACATCGAGCTCAAGAAACTTGAATCCCACCACATCATCAGTCACACGCGCAAGAATTATATTCTCTATATGGAACGCCTCAAAAAATACCTTGGTAAAGACGATAGCGATTCTGATACCATACTAAAGTGAAATTATTATCTGACCAAGTCGATGAACGGGAAGTGCAGGTGGTTCTGCGTGAGCTAGAGCGTGTGCTGAGCGCTGGGGTTGTGGGTGACATCGTGGAGTTCGGCTGCTACGTAGGGACGACGAGCGTGCATCTGGCGAAGCGATTACAAGGTACGGAGCGACAGCTATGGTTGTATGACTCGTTTGAGGGCTTGCCACCGAAGACGGCCGAGGATATGAGCCCTGCGGGGGAGCAATTCACGACAGGCGAGCTGCTGGCGACAAAAAAGCAACTGCTGCGCAATTTGGCGCAGGCGCACGTGCCGATGCCGCGCATCACCAAGGGCTGGTTTTCTGATCTATCCACCGATGATGTGCCGCCGCAGGTCGCCTTTGCGTTTCTCGACGGCGACTATTATCATTCGGTCAAGGACCCGCTGAAACTGATTTGGCCACGCCTGAGCCCGGGGGCGATTATCGTCGTGGATGATTATGCCAACGAGGCGTTGCCTGGCGCTGCGCGTGCAGTCAACGAATGGCTAGGGAGTCATCATGCCGGGCCGCTGCGCGTTGAGCACTCACTGGCCATCTTCCAGGTATAACTTGACATACATGTTGTACTTGTATAACATGTATAACATGACACATGAGGCGAAGAAGCATATTCAGCTTGCCGGCACGGTGACGATCGGTCCGAAAGGGCAGGTCGTGATCCCCGCTGATGTGCGTGAGCACATGGGCCTGCATCCTGGCGACAAGATGATCGCCCTGTACCTGCCCGAGAAGCAATCGGTCGGGTTCGTGAGTGAAGCACGCCTGCAAGACATGATCGATAAGATGGGTGACCAGCTTGATACGTTTCGTTCAGTATTAAAAGACCAATAGTAAGCAAAGGACATATACATGTTGCATCACATTTCGTTGCGCCAAAAGCTGTTCGTCATGATCGCGGTCATGAGCGGACTCTTCCTGGTAGCACTCGACCAGACGATCATCTCGCCGGCACTGGCCAAGATCGTCGTCGACTTTAACAGTTTTAGTAGCCTCGGTTTCGTCGTCACGGCCTACCTACTGCTAAGTACCGTGACGGTGCCAATCGCCGGTAAGATGTCCGACATGTTCGGGCGTCGTCCGATTCTGCTGTCTGGTGTGGTGATCTTTACGATTTCATCATTCCTCAGTGGTATCTCTGGCAATATCGACCAGCTGATCATCTTCCGCGCCCTCCAGGGCCTTGGCGGCGGTATCATCACGGCCAATGCCTTTACGATCATTGGCGACCTGTTTACGCCGCGTGAACGGGGCAAGTGGCAAGGGGTATTCGGTGCGGTCTTTGGCCTCGCCTCAGTCGTTGGTCCGCTACTCGGTGGCTGGCTGACTGATAGCCATGCAGTTTTCGGCCTGACGACCGATTGGCGCTGGACGTTCTTTATCAATATCCCGATCGGTATCTTTTCGGCGATCGTGATTGCGCGCTACTGTCCATCGATCAAGCACGAGAAGAAGCCGGTGATCGATTACCTTGGCGCCGTGACACTGACGATCGCGCTAGCGGCAGTCGTGCTTGCCGTCGACAATACCGACGTTATCTTCAAGGGGCTGATCGACAACGGCTTTGGGCTGGATGCCATCCGCCTGACGCTGTACGGTATCGCTCTTCTGACCGCCGGCCTGTTCGTTTGGGCGGAAAGCCGTGCTAAGCAGCCGATTATCCCGCTCCACTTCTTTAAGAACCGAACGTTTACCAGCGTCATGATTTCAATCACGCTCTTTGGTGCTGCCTTTATCGGCTCGATCCTGTATCTGACGCAGTTCAACCAGCAGGTCTTCGGCGCCAACGCCACTACCGCCGGCTTAATGCTCCTGCCAATGATGGGGGGCATGATGTTTGCCTCGACGGTCGTCGGACAACTGGTATCGCGTACCGGCCGCTACAAGGGCTTCATCATCGGTGGTTTCATCGTTGCCTCGATCGGCGTCTATGTCCTTACGAGCCTGACACCGGACAGTCCGTACTGGCACGAGGCACTCATCATGGTCTTTATCGGTATGGGGCTGGGTACGGGTATGCCAATCCTTAACCTGGCTGTCCAGAACGAGTTCGAGCAGCATGAACTTGGTGCCGCCACAGCGAGCAGTCAGCTCTTTCGTGGGCTTGGCTCCACCATCGGTACGGCTGTCATGAGTGGTATCCTGACGGTCGGCGTCACCGCTAGTATGGGTGATGTCAGCAAGGATCCATACATCCAGACGCTACGCAAATCGCCTGAAGCAGCCAAGGTGCTACCAGCGAACATCGATGCCAACGCCATGCTGCAGCTCAATGCCCAACGCGATGCGATCAAGGACGGCGCAGTGAGCTCACTGAACAAGTTGCCACTGCCAGAGGCGGTCAAGGCCAAGCAAATCGATCAGTTTACACAGCAGCAAAATGCCTACAAGACCAAAGTGATCAATAGCTTCAGCGATGCGATCCATGCCATCTTTACGACAGCCGCGATCCTGATGGTTGCAGCACTGCTCGCTGTCTTGTTCGTCCGCGAACGGCCGCTCCGTGGTGGTAAGGTTGCTGCCCCTGGTATTGAGTAATATTGTGTAATTCACATTTATGCCATGAGCGGGTTGCGGACCCGCTCATGTTTTTGGTAGGATGGTAACCAGTAGCGCGATGTATATCGTGCAGGTCTTGACGCCCATAGACGGGGCTGCTATTATAAATGATGTGTCTCGCGCCAAAACACGAAAAATCTAATTTTAAAGGTCGAAGCGCGTGAGGCTGTACATAGTACAAGGAGTACAACAACACATGCCAATAGCAGTCGAATTTGTGTCTACTAGGCGCAAAAAGATCGCAGTGGATGTGGTGCCTGCCGAATGGCAAACGTATATCGCACATTAAAGTGTGTATAACACTACCGAAATCTCCCCCCGAGATTTCATCCCTCTAAAAATTAAACCACCCCAGGGCACCGGGGTGGTTTTTGGTTGCCTATGTGACGGCGGTTACTTTGCGGTAGGCAGTGCGATACCGGCTTGCGTGAAGGCAGGCTGCAGGACAAGCGTATCGAGCGCCGTGGCGTCACCCCAGATCGGGTCGGCGCCGTCTGTGCCCTGAGGAACGATCTTGCCGTCCTTGACGTACTGGGTCAGTTCCTTGCCGTTGAGGAAAAAGGTTGGCGTTCCCTGGACTTGGTCTTTTTTACCGAGGGCTTGGTCGTAGCTGATCTTTTTGTTGACGGCGTTGCTTTCGAAATCGGTTTTGAACTGGTCGCTCTTCAGGCCCAGCTGCGAGGCGAGTGAATAGAAGTAATCGTTGCGTTTGTCGACACTGAGCTGGTTCCAGTCTGACTGGTTTTCGTAAAGGGCGTTGTGCATTTCCCAGTATTTGCCCTGCAGGCCGGCAGCTTCAGCGGTCGCAGCAGCGACGCGGGCGTTCGGGTGAATCGATGTGAGCGGGAAGTTGCGGAAGATGAAAGTCATTTGTCCTTGGTACTTTTCCGTCAGCGACTTAATGATCGGATAGGCCGAGCCACAGCCGGGGCACTGGTAGTCGCCGTATTCGATCAGCGTCACCTTGCTGTTCTTTTGGCCGAAGACGTGATCAGCGATGTTGCCCGAGCCAGCGACGGCCGGCAGGACGCTCTGCGTATTAACCTTGCTGACGTCGGCAGTCGATTTGTCCTTGTTTGAGAGGTAAATCATGCCACCTAGTAGAACCACTACTACGGCGACAAAAATAATCCACGCTTTTTTAGTCATAACACTCCTTATTCTTAACTGTCTTTAGTGTAGTGGATGCCCTGGGCGACGGCAAGCGAGTACGGTACAATAGAGCCAAATGGCAACACTGCTCCTCATCGTCTGGGTTCTTACGCTGCTGGGCTTGGTAGTGCTTGCTGCGATGCGGCCGCCTCAGGGTCGGCTCAGCCGCTATGAATTGCAGCGCCGGGCCGAGCAGGGAGCCGACCACCAAGCTCGCGCTGAGCTGCGGCATTATCAGTATCACGCCGTCATCTTGGGTGTGGCGCGTGCTCTGCAGCTGGCGCTTGTCGTGCTCGGGTTTTATTGTGTCACTACGCTACTTGGAATCGGCTGGGGAAGTTTGCTGACGCTCGGCATGATCCTGCTGCATCCGGTCGTGGCTCGCTGGGCACCGGTTATGCGGCTGGCGCAGCGGCTGTACCACCTAGTGGCGCCGCGCATCGAGGTGCAGGCTGGCCGACTCTCGTGGCTTTATGCGCTTGTCCGTCTCGAGGCTTCGCATGCACCCCAGACTCAGCTTGGTTCGCGTGAGGAGCTGGTACATCTGATCGATCAGGCCGGCGCACATATCGCGGCCGAGGAGCGCGAACTGCTGCTACATAGCCTCGCGTTCGACGAGCGGACGGTAGCTGATGTCATGCTGCCCTCAGCCCGCCTGACGACAGTAGGCCGACGCGAGCTGCTCGGGCCGCTGGTGCTCGATGATTTGCATAAGACAGGACATAGTTTCTTCCCAGTGGTCGACGGTGACCTCAGCCGGATTGTCGGCGTACTGGCGATAGACGGCTTTTTGAGTCTCGATGACAAGCGGTCGGTGACAGCAGAAAAGGCCATGAGCTCGCACGTCGTCTATATCCGTGAGACGGCCAGCCTGCGCACGGCGATCAAACTGTTCATGCAGAGCCACCAGCGCCTCCTGATCGTCGAAGATGCTGATGGGGCAGTGGTCGGGGCGGTGACGCTGTATGACTGCCTGCGCGTGCTCTTCGGTTCCTCGAGGTAGCCGATTTCACCTAACAGTGGTAGAATGGGTATATTATGACACGTACACTTGCATCCCAGACCCCTACCCATACCGGCCAAACCGTAACGGTCCAGGGCTGGGCGAATGCGCGCCGCGATCACGGCGGCTTGATTTTTGTCGATCTGCGCGATCACACGGGTGTTGTGCAGCTGGTGATTCAGCCGGAAACTGCCGAGGCCTTTTCGGTTGCCGAAGAGGTGCGTAGCGAATTCGTACTGAGTGCTACCGGTCTGATTCGTGAGCGCGAAGAGCACTTGAAGAACCCGAACCTGCCGACCGGCTCGATTGAGCTCAAGGTCGAGAGCCTCGATATCCTCAACCGCGCCGAGCCGTTGCCGATTCAAATCGACGGCGACGCCATGGCGAGCGAAGAGCTGCGCCTCAAATACCGCTACCTCGACCTGCGCCGCCCGAAGATGCAGCAGATGCTAAAGCGTCGTTCTGACTACTACCGCTTCATGCGTGCCTATATGGAGGACCGTGACTTTACCGAAATCGCTACGCCGATTCTGGCTAACTCCAGCCCCGAGGGCGCCCGAGATTTCCTGATTCCATCACGCGTTCACCCTGGTAAGTTTTATGCGCTGCCACAGGCGCCGCAGCAGTTCAAGCAGCTGTTGATGGTCGGCGGCGTGGCGCGCTACTACCAGTTCGCCGCCTGTTTCCGTGACGAAGACCCGCGCGCTGACCGCCTGTACGGCGAGTTCTACCAGCTTGATCTGGAAATGTCGTTTGTGACCGACGGCGAAGAAGTCCGTCAGACGATGGAGCCCCTTGTCAAGAATTTGGTCACCGAGTTTGCTGGTAAAGAACTCGTCACGGCCGACGTCCCGCGCATCCCGTACGAAGAAGCCATGAACCGCTACGGTTCCGACAAGCCAGACCTGCGCTTTGGCATGGAACTGATTGATCTGTCCGATGTGTTCGCTGATTCTGGCTTCAGTGTCTTTGCAGGTGCGGTTAAAAACGGCGGCGTCGTCAAGGCTATTCGCGTCGAAGGCGGCGCGAGCCTCAGTCGTGGCCAAATCGACCGCTTCACGGGCATCGCCAAGAGCGAGGGAGCTGGCGGCCTGGCCTACATGATTTACGAAAACGACGAGGTCCGTTCACCGATCGCCAAATTTATGAGCGACGCGGAACTGGCCGCTCTCAAAGACCGCACTGGTGCCCAGGACGGCGACGCACTGTTCTTTGGTGCCGACAGCCGACCTGTTGTCAATAAAGTCCTTGGCAAGCTGCGTAGTGAATTCGCTGATCATTTTAACCTCAAGGATCCGAATAAGGTCGCGCTCGCCTGGGTCGTTGATTTTCCGTTCTACGAGTGGGACGACAGCCGCAAACAGCTCGACTTCGGCCACAATCCATTCTCAATGCCACGTGGCGGGGCAGAGGCACTCGATGCCGACGACAAACTGTCTATCGTCGCCGACCAGTACGATATGGTCATGAACGGCTACGAAATCTGTAGCGGTGGCGTCCGCAACCACAACCCCGAGACACTCTACAAGGCCTTTGGTGTGCTCGGCTACGACGAGGCCTACGTCGAAGAGAAATTCGGTGCCATGATCAATGCCTTCAAGTTCGGTGCACCGCCGCACGCCGGTGCTGCCTTTGGTGTCGACCGTATCTTTATGGTCCTGATGGACGAAGACAATATCCGTGAAACCTTGGCCTTCCCAAAGAATGGCTCGGGCGTCGATACTATGATGAATTCGCCCAGCCTGGTCGACCAGTCACAGCTCGACGAACTCAGTATCGCAACGGTCCTGAAGCGAGCGTAACGTGGATAGCGAGCAACTGACATTGGTGGATGTCGCGCCGGTAGCCCCGCAAACGGGGCGCCACTTCTTGATTGCATTCTTCTTTAGCTTTATGTGGGGCATGTTCGGTGTCGACCGGTTCTACCTGGGCAAAATCGGCACCGGTATCTTGAAGCTCCTCACCCTCGGCGGCTTCGGCATCTGGGTAATTATCGACCTGGCGCTGATCATGTCTGGCGCCATGCGCGACAACCACGGCCGGCCACTGCTCGAATTCGACCGCTACAAGAAGTTTGCCGGCAAAACTGTCCTATGGTTTTCGATTATCGTTGGCGTGGCGACGCTACTGAGCGGGGTATTATCGATCTTTAGCTTGATGCAGCTCATCAATCATCTGCCTAGTGGATTTGACCCCTCTCAACTCATGCCAAGCGGCCAGCTGCCATCTGGTGCAGACCCAACAAACATGTTATAGCTATTGCTTTTTTATGCTGTTTATGGTAATATAGAATTACTATCAACTAAAACAAACAAGGAATAGTATGGATACACAGCTTATTATCACGCTGCTGACTATTGCCGTCGTGTTGTTATCAGTTATGATGATAACGGTACTGATTGTCGTGGCGCTCATCGTGATCAAACTGCGCAAAATCCTTGGCAATGTAGCCCGCATCAGCGACAATATTGCCAGTGCCAGCGACTGGTTGGCACCCGCCAAGCTCGTCGGCGAGCTCGTTGCCCTGTTTCGTAAGTCATAAGGAGGAATATCCCCATGAGTAAACTAGTAAAAGCTACCATCCTGGCTGCGGCCGGATTCGTCGCCGGCATCTTAATCGCTCCAAAAAGCGGCAAAGAAACCCGCGATGACCTGAAGAGAAAAGCAACCGGTGTCAAGAACCAGGCTGAAAAAGCCGCCCAAGACGTCGCCGATACTGCCAAAAGAGGCGCACGTACCGTCAGAACTGGCGCCAGAGAAGTCGCAGCTGAAGCCAAGGAATTTGGCGACGAAGTGACCGCCAGTGCGAAAAAAAGCACCCGCAAGGTAGCAGCGACCGCGACGAAGACGGCCAAGACCGTCAAGTCAGAGGTAGCACCTAAGAAACTTGCTGCCAAGACGACAGCGAAAAAGTAATAAGTTACACCATTACTTGAAAAGACCGGCTCACTATGCCGGTCTTTTTTATTAGACGGTGTACGTATCGCGTCGTTGATAGTCGATGCCATGTTCCTGGGCGTGGGCACCGACCATGCGATCGGCCATTTCTTTGCCGATGGTTGAGGCGATCGCATCGTGCGTCGGAAAGGCGGCGCGTGGTGCGACGGCGGTCAGAAAGTCAATTACTTCGTTGATCTTGAGCCATGGTGCGGCGACGGGCAGCGCCAGCGTGTCGACACTGCGGTCGTCCGGGACTGAAAACGAATCACCTGGGTAATAGAAAAGGTCGTTGACCATGACGCCGAGGTTGGCCAGCGGCGAGTTATCAGGAAAGATAACCGCGTGTTGTCCGCCGAAGAATTCCAGGTGGAACGGGCCGAGCTCTAGCGTGTCGCCGACGGTGACCGCTTTGGTGGCAAACGCTTCGAACTGGTCGGTAATTGAGGGGTGTGCAATGATGACGGCGTCAGGGTTTTTATCCATGATAGCGGCAATCAGTTCGGTATCGCAGTGGTCGCCGTGCTCATGGGTGATGACGATGCCGGCGACGTGATCGGGAGCGATAAAATCAGTCGTAAAGTTGCCCGGATCAATCACGAGCAGCTGGTGGTCGAGTTCGATTGTCAGGCATGCATGTTCGTATTTGGTAATGTTCATACGTATTCCTCCTTGAACCACGACGCGTAGATGGCGCGGGCTTTGATAAGTTTAGGGGCAATCACAACCGAGCAGTAACCGCTGGCCGGTTGCTTGGAAAAATAATCCTGGTGTTCGGGCTCGGCGGGGACGTAGTTCTCGAGCGGTGCGATCTCGGTCACGATTGGCTCGTCCCAGTGAGCTTGGGCGCGGTCGCGTGCTGCCTCGAATTGGTCGCGCTGGCCGTCTGATTGGTAGAGCATGCACGAGCGGTACTGGGTGCCGACATCGGCGCCCTGGCGGTTGAGGGTCGTGGGGTTGTGGACCAAAAAGAAGAGATCGAGCAGCATGTCGGGCGGCAGAATGGCTTCGTCGAACTGGACTTTAACGACTTCGGCGAAGCCGGTGTGTCCGCTTGCTACCCGGTAGTAATCTGCCCGGCCAGTACCGTTGGCATAGCCGCTTTCGACGGCCGTAACGCCCCGTAGCCGGCGAAATACTGCGTCGGTACACCAGAAGCAGCCGCTACCAAGTACATACTCTGTCATACTTCTAGTATACGCCGGTATACTAGAGAGGTGAATGATGAGACCTTTCGAGAACTGATTTGGCAAAAGGGCCATGAACTCTACCGCGACATGCCATGGCGACAGGATACGCGGCCATATTACGTGCTTGTCAGCGAGCTGATGCTGCAACAGACGCAGGTCGACCGAGTGGTGCCGAAGTTCGAGGCGTTTGTGACGCGGTTTCCTGACGTAACCACCCTGGCGGCAGCGCCGCTCGCCGACGTTCTGACGCTGTGGAGCGGACTCGGCTATAACCGCCGTGCCAAGTACCTGCACGACGCAGCGACGATGATCGCCGGTGAGCTGGGCGGTGTGTTCCCGGCTACGTACGATGCGCTCCTTAAATTACCAGGCGTCGGGCCGAATACAGCCGGAGCAATCATGGCCTACGCCTATAACCAGCCGGTGGTATTTATCGAGACGAATGTGCGTACGGTTTATTTTACGCATTGGTTTGACGGCCAGGCGGACGTACATGACCGTGAGCTGCGCGAAGCAGTCGCGGCGACGGTCGACCAGGAGCATCCACGCGAGTTTTATTGGGCGCTGATGGACTACGGTTCCTGGCTGAAGCGTCAGGGTGGTGGCCGGCTGACGATGAGCCGGCATTATAAGAAGCAGGCACCGCTCAAAGGGAGCATCCGCGAAGTGCGCGGTCAGATTGTTCGGCTGTTGACGACCGGCGATGTGACCGAGGACGAGCTGGCGGCTCACTACGCGGCGGACGAACGGTTTGAGCCGGCGCTCCGCGGACTGTTACGCGATGGATTGGTCGTCCGGACGGGCGAGCGGCTTCATTTGACCAAATAGCCCCGTCCGGGTGATAATAGGGACATATGAAACGATTCCTGACCCTGCTCGTCGCAATGACGGTACTGGTAGCGACGACTCAGGTGGCGGCAGTGGCGCGCGCCGATGACGCGACGCAGCCGATGATGACTGATGTGATGCTCGCCCATATCCGCAGCACATGCAGTACGGTCCAGGCAAATCTTAACCGCCTCCACGCCAGTGACGCGCTGCTTCGTGTCAATCAAGGGCAGGTACTTCTGGCGATCTCCAACCGCCTCATGACGCCGCTGAATAGCCGTATTGCCATCAATCAGCTGGATGGCGGCAAGATGACGTCGATTACCAGTACGTATGTCGCACAATTCGATGCTTTTAGCGTCGCCTATCAGCAGTACGAGGAAGCGATGACCAGGGCGATGCAAACGGATTGCACCAAGCAGCCGGCAGCTTTTTATACCGCTCTGGCGGATGCGCGGACCAAGCGGGTGACGGTGCATGACCGGATGGTTGACCTACGTAAGTCACTGACTGATTACGAAAGCGAGTTTACGACCTTTACGGCCAACTTCAAGGGGAAACCACAATGATCCAGCCAGTAGAGCATGAACTGAAGGGTTGGCGGGCTCATAAATTCTTCGTCCTCGTAGCAGCGACGATTGTCATGTCATTGATTCTTGTCATGGTCGCGATGGCGATATATTCAAGCTCAGGAGCGGCACAGCTTGATTTGAGTCGGCCGGGTTACCAGGCCGTCCAGGCGCAGGCGGACCGCAACGAATCAGTGACGGCGTTTCCGGCGACGGGTCCGTTGACGCGTCAAGATCTTGATCACTTCCATGACATGTATGATTCTCAGGCCAAGCAAGTGCTGGGCTACGATAGCTTCGGCGGGACGCCCATGAGCGACCAGGCGCTCGGGCTGGACATGTCATCTACGACGACGCCGTAACGATTATTTTTTCTTAGGTTTGTCGGCAACCGGTGCGGCTGCCCCTACAAGCAGGATGTCATGTGCTTCGAATGCTTCGAACAAGCGACGGCGCATTTCGGCAACAACGGCCCATTGGTCGGACGGTTGGGTCTTGCCGGCAATGTTGAGGCTGACCGACGTACCGGTAAACTCACCCATGGAGACGAAGGCAGGTGCATCGATGATCTTGTTGCGCCACTTTGTTTCCCCACCGAGCTTTTGGCCGGTTTGGTTAATGACATCGATGACTTGCTCCAGGTCGCTCGACGGTTGGACGGCGATAGTGAAGCGGGCCATGCTGTAGCCCATGGTTTTGTTGACGACGTGCTGGATGGTGCCATTCGGAAAGTAGTGGACGTTGCCGTCGGCGTCGCGGATGACCGTCGAGCGGGTGCCGATGTGTTCGACCGTACCGCTGTCGCCGTTGATCTCGATGATGTCGCCGATGCGGTACTGGTTTTCTGAAATGATAAAGACGCCGGACAGGAAATCCTTGACGAGTGACTGGGCGCCAAAACCGAGGGCGACGCCAAACACGCCAGCGCTGGCAAACAGCGGTGCCAGGTTAATCGGGCCGAACAGGTGGGCAAAAAGAATGAAGCCGCCGATAATTAAAATGACGACCCGCCAAATATTCGTAAACAAGTTGGCGAGCGTATTTTGGCGTTTTTCGATGTCCTTGCGGTGCCAGTTCTTGCCGCGCACACTAGCGGCGACGGCCTTGCGGACGATCGTGCCGAGCAGGGTGACACCAATTGTATAAAGTAGGCCGGTGACGACGATAATGACTAGGCTGTCAAACCAGTTGTCTTGAAACCATTTTCCATAGGCAGCTGCATGATTCATATGTGGTAGTATACCATGAGGATATGGCCGCACTGAACCCGCACGACTTTATCATTACGCGTAAACGCAAGAAATATAAGTTTGCGCTGTTTGCTAATTCGCCATTGTGTTTCGAAGCGGAAGAGTGGGATCGGACGACGCCGATCGATACGGTTGAGCTCGCGGCAGGCACTGGCTTGTTTGCGGTGGCACTGGCCGCGGCCGAACCGTCGCGTCAGGTACTGGCGGTCGACGTCAAGGCTGACCGATTGCAGACCGGCGCACGGGCTGCCGACGAGCAGGGTGTCATGAATGTACGGTTCCTCCGCGCACGCATCGAGGATCAGCTGGCGCATCTTTTGCCGCTCCATCAGGTCCAGGAACTGTGGGTAACATTCCCGGATCCGTTCCCGAAGCGACGCTTTGCCAAGAACCGCCTGACACACCCGAAGTTTTTAGCGCTGTACGCGCAGCTCTTGGCACCAGGCGGCGCACTCTATTTCAAGACAGACGCGCACGATCTCTTTACGTGGAGCCTCGAGCAATTGGTGGCAGAAAAATGGCAGATCGAAGAACTGAGCTTCGATCTGCACGAATCGGATTTAAGCGACCACTATAAGGTGATGACCACCTATGAGCAGCGCTTCGTTAGCGAAGGTCTGCCGACGCATTTCGTAAAAGCCACGCCACCTTCCCGATAGTCCGGACGCTACCAGACCAGCTGTTGCGCCGCGGCCGCTCCTGGGCCTGGTAGGTCGGGATTGCGGTTTCCAGTTGATAACGGAGCCGCTCTTCTGGGGTAGTGATCGAGCTGTTCGCCCGGTCGCTCGAGACGAGCCGCAACAGGTCACGGGCGACGGTCGTCGCGATTGGCGTCGGGACGTTAAAGTGCAGGTCGCGTACCGGCGCAAGATCAGGGCTACCGGCGAAGATACCCTCGACGATGACGATCGGGCTTGGCTCGACGACACCGGTAATGACCGTTTCCTGACGCGGAAAGTCAAAGGTGTGGCGTGGAATCGCCTGGCCTGACTTCAATGCGGCGATATGCCCAGCGAGTGTTTCGGTATCGTAGACTTCTGGTAGGTCCCAGTTGGTCCAGGGAGCGCCGTGGGTCGCTTCCAGGCGGTGTTTGCCGCGGTGGTAATCATCAGTGGACAGCTGGACGACCGGCGGTAAGTCGTCGCCGAACTGGCGCGTCAGCTCGTCACGCACTTCGCACGCCAGCGTGGTTTTGCCAGAGCCGGACATGCCCGATATACCGACGACTGTATGCAGCTTGCCAGTTTGGAACTGGGCGATGATTTCGCTCACGATAGTATCGGCTGAGAGCTCAGGTAGCGGTTCGAATGAGCCGTCGAATTGTTCGTAGGCAATCGTGCTGTTGTCGTAGGCCGGGTCGCCGGTGACATCGAGTAGGGTATGTGAGAAATCAGTGTGAAACTGAGCGGCAAGCGGGCTATTGCCGCTATTCTCAATTTCAACCAGCGGGTGCTCAAGGCCGTCGATCCAATCGATCGTGACTCCGTCGACGAGCGTCGCACGGCGTTTTGTAACGCGAGGGTACAGCGGGTTACTGGCATAGCGTTCGTACGTGGCCTGATCAATTTCGGTTTCGACTTCGAGGCGCGCTAAGCCGTGCGCAGTTAGCTCGCCCCTATCTTTGAGAGCGGCGGTGTAGTGGTCGCCGTCAAAGGCGTGATGAGCCCGAACACGCAGCGTGTAGGTTTCGTCGGGATGGCTGAGGTATACCTGCTCAATCGGTTCGGCCAGTTGTTCGTAGGGTGCGAATAAAGCAGGATCGGTCGGTATGAGCTTACGCTCTACTTCATAGGAAAGTTGCTCAAAATTATTTTCATTTAGTAGTTTTTCACTCATGGCGGTGACCCTCCTTATGGCGTCATTTACTGATTACATTGCTAGCGTAACGTGTTACCATGGTGATGAATAGAAAGTTTATTTTGAGTCAAATATGCTTGAGCGAATTATCATTGATCATCACATCCAAAAGCACATTCTGGGGGTGCTGTATCATCGGCGCACCGCCCGTTTTCGTGACCTGCGGCCACCGCGGGTCGATACCAACCTGTTTAGCTATCACCTGAAACTGTTGCAAAAAACCGGCTATGTCGAGAAGTGCGACGAGGGGTATACGCTCGGCACAGCGGGGTTGCTGTATGTCGACCGCGTCAGTGAAGCCAAAATGACCGTTCGCACGCAGCCGAAAATCGTCACCATGCTCGTTGTGCAGAATAGTGACGGCAAGCTGCTACTGCAACGACGGACGAAACAGCCCTATATCGATAGCTGGACGCTGCCGTACGGTAAGCTGCATATCGACGACAGTACTATTCACGATGCCGCCCAGCGCGAAGCTGCCGAGAAACTCGGTCTATTTGAAACTAATCCGGTACATGCTGGCGACTGTTACATCCGGGTGTATGACGACGAGACGATTCTGACGACCACACTCGCGCATGTATTTCGGCTGACGACCGACGAGGTGACGGCGAGCGACACGCTGCAGTGGGTCCGGCCGCACTATCTGCATGAGCGCGACCTGGCGCCGGCGGTCGAGAAAATCGTCGCCCGGACGTTCTTTAACGATCCGTATTTCTTCGAGGAATACGACGAGACGTGGTAAAAGTTCGTCAGACGATAAACACAGAGAGACGTGCGAGTCGTTAATGAAAAAGAGTGGGGCTATTCCCACTCTACGTTTTTGATGCGCTTGGTGCAGACCAAAATGAGGTCAACGAGCCACCAGATACCAAAGGTCAGCCAGCTCAGCAGCAGCTTGGCAACGCCAAGGCCGGTGTGGCCAAGGTAGAAGCGGTCGATGCCCAAGTGACCAAGGAAAACTGACAGCAAGATGGCGGTCGTATGGTTTTTCTTGTTAGGCGATACGGCTGGGGCAGCGGCGGGGCTGGCACTTGCTACTGCTGGCGCGGCTTGAGTCGGCTGCTCTGTTGCTGGCTGTTCGGTCGTTGTCGGTTCGGTGTCTGGTTGCATGAGGTGCTCCTGAGGTTGTTGTTACGAAAATTATACCAGATGTTCGCGCAGCCAGCCGTCGATAGAGCCGGCCCCCATGCAGAGGACAAGCTTGCCAGCTTGGCGGACTTTTTCGATATTCTGCCAGAGATCGTCGTTTAGTTCGCTAAAGTGGAAGTTGCTGTCATAGAGAGTGGAGGTGAGCTGCTGGGGCGTGAGAATCTCGAGGGTTGGGTCTTCGCGTGAGAGGTAAGTGGGGAGCCAGTAGATTTCTTCGGCGTCCTTGAAGACGCTGTCGACGTACTGGTCGCGGATTTCATGTTGGCGGACGTTTTGGTGCGGTTGGTAAACGAGTACGACGTCGTCTGACAGCTCGCGCGCCATCTGTAAGGTGGCGGCGATTTCGACCGGATGGTGGCCGTAATCGCTATAAAGGTTATAGGCTAACTTTTCAAAGCGGCGGTTGGTGCCGGGGAAGGCTTCGATAATCGCACGGTTCTCAGGAAGCCCGAGATGTTCAAGTGCTTTGAGTACGAGTGTGGCGTTACGACGGTTATGGGCGCCTGGCAGCTGGATATTTGCGGCTTCGTCATCGCCTAGCAGCCACGCGGACGCTGGTATGGTCAAGCCTGCGGCATCGTGTTGCCACATGATCGTGTGGGCGGACTGGTTGATGAACTGCGAAAAGGCCGCCTGGTAATCGTCGGGTGTCGGGTAGGTATCGGGGTGATCGTAATCCACAGACGTAATTAGTGACAGATATGGCTGGAAATGTAGGAAGTTACGATCAAACTCGTCGCATTCATAGACGAAATACTCGCTGGCGGGGTCGTATTTGCCGCTCGGTCCGAAGCTGATCGTCGTACCGATCGAATAGCTGACAGCGGTGCCGAGCTGTTGGAGCGTCCAGACCATCATGCCGGTGGTCGTGGTCTTGCCGTGCGTCCCAGCGATAGCAATGAGCTTGAGCTGTTTGTCGGCGATGATGTGTGCCAGCAGCTCGTCGCGCTTGGCCGTGCGGATACCAAGCGCACGCGCACGGACAAGCTCAGGGTGGTCAGGGGGCAGAGCGGCGGTGTAGACAAACCAGTCGATTGGTTGCTTGCTGTGACACTGCTCGAGAAACGAACCGTCCTGGTTAAAGCTAATAGCGACACCACGTTTTTCAAGCTCTCGGGTCATCAGGCTGGCGCCGCGATCAGATCCTTGGACCTGGTAGCCGGCATCGTGGGCGATCTCGGCCAGCGGGCCGATACCGACGCCGCCAATGCCAGAAAAGTAGATGTTCATGCCCTTAGTATACTACGGTTATTCCACTTGTGGATAAGCGGTGGACTGTGCGATAATAGGGGAAACCTAACCAACACCAACATCTATGATCAAAACTCTCATCCATCGCTTGTTACTACGGCGCCATTTCTGGCGTTATGCGACGTTTTCGGAGGTAGCAGAGCTGTATACCAGCCGGATGCTCCGGATGGCAGCGATCAATATCGCGGCGGCGCTGATGTCGGTGTTCTTGTACCAGCATGGCTACTCGTTGGTCTTTATCGCGGGCTTTTGGGCGCTGTATTTTGGATTCAAGATGGTCATAGCCTTGCCGTCGGCCCGCTACGTGGCGCGCTTTGGCCCCAAGCACACCATTTTGCTTGCCAATCTGCTTTACATTCCCGCTATGATGCTGCTGAGTTTGGTGCCGCACTGGGGACTGTGGGCGCTGGCACTGACTGGCCTGCTGCAGGCGCTGTCGGTCACTTGCTACAACCTCGGGCACCAGACGAGCTTCTCCAAGGTGAAAAATCCCGAGCATGCCGGCAAAGAAATCGCCTATATGAATATCGTCGAGAAGATCGCCACCAGCCTCAGTCCGTTGATCGGCGGTGCGCTGGCCTTCTGGTTTGGGCCGGAATCGGCCATGTGGGCCGCGGCGCTACTGTTCGGGCTGGCATCGGTGCCGCTGTTTGCGACTGCCGAACCGACCAAGACGGGCCGCACCCTCGTCTTTCGCGGATTTCCGTGGCGGATGGCCTGGCGCAGCTTGCGTGCCGGCTTTGGGTATGGGTATGACTCGTTTTCGTCCGGTACCGTTTGGACGCTGTTCGTCGCGGTCGTTATTATCGGCGTGAGCAGTAAAAACACGGTCTATGGTGTACTTGGTATTTTGCTATCGGTTGTTCTGTTCGCGTCGTTTGCAGCTTCGTACGCCTACGGTAAGTTGATTGACCGTCGGCGGGGTGGGGAGCTTCTCAAGATTGCGGTCGTTGCTAATTCGCTTGTCCATGTCGTCCGGCCGTTCGTCGCATCACCGGTCGTCGTCGGCGCGGTCAATGTCGCTAATGAAGCGGCGACGACCGGCTACGTCATGGCGTTTACGCGCGGCATGTTCGATACGGCTGATCTCTCGGGGCATCGCATCACCTATCTGGGGTGTATGGAGGTTGTGCAGAATGCCGGCGCCACAGTGGCGGCCGTAGTGTTCATGGTGCTATTGATGGGCATGGGCAATGTTCCGGGTATGCATAGTTTCTTCTTTGTTGCGGCGGTGGTTGGCCTCTTGATCATGACGCCGCAATTCCATCTCTATCGTCGATAGTGCTCATGGTACAATGAGAGTAAACCAATCGGTGGGGATTTTTCGTGGCAGACAAGCGACGCGTCAGACAAGAGATCAAACGGCTGCAACAGGTGCGAACCTGGCAATTAGTCGTCCTTTTGATGATCGCAGGCTTCATTGCCGCCACGTTTTTGCGCCTCAACAACATCGGCATGGTCGAGCGACGCAACGCCGTACTCGCGGCTGACAAGTCGGGCGACGCCAGTGTGATGGTGAACCGGCTCCACGACCTTCAGGCCTATTCTGCGGCGCATATCAACGCCAATACCGGGGTGTTTTACCTGGAGAACCAATACAAGCGAGATGTCGCCGTAGCGGTTAATCAAGCTAGTGGCGACAATAATCCCTATGGCAATATTAACGCCACGGTCGACCAAATTTGCCGCTCTCGGTTTTCGCATTATTCGCAGGCCTGGGTGCAGTGTTTTGCTGATGAGCTAGCTAAGTATCCGCCCGCCCCGAATCCGGCCGATACGGCCAAATTACCAAGCTCTGACCTCTATCGTTATAGCTTCGCCTCACCACACTGGTCGCCTGATTTTGCCGGCTGGGCACTGGTGGTCTGCGTCGTGCTGGCGCTGCTGATTGTGGTGCGCCTGATCGGCTACGGAGTACTACGGTTGCTACTCAAACGGCACTATAGGGGTGTCTAAGGTGTTGACACCGGTGGGCTGTAACTGTACGCTTACTCTTGTAAGAACTAATAGGAGGTTTTAAGAACTTATGGCTTACAAACACACTAACTCGAAGGGTATTACGTACTACTTGCACAAGACCGAAGTAACGCTCCGCGGCGGTAAGCCACAGACGATCTACTTCTTTGCCAAGGTAGAAAAGAACGCAAAGGGCGAACCAACCGATCTTCCAGAAGACCGTATCGTCAAGGAAAACCCACGCAACGGTTTCCTTACAATTTCAAAGAAAAAATAGCCTTGTAGCATAAGCACGTTTGGTGATACAGTAGTATCAAACAAACAGGTGCCAAATAGCCCTGGAGGGATATAGCCCGAAGGGGCTTTTTTGTGGGACCTGGTTAATTGACTTTTTAGCATAATCATGTTATATATGAGGGCATATGAGCGAATATACTGGCGCCTCGCCCTCGCATCCTCCATTTGACAAGCTTGATCATACGGGGACACTCTTTGAGGACCTAGCGGAAGGTCAAGCCTCTGGCGCCCGACAGCTGGGCTCACGCGCTGTACGGCGCGTTGCAACCGTAGTCTCTCATCCACCGACGACCACAGAGCTCAAAGCGCGGCACCACCCGCACGAAGATACTGAGGAGCCGCGTGATGATGCGTACCGCGAGCTTGGCGGCAATCAGAGCGTATACGACGACCGTCTGCCGCTCTTCGACCAACTTGCAGATGATTTTGAGCCCTGGATGACGGATATTCATATCGCGGTCAATCGCCTCGCCCTGCACGAGATCGCTAGCGACACGATCATGCGTATGACCAAGGCTGATCAGCGACTGCTCGCCATGCATGTCGATGCGCTCCTAGAGCGTATCGCGACAGCTCACCGGCTGATTGGTGCTGCTGATGGCAATGTGTCCGCCTATGGATTCCTGGAGAAGCGCTACGGATCTCGGCGCACGCCCGAAGAGCTTATCGCCTACATGCCGACGTTAGAACGGCTTCGAGAGGCAATTAACGAGCGTCATATCATGGGCGCGCTACATAGGGCAGCCCCGGAAGTGTTTGCGAACTCACGAGAAGTCCGCAATAAACGATACAACGCATACCTGCGTCGTCGTCAGGGCCCTATCGATGTAGGCTATGACTCAAGCGGCAAGCTGCGCGTTCAAGAAGCGCCACTGCGCAAATAATCTTGTACCAGCCTTGTATGGCGGTGTATGTGGCCCCTAGTGCTACTGTAGCCAGTTCGCCCAGGTATTGTTAGTCCATCCCCATCCTGCCAGAGTTGACGCGTTCACGAGCATATTAGGACACGTGGAGGCGACGGTCTGGGTCCATGTCCAGGTATAGGCGCCACTGCCTTTGTTGGAGCTGCGGTAGAAAATTTTGCCCGACGAGGAGACGGCGGCAATCGCGTATTCGCCTGAATTGCTGCAGACAACGAAATTGTTGACGTTTGTCGCGTAGGCGCCTTTGCTGATTTTGGGCCCGATCGTGCTCATATCTGTCCAGCTGGTAGGGTAGCTGCCCGTTTGGGTATTAAAGTTCTCGATGGCTATGGCAGCGTTACGCAGGTCTGCTTGGATGGAGCTGTCATTGGCTTTGCCCTGGATACCGGTATAAGTGACGATGATGATGGCCGCCAGAATGGCGATTACGATAATGACGATCAGTAATTCGACGATCGTGAAACCGCGCGGGTGCTTTAACGTGGTGGATTGTGCATGACCTTGTATATTACGGCCCATGATTACATATCCAATCCTAAAGTGCACTGTACGGTGATACCGTCGGACCACACCTGTGTTCCTGATGGGCAGCTAGGTGCCTTGACCCAGTAGCGGACGGTTGCCGTGGTGCCGCTCAGCATAAAGACCGGTCCGAGTCGCAGGTGATTCGATGAATTGATTGGTACTCGATTACCGATAGGGAGTGAGCCCACTGTCCGTAAGGCTGCGTTAAATGGATCATAGGGATGAGAGGCAGCGCCACCAAAAGCGTCCCAACAGTCGGGCTGTCCGTCGCTATTAAGGTCGCTGAATCCATCGCCGACGCAGACGCTCGTTATTCCTGAGGGCATGGGTGGCCAGGCATCGTTTTGTGCCTTGTAGGACAAAAGCAGCTTGGCAACTTGCTGAGCCTCGCTTTGGCGCGATGAGTTGTTGGCTTTATCCTGGATACCGGTATAGGCGACGATGACGATGGCCGCCAGGATGGCAATGACGAGGATGACGATCAGTAGCTCGACGATGGTAAACCCATGGAGAGAGTGTGCTGTTTTTTGTTTTTGCTGCCCAGCCATATGTATTACCAATATAAGCCATAAGCGTCATCGAGGCAATTAAGCCCCGCTGCAACGCCGCTCTTGGTTAATTGGTCCAGGTGTCCCAAACGGGGGAGCGAGAGGCATAAAAGCCGTCTTGCGTAGGGTTCGTGTTGACGAGGCCGATTTGGCTACAGACACCGTATCCATAGGTCGATGCGGTAGCGCTGATCGCGCCGTTTTGCACTTTAAAGTAATTGCCTGATTTGGAATTTGCCATGAGGATATAGCTGTCAGTGGCGCTGTTGTAGCAGTAACGGGTGTTTCGTCCCTGATAATCCTGGCCATACGATCCCTTGCTGAAGCTAAAGCCCATGGCACTCGTCAGCGTAGTAGGATAGGTGCCTGTATCGGCGCGGGCCATTTCAATCTTTTGGGCGAATGCTGACAAATCACTTTGGACGGCCGTATCGTTGGCTTTGCCCTGGATGCCGGTATAGGCGACGATGACGATCGCTGCAAGGATAGCAATTACGATAATCACAATCAACAGCTCCACGATTGTGAAACCATGTCGTCGGTGTTGAAGTCTTTGTTTTTGTTGCCCAGCCATGTTCTGTTACTAATATAGAGCATAAGCTTTGTCACAGCAATTCACAGGGCATGCCTTCGCTATCTTAATCACCTAATGCAGAATATCGTGCACAACATTGGTTTAAAAAACAGAGGTAGCTCCATACTGCACGATAAAAACAGGCTTATCGAGCGGTATAGAATTACCTCTGTCGTAATGGTTGAAGGTTCAACTGTGGTGGGGCTGGATGGAATCGAACCATCTACCAAGTGGTTATGAGCCGCCTGCTCTAACCGATGAGCTACAGCCCCAGCGTGCACTATTATAGCCTATTGCTCCGGGGTGGGCTATAATAAGGCCAGAAACCATGAACAAAATAAACATCCGTCGGTTTATCTATCGTGTGCGCCACGATTATGTCACGCCCAATAACATCGTGATTGCGGTGGCGTTTTTGATCGGTGCTGGGTGGGTATGGGGTTCGGTGGGCGCCATGCAGCGGAACTTCGATCTGCAAAAGGCCGTCGACGCCAAGCAGCGCCAGGAGCAGCTGCTCGATCTGGAGACACAGACGCTGGCATTTGAGCAGAACTACTATAAGACGGCGGAGTACCAGGAGCTGGCCGCACGCGACCGCCTGGGTCTTGCTATGGCGGGCGAGAAGGTGCTGATTTTGCCGCCCAATAGCGCGGCCGCAAAGGCCGAGGATACGCCGACCGTCAAAACTGCAGTACCGGTTAAACCGCCGACACATTTCGTGCAGTGGCTCAATTTCCTCTTTGGCGCCAACCGGGCTGACTTGCAAAAGTAGTTCGTATCTGATAGGATAGATAAAGTGCCGCGGGGTGGAGCAGCCCGGTCAGCTCGCTTGGCTCATAACCAAGAGGTCAGAGGTTCAAATCCTCTCCCCGCTACCAAGAAAATACACTCATCGAACGATGGGTGTATTTTCTTGGGTATTAAGCGAATGCTACATCTCTTCGCGCTCGTCCCGGTCGGTGTCATTCTGGTCCTGCTGGGCTTGACCCTGATCGTTATTCTGCGCATTGAAGAAGTGCTCTTTTGCCTGCTCGATCGGAATGCCTTTTTCTTGGGCAATCTGTTCGATCTTTTGCTGCTGTTCTGGCGGTATGTCGTTTAGTGCGCCCTCTGCTTTGTCGCGGATGTCGTCAAATGCTCCCATATGCTCCTCCTTTGCCATTACTCTTTCGACTATAAAAGAGGGCAGGTCGGGACGCTATACAATATCTTACTGCCTTTTGCTATACTTGCTCGTATGGAAAAAAATAGCAAATACCCCTCGACGTTTTACCGGATCTCACTTAAAGCGGTTATTCGCAACGACCAGGGCGAGGTGCTCGTCAATAGGGAACGGGGGCATGGAAACTGGAGCCTGCCTGGCGGCGGTTGGGACCACGGCGAAACGGTGACGGATTGCTTGAAGCGTGAGCTGCACGAAGAAGTGGGCTATGAGGGCGAACTTGAGGCGGCGCTACTGGGCGTCACGGAGGAAGCGATGTACATGCCCACCAAGCAAGGCTGGCTGATCTGGCATGTCTATGACGTGACGCCGGAGAACATGAACTTCTCAGTCGGCGTGGACGGCGAAGAGCTGATGTTTGCCGATCCGAGCCGGTTTAAGGATTCTGAATCACGGGCCGAACGACTGATTGCGCATTTTGGCACACAAGCTCTGCGTGTGGCGTCCGCTAGCTAGCCGATCTTTGCGGCGGCGACACGGACCGCTTCGCTCCAGCTGAGGAAGGCGTGTGGTGTGTTAGCGACGTCACTGGCGGTCAGGCCGTGTTTGACGGCCAGGGCGAGTTCGTGGATGATCTCGGCGGCGTGCGGCGCGACGACGGTGGCACCGAGCAGGACGCCGCGTTGGTCAGCGATCAGTTTGACGAAGCCGTCGCGGAAGTCGCTGGTATTGGAGCGGGCAATGATGTTGAGCGGTGCCGTCGCTTTGCGAATGCGCAGGTCGCGCTTCAGGCAGTCGTCTTCAGTCAGGCCGACCGTGGCAATACCCGGGTGAGTAAAGGTCAAGCGCGGGGTTGCGGTGTAGTCAGGCGCGATCGGTGATTTCGGATGCAGGATGTTGTGGGCGGCCACGCGGCTTTCGAGCAGGGCAGTGTGGGTATGGCTGTTATGGCCAAGCACGTCGCCGGCAGCGTAGATGTGGCGGGCGCTCGTCTGGAGATTATGATTGGTCTCGACACCCTTTGGCGTGTACGCGACCGTCGCGTTTTCGAGGCCGATGTCGACAGTCGGGACCCGGCCGGTAGCAACCAGGACGTCATCGACGCGGATTGATTTTTCGACGCCGCCGCGGGTATAGGTGACACGCTTGCCGACGCCGTCTTTGACGATACTGAGCGTCCGGGTCTGGGTCAGACTGGTGACGCCTTTTTGTTCGTGCAGCAGGCGCTCCATCAGGGTAGCGACTTCCTCGTCTTCACGTGGCAGGATACGGCTGGCAACTTCCGCCAGGTAGACCTTGGTACCAAAGATAGCCATCAGCTGGGCAATTTCGACGCCGATCGTGCCGGCACCAATGATATACAGGCTCTTTGGCGGGCGAATCGCTTCGAGGATGGTACGCGGCGTCAGGTATTCAAGCTCGGCGAGTCCCTGGATATCAGGGGTGATCCAGTGTGAGCCGGTGGCTATCAGGAAGTGCTCGGCCGATAGGTGACGGCGGGCGACGCTGATTTCGTGCGGCGTCAAGAAGTGGGCCGTACCGGTGAAGGTAGCAATGTTTTGGCTTTCGTAGAAGCGCTTGTTGCCGCCGGCGCCGGTGCGTTTGACGGCCAGCTCTTTCCAGGCGCGCAGGCTTGGGTAGTTGTAGCCCAGCGTGCTTGAGCGCAGGCCGAAGCGGGCGCCGTGGCGGGCTTCATCGTAGAGCTGGGCGGCATGCAGGAGTGCCTTGGTCGGGACGTCGCTCCAGTTGGGGGAGTCGCCGCCGAACGTGTCGGCTTCGATGATGGCGACGCGCTTGCCTTCCCGGGCGGCAATGGTAGCCGCAGCGCTGCCGCCGGCGCCGCTGCCGATTACGATAAGGTCAAAGTCAAATGTTGGTTTTCGTGCCATGGTGTCTCCTTAGATAACGAGGCGATGTTGTTTGTATAAGTAGGCTGCTTCGGGATGAAGGGTATGGAGGGCGTCGGCGGCTTTTCGGCGGAGGTCGTTGCTGGTGACTTCGGGTTTGGTATTGCACCAGCGGATGACAATGTCACAGACGGCAGAGGCGGTCAGTTCGGCCTGTCCTTCGGGGCTGCGGACACTCAGGCAGGCGGCCTGGATGCTGTGATGCAGCTTGTCGCGGCTGAACGGCTCACTTGGGCGCTGCCCGCCGCGTTTGACGACGTCGATCACAGTGTCCATCAAAAGCCCCCCGTACCAATACTGGCGGCACTGACCACTTGGCTGATATAGACATAGAGACCGAGGGCGAGCAGGCCGCTGCCGGCAGCAAACTGCAGGAAGCGCTTATTGGATTCGCGCCAGGCTTGTAGGCCGCTGAGTTTGTGGCCGCCGCCGACGAGTGCGGTGACGATCAGGAGTGATAGCAGCGAGATAATGACGTAGACGGCGATGCCGATCGGGCGCCAGACGGCTGGCAGGGTCGTAATCGCCAGGGCACCGACGGCGAGTGGTGCGATGATAAAGAGCAGTTCAGAAAAGACACTCGTCAGGCCCAGGCTGAAGGATTCGGCGCCGCTTTTGGTGGCTTTGGTCCGGTCACTGAGAACGCGGGCGAGGTTGCGCGGCACCCACAGAGTCGTGCCGACTTCGCGGCGGTAGTAGAACACCCAAACGGCGATGCCGATACCAATCAGCAG
>JAEWBQ010000018.1 GCA_023391075.1 Candidatus Parcubacteria bacterium
CTACAGTGTTCGGCCCCATATACCTACCTATTATTTTGCTTATCGTAATTATCGTCTGGATTATAACGGCAAAGCATGTCTGGCGACCGCTGCTGCTTGCCGGATTCATGATACTTGGGGTCGTCATCGTGCAGGTGCTCGCTCATATAGTCGGCAGGGCTCGGCCACCGATCGACCTCATGCTTCTAGGCGCTGATCATACGTTCTCGTTTCCTTCGGGTCACGTTATGGGCGTCTCAGACTTCTTCCTGATTACGTCATACCTATTGATCTCGCGTAATCCAACCCGGCGCCGCATCAGTATCGGTATCATCGTTACGTTGTTTGCAATCGGCATTCAGATTATCAGCCGTCTATACCTCGGTTACCACTGGATGTCAGATACGCTTACCTCAGTCTCACTAGCATTAGTTATGCTGAGCTTGGTCGTCTTGATTGACACATGGCGCACCGTCCGAATCCCTGGCGAGCGCATAAAGGGCAAGTACTCAAAGCCCCAGACAGATCAGACTTAGTAGCGTCCAGGTGATCATGAACCTACACACCCTTATCAAAAGACCGACGAAAACAGCGGCAAAAATAATTAACCGCAATCGTCACATCGAATTATTAGCTCGATTCGGGTATGTTAGCAACGGCATCATTCATGGCCTCATTGGATCAGCAGTCATTACGCTTGCATTTGGTAGCGTAATAGAAGCCGACCAATCGGGCGTTCTAAGTCCTTTAGGGAATTCAATGTACGGTAAGGCGCTTTTACTGACGATCTGTGTGGGACTTGTATCACTCAGTATATGGAAGATTTCAGCCGTTATCTTGATGCGCGGCAAAAAGCGCAAGAATGTTCACAAACGCCAGATTGAAGAAAGTGGCAAGGGACTTATATATTTGATCATTGGCCTGAGTTCAGCGACGTATCTTTTTAATAAGGCTTCGGCCTCCCAGTCATCGGCCGCGACATCTCAGCATGTGGCACAACAGTTACTCACTTCGACGCCCGGACTGGTGCTTCTCTATGGAATAACTGTCGGCCTCGTCACTGCCGGCGCTCTGCTGATTTATCATGGTGCCTCACGGCGGTTTCTGGATAGTTTAGATAGTGAAGTGCATGTCGTACTTAACCATGTCGCAGTTTGGTGCGGTGTCGTAGGTTATGTCACAAAGGGAATCATGTTCATAGTGCTCGGCGGCGTGTTTTTTAGCGCAGCAATTTCACTTGATCCAAGCAGAGCAAGCGGTCTCGACGGAGCATTCAAAAGCTTCTCCGCCTTTGCCTTTGGCGCACCACTCCTTTTCTTAGTCGGTCTCGGGTTTATCATGCATGCGGTTTACAGTATTGCACGGGCGCGACTTGCTGAAATGTAACGAAGGCTTTCTCTACAATAGGAAGCCATCTTGTTTGATATACTCAAGATACGACGTGAGGCTCAAAGGCATTATGAAAAAGATTATTATGACAGTAGTAAAATCGTTAGTCATTCTGTTTGGTGCCGGCATTTTGACATACGCTCTGAACGATTTCTTTACGCCACACATGGCAGGAACGGACGCCGGTCAAAGTGATGCTCTCATCGGCATGGCTATACTGGGGGTTATTGGCATCGTCTTGATTATTCTTCCTGCTGTTTCTATTTACAGGTCGGTAAAGAAAGAAGCGAGCAGCAGTCTTTCTTAGCACTTGCGCTAGGGGCTCCATAGAGCGTATGCCTAAAGCCTCCCTGTGATGAACTTTTGGCCTAGCGCATTCTGCTATGATATACCCATGAACATCAACGCAAACGCCATCACCGTACTGGCATATGGTGATTCAAATACGTACGGACAAAAACCAGATAGAAGTGGGCGCTTTGATTCGTCCACGAGATGGACGGGCGTGCTGCAGGCCCAGCTTGGCGACTCGTGCTACGTCATAGAAGAGGGGCTGGGCGGACGCACGACAGACCTCGATCATCCCAATCCGAATAAGCCAAATCGTAACGGCCTGTCCTACTTTGCTGCGTGCCTCGAGAGCCACAGTCCGCTTGATATTATAATTATCATGCTTGGGATGAATGACTTCAAAACAGTATATAACCGTAGTACAGAGGATATTAGCGAGGCCTTGGCGAAGTACCTTGATTGCGTGAATACCGCGTATGCAGATGCCTCCAAGAAGCCGAGTATCCTTCTGGTCAGTCCACCGTACATGGATGATACGGCGTCTGAATTCTATACCAGCATGCCGACGCCTGGTGCGTATGATGAGACGTCAATTCAAAAATCACATGAGCTGGCATCGCATATACGTAACCTCGCAGACACCACTGGTTCATATTTCTTTGATTCCGCACAGGTCGCAGCCGCCGGCATGGACGGTGTTCACTTATCGGAGCAGTCGCACGGCAGACTAGGAAGAAGCATAGCGCCGGTGGTTCAATTAATGAGCAGCGAACGAACATAGTGAATCGTTTGCTATGATTATTACATGACTCAAAAAGTTAAAACTCAGAAAACGACATTCCGCATAAAAAGAGAATTTGTACTTTGGAGTGCGATCGTACTCTTATTGATTCTTCAAGGTGGCACGATTTGGTACCTCACGCAACTGAAAAAAACCGAAAAACTCATGAGTCAGGCTCATTTAACTATGTTGATACGGCAGGCCGAAGAAGACCGTTATAAATCTCCTGTTATCGACGTCGAGAAGGGCAGAGTATATATTCCCGAGCTACGAAGCTACTTACCCCTCAATTCTACAACCCGCGACCTCCGGTACAACTACGTTGCCGGTAACAGTAATATGCTCATACTCAGTCTCAGTGGGGTCGTAGGGCACCAATCTGACACAGATGATCCGACCTGTGATCAAATGGTCAGGCTTGCGGCTACGACGACAACTAGCCCGATGCAATATCAGGCGACACATGATACAAAACAATGCAAAATATATGCCGGCCACGATATCAATGCTCTCGCAGAAGCAGCAAAAATGATTCAACAATATTAACCAAAATCTGTCGTCTCCTATCAACTGAGGCTGAGCTATCCATAACCCAAAAAACAGTCGTGCGGAGAAGAAACGTATCGTAACGAAGGACACTACCAAACGGTAATTTTTCGAATCAACTCCAGGTGGAGGTCGTTACGTTTGGTATCATAAAGCTATGCCTCTTATCGATGAACCCTTCTCATTCAACTACTTTGGACACACGATCGTCGCGCGTTCTGTCGGCCCTAGTATCATGCCCAGCATCAGCAAGCTCGTGACCGCGCATGTAATACCCTTTGATAGTGATAGTAATGTAGTCGCCGTCAATATCACGAATAGAGGGTGGGATATACCCGGTGGCCATATAGACGAGGGCGAGCTCTCCCCATTAACAACCCTGCGTCGTGAGGCCGACGAAGAAGCCCAAATAACAGTCGCGACTCCTATCCTCATAGACATCCTCGATCTTAAAAGCGAGACACTGAGCTATTTAACCGCCAAGCCATACATGGTGCTGTATGCTGCACGAATAGATACAATACGTGAGTTTACGCCAAACGATGAGGTGTCGGCCCGTCAGACTATGGAACCAGATAGATTTATCGAAAACTACTTTGGCTACAAGCCATATGCCGCCCAAATGATGAAAGCGGCTATGAATGCGCTTTCCATACGGTAGTCCTTTGCTATACTACGCATATGATCCTCAAACTAATCGGCAACTTCCTCTATTTCATCGGCGCACTCATGGTAGTGGTTCCGATTATCGTCCTGCTGGCAACGGGCGGAATGGCCATACTTGCCGGTTACGGACTGCTGCTTATTCCTGCACTAGGCATCGCCATCGCTATCATCGGTAAGAAAATACTAAAGGACAGCAAAAGAGTAGAACAAAACAGATGATAAGTCCTATGACAAGGAATCAAAAAATTACTGTGATTACACTCGGCGTGCTACTGGCAATCGCTGTACTAGTAGTCACTGTTTTGTTTGCAACCCCGAAAGTTATCTACACGAACGGTAGTTTTTATAAACAAGATCCTCGCTACTCGCCAAGCATACCAGGCAAACATGGCATCATCACAGGGTGTACGGCATTGTCGCCTGAGTGCGGCGCGTGCCCACTCGTACGAGGTAATGTGTGCTATACGGCTCTGTAACAGATACCTCGGCTTCGGACATATTTTGCTACAATAATCGCATGAACGACAGCGTGAAAATAATCTATACCAATTGGAAAGGCGAGACTGCCGAACGGACCATTCGACCTATCGAACTTTGGTTCGGCGAGACAGAGTACCACCCGGAAGCGCAGTGGTTACTCCGAGCACTCGACCTCGACAAGAATGAAGAGCGGAACTTTGCCATGAAAGACATCAAAGATTGGACGAGCCTCGCCTAGACGCGAGCCGTCACACTACTGGTCAGCGGGGCTGACACCTGCGCCAGATTAGGCAAATGGCCGCTCGAGGCGCATACTATAGAATAGATAGCCATATGCTCGTCTAGAAAGAATCCGCATGTCGAAAGATAAGGGAAGAAAAGAAATACGTAAGCCTAAAAAAGCCAAGGTGACTGCATAATGGCCGTCGCTACAAAGACTAGGGACTTCCTAGCCTCGCAGGAAGCAGAAGACATACGAAAAGAATTGTCACGTATGATGAAAGACCCGAACTACAATACGCCCTCGACGTATTCGGCGGCGGCGAAGGGTGATATCCTTTTTGTCGATAAACACATGAATTATCTTAGCCTTCACTTAAGCGTCAACCACCAGCAGTACATGTCGAATCTCAAATTAAAGACAAAATATAACTAGGCACTGCGACTCTGGGATGGTGTAGTTTCGCTGATATATTAATCTTCATTCGGATGCAATTCGTTCTACGAATAGAGTGTCGTATTTGTAATTATCCTTACAGCATATCGTCCTGTCTCAGCTCATAATCTCCTTATGTACATCAAGAGGAAGGAGCAACCATGAACAATCAGCAGGATGACGACGGAGACAATCGCCAAATCAATCTACCAGTCGAAGGCGAAACCGACCTGGACGACACCGCGAATGCGCCGCATCAAACAGAGGAGCTACGCATTTATCAAGACGACTTGGACTACAAAGACTCCGATACGGATCCCATTATCGAGGAGTTGACGGACAATCCCGCCGAGGAGTTCGGCATACCTGAGGCTGAGTTCAAACAGGAACTCGATAAATACGCCGGCGATGGCGAACCAGAAGACGATGATATGCGCGAAGCAATCGAGGATATCGATGAGGACGGCGGCGATCCGACCGCTGGCGCATAGCATCGTCGATCGACGCGGGGTAACAGGAAATTGCAGGGATTGCTATACTAGCAAGCAATGAGATTACTGTACCAAATAGGAAGCGCACTAACGAGAACCTATCAGGAGCTCGATAATATTTTTACCGATCGGGAAGCGTGGTTTTTGTTTCGATGGGCTGCTTGGCTAGAAACTGTCGGCTGGACCCTCCTAATCATCGGCATAGTCTTCCAGGTGAACAAATGGCCTAGCAACGACTGGCTTCTTGCCGTCGGAGGTTCACTGCACGGCCTGTTTGTCATCGGGTATATGTGTATTGCGTTTTTCGCACATCGAAGCTTTACGCTGAAATGGAGCGTATGGAAAATGCTCATCGCCGAAGCGATCAGTATCGTCCCGTACGGCGCACTCGTCTTCGAGCTCCATGAAGCACGCCGGCGTCGAATTACCTAACCCCACTGGACGACATTGCGACATGCTATCCTAAGAATATGCCGACGACACTCACGCACCGCAAATTCTTCCGCCCCCTGGTTATATTAGTGGTCATTGCCGCGAGCATATGGATACCGATAGCAGCCTGGACCAACTTCCAATACGCCAGCGCGACGAGCCATCTGCGTACGGTATACCAACAAGAGCTCTCGCCACTCGTGCCGTATGTCAACCAACTCATGGCGGGCCAGAAACCGACCCAAACTTTCCACTGCGCCACTGAATCTTACACGCCGAGCCAAACGCAACTTTACTGCGTCGGGTCTGTGAACTACGCCTATAACCCGACGCCACTGCCTGCGTCAGCTCGTGCAAGTGTCAAAGCGGCCGCCGCCTCCCTAGACAGAACCCTCAAAGCCCACGGCTGGGTAGTGGATCGCCCCCAAGATGCCATTACTAGCGTAGAAGGCAGCCTACCATCTAAACCACGCAGCGATGGCTTTGTCGCCGGTGAAGTACCGTTTCATAAGAACATAGGAGACATCAGCTGTAACTTTGAGGTAGAATTCGATGGCCCCACTGATGGCGTATCGCCGGGTATCATTATCCCGAACGAATTTTCGTGTCAACAGAACGTCACCTATGCCGACATCCACATGGGATCTCGCAAGCGCACGCTCGGTCCGTAACTAGCGCAGCACGCTCCGTATCGCCGCAACGGCTGGCGTGGGCTGCATGTTTTTATCCCATAGCAGATCATTGCCGGATTGAATTCGATTATTATCGTCAAGCGAAAGATCGTATCGGTCACTCACCCCCCACGTCGACCATGACCCGCAACTCGGCTCAGCGAGACATGCTTTGAAGACGTCGGCATATTGTTTCGCCTGGACACTCGTTCCATCATCACTATAGACATCCATTTCCGAAATACGCGACACCAGACCAAGGCTGGCGAGCTGACGAATATGTGCCCGCAGCACCACAGGGTCAATGATGTCACCAGAATCGTACACATGCGCCTCAAAGCCCACGCCGTCGATCGGAACACCCTGGGCCTTCAGGTCGCTGACGAGGTGAACGAACTGTTGCCAACGCGTACCATCCGCCTCAAGCCCAAAGTCATTTATGAATAATTTCGCACGTGGATCAGCCGCGTGAGCAGCACGGAAGGCGTCGGCAATATATGCGGAGCTCATCGCTTTGTACCAAATATGTTGTCGTAGGCCATCGCTCGCAGTTGCCGTGTCGTAATCGGCCATCGGCTCGTTGACAACATCCCAGGACGCAATCTTTCCCTTGAAGTGCGTGACCGTTTGAGTAATGTGATCAAGCATCACTTGGCGAACGTTTGCTTTGTCGACCTCTGTAATAGTCGGCAACTCCTGCACCCACGCGGGATTTGCTTCGCCGAATACCAGCGTGTGCCCCTGTACGGCAATGCTCGCTCTCTGAGCAATCGCGACGAGGGCGTCGGCCTCATGAAAATCATATACGTTCGGCTGAGGGTGAATGAATTGCCACTTGAGCACATTCTCGGTCGTAAATTGACCGAAGTCGCCACCAGTAGCGATAGCAGAGTAGCCGCTGTCCGCTACCAGCGGACCAAGAGCGACCGCGGCGCCAACCGTAAACCCTGGCCGCACCTGTCTCGCCAACACTTGAAGGCCGTTTGTCACATGGAGCGGAACCGCATCCTTGCGCGGATCGTCAAGCCGTACCCCTGGTCCTAGATTGCTGTCAAACCGTTGCAGCGTCCAGCTGTCGCCAGGATTCTGTGCGGACATGCCAAACCACAGTGAGCCGCCAAGAGCACTACCGAGCTGGTCGCTATAGACGGTGGCGCCATTTAATTTGACCGTCCAGCGTGAACCGCGGCGTTCAAAACTGACAACCGGGGCTGCCGACGATGAATAGCGGACAGACTTCTTGTTGACGGGTTTTTGGTCGTACACCGACCCGCCACTATACGCGCGCCAGCGGGAAACTTGAACAACGTTTTGGGTTAAAGCAATTTCGATACTGTCCGGTTCGCGACGAAATTCATCGGAGACAACTGGAACATCTCCATACAGTCGAATAACGGCAGTTCCACGCAGGCTCTTGGCAGTAAAACCAAGCGTCGCATCGCCCGACCCAACCAGGTGAGTGCCGTATATATTGACCGGCGGATTTTCTTGACCCACGGAGCCGTCCTTCCGCACGATTGAACGACCAAGATAGGCAATATGCAGCCCGTCTGCTGCCGGCAGTGCGCCGGGCATATATGACCAGCCATCACGAAATGAGCCGTTCATAATCGTTTGCTTAACATCTCGGACTGGCAGTGCTCGGGATATCAAATAACCGCTCGCGGCAATCACGAGCACAGCTATTAATACCGCCCACCCGACAGCGCGATGGGTGATTCGTGGCCGTTGCGTACCCGTTGGTTTTTCATGCATGCCTACAGTATAGCGGCCAGCGCCCCCGCTATCTGTGTGGTATGTCACACATCAAGCTCAATGACGTGCTCGAGCTGCTCAAGATTCGGAATCGTAATCTCGTGATGACCAACCTCAATCAAATGATCCGCTTTGAGCTTTCTTGCCTCACGGCTGATTGTTTCCCGCGACAAACCAGCTTGGGCGCCAAGTTCGCGCTCACTGATCGCCACGCGATAACTGCCGTCACGCTGCCGCTCGCCATACCGTCGGCACTCCATGACGAGACTATAGATCAGCCGCTCCTTGGCGCTCCCCGATAAAATCCGCATCGTGCGCTCCAAGACACCATTGAGGACACGACTCGCCGTCAGGAGCAATTCGAACGCCACGTCAGAATGCGTTCGCACGAATGCCATTACCTCATCAGCCGGCGCCTGACGCACTTCGATGTCGGTATGTGCCTCGTAAATATAGGGTGTCGGCCGGATATCTAGCAAGAACAGCAGGGGCACAAGAGCTGGTGCCTTGATGTCATACACGATTCGTTCGTCGCCACGATACGTCACATCGTAGACTCGGACGCGACCCGACACAAGATAAAAAGCTTTCGGCGTGACGTCGCCGGCCAAAACTAACATGTAGCCTTTTCGGTAGCTCCGTATGGGGTAGCGATCAAAGAAATCATCGAACGCTTGCCAGTCCTTAGATATCATCATGATATACGGCACGAAGTATTGTCACTACTTCTCCTTGGCCTCCATCATACCCCTGCGGCCTGTTGTGCGCAACATCACATTTTTATTATGAGATATCTCACGCTATCCAAAAAATCAATGGACTATAGTTACAGATAGAACATCATGTGAGAGGAGGGAACATGCGAGAAAACCTTTTATCGACATTCTTTGGCCCTGAACAATTCACTGGAGCCGAACATACCCAGACCGTATCGCTGCTGACGACCATCGGCATCATCAGCGCGGTCATCCTTATCGGCATCGCGATCAGCCTTATCGCCCGGCATATCGCAATCGTCTCCCTGCGACTATCGGCCCGCTCCCGGCGACGTGCCATGCGACTACAAGGAAAACGACCATGACGTTCGAAGCGGTCGTTTTTTATATTTTCGCCGCCACAAGCATCCTGTATATCGCGCACTTTGGTATGTATGTTATTGGTGCCTGCCTCTATGACATATGGCAGGGGGTACGCCTCCGTCGACTGGAGCGTAATCCGCTGATATCGTTTTACAAACCGCACGTCACCGTACTAGTGCCGGCCCATAATGAAGAAGCGGTCATCGAGCGCTGCCTTGATTCGATTTTTGCCAGCTCTTATCCCTATATTTCTGCCATCGTCGTCAATGACGCCTCCACCGACACTACTCGTCAGGTTCTCCAGGCCTACCGAAAGGCCCATCCCGACCAGCCGCTGCGTGTCATCAACAAACGCATTAACGGCGGAAAGGGTGTGGGGCTCAATGACGCCCTGAAACGATACGTCGATAGCGAGCTTGTCATGATGTGCGACGCGGATTCGATCTTGGCTCCAACAGCCATAGCAAACGCCGTCACGTATTTTATGAACCCATCAGTCGTCGGTGTCTCCGCTAACGTTCAAATCATTACCCAACACACGACCCTGGGCATGCTGCAAAAGTTCGAACACATGATCAGCTACCAATCCAAGAAAGCTTATTCGATCACGAACTGCGACTATGTAATCGGAGGAGTTGCCTCAACGTATCGCACGGACGTCATCCGCTCGGTAGGATACTACGAGATCGACACACAAACCGAAGACATTAGCTTGAGTATAAAAATTGTCGCACAGGGCAACAAAGCGCACCGACTCGTGTACGCTGCCGATGTGGTAGCGTTTACCGAGCCAGTCAGCAGCTTCAAGAATCTGCTGCGCCAGCGCTTCCGCTGGAAGTACGGGTCACTCCAAAACCTCATGAAGCATACGTACCTGATCGACGCCAATTCACCTAAATATTCCACCATGCTTACCATGTACCGACTGCCTATGGCTATCATTAGCGAATTCACCTTGCTGCTTTTACCGCTCGTCTGGCTCTATGCGCTCTACATTACCCTCAACGAACATACGCTCCTGCTCCTCACCGGCGCCTATCTGCTCATCAGCAGCTACACGCTCCTCACGCTTTGGTATAATTCACAGCTCAGGTGGCGTGAGCGCTTACAATTGACCGTCTATGTGCCAATCATGTATTTCTTGTTTTACATCATGGACGTCGTCCAAATCATTTCCGTCATCCACTGCCTCGTTAAGGTTCGCAGCATCATCAACACGAACCATGGTGCCTCGACCTGGGTGTCGCCAACCCGCCTTGGTGACCAACTAAGTGCCGTTCCAGTGACCACTACGCTCAGGATGGCGGAGAAAAGTCATGAGTAGGTTGCGCACGCTCATTCATACCCCATTCATTCCCGTGCTATTTGTGGTTGCACTTTTAGGCATGGGTTGGCACTCCTATACTGCGGCCGAATCACAGCTCAATCAGTCCTCCTCCAATATCATGCCGAATGCCGGACTCGATAGTCTGGATGTACGTTCCATGCCGACAGGTTGGCAGTTCATGCCTGCCGATTCTCAGTCAACCGCCCAGAGTCAGACGGGATACCAAAGCCCGCATCAACTCGTCATTACCAATCATGGCAATTCTGCGGCCAGCACTATACTCGTCAGTCCATCGGCAAATGTCGAACCGGGCAAGACGTACTTATACAAGGGATTCTACCAGGCAACGCTGCCATTCGACTTGATTCTACAGTCTACCGCTCGGGATGGGAGCGTGACGCGGGAGCTGGTTCATAGGTACGACGCAAGCAAGGAATGGACGACGGTCAGTCATTTGTTGGTGGCAGCGCCGAACGTTCGGTCGGTGGCATTTGTCTACCGCACCAATGCGCCGGGTACGCTTCACGTCGACAACACCTACCTCGAGCCGGACCCCACGGACGTAACACCGCCGCCAGCGCATGTCTCTGGAACCAATCTGCTGCCGACACTCTCTGATCGATCTGAAGCAGGCTGGACAGCGACAGGGAACGGGGATTTGCACATGAGCACCGATGATGCGGTCGATGCACCTGCGCCAACACTTCGCATGCACGTCGACCGTTATAAGTCGGGTGATGCAGGGTGGGAGTCAGCACCGTACACGGCGCATGGTAATCAAGCCTTTCAGCTCCAGACCGATTACAAAAGCGACGCACCGGTCGACATCGTAGCTGATTACACGCTTACCTCGGGTAAGCAAACCTTCGACACCCTCGCAACATTAATGCCGGCAGCTGATTGGGTAACCGTGACGCAAAACCTTGAAACACCAAGTGCCGCAGTCGCCGTTTCGATTTCGCTCCGGCTTCATTCGATCGGCACGCTAGAGACGCGGGGGGACTCGCTGATCGATACCAGCAAAAAGGGAACACCCGCGTGGCCACGGTCGCTTCTCTCGATAACGTTTGACGATGGCTGGAAATCCGCGTACCGAAACGGCGTGCCGCTGCTTGCACAGTACGGGTACAAGGCGACATTTTATCTTAATCCGTCAGTCCTCGACACCGAGAGCTTTATGTCGTCCCAAGATGTCGATGCGCTCGTCACTAGCGGCCACGAAATCGCCTCACACGGCTACCAGCATATCGATTTTACGACGGTCACGCCAGATGAGGTCACCGCCCAACTCTCACGCGCGGCCGACTACTTCCATCAGGTGCGCCATATGCAGACGGTTCAGTTTGCAACGCCATTCGGCACCAGCGACAGCCAAGTGAACTACGCTGCCCGCAAATACTACGCATCACTTCGCACCACCGATGACGGTATCAATACCCGCCAGAATTTTGACCCATATCATCTCGTCGTGCTGTATGTAGGCAACGACACGCCGCCCGCCAAGCTCGCCCAGACGATCGCCGATACGCAAGCGCTGCACGGCTGGCTGATCCTGGTCTACCACCGCGTCGACACAAATACGCAGGGTGAGCCCGTTATCGCACCCAAGCAATTCCAAGCACAACTGGACGTCATCAAACAAAGCCATATAGCCGTCATACCCGTCGGAGCAGCACTTCAAGAAGTCACTGCTCAACCTGGACCTTAATCATTACATAAAGGAGGCTAGCATATGCACTACATACCACTATCACACACAAGGTCAGCGAGAGCACCATCAAAATGGCGGCACTTGTTGATGGCGCTGGGGCTTAGCGTGGCGCTACTAACTTTCACTCTCAGTCGCGTTACCTACGCACTCGTACAAAATCCCGCACCGACCGCCAAGATATCATTCACATTTGACGACGGCCTCACCAGCGCCTACACCAACGTTATGCCAACGCTTGCCAAATATGGGCTGACGGCTACTGATTACGTCATTACTGGCTGCGTCGGCATGACGACTGCCCCGAATACGTGCCACGCCAATACGGACGCCAGCTATATGACATGGGCGCAAATCAAGCAGCTGCAGGCGAATGGCTGGGAAATCGGCTCGCACACCCGCACGCATCCCTACCTGGCTACGAGTGATGCGACCGACGGACAGCCGAACGTCCTGACGCCCGCACAGGTGACGACCGAACTAAGCGGCAGCAAGGCCGACTTGGCAGCACAAGGTATCAACGCCACCGCCTTCTCAACGCCGTACGGAGACTATTCGCCGTATACGCTCGCGCAAATCGCCAAGTACTACACCTCGCACCGAGGCTTTGCAGACACGAACAACAATACGTGGCCCTACAATGACTACCTGCTAAACGACATGCAGGTGCAAGCGGGGGTCACCGTCGCGGCCGTCGAAGCCAAGATTGATGCGGCAATCGCCGGAAACTATTGGCTCATCCTCACGATGCACGACGTGCTGCCGAATCCGAGTACCAATCCCGACGATTACCAATATGCCCTCGCTAATCTCGATCAAATCGCCGCATATGTCAAAGCTAAACAAAACGCCGGCCTCATCACGCCGGTCAACATCACCAAGGGATTAGTAACCAGCGATAGCAATTTACTGCCAAACAGTACGTTCGACAGTGGTATCGCCGGAGGCTGGACGACTGACTCGGCTTCAACGATCGTTCGCGACAGTGGCAGCAATGGTAGTATGCCAAGTCCGGCAAATTCCATCAAGCTTACGGGCACCTCGCCGGCAAAGCATCTCTTCTCACCGCACGTAACGGTCGATCCGAATACCACGTATATGCTCAAAAACTACATGAACGTTGCGACGAATCCTAGCGGTGAGCTCAGCTATTACATCGACGAATACGACGGCAGCGGCAATTGGATTTCCGGCCAATATAAAAACGGTGAGCACTCCGTCTTTGCCGAGGAATACAACTTCAGCTACAAGCCGACCTCACAGGCTGTCAAATCCGCCAGCCTCCAGGTGATTGCCTCGGGTGCTGGACTTTCGGCTTATTTCGATAATCCGCAGTGGTTCGCGCTTAGCAGCACCGCGCCACCCGTCCAGACAAATCTCGTCAGTGGCGGCACGTTCGAAAGCGGCATCACCAGCGGATGGACAACAGACGATCCGACTGACATCGTTGCCGACAGCGGCGGCCACGGCAGCCCAAATAACCCCACCGGGTCCGTCGCCATGACAAGCACCACACGCAACATTCACTTGTTCTCGCCAAAAGTCAGTGTCAGTGCTGCTAACAAATATCAGCTCACCAGTTATGTAGCAGTGAATCAGCTAGCAAGCGGTGAAGTAGGTTTCTATATGGACGAATACAATAGCGCAGGCAACTGGATATCCGGCAAATATGTCACCGGTGTCCGAGGTGTCAGTACCGGGGACGTTACCTTCGCATACACACCAACGTCCACAAGCGTTGCCACCGCCAGCCTCCAGGTGATCGTGACGGCCAACTCTGGCATCCATGCCTACTTTGACGACGTACGGTGGTACAAACAATAATGGTATATTTGCAACGCACGGTACCGGGGCTGTCAAGTAGGGCTATTTACTAAACTATATAATTTGTTATTGTATGAGAGATTTGCATTGAACCCTACTGATAGAAAGGATTCTGCAAATGAATCTCTCTGAGGCTCGCCGAGTATTCAACGTTGACGAGACAGCAACCGAGCAGATGCTAACCGCCCGGTATCGCACATTGGCCCGGCTACATCATCCAGACATGGCCGGTAACAGCACTTGCATGACCGACTTTGCCACCATCAATACCGCCTATGTAGTACTTAGGGAAGAGGCAAGAAGACTAATAGTAGCACCAGTGGAATCGACCGATGCGTCCCCACGTGATGCATGGCTCTACACACGGCTGCGTCAGTACACAGCGCCCGTCACTGAAGGTCTACTCATCGATCTCTACCTATAGAAGCTGCCTCACAGAGACGCCCCGCGCATGCGGGGCGATTCTCATATCCGGGGGACTGCTTCGCTATGCGAGAGCAGAGCGCCTATGCGGCCGCTTCAACAACTTGTGTAACGGCGGCAATATATGCATTATTGAGCTCATGTCCACCACGTACAATCATCAATTTTGCATGACCATTCGACTCTGTCACCGCTTTTAGATTTGCTTTGATGACAAGCGGATCAAGTCGCCCGTGAATGATATGAATCGGCTTACTAATACGCTGCACGTCGTTAAGGGCTGTCTGGTCAACGATACCGGCTTCAAGCGCCGACATAAACACCGCCACGTTATCACGGGTGATGTGAAAGGCGCTGCCTGTAATCTTGAGCTTGTCAACGAATGACGAGATATCGACGACACGTTTAGGGTTATCGATCATCAGTCGATAAATCGACGTCAGGATCTTATTAGGATTCGGCAATAAGCGGCGACGCTGTTCGGCGTTATAAATTGGCGGACTACATAAAATTAGTGACTTGACGAAAAAAGGGAAGCTCCGAGCAATGTCGATTGCGACGAGACTGCCCATGGAGTGGCCAATCATGACGACGGGGTGCCGCACCCCGCGTCGAAATAGCGTCGTCACGACTGAGCGCGCCTGTACGCGGATATCATACGTCAACCATGCAGGGGCCGGCGACCGCCCGAAACCAAGCAGATCCACCGATATGATGCGTACATCTTCGGGCAGCCGTTCAATCAGCCGATCCCACGTCGCGCCCGTATCACCGATGCCATGCAGCAGCACGATCGTCATACGTGGGCGCCGCGGCCGTTGATCGACATGCACATGCAGCGAATAGGGTAGGCGGAGATACCGGTGAAACAGTGCGTCAAACATAGATACTATTATACAAATCTCTGATGGGCGCCGTCATGGTCTATTTGGGCATCGTATATTTGCCGGCTTGATCGACCAAACGCTTGCCATTGGCTGCATCAAACCAGTAGCGATACGCGAAACTAAGCGGATCATGCCGCTCGTCCCACATAACATGGACGTACCGGACGTAATTAAGCGTTTGGGTGTCGTAATCGGTTAGCCCCTGCCAGCCATGGAGGCGATACGCCCGCGCCGCAGCGAATCCACCATTATAACTCGCCGCCACGAGCCGGACGGTTTCATCCCACGAAGGTCCCTGCGGCAACTCGCCGAGTTCGTTCGTCAGGTAGCGCAGATAGGCCGCGCCGAATTCTATACTTGTATCTGGGTCATAGAGATCATACTTGTCGCGCTTATCTTTAACGATGCGGTGCGCGATATCACCAGCCGTCGGATCGGTAATTTGCATTAATCCTTTGGCTACGCCGCTACTGGCATGAGGATCGCCACCAGATTCAACTGTCATAATGATCGCCACGAGATTCGGGTCAATGTGATATTCGGCAGCATACTTTTCGATCTTTGGCCGCCACCGCTTAACGGTGTCTGGTAACCACGGAGTCGTCAAGCGTCCTTCAGCCTCACCGCTCCCAGGTGACAGCGGCACGGCTCCACTCTCTAGCCGCGATGCTACATTTATGCCGAGGAGTGTCACGAATACGCCGATCGACAGGGCAGTTGCCCCCAGGAGCACCTCACGACGTTTAGGTCTCAGTTTCCACCGTTTGCTCATATATCCATTATACCGTGCTATCGCCCGACACAACGATTACAATGTCGTTCCGCTCAAGCGATCCCGGTAAGACTTAGGCATTTCTTTATCGCGCATTTGCCACATCTCAAGCGCTGTATAGGCATAAGTAAACGTTTCCATACTGTATTCTTTGAGCCCGTCAAGTTTGCGATCCTGATAGACTTTACCGGCCTGTGACCCTCCGTTATAACTTGCCGCCACTGAGATAACGGTTTCGTCCCACGTCGGGCCCTGGGACGGGTCGGTAAAGGTGTTGATAAGATTCCCCAGGTACGCGGTACCGAACTCGATGCTCGTCTCGGGATCGTTAAGGTCATACGAGCCACGGGGTGACAGCAGGAGCCTTCTCGTCATGATATCCTTGGCTGTCGGCTCAGTGACTTGCATTAGGCCTTTAGCACCCTTTGAACTCACCGCCTGCGGATCACCCTCGGATTCAAGGGCTAGAATAATTGCGACAAGATTCGGATCGATTTCATATTGTAACGCATATTTCGTCACCAACGGATTCCATTGGGTGACCGACTTAGGCAGCCAATGGATAACTATATGATCCTTGGCGTCGCCTTCGCCCGGGGTCAGTGCCACCTCACGCTTTAAACGCTCCGCTTCTTCATCGGCAGCTTGTTTACGGCCACGTTCGGCCCCTACGGCCTCTCCAAGTACCGCACCAACTCCGATACTCGTCACAGCAACTATCCCCATTCCCACGAGAAGTCGCCTTCGATCAAGTGGTAGCTGCTCTAACTTGCCAAATATCTCCATGTAATTATTATATGCCGCTTTGAATAACCCGAAAACACAGCGTCCGTGACAAACATAAGCCAAATGGCGCATACTAGAACAATGATTAGTCGCACCCACGATCTTGCTGCCATCACCACACTTGGAGCTGTCGCGATGCTCACGCCCCTGCCGACACTTAATCTTGCGACCGTACTCCTAGCCGTACTCGCGAACCAGATCGGTGGCATTGCGCCTGATATCGATCAGCCGACGGCACCGTTTTGGCGCAACCTGCCAATTGGCGGGGTAGTCGGGCGCATTGTCGATAAAATGCTTGGCGGCCACCGTTTCATCACGCACTCGCTCGTCGGCCTGGCGCTATTCGGGTTCTTGGCGCATCTACTTCTTCAAGCGCTGCAGCCGATCATGCCGACCATCGATACATGGATTGTCTGGCTGGCGTTCATCATCGGCATGGTATCGCACCTCATTATGGACAGCTTCACGAAAGAAGGTGTGCCATGGCTGCTGCCGATACCTATCAAATTCGGTTTTCCGCCGCAGCGGCAGTTTCGTATTACCACGGGCAAATTCATCGAATCGTGGCTGATTCTACCCGGCCTGCTCGTACTCGACATCTGGTATGTCAGTACTCACTATCACGCCGTGGTCGCGCTGATACGAACCTGGCTATGAGCCACGCACAAGCGGAACGAATACATACCCGCCGTGTCGTCGGGTGTCATATCGCTCAGCGGTTCGTCTCGTAATGACTAAAATATCCTGGCGCACCGGAATCACGAGCTTACCACCAATCGCAAGCTGACCTATCAACTCGTGCGGTAAATCTGCAGCGGCCGCACTGACCAGGATCCGGTCGTAAGGCGTAGCCTTTGGCCAACCGAACAGCTTGCCTGCGCGGTGAAACTCGGCGTTCGCGACACCTGCTTCATCGCAGTGGTGCCGGCCCATTTTGACAAGCGCGGGCAGCAGCTCCACGGCGATGACATGTCCATGTACCCCCACGAGCGCGCTCAGCAGGGCGGTCGTCCATCCTGATCCGGAGCCAATGTCGCACACACGTTGCCCCTCATGAACATCGAGCCATTCAAGCATCTGGCGTACCGTACTCGGCTGACTGTTGGTTTGCCCGTGTCCGATCGGCAGCGGCCGGTCATCATCAGCCCAACCTCGGACGGTCGGTGGAAGAAACCGACCGCGAGGATAGCGTGCAAATGCCTCGTCGATGGTTGTCATACCTCTAGTATAGATCTGCTAGTAGATTGTTTCCACATCAGCGGACGCAGCGCGCTTGGATGCAACGATCGACAGCACGATAATCGCGACGCCCGCGATACCAGGAATTGCTTCCGGCAGCGACACGAACAGGCTCGCCAGCAGGAATAATGCCAACAGCCCAATCGTATAGTGTGCGCCGTGCTCTAGATATCGATAGCGATGCAGCGTCCTATGATGCACCATATAGAGCGTGAACGAGCGCACCCAGAGCGCACCAACACCCAGACCGAGTGCGATCAGCACGACGTTATAGGTGATCGCAAACGCACCAATGACACCGTCGAGGCTAAAGCTTGCATCGAGCACTTCAAGGTACAAGAAACTGATGAGCCCTGCGATGCCGGTTTTTGCGTCCAAACTTCCTGAATCTTGACGACGACCAAACAGGGCAGTCACTCCCTTTATCGCTAAGTACAATATAATGCCGACGAGGCCTGCCTGTAACGTCTCGCCAGGGTGATGATTGATAGGCAGTAGAGCGATGATAACTGTCGTGAGGCCACAGAGTAGCGCCGGCATCCATACATACCCGATCTTTTGTAAACCAGACTCAAATCTGCCTAGCCAACGAGCATCGCGCCCTTTGTCCATAAAGAAGTCGAGTGCCAACATGAGTAGGAAAATACCACCGAACGACGCGATGCTTGGATGTGCCGCGTGCAGGTGAGCCGCATACTGATGTGGGTCATGCAGCGCCAAATCGAGCACCGACTGCCACGAAAGCTGCGCCCCGAGCATCACTACGACAATCGGGAAGACGATGCGCATCCCAAAGACCGCAATCACGATGCCAAGCGTCATGAACATCCGTCGCCAGAACAAACTCATCGTATGAAGGATACGAGCATTGATGATAGCGTTGTCGAAGCTGAACGTCATCTCGATGACAATCAGCGCTAGTGTCACCAGCGCCGCCTGGATGCCAAGCGTCACGCCAACGAAGCCAAGCGCGATAAGGCTAATGAGCGTCGGAACGATAAAGAATTTTCGCATATGCTTTTCATTATACAGGCCGAGTCACGACAAAGGGTGCCTATCGCGTCACCTTTTTGCTATACTGTCATATATGAAATCATTAAGTCTTAATCAGCCGCACGTGATTGTCATGGTGGGGGTGCCTGGCAGCGGGAAGACTTTTTTTGCCGAAAAATTCGCTGAAACCTTCCACGCGCCATATCTGAATCGTGATCGCATCAATGAGCTCGTCAATGATGCGGCACTCGCCGACGAACTGGTCATGCTGCAATACGAAGAATTTCTCAAGACACGTCACACGTTGATCCTCGAAGGCCCGACCGGCACTCGCACCGAGCGCGCGGAAATCGTCAAACTTGCTCGTCGCGCCGGTTACGCGACGCTCTTCGTATGGGTACAGACCGATCCGATGGCCGCCAAGATGCGCAGCCTGCGACCCGCCAAGGATAGCGATTACCAAGCAATCAGCAGCGACGAATATAACGCGCGCCTCGAGCGCTTTAATCCGCCACACGCTATCGAAAAACCGGTCGTTATCAGCGGCAAACATACCTATGCTACCCAAGTACGCGTCGTCCTTCAGCGCCTGAGCGGGCCTCGCGGCGACATCGCCGGCCACGCACGGCCACCTATCCGACCCGACACGCCGCCCGAGCAGCGCCCGAATCGCCGCAATATCGCAATTTTATAGGAGAACCCTATGTCTAGTATTGTCGACGAAGAGTTCGGCACCATTACGCTCAGGCGAAGTGCCCGTGCGACCCACGTGCGGGTTCGGGTTGCACCCGACGGGCGGCTGCGCGCCTCGCTGCCGCTCTACGCACCACTATTCCTCGTCAAACGGTTGATTAAGAGTTCGCGGCCACAGCTCCGCGCCATGCTCGAAGAGCAGCACCCGAAGACCCGTTACGAGCCGGGCATGCAAATTGGCAAAAGCCACACGCTTGTCGTACGTGCTAGCTCGCGCTCACAACCACGCATCGCCCGTCATGGCCAGCAAATCATCGCTGAGCTGCCGAGCGGCATGACACTCGACACGCCAGCACTGCAGCGAGAGCTGCGCGATGCCGTCATTGGCGCCCTGAGAGTTGAAGCGAAAAGCTATCTGCCCAAACGCCTCGGGTACCTTGCCGCGCAGCACGGCTATGTCTACGAAAAGGTGCGGTTTTCGCATGCTGGCAGCCGATGGGGAAGCTGTAGTAGCACCGGGACGATCAGCCTAAATATCGCCCTCATGAAGCTGCCGTTCGAATTGATCGATTACGTCATCATCCACGAGCTCTCCCATACGCGCCATCTCAATCACTCCAGCGACTTCTGGACCGAGGTCGCAGTAGGCGACCCAGCATACCGCCTTCACCGTGACCAGCTCAAAAAAGAATCGCCATCTATTTAAAAAGCTTATACTTCCAGGTATAATGACCCTATGTTTAGTGGTGGGGTAGTTATTAATACGCGTACGGCGCAGGTAGTCCGTATGGCGGCGCTTATTTTACCGCTGATCCTTCTGGCCTACGGCTTCCTGATCAAATTCAACATCGTCGACCGTTCGCACTATCTGAGCGACTCAGCCTTTTACTTGATCTTGGCGCCGTGGCTCCTTCTTGCCGTCGCGCAGTTTGCGATGACGAAACAAACCAAGCGATCCATAGCGTTTCGCGTCGTCGTCTACCACGTATTATCGAGTTTGTATATTTTGTGCGTCTCAGGATTCGCGATGCCATTTATTGCCGCATGGATCCTCCTATTCCTAGGCAGCTATGCGTATTTCTCATTTGGCGGCTTGCGCCTGAGTGTAGCGGTTTTCGTCCTGACTGGGCTAGCAGATATCGTCATGCATTTCGGGCATACGGACGAGAATATGGTCACCATCATGGCCGTTCTCGCCACACTGGCTGTGGGATTGTCAATCGCCTCGATGGGGCGCGCTCAAGAAGTCAACAGCGCGGAGCTTAACCGCACCAAAGCCGAGGGCAACCTGCAGCGCGACCGCGTCCTCACCATCGTCAACAACCTAGCAGATGCCGTCCTCAGTACCGACCAGCATGGCATTATCCGCGTATATAACGCGGCCATGCTGAACCTTCTTGATACCAACGAGAGCCCTAACGGCCATCATATTGATAAAACCATCACGCTTCAGACGAGCGAAGGCGAAGCCCTAGCCCTCGGTGACTACCTTAAAGGCCTCAAAAGTACCACTGTCCGCGACGACCTCCGGTTTGACATCGAAGGCGAGTCGATGCGCATCGAGCTGACGGCGTCACCGATTCACGGCACCTATAGCCACTCTCAAAAGGCCGCCCGTAACGACGGCTACGTCTTGATCATGCGTGACATCACCAAGGCAAAGAGTCTCGAGGAAGAGCGTGACGAATTCATCAGCGTCGTCAGCCATGAGCTCCGCACGCCGATTACCGTCGCCGAAGGCACGATAAGTAACGTACAACTCATGCTTGACCGCCCCGACACAGCCAAGGCCGTACTTAAGGGCGCGATCGATACCGCTCACGAGCAAGTCATCTTCCTTGCCAAAATGGTTAATGATCTGTCGACGCTATCGCGCGCCGAACGTGGTGTCGCCGACGAGGCGGAACTTATCAATGTTCGGTCGCTCGCCACTGATTTATACAAAGAATACGCACCGCAGGCCCGCAAAAAGAAACTCACTCTTGATCTCGATATCGCCGGCCACCTTGGGCATGTCACTGCTAGTCCGCTATACCTCAAAGAGTTGCTCCAAAACTTCATCACGAATTCGATCAAATACACCAAAGAGGGAACGATTACGCTTCATATCGAACGAAGTGGCGATCAGCTGGCGTTTACCGTCAAAGACACCGGCATCGGTATCAGCAAAACCGACCAGGTCAAAGTATTTAACAAGTTCTATCGCTCCGAGGATTACCGCACCCGCGAAACAGGCGGTACGGGTCTGGGCCTGTATGTCGCTGCCAAACTTGCCAAAAAGCTCGGTACGCAGATCGAACTCAAGAGCCGCCTCAATCACGGTTCGGCCTTTAGCTTCAGCCTGCCTGTGGCTGACAAAACGAAATAACTATTTATCGATACTAAGATAATCGGTCTTCATCGAGGGAGCTGTCACCGAGCGGCCCTTCCAGGTAACCGTATGTGTCGCATAGCCCGTAAGGCTCAACGTAAGCAGCCAGAGTTCCTGAACGAACAGAGCAGGCACCAGGAGCGCGCCGAACCACCAGCCGCACTGCCACATTCGACGCGTGTACACAGCATACAAAGCCATATGGATGATGATGAGCAACTCGGCCCACATGACAATATCGCTGCGCTGTGCTATCGAACCAACGATGATCGTCAAAAGCGGCACATTCAGGAGCAGCAACATCACGACTCCAGCCAGACCGGCAAACGGTCGACCGCCAACAATAGGATAGTATAATCGACGCGCAGCCTCGCGCTGCGATCGCCATGGTTTATATTCGGCGACGCCTAGTTGGCTTGTTCCAAGTAAGCAATGATACTTTGACGTCCCGATCTGCTCCGCCAGACGCTGCTCGGGGCGCACGTCAGCAGCGTACGCCGCAAAGCCACCGTGCTGAGCTAGCACCTCTCGGTCAATCATCCATAGTCCGCTCGAAGTCGCCGGCATAGAACGGCCGGCGATAATAAGCTCCCAGTAGTAACGCATATACCCAAACCAGACGCTCGGACTCCATCCATCACGCCGAATCGGCAAGACCGACACCATATCCAGTTGCTCCGTCGTCATGTAGCCCACTAATTGACTAATTGTTGTAACCCCAATGTGCGTATCGACATCCAAGAATAGAAGCTTGGATCCGCTGGCTTCGCTCGCCAAAATCGACAGTGCGTGATTTTTACCGAGCCAACCGTCTGGCAGTTCACGGCCCGGCACGAACCGTACACCCACATGCGCAAAAGAGCGCACTAGTACCGAGGTATCATCCGTCGACCCGTCGTCAAATACGATAATCTCAATCTTTGGATAGTCGCTTGCTAGTACCCGCTCCAGGCACTCTGTCATAACGCGCATCTCATTACGGACCGGAATACATACGCTGACCGTCGACGGATCAATCGCGGCCGTGATCTGCCGCTGGATGCGAAATCGTCGCATGGCAACGGCGAGGCGCGAACCGGTCGCGACAGTCAGAAATGATACGATGATTAACAGGGGAAAAAAGATATACTCAAGCACAATACACTCATGGTATCACGCTTGACGGTGTGCGGGTAGTTCGCTACAATACGTATTGACAGTCTGCAGCAGCAGACTTTTTAAGTTGGAGAGTTATTTTGGCAACCAAACCATCAGCACCAGCCAAGGCCGCAACCGCCACCCGAGTGACGCGTATCCGTGCTACGGCTCCCAAAACAACAGCAGACAAACAGCCAAAAGAAAAACCAGCCCGTAAGCGCGGCGGCGTACTTCGTCCGTTTCGTGCCGTTGGCGGGTACTTTGCCGGCGCATGGCGCGAACTACGCGAGGTTCGTTGGCCAACCCGCGGGCAGACCTGGAGCATGACTGGCGCCCTGGTGGCATTTACTGCCGTCTTCGTCGTCCTGATTCTACTCCTCGACATCCTGTTTAAATATTTGTTTGAGCTCATTTTGAAGTAAAGGAACATCGCACATATGGCACAAAATCGTTACGACAGCACCCGTCAGTGGTACGCAATCCACACCTACAGCGGCTACGAAGAAAAAGTAGCTGACAGCATCCGTCAGCGTATCAACGCCGTCGACATGGCCGACAAGATCTTTGACGCTATGGTACCAAAAGAGAAGCAGATCCAAATCAAGAACGGCAAGCGCAAGGTCGTCGAGAGTAAAATCTTCCAGGGCTACGTACTGGTCGAAATGAAGCTCACCGACGAAACCTGGTACATCGTCCGCAACACCCCAGGTGTCACCGGCTTCGTAGGTAGCGGCACGGAACCGACTCCAGTTTCGGACAGCGAAATCACCAAGATCAAGAAGCGCATGGGCGTCGAAGATCCAAAGCATCACATCGACTTCAGCGAGGGCGAAGTGGTCTCGATCACCGACGGTCCATTCAAGGGCTTCGATGGTGCGATCGCCGAAATCGACAACCAAAAGGGCAAGATCAAAGTCATGGTCAGTATGTTCGGCCGCGACACACCTGTCGAACTTGACGCCCTGCAGGTAAAGAAAGTTTAAACCATTCAATCAAACGCCTCCGTCCTGGGGGCGTTTTTGTAAGCGGAGCCATTGTATGCCAAGCAACTTCGAAACACTCACCCAAGAGCAATTGCAGCCACGCCCCATCCAGAACCAAACGAGCGAACAATACGGCGTATACGTCGTGCCTGCCATTGGTAACGGCGTCATCTTGACGCAAGAAGGATCGATTTTACGTGGGCTGCGCGCACTGCCAGGTGGCGCCGAAAGCAATGCGCTTGCAGAAGCGCGCGCGAAGGGCCTGTCAAAGATGTCAGCTGCCGGCCCGCTCAAGTTTAGCCAAGAACAATCCATCCTTCTAAACGGCGTAGGATACGTGATCGAACCAAGCAGTGACGGGCGGGGCGTTGACTATGCGCGGTTTGGGTTCGAAACCCATCATGTCGACGAGCTCTACGAGCTACATGTCAAACTTGGCCAGGCAGCGAAGACCGCCGAATCATTCCGCCACGCGCATCGCCACCAGGCGCTCCTCCGATCATTCGGTCAATTTGCCATAGACAATGCGACGCGCGGCTACTAATGTAGCTGGCCGGTTGCCATAAAGAAGAACAGCACGCCGACCGATACGGTCATCAGAATCAGCCCAAGTGTCACAAATATGTTTGATACCGGGCCGTTTTTGTATTCGCCCATAATCGCTTTGTTGTTGCCGACGCGCAGGATCATCCAGATCAGCGGCACTGCAGCGACGCCGTTAAACACTGCTGTAAAGATCAGCGCCTGAATCGGATCGATGCCAAAGAAATTAATCGCGAGGCCAACGAGTATCGCGATGATAATGACACTATAAAAGCCAGTCGCCCGGTGGAACTTACGCCACAGACCCTCGCGCCAGCTGACCGTCTCGCTGATCGCATAGGCCGCCGATCCGGCAAGTACCGGCACTGCCAGTAGGCCGATGCCCAGGATACCGATCGAGAAGATAGCCTTTGCCACGAATCCCGAGTGCGGGAAGCCCTGTACCAATGGCTGCAGGGCAGCGGCGGCGTCTGACGCCGACGTAATGTTGGTGACGCCGTGCTTAAACAGCACCGACGAACAGGCAATGACAATAAACCATGCCGTCAATGTCGCGAGGGTCATCCCTACGAAGTTGTCGGTTCGAATACCGCGCAGAAAGTGCTTGTTGACCTTGGGTAGTTTCAGCGCCCCGACGATGCGTTTTTTGGCAATTTCTTCCTCAACGACTTCCGACGTATCCCAAAAGAACAGATACGGTGAAATCGTCGTTCCTAAAATACCGACGAAAATGTAAATCATATCGGCATTGAGCTTCGGAAATGTCATGAACGTCGAGCGGAACACCTCACCCCAGTTCTGCGTCACCATGATAGCCGTCACCGGGTAGGCAAGCAGGGCGATTGCCAGCCACTTCAAAATCCTGGCATACTTCTTGTAGCTTACGAATACCACTAAAGCCATAATCACCAACGCGTAAATCACCGCCAGCAGTGCAAACGGTGCCTTCGGCACGAAGAGCTGCGTCGTGGCTGCCATTGCACCTAGGTCGGCACCGATGTTGACGGTATTTGCGACTACGACCAGGAACACCGCCATATAGAGCAGTTTCTTACTATAATGCTCCTTCAGAAGTGCCGCCAGGCCGCGTCCTGTTACCGCACCGATGCGCGAGCATGACTCCTGAATCGCCAAAAGCAGCGGATACATAATAGGAAAAGCCCACAAAAAGCCTGTACCATACGCGGCACCCGCCTGTGAGTAAGTCGCGATGCCAGATGGATCGTCGTCCGCTGCACCCGTAACCAGGCCAGGACCCAAAATACACAGGAACCTGTTAAATCGTTTGCGGCTCATCATACGAGCGGCGATGTGCTTCGCGTGCTTTTCTGCCGATATGAATTTCTTTGTCTGTTTTGCCAGAAGGCTCTGATGTTTTTTCATGTTATTGTCGCTTACGCTTTATATAGAGTAAGCATACACTACTGCCTACGCTATGCCTAGTGCCAGTGAGCTACCCCTTGAAAATCTTCCACTTTGGGCGTATAATATGAGGGTTACGCACTAAATATATGCTTCAATAAATATTTAGTACAAGAAGGAAAAGTTATGGCAAAAAAGATTATCGGTAACCTCAAACTCCGTATCCCAGCTGGCCGCGCGACCGCAGGTCCTCCAGTTGGTTCAACTCTCGGTCAGTGGGGCCTCAACATGATGGATTTCATCAATCCGTTTAACGACGCAACCAAAGACCTGATGGGCAAGGACGTTATCGTTCACCTGCAGGTGTTCGAAGACCGAACGTTCACATGGAAGTCACTTGGCCAGCCAGTTGACGACATGATCCGCGAACGCGCTGGGATCCAAAAGGGTAGCGCCAAGCCACACACCGACAAGGTCGGCAAGATCACTCGCGCTCAGATCGAAGAAATCGCCGAGATCAAGAAAGACCAGCTCAACGCCGTTGACGCCGAAGGCCGCTTCAAGGTTATCGCCGGTTCAGCCCGCTCTATGGGCGTCGAAGTCGTCGAATAGACCACTTGGATTCAAGCTTTAATAATAGCACCCATATCGGGTGCTATTATTAAAGCCGTTATTTATCGTCGTTGCGCGATCACGCGCGTGCTTTACGTGTATAGACACGATGAGCGACAGACGGCACAAGTAACCATACGGCAACTATATAGCCCCCGACCGCCACGACAATTCCAACCCACTCCGCACCGATTAAAGGCGTTTGACTAACGGGAATCAATGAGAGGAGACCGCCAACAGCCATTGTCAGCAATACGGCAGTAGTGAATGCCAAGACTACGCGCTTCACGCGCTCGACAACTGGGAGCTGGCGATATACGTACAAGGCAACGCCGACAGCCACTGCGACACACCCCAATGTGAGCCCAAGCGGAGCAAGCATGCTGGCCGCATCCTGGCCGCTTTGTATAGAGCGCATCGTATCAGCCACTGCCGCAATTACTGCCAGGCCATATAATGTGCCGATACCAGCAACGCGCCAGTGGCGCGTAGACCGACCCGTTTTGAATCTGTCGTACCACACCGCCCAGAGAGTCATACCGGCCGCAATGATAACCGCTGCGATATTAAGCTGCTCGTAATTCATCGGAGCGATGTAGCTGCCCGCCGATATAAGGAGCTGTTCTATCATGCCGACGACAAAACCCGCTCCCGCTGCGATCCACCACCGCCCGATGCTGCGGCGATGCGTCAAGGCAGCGGCGATCAGTCCCACAACAAGAGGCACGACAGCATCAGCAACCAGCAATGTCGTATTTGCCACCGACCCATATATCGTGTGATCCTGCAGGAGCAGCAATATGTACGGAACCGTATTACCGATATATGCGAGGCCCGCAATGATAATAAATCCCAGCCGAAATCGCGGTGGTATAGTGTATGAATTGTTTTTAACCATGCACTCAGTATACGGCAAGGAATACACATGTCGATTATGTTTTTCGTAAAAAACCCGCATCAAAGCATTGACCGCCCAACTATTGCCCGCGTTATACTAAGAGCAGGTCATGGGAGTACTGGTAGGGGCACGTCTCGTATCTTTCCACTCGCAGGCCTTTACACACAAGCGGGCATACACACCGGCACGCGCCAGGCGTCCCTGTCCAAACTACATATTCAACGTTACTTCAGGTGATACAGCAAATACCTAGGCGGTAGTATTTGTCTCCTCGTAACGCACTCACATAAAATCCGCGACTGACACGCTTTTCCTTGTTGTCAGTTTTTGTTTTACCCAAAAACAACCATTTATTATCTCGAGGAGTACGAATATGACTTACCAAACCACTATCAACCATCCAGTTACCATCACTGCAATGGGCTTCGGCCGCGACATGCGCGCCTACCCGCGCCGCATGGAGTATCAGGGTTCGACCTATGACTTCATCGACGCCGGGTTGCGACTTGTCGTCAAGAGTGGGGAGCGGATCGCCGAGATCCTGACCCTCAGTGATGGCGCCAGCCAGTTTCGCCTCAAAAGCGACAACCGCGGTGGCAGCTGGACCCTCCTAAGTATCAGCTAGGCTGATCACTGGAGTGGGTGGTGAAAAAGAGAGGGAAGAGAGCCCTCTCTTTTTTATGGCGTTTATACCACAGTGTGCTATAACAATAAGTACTATGAAACCACGGCAGTCGTCTTACGGTTTTACGATAGTCGAACTATTGATCGTAATTGTCGTGATCGCAATTCTGGCTGCCATTGTGATCGCAGTCTACAGCGGCATCACCGCTAAAGCCCAGTACTCAATTGAACGCCAGGATTTCGCGAGCCTCCAGCGCGCTATCGAACTCTACAAAGCAGACAAAGGCTACTACCCAAACAGCGCGAACTGCGTCAATACAACAGGTCAGTATAATTACCAATATCAATGGTGCGGCTACGACCAAGGTCAGGGCGACTCGTTCATACCCGGCGTCGTGCCGACCTACGTCGCCAAACTGCCGACACTCGACCCAAGTCTTCCATCGAACAACACATACCTCTATCAATCGCGCGATGCCAGTGGCAACAACCCCGGCACCGATCAGTATCAATTGATCCGCTACAACGCCGCCGGCCTTAGCTCAGCCGAAAAAACCAACAATCCTGACCTAATGACAGGTAGCGGGTACGATGGCATCGCATGGGGCGTGCGTTCCAATCCATCAACCCCCTGGTGGTAGTACAGTAGCACCGTGAGTCCGGCTCATTCGATTACGCAAAGCTTCAGCACTCCGGTATACTAAAAGCAATGCGTCCTTCTTCGTACCTCAAACCAACGTTTCGCGATGTCACGACCGGGCCTTTTTGGCGGTGGCAATGGCTCCTGATAGGGTGTAGCGTCGTCTCGCTTGGCGGGGTTGCAATGTTCATCTGGTTCGCCTTCATGTCAGCGCCAGACACTCTCGGCATTCCGTATGCCGTCGGTGGCGTGAGCCTTGTAGCGGTCGCCCTGATAGCCATCATAACTGCGATCTGGCGTCAGGCCTATCGGCGCACCGCATGGCAGCGCTACAGCAACGAAGTCGGCGGCTCCTACCGCTTCGATACACGCCCCACGGATCAGGCGTTCGTCTTCTGGCGCGGCGCATACCAGCAGGTGTCCGACCGTATTGACAACCCGTCGCTGCTGCCATTTACCAGCCTGGGGAACTACAGTTACGCCTACTCATTGCCCTACGACCATACGGAGCTGCCTCTCGTTCCCCGCAAAGTGTCGTTCTTCGTGTTGCCATTGCCGCGCCATCTGCCACACATTATTCTCGACAGTACTCACAATAACTTCCTGCGCCGGTACAGTGAGTACGGCCTGGAAATCAAGAACTTTCAACGCCTTGAATTAGAGGGGGACTTCATTAAACACTTCAGCTTGTACGTTCCCGCCGGATACGAAACGGATGCGCTCTATGTCTTCAGTCCTGACGTCATGAATATTTTGGTACAATATGCAGCTGATTACGACATTGAAATAATCGACGACACCCTCTATCTTTTCAAACCAGGCTGGCTTACTATCACCGACACTGCCACGCTTCAGCGACTTACGGCCGTCGGTAGTGCAATCCTGGCCGCTCTAGATAAAAACGCGACGCGCTATGCGGATACGGCCATCGACGATCCCGCGGCCGACGTCGTTGCTCCACGGGGAAGGCGGCTCGTACGGCGCACTGTTCCGATCGTCATCATCCTGCTGCTCATCTGGCTCGCCGGCATGCTATACGGATAACCGCAGGGGGCACCACTGGTATTTTTTGGCTCCTTATGCTATAATAAAAGGACGATAAATCAATGTTGGGAGGCTGATTAAACGCCGCTTGTACCACAGAAAGGATTCAAACTGTTATGGCAAAGAAAGCCGAACTGCTTGAAAAGGCCGCTGAGCTGAAGCTCGAGGTCACCGAAAAGAACACTATCGCGGAAATCGAAGCGGCTATCGCTGGCGCCGAGAACCACGAAGTCAAGGAAGCTGCTCCAGCCAAGGCTGGCAAGCGCAGCGAAAAAGCTCTCGCCGAAGCTGAAGCTAAGGCCGAGAAGGAAGCTCGCAAGGAAGCTGGCGACACCGCTCCTCAGTCAGAAGACGCCGAAGCAACTACTAAGAAGGGTCCAAAGCCAGTTGTTCGCCCACTGATCGAACGCCGCGGCAAGAACTACCGCAAGCTCGCTGAGCAAGTAGAAGCTGGTAAGGTATACGGCCTCGCCGACGCACTTGAGCTCGCGACCAAGACGAGCCCAAGCAAGTTCGATGCATCAGTCGAAGTTCACGTTCGCCTTGGTGTCGACCCACGCCAGGCTGACCAGAACATCCGTACCACCGTTTCACTGCCAAACGGTACCGGCAAGACCGTCCGTGTCGCTGTCTTCGCTCCAGAAGCCGACCTGACAGCTGCCAAGAAAGCTGGCGCCGATATCGCTGGTGACGACGACTTCCTGAAGCAGCTCGAAAAAGAAGAGCTCAACTTCGACATCCTGGTCGCAACACCTGCCTACATGCCAAAGCTTGGTAAGTACGCTCGTCTGCTTGGTCCACGCGGCCTTATGCCAAACCCTAAAAGCGGTACGGTTGCTACCGACGTCGCCAAAGCCGTTACCGAAGCCAAGGCCGGTAAAGTTGAATACCGCGTCGACAAGCAAGCTATCGTTCACCTGAGCATCGGCAAGGTTAGCTTCGGCGCCGCCAAGCTCGAAGAGAACGCCCGTGCATTCTTCGACAGCCTGCAGTCACAGAAGCCAAGCAGCCTGAAGGGTGCTTACGTTAAGACCACCGCTATCAGCACCACTATGGGTCCTGGTATCAAGGTTGAAAACGTCGTCAGCTAATATATTCTGACACAATAAAAAATCGCCTCCATCGGGGCGATTTTTTGTTTAGCGATGGTTAGCGACTATGAACCAGTTGTTTGCCAGTATGAACGAGGCGCATTCCCATACGACCAAGGTGACGGCCTAATCCCGTATGAAGCTCGTCGGAAGAAGGAAACTCAATTTCGTCTTCAAACCCTTGTGTCGACGGAACCCGCGCCGGCGAATCATACGTCGTGTCAACGCGCGGGGATGCCGCGAGCGTCTCACTCATCTGTTCATAACTCGCGATGACTTTCGTCAATGGCAGCGCTACATTATCTGTTTCTGCCGAATCTCTCGTTTCAGTATTTTCGTAACGTTTCAGGCGTTGATTGACGTCATCAAGCTCGTCCATAAGACGCTGGCGCTTTTCCTGTAGTACCTTCAGCTCCGTTTCTGGATAGACCGCCTCTAGCGCTTCGGATGCGACCTGTGCCGGCGTCACTTGATCGCCATCGTCATCATAGATTACATTACCCGCGGTCATATCGACGAACGCGAACTGCAAGACAATCTTTTCTTCGAATTGCTTACAGACTCGCTCGTATGTCTCGTCGTCAATGTCGCCTTCTTTGTGTAGGACCATGACTTCAGCAGCATCCGCTGCAAGACGAAGCACCATAGCGCGCACAGCGCTCAGTTCGGCGCGACGCCCAGCCTCGCGGTCATTAGTATCAACACCCACCTGATCAGCGCTGATCACTTCACTCGATATCGGCATGGGAGGCGCCAGTGCATCAAGAATAGGCGTCATAGGCGCACTTTGTTGTTCGGTTTGATTGAAAAACTCACTCATATGCATGCCTTTGCTTATGGTTTTATAACTCCAGGGTTGTTTGTTTGGAACAGCTCTTGGCTACAGGGTAGCACACTCAAACTGCCAATGCTAGTATTTTTGCACATATGCTTATAAAGTATTTCATAGGGTGAGCGGACAGTCAGTTCGCTCCTAGTACAAAAGGGAGGTGGGGGAATAATGATCCCCACGCCATATGAAGATCTGCTGCGCGACGTGCTCGCGCATGGCGCTCATAAGGGCGACCGCACCGGCACCGGCACGCGCAGCGTATTCGGCCGTCAGCTGCGCTTTGATCTAAACGAAGGATTTCCCCTCGTCACGACCAAGCGGGTACATTTCAAGTCGGTCGCACTCGAACTCCTGTGGTTCCTCCGCGGCGACTCGAACGTCCGCTGGCTCCAGGAACGTGGGGTGACCATCTGGGATGAGTGGGCCGATGATGACGGTGAGCTGGGGCCGGTCTACGGTGTCCAGTGG